>CAJODN010000005.1 GCA_905233695.1 uncultured Lachnospiraceae bacterium | reverse complement strand
TGTCAATATAATTTAGTGTATTTAGTGCATAATTTTTAAGTAAAAAAGTCATTGAAACGCTCCACTAGTTCTGTATTACTTGCCGGTCTTATAGATTCAACGAGCATAAATCAATATTTAAAAACACATGACAGTGAATCGAATGTTAGTCAGTGCTGGAAGTGTTATGGTAAAGTGATTCAAGAAAAATATGGAGGCAAGTATTTTAGTGGCTCATTCCCATATAATCAATCTGCAAAAAACAATCAGCGAGCAAAAAAACAATAGACTTTTTTAGATCGATAAAACATGAGGGATGTTTTGATAATGAGAAAAGTATATTGATTCAGCTTTCTTTTGCATTGTTAAAGTTTTTCGATGATAGTAATTGGCAAGATAAACTTAATGGAAAAATCCCTTCATCAATCAATAGGCATTGGCTGGTTCATAGTATGTACGACTATGATGACATTAAACGAGCCGACTGCATAAAGCTGTTTTGCATATTGTTCCAGATGGTTGAGCTGTATAGTTTGAATCCTTTGGATCAAAGCTAATGATATAGTGGTGTGACTTAACATCATTGTAGGCAAGGTTCTTATTATACTGTTTATTGAGCTTCTCGCATTCAAAATCAAAGGTGGCAACATTACATTCTAATGAATCAATAAGGAAAACAATTTGGTTCTACCTTGGTGGAAGAAATATACGTTGACATTGAATGAGGCATCGGAATATTTCGGAATCGGATACAAGAAGCTTAAACTTTTTGTTCAAGAACATAAGGATGATGACTTTGTTTTGTGGAACGGTAACAGAGCGTTAATCAAACGAGCACAGTTTGAAAAGTACATGGATGAAAAGATGAATATTATTTGATCATTTAACAAGGTTCTTATGGAGAAAGAGTTGTTTCTGTGTTATGCTATTTGTACATAGTTATATAGGACTATGTATCTATAAAAGCATATAGAATACGGCTCTCCGATTAAGAAAGGAGATAACGTAGAATGAGCGAGAAAAGACGAGATAATAAGAATCGTATTTTGCGCACAGGGGAGAGCCAAGAAGCGGACGGACGCTATAGGTTTAGATATACTGACGCTAACGGTAAACGTAAATCGGTTTACAGTTGGAGATTGGTGGCGACTGATAGTCTTCCGTACGGGAAAAGAGACAACTTGCCTCTGCGAGAACAAGAAAAAATAATTAATAGAGATCTTGAAGATGATATTCTTCCTGATGGTGGTGGTCTGACTGTTCTTCAACTGTCGAAGAAATATGTTGCAACAAAAACCGGAGTTAAGCATACGACGAGAGCCGGATATGGAACAGTACTCAGATTATTGGAAAGAGATCCATTTGGCGCTAAGAGAATCGATAGAGTAAGACTCTCCGATGCCAAAGAATGGTTGATTAAATTACAGCAGGTGGATAAGAAAAGCTATTCTTCTATTCATACTATTAGAGGAGTGCTTCGCCCAGCGTTTCAGATGGCTGTCGATGATGACATACTTCGGAAGAATCCATTTGATTTCCTGATAGCTACTGTTTTGGTAAATGATGCTGTAACAAGGGAAGCTATTTCGAGAAAGCAAGAAAGGACATTTCTTGAATTTGTTAAGAATGACTCACATTTCTGTAGATATTACGATGGCTTTTACATTCTTTTTAATACGGGGATGCGTATTTCGGAGTTCACAGGCTTAACCATATCAGATGTCGATATGGAGAACAGGACGATTAACATTGACCATCAATTACAGAAGACAGGGGCATTAGTGTATATTAATACAACTAAAACCAATGCCGGGAAGAGAGTTATTCCGATGCAGGATGATGTGTATGAGTGCTTTGAGAGAATCCTTGCAAGAAGACCAAAGTTAAAGGTGGAGCCGATGATTGATGGTTATTCCGGATTTCTTTGGTTTGACAAGGATGGGAAGCCGATGGTTGCGCTGCATTGGGAGAAGTACTTTCAGCATGCGGTTGATAAGTATAATAGCATTTATCGTGTACAGCTTCCGAGAATTACACCGCATGTGTGCCGTCATACATATTGTTCGAATATGGCTAAGTCGGGAATGAATCCCAAGGTGCTGCAATACCTTATGGGTCACTCTGATATAAGTGTTACGTTGAATACGTATACTCATCTGAAGTTCGATGATGCCAAGGACGAGATGGAGAAGATGGCTAAGAAACAGGCCGAGGCAAATGAAGAGTATAAGAAGTTGGGCATAAAAGATAATGAGCATTCGGTAATAAAATATGGTACGAATGGCTGAAAACCGCAGAAAATAAGGGTTTAGAAAAAATTATGCCATAGGAAAACGGCAAATGTCGGAATAATATTTGAATGGTCTAAAATGAAAAAATTAGGCCAATTTAGACCAATCTTTAGACCATTTGAAGGACGAAATAGGCTGAGATAAGCCGAGAAATGCCGAAAAACGGTCATTTAACCAAAATTCCGAAAACCTTGAAAAATGGCTAATATCCGAGATAAATCCGGGATAAACCGAGATAAAACAAGAGAGGGAAATGAATGACTAGGATCCTTTTCATCTGCCATGGCAACATCTGCCGATCACCTATCTCCGAATTCGTTCTTAAAGATATGGTGGAGAAGCTTGGCGTTAAGGATGACTTTATAATTGAATCAGCAGCCACCAGCACGGAGGAAATCTGGGGTGCGGAGGGTAATCCCATTTACCCGCCGGCGAAGAAAGAGCTAAGGAGGCACGGAATCGGAAGGACGGCTTATACTGATTTCTCAGGCAAGAGAGCTCGTCAGATTACGAGAGCTGACTACAACAAGTTCGATTACATTCTCTGCGCCGATATCGCCAACATAAGAAATGTTACAAGAATCACGGGACGAGATACTGATGACAAGATTAAGCTTATGCTAGATATCCCGAAGAAAACGGGACGCAGCATAGCGGATCCTTGGTATACCGGAGACTTCGTTACGACCTACGAGGACGTGGATTACGCCTGCCGGAATCTCCTTGAATTCCTGGGATACGATATCAGCGAATTAGTCTAAAATCGTCCCCAAAATACCACCGATAACCCACGAGAACAGAAGTCGCATGAATAACCTTGAAATCTTAATAAAAAAGAGTGTGTTTTTCTTCGTTTTCTGATATAATAACTCTGTGTGTAATTCTCAAAGGTTTTTTGGGGGAGTAATATGACGTTTAATTTCTATTTTGATGTGGCCAGCATAATAGCATTTTTAGTGCTGATTGTTATGGTTATTTCGACAAAACATATCATGAATTCTTCATTCAAGATATTATGTCATCTGACCGTGGCTGCATTTTTGGTACCTGTTTTTGATATTTGCAGGGCGGACGCGGTTACATACAGGTTTGACGAATCGGTCGTCCTTGTTTTTAATATGCTTTTCTTTATGGCACATACATTTGTAACGTTCTATTTCCTGATGTTCGTAATGTCTCAGGTAGAGATGACAGAGGTGCGCACCAAGGTAAAGAATGCGCTTATCTATACTCCGCTTGCCATATGTGTTATTTTAATTCTTTTGATGCCCAAGTTTAATACGATATTCTATTATAATCTCGAGGAAGGATTTGTGAGAGGACCTCTTTATCCTCTTGTTAATATTGTTCCTGCGGGTTATTTCATATGGACGCTTATCTATACGTATCGTAAGAGAGAGCTGCTTGACAAATCATTCAAGAAAATGATTATTCTTGTTACGGCAATTAATTTAATCACGATTATAGTTCAGATATTCTGGCCCAATGCGGCAATACGTAGTTTCATGCTGTCTATGTCAGCGTTTATTATGTATTTCTTCGAGGAGCACGGTCGAGCCCATATAGAGGATGATACGAATCTCGTCGATAAAGATTATCTTATTGAGACGGGATTGAAGATGGTTAGAAATGAGTATCCCTTTTCCATAATTCTTATACGAATTGCCAATTACGATGCCCTGTCTGACACGTTCGGACACAATAATACGAAAGCCTTAGCCCTCAACATTGCGTCCCATGTGGGCAATCAGTTTGACCTCGGCAGTTGCTTTAGAATCAGCGAATCAACAATAGCTATTCTTAATACCGAGACTGAGAAGACTGATGAGCTGACGAACAGGCTTTATGATGAGCTTAGTGACAGTTGGGAGATAGAAGGCTTAGATATTTCCTGCGATATACTGATGACTAATATTGAGTATCCCGGCGATACAGAAGGCTTTGAGAACGTTGTGGCGCTTGTCAGATATTTCAACAATATGGAGAGAAGTGTTGGCGGTGTAATTGATATTAAGGAACTCAACATCAGTGAGCATATACGTGTTAATCTTGTGGAAAATGCTATTGAGAGAGGCCTTAAGAATAATAATTTCGAGGTTTATTATCAGCCCATCAGGGATTTGGATAAGGATACGTTCGTTACGGCGGAGGCGCTGGTAAGACTTACAGACCCTGAGCTTGGGCCTATTTCTCCGGCTGAATTTATACCAATTGCCGAGAATAACGGTACCATTGTTGCAATCGGTGATTTCGTGCTGGAGACAGTATGTAAGTTTGTTGCCGACAATGATATGGAGAAGCTTGGACTTCACTACATAGAGCTTAACTTGTCGGTAATCCAATGTCTTCAGAAGGATTTTATTGAAAATGTTGAATCAATCGTTAAGAAATATAAAATAGATCCGAAGTACTTATGTCTCGAAGTTACTGAGACGGCATCTAATTATTCGCCGGCTGTATTTACGAAGAACCTTGAGGCACTTGGTGAACGCGGCTATTCTCTTGCCCTTGACGACTTCGGTACGGGCTATGCCAATATTGAGAGAATGGTTACATCCGACTTTAGAATCGTTAAGTTTGATAAGGAGATGACGCAGTATTCCACAAGCGAAGAGAGACTACAGAATGTATTCGCCAAACTGCAGAATGTGATTCATTCAATGGATTCCATGGTCGTTGCCGAAGGTGTTGAGACTAAGGAACAATATGATTATCTTAAGAAGATAGGCTGTGATTATATTCAGGGCTATTACTTTTCTAAGCCCGTTCCGCAGGAGGAATTCGTTGAATTTATAAGAGATAACAACGCATAACACCTATTTTTGAAAATGACGCATAGGACACAGAGATATCACAATTTAGTGATAAAATAGTATAATTAAGATTTAACAAATAATGCCCGAATTAACTTCGGGTACTACCGGGGGAGTATATGAACCCAAGAGATGAGGAGAGGTTTAAGGCATTAATTGATAGGTACGACAGTCATCCGATGGTTCAACATATGAAGGATTTTATACAGCATGGCGACACTACGACATACGACCATTGCAGGCGTGTTGCCAAGCTAAGTTACCTTATCAATAATAAATTGCATCTTAACGCAGACGACAATTTGCTTGTGCCGGCAGCACTTTTACACGATTTTTTCTTGTATGATTGGCACGACTTACCTGCGCCGACGCCGAAGGATTTCTTTTCTAATCACGGCTTTACTCATTCTAAGGTTGCGGCGGACAATGCTAAGGAAGTATTCGACATATCGGATAAGATGCATGATACCATAGAGACACATATGTGGCCTCTTACAATTACCAAGGTTCCGAGAAGCAGAGAAGCGGCGATTCTTTGCTTTGCCGATAAGTGTGTTGCACTTCAGGAGACGCTTTCGGGTAGATAATACAGAAATGTTAAGTTAGGGCTTAACATTTCAGAAAAATGCCGGTATAATACTAATAGGATAATTAGGATAATACTTACAAAGAAAAGAAAGGAAGGATCAGATGAATATTTCCAATCGAATCAAGTGTATTACCAAGAACAAAAAGAGAATTCTGAGAGTACTGGGTGTGGGCGTTACAATAACAGCGCTTGTAGTAAC
Source organism: uncultured Lachnospiraceae bacterium (assembly GCA_905233695.1). Classification (GTDB taxonomy): domain Bacteria; phylum Bacillota; class Clostridia; order Lachnospirales; family Lachnospiraceae; genus RUG191. Next base: position 94,977 of record CAJODN010000005.1, on the reverse strand, counting down.
ATCTAACTCAGTATTTGCAGCTAAGAGCGTATCTCAGCTTACTCAAGAGAAGCAGCAGCTTCAGAGCGAGATTAGTTCGCTTGATCAAGAGCTTGTGGGAGTTCTTTCAAGTATTAACGAATTAGAATCAGACATTTCCCAGACAAACGCAGACATTGCAGATGCTGAGGCAGATATTAAGGAAGCACAGAAGGCTGCCGATGCCAAGTACGAAGAGATGAAGGTTCGTATGAAGTATATGTACGAAAAAGGTGATGATGACATAATCACAATTTTCTTAGAGTCGGGAAGCTTGTCTGACTTCATCAACAGAGTGGAATATGCCAATACGGTTTACGAATATGACAGAGATCAACTTGAAGAATATCAGGTAATGATTAAGCAGATAGAGTCACTTAAGGCCGGATTAGAGCAGGAGAAGGTTTCTCTTCAGGCTCAGCAGAATAAGTTAGCGGCTCAGAAGCAATCGCTTAATTCAATGATTGCAACCAAGAGAACACAGGTTGCCGACTTCGATGCTCAGCTGGCCAAGGCAAAAGAGCTTGCGGCAAGACAGGCTGCACAGGCAAGAGCTGCACAGTCAACAACAACGCAGAAGGCTAACATTGCCAATGTATCGGGCTCAAGCTCTTCAGGTGGAAGCAAGAACCCCGCACCTGTAACGGGTGGTTCCGGAAGCTCTGTTGTATCCTATGCAAGCCAATTCATCGGTAATCCTTATAAATGGGGTGGCACATCCCTTACAGAGGGTTGCGATTGCTCGGGATTTGTGTACAGAGTATATCAGCATTTCGGAGTTGATTACGGAAGACTTACATCCGATGGATTCCTTGGAGTAGGTCAGGCTGTAAGCTTTGATAATATCCAGGCAGGTGACGTTGTTGTATACAGCGGTCACGTAGGTATATATGACGGTAACGGCGGAATTGTGGAGGCTCAGAGTACAAGAGCGGGTATTACCAATAACAGAAGTGTAAGCTGTAAGCCAATCCTCGGTATCAGAAGATTAATCTAGATTAAATAATGGATAAAAAAGTAGCAAAAAAGACGCCTTCGAAGAAGCGAAAGTTAATAACTATTCTTGTAATAATCGTAATTGTTATTGCTGTTGTGATTGTGTGCGTTCGTGCATTTAAGAATAGGGAGGCTGTCGCTTTCTCGGAGCATCTTGATGATGTTGCGGCTACAATTAACGGAGAGTCTCTTTTATACAGAGATCTCTCTTTTTATGTGCTTTACGAGGAAATGCAAGGGGAGAAGGAAGCGAGAGTCTATAATCCCGAGTCCTCTAAGGACTGGTGGAATAGCTATGTCAATGGTAAGTTCGTATCCGTAACAGCAAGAGAGACGGCGATGGATATGGCTGTTCACGATAGGATAATGTATGACCTTGCCAAGAAAGACAACATAACCCTAACCTCGGAAGAAGAGAATCAGGTGGCGATGACACAGAGTGATTTCTGGGAAGACTTGTTCGATGAACAGAAGAAGAATCTGCCGGTGTCAAAGGAAGAGATTAACGAGCAGATTAAACGTATCGCAATTGGTGAGAAATATCAGAATACGCTTGCTGAGGAAAAGGGCGTAAACAGTTTCGAGTACAATTACGACGGTTATCTATATAAGCAAATGCTTGATTCCGACTATAAAGTAAAGATTGACGATAATTACGATAAACTTGTATTCGGCGAGATCACAATCCATCACGATAAGGTCAACTTTATTAACGGTCTTACTGACGAGAAAAAAGAAGAGATGGAGAATCGGAAGAAGTAATTAGCCGAGCTTAAAAGGAGAAAATGTTAGAAAATGAAGATTGGAAGAAATTCGCCTTGCTGGTGCTTAAGCGGCAAGAAATATAAGCAGTGCCATGAGGCATTCGACAGTAAGCTTGTAACACTATTTAGACAAGGGTACGACGTTCCGGACCATGATATGATTAAGATTGGAGTGGAGATTGAGAGTATCAAGGAGAGTGCCAAGATTAATATGGCGTGTCTCGATGCCGTAGCCGAGAATATTCGGGAAGGAATGACAACTCAAGAGATAGACGACATTGTAAGCGCTAAGACAAAGGAGATGGGTGGTATATGTGCGCCTCTTAATTACGACGGTTTTCCCAAGAGTGTATGTACTTCGGTTAACGACCAGGTTTGCCACGGAATCCCGTCTGAGGATGTTGTGCTTAAGTCGGGTGATATTATTAATGTTGATTGTACAACCATACTCGACGGCTACTATGCCGATTCTTCAAGAATGTTCATGATAGGAGATGTGTCGGAAGAGAAGAAGCGTCTCGTTGAAGTGACGAAGGAATGCTGTGACTTGGGGCTTAAGCAAGTTAAGCCTTGGGAGCCTATCGGAAATGTTGGTGCAGTAATAAAGGAGCATGCTCATAAGAACGGTTATACCGTCGTCAGGGAAATAGGTGGTCACGGCGTTGGGCTTGGCTTCCACGAGGAGCCTTGGGTTAGCTACGTAACCAACATGGGCGAAGGAATGATAATGGCGCCCGGAATGATGTTTACCATAGAGCCGATGATCAATATGGGAAAGCACTCGATTAAGACGGATCCGGTTAACGGCTGGGAAGTATCAACGCTTGACGGTATGCCATCTGCCCAATGGGAGTACCAGGTTCTGGTGACAGAAGATGGCTATGAGATGATCTCTTGGTAGTAAGCGAATATGATGCATAACAAAATAACACAAAAATGAAGGGATATCTCATCGACTTTCTCGTCACCGAATGTGATATCCCTTCTTAATCAAAGTTTTCTGCAATGTCCAATGGACTGTACCACCTTTCTATTAAATTTTTTATTAAGTTCGATTATTCTATAAATCTATATTAAATCAAATCTTTTCTCTTACTCAATTCCCTCTGCTTCTGCCTTTTAACTTTACTCTCTCGCTCTACAGCACAGCTTAAATAGCTTCTATCTAAAAGTTGGTTCCGCATCTTCGTCGAATAAGATCTCAACATATACCGGTTGAGTTCGGTTCCGTTCTACCGATTACTTAAGCTGGTGGTCCGTACCTCCTTTCGTAGAAATCTCATTATATAACCTCTTCCCTTCGGAATCGGTTATCCGATAGGTCTGATTGCCGGCCGACCTGCCAATCTGAAATACTCACTCTCACGATTTACTTAACCTTCTCTAATTGAAAATCGTCTTACTAACTACACTACATTCAATATTCAATTTACCTCAGCATTTCAGATTAACTCCCGGTCAACCTTTTAATCTAAAAGTATTATTAACGATATCTTTTCTTCATCGCCGGCCTCTAGCCTCTCTATAATACTTTTATATCCTACCGCTCAACCATATCGCTTATTAGCGATTTGTTTGTCTTGGTTTGTTGATAATAGAATAATACTATCAATTTGCTTATTTGTCAATAAGAATTTAGAAAAATTATGTAATTTTTTATAGTTTTTTGCATATTGCACAATAAATATCTGAGTTGTCAGACAACTCGAGGTGAAATGATAGACAAAAAAAGACGGTTATTCAAGGAATTTTCGTAAATGATACTATTTAATAAGAAGGTAATATTTGTTATAATTGCTAAGGTGTGAAAAAGAATATTTACATTTCCAATTAGGAGGAACCATGGGATTAATAGATACGTTATTCGGAAGTCACAGTGAGAGAGAGATTAAGATTGTAGAGAAGACTGTGGATAAAATTGAGGCACTTCGCCCCGAGATGATGGCACTTTCCGATGAGGAGCTTCAGGCTAAGACGCCTTATTTCAAGAAACGTCTTGAAGAAGGCGAGACATTAGATGACATTCTTGTAGAAGCATTTGCCGTTGTAAGAGAGGCATCAAGACGTGTGCTCGGGATGGAACACTTCAGAGTACAGCTTATCGGCGGAATCATTCTTCATCAAGGTCGTATCGCAGAGATGAAGACCGGTGAAGGTAAGACACTTGCCGCAACGGCACCTTCGTATCTTAATGCTCTTGAGGGTAAAGGCGTACATGTCGTTACGGTTAACGATTACCTTGCGAAACGTGATGCTACGGAGATGGGTCAGCTTCATGAATTTCTCGGCTTAACCTGTAAGGCGGTTCTAAGTGACATGGACAGGGACGAGAGAAGAGAAGCTTATAACGCCGATATTACATACATTACCAATAACGAGGACGGCTTCGATTATCTTAGAGATAACATGGTTGTATATGAGAACCAGCTTGTTCAGCGCGGTCTTAACTACGCCATTATCGACGAGGTCGACTCAGTTCTTATCGATGAGGCGAGAACACCGCTTATTATATCAGGTCAATCCGGTAAATCAACAAAGTTATATGAAGCTTGCGATGTACTTGCGCGTCAGCTTCAGAGAGGTGACGATCTTCCGGAATTCTCTAAGATGGATGCCATTATGGGTGTTGTTCAGGAAGAGACGGGAGACTTTATCGTTAATGAGAAGGATAAGGTGGTTAACCTTACGGCGAGAGGTGTTAAGAAGACAGAGGAATTCTTCAAGATTGATAACCTTGCAGATGCCGAGAACCTAGAGATACAGCATAATGTAATCCTTGCTCTTCGTGCTCATAACCTTATGCATAGAGATCAGGATTATGTGGTACAAGACGACCAGATTCTTATTGTAGATTCATTTACCGGACGTATTATGCCCGGTCGTAGATACTCCGACGGTCTTCATCAGGCCATTGAGGCGAAGGAGCATGTTAAGGTTAAGAGAGAGTCAATGACTCTTGCTACCATCACTTTCCAGAACTTCTTCAATAAATACGATAAGAAGGCGGGAATGACAGGTACAGGTCTTACTGAAGAGCAGGAATTCCGTGATATATACGGAATGGACGTTATCGAGATTCCTACCAACAGGCCTATGATTCGAATCGACCATGACGATGCAGTGTATAAGACTAAGAATGGTAAGTACCTCTCCGTTATAGAGGATGTTAAGGAGTCACATGCCAAGGGTCAGCCGGTTCTCGTAGGTACAATAACGATTGATGTATCCGAGGAGATTTCGAGACGACTTCGTAAGGAAGGTATTCCTCATAATGTGTTAAATGCGAAATATCACGAGAAGGAAGCTGAGATAATCGCAGAGGCCGGTAAGCACGGAGCTGTCACAATCGCAACCAACATGGCAGGTCGTGGTACCGATATTAAGCTTGATGAAGAGGCGAAAGCAGCGGGAGGACTTAAGATTATTGGTACTGAGCGTCACGAAGCAAGACGTATTGATAACCAGCTTCGCGGTCGTTCCGGACGTCAGGGAGATGTAGGTGAGTCTAAGTTCTATGTATCTCTTGAAGATGACCTTATGAGACTCTTCGGTTCTGACAGACTGATGAAGGTATTTAATTCTCTGGGCGTTGCAGAGACAGACGAGATTCAGCATAAGATGCTCTCCGGTGCTCTTGAAAATGCGCAGAAGAAGATAGAGAGTAATAACTTCGCCATAAGAAAGAATCTGTTAGAGTACGATCAGGTTATGAATGACCAGAGAGAGCTTATATACGGACAGCGTAACAGAGTTCTTGCGGGCGAAGATATGAAGGAACAGATTCTCGGTATGATTAAGACTGACTTAGAGGGCGCAATTGATATGTGCTGTTCCGATGAGCTTCCCGTTGATAAGTGGGATATAGCTGAGATGAATTCGGTTATCCGTGAGATTATTCCGTTCCCGCAATTCGACGCGTCAACACTTGATGATGTGAACTGCGTAGACGATCTTAAGGAGAAGCTTCTTAAGAAGGCATACGAAATGTATGAGGCTAAGGAAGCTGAATTCGAGGATCCCGACCAATTCAGAGAGATTGAGAGAGTAGTCCTTCTTCGTGTTATTGATAAGAAATGGATGGAAGAAATCGATGATATGGAGCAGCTTAAGCAGGGAATGGGACTTCAGGCGTACGGTCAGAGGAATCCTGTAGACGAATACAAGATGGCAAGCTACGATATGGTAGATGCCATGAATGAAGCCATAAGAACAGAGACCGTACAGATGCTTTACCGAGTGAGAATCGAGAAGAAGATTGAACGTGAAGAGGTTGCCAAGGAGACGGGAACCAATAAGGAAGAGAGTAGCGTCAAGGGGCCTATGAGAAGAAAAGAAGAGAAGATTCGTCCCAATAGCCCTTGTCCTTGCGGTTCCGGTAAGAAGTACAAGTTCTGTTGCGGAAGAAATGCATAAATAAGTAGGTTTTATGATTTCATAATAAAGCTAATACCCTGTTTTACCGAATATGGTGAGACAGGGTGTTTTTATGTTAATATCAATACAGGTCGATTGGCTTATGGTATAATACAGGTTATGAAAGAGATAAAAGATAAGATTATAGACTTGTTCAAGGATAAAAAGAATAGGAAGATTGTAATTGTATCGGGAATCGCTGTTGTTACGGCAGTGGGTATTGTCCTAGGTGTTACATTTTCGCCGGCGGGTAGCGGTAGTGGAAGTGATGGGGCCAATAGTACGGTCACTTCGGGTTCGGATGCGAACTATAATCAGGACTTAACTAATCCGGTCGCCGATCCGAATGTCAATCCCGAAGCACAGTTTGGAAATGTTACGGCTTCCGGGCAGGATCCTTTCGGACCTTCAGGTGGCGCGTCTTCGGCCGGCGGAGGCTCGGCACAGGGTGGACAAGGTGCCCCTGGCACCGGAGGTAGTGCTCCGGGTGGTTCCGGTGGTTCGATCGGCGGAGGCGGTGACTCCGGTGGTGGAGAGAGTCTTCCTGTAACCGTTAATTGTACTATCGCCATCGACTGCTCATCAATAAGCGGTAACGGTGCACTTACGGCGGCCGGTCATCCGGAGCTTGAGCCCTATGCGGCCAACCCTACTATCCTGGGTGCAAGAAATATAACGGTTGTTGATACCAACGGTGACGGAAGGGTAGGTGTCGACGAAGCCCTTAAGCAAGCCTGCAACACGGCGGGGATTCAGTATGAATTCAAGGGCTCATCCTATGTTCGCGGTATTAATTATCTATATGAGTTCAACGCCGGTCCCAACAGCGGTTGGATGTACCGGGTTAACGGGGTGGTTCCGAATAAGGGCTGTAACTCATACTATCTGAAAGGCGCTGAAGATATTCTATGGTATTACGTGATAAGCTATTAGTTAAAAGAGGACTTAATTTAATACATCCGTGGTTTGCTTTCCTGTATCTTCTTATGGCGCTGGTGCTCACTATGTGCACTATGAATCCGATACTTGTTATGATTTCCTTTTTCTCGGGGATTATTTATGAACTTAAAACTATCGGGGGTAAGAGATTCTCAAAGAAAGTGCCATGGCTTCTTCTTATAGTTGTTATAACGATGATTGGTAATATGTGCATTTCCCATAACGGGGAACACGTCTTGTTTCTCGCTAACGATAACAGGGTTACTATTGAAGCAGGGATATATGGTCTTGTGTTCGGGCTTATGTTCTCATCGGCATTTATATGGTGCAGTATTACTGAAAGAATTATTACGGGAGAGAAGCTTACTTATATGTTCGGAAGCTTTGCACCCAATCTCGGCCTTGTAATATCGATGACACTTCACTATATCCCGCTTATTAAGAGAAGATTTAATATTGTGCATAATGCGCAGGTTGGCATGGGAAGAACAATAAGGAGCGGCGCATTCAGGAGAGTAAGGCAATGGGGCAAGGAATTCTCCATTGTGATTGCCTGGTCTCTTGAAAATGCCATTGATACATCAGAGGTTATGGCAGCTATGGGATATGGGATTGGTAAAAGGACGAGTTATTCCGATTACAGCTTTAAGACTTCTGATTTTTCTTTTCTTGCTGCTGTTATTGTGCTGTTTTTGCCGGCTATATTCCTGGCGGTTTCGGTAAAATACAAGGTTTATTATTACCCGACTTTTGGGATGTTCGGGGATATACTTAACCATATTATTCTGTCTTTATGTTATTTTGCATTTATGCTTATTCCTATATTTACTGAGAGGTTATTAAGATGGCGCTGATAGAGTTTCAAGACATTAATTTTACATATCCCGGGGACAGTGAAAATGTGCTGTCTCATATTACCTTCTCTATAGAGGAGGGAGAGTTTGTGCTGCTTATAGGTCCTTCCGGCTGCGGTAAGACTACGCTTATTCGCCAACTCTTGCCGACTATTTGTCCCTACGGCTCGAGGGAGGGAGAGATTACATTTGACGGTCAAAGTGTTATGGAGATGGAGGATATGGCCTTAGCTAAGACATTCGGCTTCGTGGGACAGAATCCTTCTGCACAGATCGTTACCGATAAGGTATGGCATGAGCTTGCCTTCGGCATGGAGAATCTGGGGTTATCTCACGATGTAATGGAGAGACGAATCGCGGAAATATGCGAATTCTTCGGAATACAGGGGATTATAGACAGGGATGTTGAGTCTCTTTCGGGTGGTGAAATGCAAATGGTTCATCTTGCAGCTGTTATGGTTATGGAGCCAAAGGTTCTTGTTCTTGACGAGCCTACGGCTTATCTTGATCCCATTTGTGCCCGTAATTTCCTCGATATGATTAAGAGAATTAATACAGAGCTTGGAACTACCGTAATCCTTGTGGAGCATCACCTTGAAGAAGTGTATGGAATGGCTGATAAGGTTGTAGCTATGAAAAAGCCCGGCATTCATTCTACTGGTACTCCCAAGGAAGTAGCAGAAGTGCTGGAATTCAAATCGGGACTGCCCTCTGCTCTTATTATAGCAAAAGGAGTGGACGAAAACGCAGAGGATTTACCGCTTACCGTATCGGAAGGTCAGAGGTGGATTAAGAAGCTTTTGGGAGATCCTGAAGAAGCGGTAAGGACTTTTTCGGATCACAAGTTGACCTCTTCAGGCGAAGCAGAGGTAATTAAGGCTATCAACATTTCCTTTGCATATAATGATTCCGATATTGTACTGGAGGATTGTAATCTGACTATATATGAAGGTGAGATATTCGCACTCCTCGGCGGTAACGGAACGGGAAAAAGTACGCTGCTTCAGGTGTTATGTCAGACCTTGAAGCAGTCATTCGGTAAGATAGAGATATTCGGACGTAAAGTAAAGGATATTAAGGACGCACCCCTTGGATTCGAAGGGATGGTGTATCTGCCGCAGGATCCCATGGCTCTCTTTACAGAGATAACTGTAGGAGAAGAGCTTATGGAAGCGATGTCGGGTCTTTCCGAACATTTACCCGATAAAGAGAGACAAGTATCCGAAATGCTTAAAAAGCTGGGGCTCGAAGAATTCGAAAAACACCACCCCTACGACTTAAGCGCCGGCCAAAAGCAGCTGCTCGCCCTTGGTAAATTGCTTCTCCTTCGGCCGAGAATCATTCTTATGGATGAGCCGACTAAGGGACTTGATTTCGATAGGAAGACGGAGATAGGAACGGTTATTAAGGATTTACAGAAAGAGGGAATAACCATTCTTATGGTAAGTCACGATATAGAATTCTGTGCACGATATGCCACTAGATGCGCTGTTATGCACGCCGGAAGAGTTGTTGCATCATCCGATACGAGAGAGTTCTTCGCCGGCAATAAATTCTTTACAACTGCGTCAAGCAGAATTGCAAGAAGGTATGAACCCAATGCAATACTCCCCGAGGAGGTGATTTCGTTTTGCCGAAGAATCGTGTAAGAAAGGGAGTCAAAGCAAGAGAAATAGTGATGATTGCAGTTATGTCTGCCATAACGGTTATAGGTAACCTGTTGTCATTTCCCATACTTCCGATTCAGGCGGGAACGGGAATGGTTATTATATCCGGAATTGCCTTCGGACCTGTGGTCGGACTTATTATAGGCATGCTTTCAAGACTTATCGTCAACTTCTTCACGGGGCAAGGTGTTTGGACCATATGGCAAATGTGCGCATGGGGCCTGATGGGACTTCTCTCCGGAGTTGTTTTCTCTAAGATTGATATCGAAGCTCCTCGTTCCAGAGACTTTAAGGTTCTGATCGGACCTGTCACGGCTATTCTCGTTATGGAAGTCATAGCATATATATCGTACATTGTATGGCCGAACGGGGAAGATACATTCTTCGGCTGGAGACTGTATGTATTCGGCTTCGTCGGCCTTGTAATCGGAGCAATAATCCAGAGAAAGAGGATGCCGGCGGACGATATAACCTTGGCAATTTTCTCCCTTTTTGTTGTATTTATTATATATGGTGGTATAATGAATTTCGGAACTATGTTCATGAGTTCAATGAGCGCGGCAGATTTGTCAATAGACGCGCTTAAGGCACTCTATATAACCGGAGCGCCCTTCGACCTGTGGCACGCCGTAAGGACAGCCATATTCGTATTCATATTCGGGAACAGCATACTTGTTAAGCTGGAGCGAGTGAAGATTAAATACGGGTTTTATAGAATTAAGCGTATATAAGTATTAAAGTGCCTGAAGGCTGCTTATGATAAGGAGGAAAGGGAAAATGTTAAATTCAAAATTAACAAAACGAATTTGCGCTGTAGCGTGTGTACTTGTAATGGCATTGTCGCTTTGCGGCACAGCGCTCACAATCGATGCCTTTGCAGCAAACGCAGAGGGAGAGGAGTATAATCTTCAGACATTAGCAACTACACCTGTGGGAGTAGATGAAGAGTACGGCATTTACCAAGCAGCGGGTAAATATCTCGCCGACACCAACAAGTCCATTACATACGGAGACTATAAGGAAGGGTATCTCTTGGGACTTGGAAGAGCAGGCTATCCCGTGGCAGAAGGTCTGTACCCCGGTTACTACGACAGCGTTAAGGATTATATCGCATCTAACGGAACGGAAGGCAATTACTTCAACAGCGTAACGGAATGCGCCAAGGTGGTTGTTGCGCTTAATGCCATTGGATACGATCCTACTAATATCGATGGAGCAGATATCACGCCCCAGCTAAGCAATTTCGACAGTGTAGACGGCGTATGGGCAGATGCCTATACATTAATTGCTCTTGACACTAAGAAATATGAGTCAGATGCCCGAGAGATTTATATTGCGGATATACTGTTATCTCAGCTTGACGACGGCTCATGGGGATGGGACAACGCCACACCCGATATAGACACAACGGGTATTGTTCTTGCGGCACTTGCTCCATACTATGACAGTGATGAGGCTGTGAAGGCAGCAGTTGATGAGGCGATTAGTTTCTTATCTGAGAATCAGGCGTCTTCCGGAGCATTTGCATCATACGGAAGTGAGAATTCCAATTCGACGGCAATGGTAGTATTGGGACTCTCTGAACTCGGAATAAATGCGGATACAGACGAGAGATTTGTTAAGAACGGTGTGTCGGCCGTAGATGCGCTTTGCTCTTTTGCAGTTTATGGCGGAGGATTCGGCTGGACAGACAATACCGAAGTGAATGACTATTCAACGAATCAGGCTTTTTACGCGCTATGTTCGTATTTTAGGAATATTAATGGTCAGAACAGACTATTCGATATGACGCCGGAGAAGAACGTAGACCCCGAGCCCGCCCCACAACAACCAACCGACAACGAGGGAACTCCCACACCGGACTCTAGTACAGTAAAGGTAAGTAAGGTTCCTAAGACGGGTGACAAGTTATTTATATTCTAAGACATTAAATCAGGTGACCGAGGGCACAAGATAAGGGGTAGAATGTCGTAAAATGGTATTTTATGATTGCATTCTTTTTGCATAGGTACTACAATTACCTCGGGTGGGTGACCGAGAAGGAGGTTAGTTATGAAAACCACAATGCTAGGAGATGTCATTAGGCAGTGCAGAGAGGGCAAAGGAATCACCCAAGAGAACCTGTGCAGGGGAATTTGCTCCGTCAGCACCTTATCAAGAATTGAGAATGGGCAGCAATATCCCACCAGAAACGTATTAACATTACTTGTGGAAAGGATGGACGAGGACGGAATACTGTATGACGATTATGTCGGCGATTACGATTTCGAGGTGTACGACCTTTCCACCAAAGTGATGATTTGCATAGACAGAGGCGACTATGGGAGAGCTGATAACTACCTGGAGAACCTGAGATATATTGTTGGAAGTGTCGCTGAGCCCGAAGAAAAGGGCGAATGCATTTATAAATTTGTGGAGCTTCTGACGGCGTTTACGGAGTGGATGAGAGGCAAGAAAACCGGCGGAAGCGTAGAGGTATATCAGTACGGCTATTACATTTACGAGGAGGTAAATGAACTTCTTAATCGATGTATAAAGCTGGATGTTAAGAACGGATACGAGAATTTTGACAGGATAGAGATTCGAATGTACAATCTTATGGGGTGCGCTAAGTTCTTGCAGAAGGATTATAAGAGCGCGATAGATATCTGGGTGAAACTCATTGAAGTCTACAGGGATAAAGACGACAATGGTTTTTTTTATTCGAAAGAGATGGCCTCCCTTTACTCCAATATAAGCGTCGCCCTGACGGCACTTAAAATGTACGAGGAATCCCAGCTGTTCTTCGAGAAAGGCTTCAGGCTTTGCTTCGACGGCGGAGGTCTCAGGCTGGTTAACAGGCTTCTTCATAACAGAATGTATTGCCTCTGGGAAAAAGGCGATAACAACAAAGCATTCATGGATCTGGCATTTTCTAAGGCCATATCAAGCGTTTGTAAAAACGACATTCTAAGATCCGAAAAAATCCGAACAATTCCCAAATCTCCCAATTTAATTCAAATTTTTTAAGCTCCGTTTACTTGTCACTTTGGCTTTTATTACTAGACACTCCGACGTAAATGTTATAAACTAATATAGGCATTATATGAAGGAGTGAAATAATGAATATTGTTGTTTTGGCCGGAGGATTAAGCACCGAGAGAGATGTGTCTTTCAAATCAGGTGATCTTATTGCGAAGGCATTAAGACAAAATGGACATAAGGTTATACTTCTCGATGTATTCATGGGTTATTCCGATAAAGAAGAGGATCTTACCGGAATATTCGAGAGAGGTGCTACAGTCAGTGTTAAGGTGGGCAATATTCCCACTGATGCACCGGATATATTAGCTATTAAGAAAAGCCGTGAGGACAAGTCTGACAATTTCTTCGGACCTAACGTAATAAGACTCTGCCAGATGGCTGATATTGTGTTTATCGGTCTTCACGGAGAGAACGGTGAAGACGGAAGGATTCAGGCGGCATTCGATCTACTTGGCGTTAAATACACCGGCAATGATTATATAAGCAGTGCGATTGCAATGGATAAAGGTATGACGAAGGAATTTCTTCGAGGCTACGATGTTCCTTTTCCGGGTGGCTTCTCGGTGAAGAAACAGGAGAGGTTCGACGAGTCCAGTGTTGATTCTCCCAGGTTTCCCTGCGTTGTTAAGCCAAGCTGCGGCGGGTCTTCCATAGGTGTGTCCATCGTTAATAACATAATGGAATACGAGTATGCTTTAGACGAGGCATTCAGATGGGAAAATGAGGTCGTTGTAGAAGACTATATTGAGGGAAGAGAGTTCTCTGTCGGAGTTATCGATGGGGTTGCCCTCCCTGTTATCGAGATCGTTCCCAAGGAGGGATTTTACGATTATAAGAATAAATACAAGAAGGGTGCGGCAGATGAGATATGCCCTGCCGATATTCCGGATGAGACGTCTTCCCGAATGCAGATATATGCAGAGCGAGTGGCAGCAGGCCTCGGAATAGACACTTATGCCAGAATGGACTTTATTCTCGACAAGAATAATGAGATCTATTGTCTTGAGGCCAATACTCTTCCGGGAATGACGCCCACAAGTCTTCTTCCTCAGGAAGCGGCATGTATAGGCATTGACTATCCGGATCTGTGTGAGGAAATAATTAAGATATCCCTTAGGAGATATAAGAGGAGCTAAGTTATGAAGAATATGACACTTAGAGAGATAGCGGCCGCCGTTAACGGTAAGCTGTGCGGTGATTTTTCGGATATAGAAGCACAAGGCGTAGTAATCGACAATCGTAAGATTTTGGAGAACTACGTTTTTATTGCAATAAAAGGTAACCGTGTGGATGGTCATGACCTTGTTAACTCGACTTATGAGAAGGGAGCCCTCGGTGCTATTGTAGAGAAGGAGGGCGATTACAACGGTCCTTACATTCTCGTTGACTCAACTCCTGCGGCACTTAGGGCCCTTGCAACTTATTATAGGAAATGTCTTACAATTCCCGTTGTCGGAATCATAGGCTCGGTCGGTAAGACTACCACCAAGGAGATGACATCTAGTGTACTCTCAGAGGAGTACAAGGTATTGAAGACGGAAGGTAACCTCAATAATGATATGGGGCTTCCTCTTACGATTCTATCTATCAAGGAAGAGCACGAGGTAGCTGTTGTTGAGATGGGTATTTCCGATTTCGGGGAAATGGACATACTCGGCGATATCGCGAAGCCCGATGTTGTAATCTATACATGCATCGGAGAATGCCACCTTGAGAATCTGCACGACAGAGACGGTGTGCTTAAGGCTAAGACAGAGGTCTTCAAGTATTTAACTAAGGACGCAACCGTAATAGTAAGTGCCGACGACGATAAGCTTATGACAATTAAGGAAAGCGACCTTCCGAACGGAGGAACGATTGTCACATACAGCGGAATTCCTAAGGATTCCGATACGGAGCCGGCAATGTATCAAGCAGTGTCAATAGACAATCTCGGTCTTGAAGGATCCAAGGTTAAGTTCGCCGGTAATGTGGAGGGCGAAGTTATCGTCCCGATTCCCGGAGAGCATAACGTTAAGAATGCTATGGCGGCTGTTGCAGCAGGACACGTTCTTCATGAAAGCACAGAGCATATAATTAACGGAATAGCATCCTTCTCCACGATAGCAGGTCGTAATAATTTTATTGATGTAAACGGAATGACAATAATAGATGATTGCTACAACGCCAACCCAATGTCAATGAGGGCGGGACTTTCTATCCTCGGTAAAGCGAAGGGAAGAAAGATAGCAGTTCTCGGTGATATGGGTGAACTCGGAGCTGACGAAGTGACACTTCACAGAGACCTTTACATGAGCGTAATTGAGAATAATATTGATATTGTATACACGGCAGGTGATTTATCTAAGACTATAGTAGATGCGTTGTCAGATACGACAGACTTTAAGGGTGTTGCCAAGGCCTATACCGGCGACAATGCGAAGGAAGATTTAATTGCAGATCTAAAGCCGACTGTACAAGAAGGGGATACGATACTGGTTAAGGCATCCCATTTCATGGAGTTTCCACAGATAGTTGAAGAGCTAAAGAGATAATTACTGACGGTGTTTCTAAGTGTAATTTTATGACTGAAGCCTTGGTTCAAGCTTTAGAATATGTTAGCAATCAATTCAGCGAGGGAATCGAGCGACATGGACGTCGCGAGAAGGCGATTACTGACCGGACGGAGGATTAATCGTCGGTTCCCGTCATATGTGACTAGCGACATAGACCTTGAGTGCTTACAGATTCTTAGCGCAGAAACATCAGCGAAGTCATAAGAATTATACTTAGAAGCACTCGGCAGAAAACTACTGTTTACTCTCTATTTTCTTCTGCCCGCCCCTGATATCTTCAAGCCTGGCATTATTCTCATCCAGTATCCCCTGCATGATATTTTTCGTATAATCAGCTATATGCTTCTTATCTTCCTTCTCAAGAGAATTGGGATCTATCGGCTCTCCGATTATCACAGGTATCCTCTGCGCTCTGATAAGCGGCAAGTGATTCTCGAATATATCGGCCGTACCGCTAAGTACAACAGGAATTATAGGACATCCCGTCTTCGTAGCAATCTTGAATGCACCGGCCTTAAATGGCAACATATTTCCATCCTTAGAACGCGTTCCCTCAGGGAATACGAATATAGAAATTCCTTCTTTCACATAATCTATAGCCGTAAGAATTATCTTAAGTCCCTGCTTCGTATCGTGCCTATCAAGGAACAAGCAGTATAGCCTCATCATCCAAAGGTTCAGTGAAGGAACTTTTTTGAATGACTTCTTGGCAATGAATCCCGTTCTCTCATGAAAAAGTGTATACATAATCATTACGTCGAAGAAGCCGTTGTGGTTACCGACGAAGAGTACCGGCTTTTCCGGATCCGTCGGAAGATTCTCGAGTCCTTGTATCTCTGTCTTAACACCGCTTAAGAACAGACAGCATTTAAAGCCCCACTGAACTGTACGAAGAGAGGCGATATCTCCTGCGTGTCTGTTGAATTTGCCCACAATCCATTCCACGAGCATTACGGGAAGTCCGAGGATTAAAAATAGAATTACATATATAAGTGTGATTATAAATCTTATCATATTATCGACCTTTCGATATCAGTATCTCAATATACCAATGACGAATTATATCATATTATAATGAAAAATCAATATCCAATCACTTGTTATAGGGAAGTAGGCTATGTTATAATATGTTCTATGATTGATGTTGAACGTACTCGTCAGATGACCAAGATGGCCATTTTCGAGAAAAATGAAAGAGACGATTACAAGACTGTAGCAAGACACGATAAGAAGAGTTACGTTGGGATGTTTTCTGTAGTTGGAACAATCCTTTCCGTGATACTTGGACTTCTTTATATAGTGGTTGCACTTTGTGTTGTGTTTGTACTTAATCCCGAAGGAATCAGCACTTTTTCGTGGATTATATTCTCGGTAGTTGCTGCGGTCGGATTCGTTTTCCATATATATTTTTATTCGAGGTACGCTAAGAGACGTGTTGGGCAATTATACGATGAAAGTAAGAAGAAGAATGATTATCTCGAAGAACAATATAGAGTATTAGACAAAATGTACGAGGAAGAATCCTGATTATGGATAAGACAATTAAGGTAAGAGACGCCGCCAGGAGCTTTATACTGCATAACAGTACGTGGCTGAAAATAGTCGGTAAAGGTGCACTTACCTTTGCAAGTTTTTTAATAATTAATTATTACTTTGGATATGTTACAATTCTTAAGAATCCTATTGTCGCCTTTGTGCTTGCAATAGGATGTGCATTCATACCTTTTAGGGCAGGCGGACTAATTGTTATGTCATATATTTTCGTTCATTTGACAGGCTTGTCCGTGCAGGTGGCCGTAGTATTTCTCTTGTTTATGCTGGCGTCTTATGTGCTTAGCATGTTCTACGGTGCAACCCATATGTTCAATATTAATTATGCCCCCGTTTTCTTGCAGGTACAGCTTCCATACCCCATCGTGCTTGTGTCGGCTCTTTGCGGTAAGCTTTCCGACGTGACACCCGTTATATGCGGTGGTGTCTTGTCGTTTTATCTTAAGGTTATTCGGGAGAATGCGTCGCTTTTTATCGAAGAAGGACAGGACATATCGGTTATTGATGTGATATCCAAGAGGATGATTGTGAATCCTCTTTTCTATGTATACGTTGTAGCACTTATTGCTTTATTTGTTATAATTGTACTTGTGAAGGACTGTAAGATTAAGCATGCCTATGCAGTGTCAATTGTATCGGGTGTATTTGCGGAAATGGTAATTATGATGCTCGGATACATTATGACCGGTAACATCGGTAAGGTGCCGCTTCTTATTCTGGCAAATGTTATAGCCGTGGCCGTAGGTGTGATAATGATATTCGTGTTCAGAGATCTCGACTATGAGAGAATAGAGAAGGTGCAGTTCGAGGATGACGATTACCTGTACTATGTAACGGCAATACCTAAGATTGAACTTGCCAGGGAAGAGAAGAGAATCACAAGAATAACCGACGCCAAGAAGGACTATCATAAGATTAGAAGAAGGGTAGACAGAAAGGAAAAAGATCCCGACGACGTAACAGATGAGGCGGATGGATAAAAGGGGTTCAATAAAAACCGGGAAAGGAGAAGAAAGTTGGATTTATTAAATAACATTAAGACAAAAGTTGATTCATGGACAGCCGACTATCTTGGACTGTATGTTCCGGATATTAATCTTATAGATGTAATTGAAGTCTTAATTCTGGCTTTCTGCTTCTACAGATTACTTGTGTGGTGTAAGAATTCAAGAGCATGGACTCTCCTTAAGGGAATTCTTATTATCATTTTCTTCTTTATAATTGCGGCAATTCTTCAGATGAGTACGATACTCTGGCTCGGAGAGAAGCTCTTAAGTGTTGCGCTTATCGCAGTCGTAATTTTATTCCAGCCGGAGCTTAGGAAGGCGCTTGACGGTATCGGTTCAAGAAGTCTAAGCAGTATGTTCCGTAATATGGGACTTGGTAAAAGCGGTGAGAAACGTTTCAGCGATAAGACGTTAAATGACATGGTGAAAGCTTCATACGAAATGGGAGCAGTCAAGACAGGAGCATTAATAGTTATTGAGAATCAGGTTAAGCTTACGGAATATGAGAGGACGGGAATACGACTTGATTCTGTTCTGTCGAGTCAGCTTCTTATTAACATTTTCGAGAAAAACACACCACTTCATGACGGTGCTGTAATTGTCAAGGGAGACAGAGTGGTTGCGGCCACATGCTATCTTCCCATATCGGACAGTAAGAATATAAGCAAAGAACTGGGTACGCGTCACAGAGCGGCTCTCGGTATCAGCGAGGCTACGGATGCGACGACCATTATCGTGTCGGAAGAGACCGGCAAAGTGTCTGTGACGAATGACGGTATTCTTACTCATGACATTTCACGGGAGAATCTAAAAGAGCTTCTTAGAGGCATCCAGATGCCTGAGGAAGTGGATGAAGATAAGCGACCGACATCCTTTTTGAAAAGGAGGTCTTCGCATGAAAACTAGACTTAAGAACATTTTCCTTAACAACTTAGGACTTAAGATTCTGGCGCTTTTATTTGCGATTGGACTATGGTTCCTTGTAATGAATTTTAACGATCCCAATCAGACCAGGACATTTACAACCAATGTGAATGTTATTAATCAAGAGACTATTTTGGATCAGGGTAAATACTATGAAATAGTGTCGGGAGACACTGTGACATTTCGTGTATCGGCTAAGAGATCTGTTCTCGAACAGTTGACGGGAGACGACTTTGAGGCAGTGGCGGATATGTCGTACATAGAGGATAACAAGTACGTGCCGGTAACGGTATGGGCAACGAAGTTCGAGGATGCCGTAACAATTCCCACCAAGACATATCGGATGGAAGTGAATATCGGTAAGGCTAAGTCGAACCAGTTTACCATTGTGCCGAAGACATCCGGTAAGCCGGCAGACGGATACGGTGTAGAGGAAGTAAAATCTGACACCAAGACGGTTACGGTATACGGACCGGAGGATGTAATATCTTCTATAGCGTCCGTGGAGGCAATACTTCCGGTTGATGATGCCAACAGCGATGTGTCGGGTGAAGTGGCATTAACCGCAATCGACAATAAGGGTAACCAGGTTGACACCACCAAGCTTGACTTCAGTAAAGACAAGGTTAAGGTCACGGCGCAGATCTGTATGGTTAAGGATATTCCTATTAAGGTTGAGACGTCGGGACAATTGGCGGACGGACTGACGCTGTCTTATATTGTGACCGCTCCCGGTCATGTGGTTATCAAGGGAGAATCGCGAGATCTTAATAAGGTGTCGGAGGTTGTAATTCCGGGTAATGTTGTTAACCTAAGTAACATTACGTCCGACTTTGAGACGACGGTTGATATTAATCAATATTTGCCGACCAATGTCAAGGTACTTAATGCCGATGACTCCATGGTTAAGATTAAGGTTGGTGTCGGTAATAAGACAACGCGGACATTCAAGATATCTACCGACAATTTGACTATTAATAATCTTGCCAATAAGTTAAAGGGCAAGTTCGATGATGATTACGTCGATGTAGACATAACTGCGCTTCCGCAGGATCTTGATAAATTAGACGAGAAGAAAATAAGCGGATATGTTGACGCAAGCGGACTTTCCAAGGGTACGCATTCCGTGGCGGTGGATTTGATTCTTGATGATGAGTATCAGATGAAGACGGCTACGACAAAACTAATCTTAGAATAGAGGAAGAACTAATGGTAAGCAGGAAGATAACAATAACCAATCTGTCGGGGCTTCATATGGGAGCCGCGGGTAAGCTCTGTGATGAGGCAATTAAGTATACGAACACAGATATCAGATTCAAGTACAAGGATAATTATGAGGCAAATGCGAAATCAATGCTGAGTGTCCTTGGGGCAAGCGTGCAGGCGGGACAGGAGATTGAGATTATCTGCGACGGCGAAGAAGAAGAAAAGGCGCTGTTCGCACTGGTAGAACTTATCGAAAGTAATTTCGATGAATTTTAGAATATTTACAGAATAATTGTACAGAAAAGAGGAAATGTGATGTTAAACTACAAAAGATATAAGAAAAATCCGGTTGTAAACTTCCCGGAGAGGACTTGGCCGGATAAGGAAATAGAGAAGGCACCGCTTTGGTGCAGTGTGGATCTTCGCGATGGCAACCAGGCACTGATTGAGCCTATGAATGTTGACGAGAAAATGGAAATGTTCGAGCTTCTTCTTCGCCTCGGCTTCAAGGAGATTGAGATAGGATTCCCGGCTGCCAGCCGAATCGAATATGATTTCCTTCGTAAGCTTGTGGAAGAAAAAAGAATACCGGAGGACGTTAAGGTTCAGGTTCTCTGTCAGTGCAGACAGGAATTAATTGATAAGACATTCGAAGCAATAGAGGGAATTCCCAATGTAATATTTCACATATATAATTCCACATCTACACTTCAGCGAGATGTTGTATTCAATATGAGTAGAGAAGAGATAATAGAGATTGCCGTGGCGGGAACCAATATGGTGAAGAACGGTATGAAGGATTTCGCGGGCAATATTCAGCTGGAGTATTCTCCCGAGTCATTTACGGGAACGGAGCTTGACTTCTCTCTTGACATCTGTACCGCTGTGCAAGAGGCTTGGGGAAAGCCCAACGATAACCCGATTATATTCAATCTTCCGGCGACGGTGGAGATGAATACACCTAATGTATACGCCGACCAGATTGAGTGGATGAGTACACATTTTAAGGATAGGGAAAATGTTATATTATCAGTCCACCCTCATAACGACAGGGGTACCGGCGTTGCAATTGCGGAGCTTGCGCTTCTGGCCGGAGCCGACAGAGTTGAGGGAACACTTCTGGGTAACGGTGAAAGAACAGGTAATGTTGACATTCTTACCATTGCATATAATATGTTCAGTCAAGGCATCAACCCCAACCTTAATATTGAAGATATAAAAGAGATTGTTGAGATATATGAACGTTGCTGCAAGATGGAAGTTGATATGAGACATCCTTATGCGGGACAGCTTGTATTTACCGCATTTTCAGGCTCTCATCAAGACGCAATTAATAAGGGAATCAAGGCTCTCAAGGAAAGAGGCGGAGAGCATTGGCAGGTTCCTTATCTTCCAATCGATCCTGCGGATATCGGTAGAGAGTATGAGCCCGTTGTCAGGATTAATTCACAGTCCGGCAAGGGCGGCGTAGCATTTGTTATGGATACAATCTATGGCTTCAAGCTTCCCAAGGAAATGCAACGCGAGTTCGCCAAGGTTGTTCAGAAGATATCGGAAGAGAAGGGCGGAGAGGTTAAGCCTGAGACTATTATGACGGCTTTCAAGGCGGAATACCTTGAGAAGAAGGAGCCCTTCGAGCTTATATTCGTTGATGTGGACGACAGGTCTAAGAATGATGACGCCAATGTATCGGTAGACTTTAAGTATATGGGTAAGGAGATGCACTCTGAGGCCGACGGTAACGGACCTATCGACGCACTTAAGACGGCCATAAGACAGTGCGTGCCGGAGATAGACTTCAGCGTAGAGGATTATTCGGAGCATGCACTTACGAGAGGCGCTCATGCCAAGGCCGCCGCATATATCAAGATGAAGAATTCGAAGAGTGGTAAGGTGACCTATGGAGTGGGCATAAGCTCCAACATCACCAGGGCGGGTATACGAGGTATATTCTCGGCGATGAACAGGATATTCTAGTAGTATAGCAGGCGTCAAGTTGTATAATATATGGAAGAATAACCAGCGAGGCCACATAGTTATACGACTTGATGCAAGATAAAAAAGGAGGCGTTTATGAAGAAGATTTTAGTTACAGGTTGTAACGGACAATTAGGTCGTGCTATCCAAAACGAGTACGGCGATAGCGTAGAGTTTATCAAAACGGACATGCTGGATATGGAGGGCGTTATCAAGCTCGACATATCAGACCTTGATGCCGTTCGAAAGGTGGCCGAGGAGACAAAGCCCGACGTTATTATTAACTGTGCTGCATTTACCAATGTAGACGGTTGCGAAGAGAAGGAAGACGTGGCATATCAGGCTAACGCTGTTGGTCCTAAGAACCTTGCAATCGTAGCTAAGGAAAGAGATATTAAGCTTATACACATTTCCACCGACTACGTATTCCCGGGTGACGGCACAAGACCTTATGTCGAGACTGACGAGCCTAACCCTGTATCTGCGTACGGAAGAACTAAGCTTGCGGGCGAGAACTTCGTTAAGGAGAACGCCGAGAAGTATTTCATCCTTCGTACCGCATGGCTCTATGGCGACGGCAAGAACTTCGTTAAGACCATGCTTAACGCTGCTAAGACTCACGATGAAGTATCGGTTGTATCAGACCAGAGAGGAACGCCTACTTCTGCTGTTGAGCTCTCTAAGATGATACATTTCCTGGAGGGAACAGAGAACTACGGTATCTTCCACGCTACTTGTGAAGGCGATACCAATTGGGCTGACTTTACAGAGGCTTTTTATAAGAAATGTAATGTGAAGACGAAGGTTAATCATGTGACCAGCGAAGAATACGCTAAGATTAATCCCGCAGCAGCCAACAGACCGAAATACTCTATCTTAGAGAATGCTCATCTTAAGGAAGTAACGAGTGATTTCTCTATGGCAACCTGGGAAGAGGCACTTGACTATTATCTTGCCAATATGCCTGAGTAAGATAACACATTTCCTATATGAAATGTGTAGAAAGGTTAGAAACCGTTGAGTAATAAACCATTGGTATCCGTATGTATTCCTGCATACAATAATGCGGATTACATACTGGAGACAATCAATTGTATACTTAGTCAAAGCTATAAGAATATCGAGCTAATTGTTGTAGACGATGCGTCATCGGATAACACCGTTGACGTCGTTAAGACTGTTAACGATAAGCGTCTTAAAGTGTATTCGAATGACACCAATTTGGGAATGGCAGGTAATTGGAATAAATGCTTAAGCCTGTGTTCCGGCAAGTATATTAAGCTTGTGTGTGCCGATGACCTGATCCATAGAAGACTTATCGAGAAAGAAGTTCTTATTATGGAGAAATACGATAACGTGAATCTCGTGTCATCCGATACGGAATTTATTGACGTTCATGGTCAGTCCAAGGGCTACTACAGAAGGTACCATAAGGCAGGGCTTGTGGAAGGAAAGAGGGCATCTCGCTTCTCCATTTTCACGAGAGATTATCTCGGTGCACCCCTTGCCAATATGATAAGGAAGTCGGTATACGATAAGCTTGGAGGCTTCGACGAAAGCTTTCATTATATTATTGATTATGATTTCTTTATGAAATTATATAATTATGGTACAATCTATATCATACATAAGCCGCTTAACTTTTTCCGTATAAGAGACGACTCCAATACGGGGGAGGTCCTAGGTGGCGGTAAGGAAGATGTATACATCGAAGAGCACCGTCGACTTGTTGAGAAATACGCGCTCGAGCTTGGACTTAAAAAGTGGCAGGTGGAGCTGAGCGTACTGATACGTAAGGTGACGAGTGTATTGGGGCGTTTGTACCTTAAGATATCATTATAATTTTTTAAAAGGAGAACAACAACATGAGAACTTATTTGGTAACAGGTGGAGCAGGATTTATCGGAAGTAACTATATCCATTATATGTTCCGCAAATACGATAACGAAATCAGAATTATCAACGTCGACAAACTTACATATGCCGGCAACCTCGAGAATCTTAAAGACTTAGAAGGCAGAGACAACTACACATTTGTCAGAGCCGACATCTGTGACAAGGAAGCTATTTCTAAGCTCTTCGAAGAGAACGATATCGACAGAGTAGTTCACTTCGCAGCAGAGTCTCATGTTGACAGAAGTATTAAGAATCCTGAAGTGTTCGTTCAGACCAATGTTATCGGTACGGCTGTGATGCTTAACTGCGCCAAGGCAGCATGGGAGAACGAAGACGGAACATTTAAGGAAGGAAAGAAGTTCCTCCACGTATCTACAGATGAAGTGTACGGAACACTTGATGACGATCCTAACGCTTACTTCTATGAGACAACTCCTTATGATCCTCATAGCCCATATTCAGCAAGTAAGGCAGGATCTGATTTACTTGTAAAAGCGTACATGGATACATATAAGTTCCCTGCTAATATTACCAACTGTTCTAATAACTACGGACCTTACCAGTTCCCTGAGAAGCTTATACCACTTATTATTAATAACGCGCTTCAGGGTAAGAAGCTTCCCGTATACGGTGACGGTAAGAATGTACGTGACTGGTTATACGTTGACGATCATGCCAAGGGAATCGATATGGTTCAAGAGAAGGGTAAGCTCTTCGAGACATATAATATCGGCGGTCATAACGAGAAGCAGAATATAGAGATTATCAATATTATTATTGAGACACTTCTTGAGATGCTTCCGGAAGGCGATCCCAGAAGAGATAATGTAAGCACTGATTTAATCACATACGTGGAAGACAGAAAAGGTCACGACAGAAGATATGCCATTGCTCCCGATAAGATTAAGGCTGAGATTGGCTGGGAGCCTGAGACAATGTTCAAGGAAGGAATCAAGAAGACAATTGCTTGGTTCTTCGAGCATGAAGAGTGGATGAACAACGTGACAAGCGGTGATTATCAGAAGTATTATGATGATATGTACAGTAACAGATAATATAATTATTGGGGTAACAGGTGCCTAGGTGTTATCAGTGCCTTTGTTCCAAGTACCGGCACGCTCATACGAAGAATCGCTTAGCCGGTCTTGGCAACAAAGGCATTTGCGTTATTCGGTAGAACCTGTTACCTGTATTGTGGAGAAAACTGATGAAGATAGGAGCTGTAATTGTAACATATAATAGGATAAATCTCCTAAAAGAGTGCTTAGATTGTGTGCTTAATCAAAGTCAGGAAATGGACAGCGTTATTGTTGTTAACAACAATAGTGATGATGGCACAAAAGAGTATCTTGACAATCTTAAGGATAAGCGAGTTAAGCCGTATCATTCGGATACTAATCTGGGTGGCGCCGGCGGATTTCACAAGGCACTTTCCATTGCGACGAAAGAGGACTTTGATTACATTCTTATCATTGATGATGATGCAATGATTGAGAAGAACTATATGAAGAAGATAGTTAAGTTCGCAGAGAAGAACGAAGAATGCAATGCCTTCGCAGGATCTGTATACACGGAGGGTGCCGTTGATACATATCACAGAAGATGGCTTACGCTTAAGGTTATATTCTGGGAGCGCCAGGTTCCGAGGGGAATGTATAACAGACCGCGTAAGATTGACTTTGCCACATTTTGTGGGCTTGTGATACGAGGAGATGAACTTAAGAGAATCGGGCTTCCGATGGAGGAATACTTTATATGGTATGATGATTCGGAATTCTGTCTTCGAATTAAAGGCGGGATAACGCTGCTTCCCAAGGCAAGACTTAACCATAAAACGGTACTTAACTATAAGACCGGCTCGATACTCGGTCGCATAAGCTGGAAGCATTACTACGGATATCGTAACAGATACGACTGCGCCAAGAGACACCTTGGTAGTATTACAACAACCGCTATACTGATGGAGTACTTTGTATTCTATCTGGGAAGCCTCCTGATGTGTCTTAACGGTGACAAGCGAGAGCAGGGCGTATATAATCTTAAGATGCTAAGACAAGTTATAAGAGATTGTATAGAAGGTAATCTTGGTAAGAATGAGGATTACTTACCGCAGGAAGGATAATAACATGAACGAAGTAGCTACAATAGTTGTAACCTATAATAGAAAAGAGCTGCTTAGAGAGTGCATCCAAGCACTACTCGACTCTGAAGTAAAGTCAGATATTTACATAATAGATAATGCAAGTACGGATGGCACGAAGGACTTCATAAAAGACTTACTCGGCCCAGCCGTCACCTACAAGCGCCTTAAGAAGAATATCGGTGGCGCAGGCGGTTTCGCCGCAGGCATGAACTATGTCGTTCACAAGGGCTATAAATACATCTGGATTATGGATGATGACACTATCGTTAATAAGGACTCTCTTACGAAACTTCTTGACGGTGCCGAAGCGCTGGGTGGTGAATTCGGGTTCTTGTCATCTACCGTACGTTGGACTGACGGAACGTATTGCAAGATGAACAGGCAGACTGTGAAGAGACCTGACACCAAGGCGGACAGGCTTTGCATGCGAAGAGGCCTTATGCCCGTTAAGGCGGCAACCTTCGTATCACTTCTCTTTAACGTTAATGCTGTTAAGGGATTGGGACTGCCGAAGAAAGAGTATTTTATATGGGGAGATGATAAGGAATATACATCACGTATCTCAGACCATCGCAACTGTTATAATGTAGTTGAATCGGAAGTGGTTCATAAGATGGCCACCAATTCCGGATCTAATATTACGGAGGATGAGATCGGAAGAATAGACAGATACTTCTATGCATATCGTAACGACTTCGCTACGGCAAGAGATAAGGGCTCGGGTGAACTTTTTGTATATGTGGCAGGCTTTGTTCTTAACGCAATAAGAGTTATAATTCGCGCCAAGGACAACAAGACCAAGCGCCTTAGGATTATGTTGAAAGGTCTCGCTGCGGGAATCTTCTTTAAGCCGAAAGTTAGGTACGTTAAGTAAGCGACTGAGGAGCCGAGACCTGCTAAGAGACATTTCGTCATTTTCGTGCAGGTCTTCAATCCGAAGGAGCAAGATTAGAAGTAGTGGTACACAAACCATATAAAGAAATCCCTACTCCATATAGGAACATATAGCGTCCTCGGACGTATCCTTTTACAAAGCCTTTTCAACGCCCTTTTGGATTTCTTTATTTGATCCTTATGTTTGGCCTTATTCTCGCTAAGAAAACGAATATCGTTATTGGTGAATTCAAAGCAGAAATTATACGCCATAACGTAGGCTTCATCATTAACATTTTCAAGATAATCAAGAATTATCTTATAGGCATCGTAAGCCACAAGAAGGCGAGGGATTCGCTGTTCCTCTGTCTGAGTGATGCTTGATGCCACAAATGTATAGTTATACAGAAGTTCCGGAAGAAGAACGACAGTGTCAATATTATTGGCAGCCTGAAGAACCCATAATTTGTCTTCGTACATATTGAGGTTAAGATCGAATTCGGGAATAGACGCACCGCCTTTGGTAAGGCTTTCCATTCGCCATAGTTTGTTCCAGGGATAGCCACCACCGCATTTATAATTGTCGCTTCCCACTTCAACTTGGAATTTGTGAGAATCAATAACCGTTATTTCATCGGTGATTTTTTGAATATATGTATCCAGTTCACAATAATCAGTCCAGCCGAATGCTACGCAGTCGGCGTTATATTTTTCCAGGGCGTCGATAGAGAGAGCCCAGGCTTCGCTTTTAAGACTGTCATCCGAGTCTACGAAGGTGAGAATATCTCCGGTAGCATTTTTAATACCGGTATTTCTGGCGGCGCTGACGCCGGAATTTTTTTGATGAATCACTTTGATTCTGGAATCAGATGCGGCATAGTCGTCGCATAAAGAAGCTAAGTAAGCCTCAGAACCATCGTCCACAAGGATTAGTTCGAAATTCTCGTACGTTTGGTGTATAATGCTATCGATACATTCTTTAAGGTTTTTCTCCGGTGTGTTAAAAATAGGCACAACGGCGCTTATGAGTAATTTGTTATCCATAGGTACATTATGCGACTTAGGAGACATTTTTTCAAGATACAGATTGATATATAGGTTGAAAATATAATGAGAACAAGGAATTCCTTTATTAACTTTCTGGCTAATACCGGAAGCTATACAATCAACTTAATACTTTCTTTTATTACAAGAACGATTTTCATCCATGTGTTCTCGGCGGCCTACCTTGGAATTAACGGCGTATTTACCAATATTTTGTCGGTTCTGTCCTTGTCGGAACTTGGTATCGGCGTCGCCATGAATTATTTCTTGTATGAGCCTATAGCCTGTGAGGATGAGACCAGAATAAGGCAGTTCATGAATCTCTACCGTATTATGTATACAGTAGTCGGAGGATTCGTCGGTATTGCAGGTCTTTGTCTTATACCTTTTCTGGATTTCTTTTTAAAAGATCAGCCTGATATAGAAGGTATAACATTTATATATATTCTCTATCTTGCCAACACTGTCGTGTCATATATGTGGGGCTACAAACGTGCCATAATCGACGGACATCAGAAGAGCTATATAGGAACATTTTACAATACCATATTTACAACAACACAGTTTATACTTCAGATAATAGTTCTTCTTGCATTCGAGAACTTTATATTATATCTTGTGATTCAGATCGGCTGCAGTATTTTGACCAACTTTGTGGTGGCGAATAAAGCCAATAAGATGTACCCGTATCTAAAGGAGAATCGGAAGGAACTTCCTTCTAAAGAAACCCGGAAGGAAGTCTTCAAAAATGTGGGTGCCATGTCCCTTCATAAGTTGGGAGATGTGGTTGTTAACAATACCGATAATCTCATTATGTCTACTGCCGTGGGTGTAACCATAGTCGGAATGCTGTCCAATTACCAGATGATACAGGCAAGTATTATTACGGCACTTAACGGACTCTTCGGCGCATTTACCGCAAGTATAGGTAATCTCACCGTGGAAGAAGATGATGAAAGCATCTTCCGGGTATATAAGACACTTCAGTTTCTGTGTTTCTGGCTATACAGCTTTTGCTCGGTGGGCTTCATGGTGGTGTTCACGCCTTTTATGGAGACATGGGCATCTATTGCGGGAAAGCCGGCGGAGGAGCTTGTTATACCGATGGCAATGCTTCTTGTATTTACTGCCAATTTCTACATGGGCGGTATGCGTCGTGTAATACTTACATTCAGAGACGCAATGGGACTTTATTGGTATGATAGGTACAAGCCTATAGCGGAAGTAATTATTAACCTGGTTGTGTCGATTGTTCTTGTTATTCAGATAGGTGCTATCGGCGTTATGATAGGAACCTTGGTCAGCACAATGACTACCTGCTTCTGGATAGAACCGCTTGTCACCTATAAATACGGCTTCCACAGAAAGGTGCGCCACTATTTCGGGCTATTTACAAAATATACATTAACAACTATAGTTGTAGGTGGACTTACTTATTTCGTATGTCATTTTATCTCTATGGGCGGAATCTTAGAGGTTGTTCTTAAGATAATTGCGTGTACCGTAGTCTATAACGGAATTATTCTTCTGCTCTTTGGTCGGACGGAAGAATTCAAGATTCTCTGGGGCGAAACCATGAAGCTTATAAGAGGCTTTATAGAACGTAACTTCAAGAAAAAGAAAGAAGATAATCCGGAGGGCGATACGGAAGGCGCTGAAGATGATAGTTCGCAAAATGTCGCAGATAATACAAACGATAATAAAGAATAAAAGGGGACTGACTTATGGTAATTCAGAAAATTTTATTTCCAAAGGAAGAAGTGTGTAATGAATGGGAAATGTACTTTCACAGCAGAAATATTAAGAAAGACTGTCCCGTAAGACTTACAAGGAAGAGATTCGAAAGAAAAGAAGGTAAAGAACTTCAAGGAAGAAATAAGCTTTACGCCGATAGATACAAAAAAGGCGGCTTTGTAATTCCCAAGGGAGACAAAGTATCGCTCCAGTCTTATTTCAACGCATTTTCCATCGGGAAATGGAGAAAGTATACGTATATTGACGACTTGTCTTTGCATCTTAATATTAAGGGAAATGTTAAGATAAAGGCGTATAACGCTGTGGGTAATTCTTATCACGAGGGTGAGCCTACGGACGATACGAAGGACAGGTACTATTTTAAGAAGGCATCGAGAAGAGAGATTGGATGTGAGACTAAAAAGACAGATGACGGCGTAACGGTAACATTTCCGAATCTCAATTACGAGGGGATAATATACATTAAAATAGAAGCCTTAGAGGACGCTGTTCTCTACGGCGGAGAATATATAACGGAGACAGAGAGTAAAAATGATGTTAATCTTGCGCTCTGTATATGCACCTTCAAGAGAGAAGAATTCGTTACAAGAAATGTCAATCAGGTAGTTGATGAAATAATTAATAATAAAGAATCCGTTATGAAGGATAGCGTTGAGGTATTCGTGTCCGATAACGGACAGACACTTCCTGATGACACATTTAAATGTGATAAGGTGCATCTCTTCCCTAACAGGAATGTGGGTGGTGCAGGCGGATTCACAAGAGATATGATAGAAGCGGTTCTTTACAGACAGCCTACGAAATTATCTCATGTAATTCTAATGGATGACGATATCGTTCTTAATGCCGAAGTGCTTCTTAGAAATTATCTCTTCCTTAAATATTTAAAAGAAGAGTATTCGAAAGCCATGGTAGGCGGAGAGCTCTTCGAGCTTGACAGAAGATATCTTCAATTCGAAGCCGGAGCAGCATACAGACAGGTTGTAATTCAATCATTTAACCAGCTCTGGGACATGAGGAATCCCGATGCGGTGGCGGCTAACGAAGTTGAGAATCCTATGAACTTCAACGGCTGGTGGTACTGCTGTATCCCGGTAAGCTACATAAGAGAAGACAATCTTCCGCTTCCCGTGTTTATTCACAGAGATGACGTTGAATACGGTATGCGTAATGAGAAGAACGGAACAATTCTTCTTAACGGTATCAGCGTATGGCATCCCCAGGGACCCGGCAAGGCGTCTACCGCAATGAATTATTATGATGTCAGAAATGATCTTATCTGTATGTGCGATAAAGAGGATGCGCCTACCGCATACGAAGTTATGAATCATATCACTCGTGGCGTAATCGGTAATATGATGCGCTACAGATATCAGGTAATTGACTGTATATTCTATGCACTGGAGGATTATTATAAAGGCCCCGATTATTTTATGAATCTGGATCCTATCGAGAATCATAAGGAGCTTACGAGATTTAATTATGAATTTACAGAGCCTACGGGAATTGACTTATCTAAGATGAGAGATGAGAAGGCAAAGGATCTTCCGCGGGATATCTACATAAAATCCGCTCTTTGTTGGCTTCTCCCCGCTAAGGATTATACAAGGATATGTAGCCTGGAGGATGTTGGACTTGCATTCAGAGCAAGGAAGATTTACCTCTATGATGAGAACAGAGAAGCGGGCTTTATGACAGAAAAAAGCTATAAGGAGGCATTCAGAATCTTCTTTAAGTATCTTAAGACTATGGCGATGATATATCTTAAGCATGACAGAGTGTCAAGAGAGTGGAGAGAACGGAAGAAAGAATACACTTCCCTGTCTTACTGGGAGAAATATCTTGAGCTTAAATAGTTACTGAGACTTTCAAAGATAAATGTAAGAAGACACAAATAGTTGAAATTTCAGCCATTTATGGTAATATATCATAGGTGGCTTTTTGTTTGGAATTAAGAAGAGAGTATTATGGCTGATAAAAAGGTAACGGACAACAGTTTTATGTTCGTTGATGAGGAAAAAGAAGATATAAGTAAAGCCGGCGGATCGGAGAAGAAGGGCAGGTTCCTCGACGAAACCGTAACGGGAGAGATTGTTGAGGATAGCACCATTAATCTTGTGGCCGATGAAGACATCAGTAAGGAGTTGTCTAAGACTGCAATCGATAAGGCGTCCGGCGAGTTGTCGTTTCAGGAGAAGTTAGAAAGAAGAGCGCAAGGTCTTCAAGAGAATCTACAGGATATTCGTGACAGGGAAGATTCGAAGAGTAACGTTGCTTTAAGTAATGACAAGCTTATTGCAAAAGGTAAAGGCTTAGGCGTTGCATCACTTGTCCTTGGTGTAATATCGCTTACGCTTTTCTGTAGCATTTTCAATATAATAACATCGAGCCTAAGCATTATATTCGGTGTCGTTTCGCTTCGACGTGGCACGGCTCGGGGAATGGCAATAGCGGGAATCGTTACCGCACTTGCTTCAATAGTAGTTCTTATTGTTTGTATGACTCTTCTTATGAGTAACGAAGCGTTTGTGAACATGTTCATGAGCACCATGATGAGTATGGGGCTTACAACTATACAGTAGATAAAAGGAGAAAAGCAATGTACGAAAAGGTTTCAACTGATCTTAATTTTGTAGATCGTGAGAAGCAGGTAGAAAAGTTCTGGAGAGAAAATGACATTTTCAATAAGAGTATGAACTCCAGAAAAGAAGGCGAGACATATACCTTCTATGACGGACCGCCGACGGCTAACGGAAAGCCTCATATCGGCCACGTTCTTACTCGTGTAATCAAGGATATGATTCCCAGATATCAGACAATGAAGGGTAAGTATGTGCCTCGTAAAGCGGGCTGGGATACCCACGGTCTTCCCGTTGAATTAGAGGTTGAGAAGCTTATCGGAATTAACGGTAAGGATCAGATCGAAGAATACGGAATAGAGCCATTCATTGATAAATGTAAAGAGTCCGTTTGGAAATACAAGGGTATGTGGGAGGATTTCTCAGGAACGGTAGGTTTCTGGGCCGATATGGATAATCCTTATGTTACATATCATGATGATTTCATCGAGTCTGAATGGTGGGCGCTTAAGGAAATATGGGATAAGAAGCTTCTATATAAGGGCTTTAAGATTGTTCCTTATTGTCCTCGTTGCGGTACACCTCTTTCATCCGCGGAAGTAGCACAGGGATATAAGACGGTTAAGGAGAGATCTGCTGTTGTAAGGTTCAAATGTGTGGGAGAAGACGCATATTTCCTCGCCTGGACAACAACACCTTGGACACTTCCAAGTAACGTGGCTCTCTGCGTTAACCCGGATGAAACATATATCAAGGTTAAGGCTGTTGACGGCTATACATATTATATCGCTGAAGCACTTGCCGATAAGGTGCTCGGTCAGCTTCTTGAAGACGAGAACGCTAACCCTAAGGATGCCTATGAAGTCTTAGAGACATTCAAGGGAACGGACTTAGAGAGAAAAGAGTTCGAGCCTTTATATGAGTGTGCGGCTAAGGTTGCAGAGAATCAGCATAAGAAGGGATTCTATGTAACATGTGATGATTATGTAACAATGTCAGATGGTACGGGTATTGTACATATTGCTCCCGCATTCGGTGAAGACGATGCCAAGGTCGGAAGAAAATACGACCTTCCTCTCGTTCAGATGGTTGATGAAAAAGGTGTTATGCTTGATGAATCTCCCTTCGGAGGAATGAGAGCTAAGCCTACGGAAGAGGAGATGAAGAAGGGTGCTGTTAGCTGTGACCCCGAAGTTATTAAAGATCTGTCAAGCAGAAAGCTTCTCTTCGATGCACCGAAATTCGAGCATGATTATCCTCATTGCTGGAGATGTGATACACCGCTTCTCTACTATGCTCGCGAATCTTGGTTTATCAAGATGACTGAGGTTAAGGATGACTTAATTAAGAATAATAATACGGTTAATTGGATTCCCGAATCAATCGGTAAAGGACGTTTCGGTGATTGGCTTGAGAATATTCAAGACTGGGGAATCTCTCGTAACAGATATTGGGGTACGCCTCTTAATATCTGGGAGTGTGAAGATTGCGGACATCAGGTGTCAGTTGGTTCCCGTGAGGAACTTGCTAAGCTTAGCGGTAATCCTGAAGATGCAAAATGTGAATTACACAGACCATACATTGACGAGATAACATTTACATGCCCCGATTGCGGTAAGACGATGCATCGTGTTCCGGAGGTTATTGACTGCTGGTTCGATTCAGGCGCCATGCCATTCGCTCAGCATCACTATCCTTTCGAGAATAAGGACTTATTCGAGGAGCAGTTCCCGGCACAGTTCATATCAGAGGCAGTGGATCAGACAAGAGGCTGGTTCTATTCTCTGATGGCGGAGTCAACACTTCTCTTTAATAAGGCTCCTTATGAAAATGTTATAGTTCTCGGCCACGTTCAGGATGAGAAGGGACAGAAAATGTCGAAGTCCAAGGGCAATGCGGTTGATCCCTTCGAAGCCCTTGAAGAGTACGGCGCCGACGCCATAAGATGGTACTTCTATGTTAACTCTGCACCATGGCTTCCCAACAGATTCCATGGAAAAGCAGTGCAGGAAGGTCAGCGTAAGTTCATGGGAACACTTTGGAATACATACGCATTCTTCGTATTGTATGCTAACATTGATGACTTTGATGCATCGAAGTATTCTCTTTTTTATGATAAGTTGTCCGTTATGGATAAGTGGCTTCTTTCGCGTCTTAACTCAGCAATTAAGGATGTGGATGATAACCTGGGTAATTACAAAATACCGGAAGCTGCAAGGACACTGGAATCCTTCGTAGATGATATGTCTAACTGGTATGTTCGTCGTTCCCGTGAGAGATTCTGGGCGAAGGGAATGGAGCAGGATAAGATTAATGCATATATGACGCTTTATACGGCGCTCGTTGAGATATGTAAAGCCGCAGCTCCAATGATTCCGTTTATGACAGAACAGATTTATCGTAACCTTGTATGCTCTGTGGATAAGGATGCTCCCGAGTCAATTCACCTATGTGATTTCCCAACGGCCAATGAAGAGTGGATTGATGAAGAACTTGAGAACAATATGAGTCTTCTTCTTAAGATTGTTGTATTCGGAAGAGCTTGCAGGAACAGCGCCAATATTAAGAACAGACAGCCTCTCGGCCAGATGTTTATTAAGACAAATGAGAGTCTTCCGGATTACTTCGTTAGCATTATCGAAGACGAGCTTAATATCAAGAAAGCACATTTCACAGATGACATATCTGCCTTCACAACTTATATATTCAAGCCACAGCTTAGAACGGTAGGACCTAAGTTCGGTAAATTCCTTAAGGGAATACAAGAGTCCCTATCTAAGCTTGATGGTAACAAGGCTTATGAGACACTTAAGGCGAAAGGTCATATCGAGCTTCCGGAGGTTGACGTATCAATTAAGCTTACCGAGGAAGATTTACTTATAACAATGAGTGAAATGGAAGGCTTCGTAACCGACGGTGATAATGAAGTTACGGTTGTTGTAGATACCAACCTTACAGAGGAGCTTATCGAGGAAGGCTTCGTTCGTGAGATTATAAGTAAGCTCCAGACAATGCGTAAGGAAGCAGGATTCGAAGTTATGGATCATATCGAGGTCGGATATGCCGGAAATGAACGTATTAACGGCATTTTCGAGAGAAATAGCGATACGATAAAAACAGAGGTACTTGCAAATTCATTGACACAAGGTACTAAAGAAGGCTATACTAAAGAGTGGAGTATTAACAAAGAGGATGTTACACTCTCTGTTAAGAAAGTCTGACACGTGAAGAGATAAAAGGAGGAAAACACATGTTAGAGAAGTCGTTTGATAAGAAGGCTTTTAAGAAAGAAGTTGAAGAAAACGTAAGAAGATTATATAGAAAGGAGTTCGAGAGAGCTTCCACACAGGAAGTATATCAGGCAGTAGCGCTTACCGTTAAGGATGAGGTTATAAGCAATTGGCTTGCAACAGAGAAGTCTATAAGAGAACAAGACCCTAAGATTGTATATTATATGTCTATGGAATTTCTTATGGGTAGAGCTCTCGGCAATAACCTTATTAACCTTGGAGAGTACAATAATATTAGCGATGCACTCGAGGAGCTTGGATTCGATATTAATGCTATCGAAGATGAAGAGCCGGATCCCGCTCTCGGTAACGGTGGTCTCGGTCGACTTGCCGCTTGCTTCTTAGATTCCCTTGCAACACTTAATTATCCTGCTTACGGATGTGGTATCCGTTACAGATACGGTATGTTTAAGCAGAAGATACAGGACGGATATCAGAAGGAAGTTCCCGATAATTGGCTTAAGGACGGATATCCATTCGAGCTCAAGAGACCTGAGTATAGCTACGAGGTTAAGTTCGGCGGTTATATCAGAGCTGAGCAGAAGGAAGACGGAAGCACAGAGTTTATTCATGATGACTACAGTTCGGTAATGGCTGTTGCATATGATATGCCTATCGTTGGTTACAACAACAATATGGTTAACACACTTATGATATGGGATGCCGAGCCTAAGGAAGAATTCAAGCTTGAGTCATTTGATAAGGGTGATTATTATCAGGCTGTTGAGGATCAGAACCTTGCTCGTAACCTTGTTGAGGTACTTTATCCCAATGATGAACATATCTCAGGTAAAGAGCTTAGATTAAAGCAGCAGTATTTCTTCGTATCTGCATCACTTCAGAGAGCGGTTGACAGATATCTTCAAGGTCATGATGATATCCGTAAGCTCTATGAGAAGGTTGCAATTCAGATGAACGATACTCACCCTACGCTTGCGGTTGCAGAGCTTATGAGAATCCTTATGGATGAGAAGGGACTTGAGTGGGACGAAGCATGGGCTGTTACAACTAAGACTTGTGCTTATACTAACCATACAATTATGGCAGAGGCACTTGAGAAATGGCCTATCGAAATCTTCTCAAGACTTCTTCCGAGAATTTACCAGATTGTTGAAGAGATCAACAGAAGATTCGTAATCGAGATTGAGAATAAGTTCCCCGATGACGAGGACAGAGTTGCAAGAATGGCAATCGTTCAGGACGGACAGGTTAAGATGGCACACCTTGCTATCGCTGCAGGTCATTCCGTTAACGGTGTTGCCGCTCTTCATACTGAGATTCTTAAGAAGGAATCACTTAAGGACTTCTACGAGATGTATCCCGATAAATTCAATAATAAGACTAACGGTATTACACAGCGTAGATTCTTACTTCACGGTAATCAGATGCTTGCTAATTGGGTTACTGACAGAATCGGTGATGACTGGATTCTTGATCTTTCTAAGATGAAGAACTTAGCGCTTTATGCCGACGACAAGAGATTCCAGCATGAATTTATGAATATCAAGTATCAGAATAAGGTTCGTCTTGCCAAGTATATCAAGAAGCATAACGGTGTTGATGTAGATCCCAGATCAATCTTCGACGTTCAGATTAAGAGACTTCATGAATATAAGAGACAGCTTCTCAATATCCTTCATGTAATGTATCTCTATAACCAGTTAAAGGAACATCCGGAGATGGAGTTCTATCCGAGAACATTTATATTCGGAGCCAAGGCGGCAGCAGGCTACAGAATTGCCAAGCTTACAATTAAGCTTATCAATAACGTTGCTGAAGTAATTAACAGCGATGAGTCAATTAACGGTAAGATTAAGGTTGTATTTATCGAGGATTACAGAGTATCTAATGCTGAATGGATATTTGCGGCAGCTGACGTATCAGAGCAGATCTCAACAGCTTCTAAGGAAGCATCCGGAACAGGTAATATGAAGTTCATGCTTAACGGTGCCGTTACAATCGGTACTATGGACGGAGCTAATGTTGAGATGGTAGAAGAGATGGGCGAGGAGAATGCCTTTATCTTCGGTATGAGCGCTGATGAAGTTATTGAGCACGAAGCTAAGAGAGATTATAATCCTATGGATATCTTCAATAGCGATATGGAGATAAGAAAGGTTCTTATGCAGCTTATTAACGGATTCTACAGCCCTACAGATCCGGAGCTCTTCAGACCGCTTTATAATTCGCTTCTTAATACTGAGGTTACACAGTTTGCCGATACATACTTCGTTCTTGCAGACTTTAGATCATATGCTGAGGCACAGTCTAAGGTTGAAGAAGCATATCGCGATGAAGAGGGCTGGGCCAAGAAGGCAATTCTTAATGTTGCCAATGTAGGTAAGTTCTCATCTGACCGTACTATTGAAGAGTATGTTAAGGATATATGGCATCTTGACAAGGTTAAGGTTAATAAGCCGAAGAAAAAGTAATTTATTCCGTAATAGGAGAGATTTTAAGCACCGACCGCGGTTTTTCCAAGGTCGGTGTGTTTTTGTGTAAATGTATGTATAATAGGCACGCTTTCCACATTATGTTGTGCTTTAGTAGACTTTATTTTGCAAATATGGTAGAATACTCTTATTATTATGGGGAGGTATTAAAAGGGGTAACATGGATAAAAATACTGCGTTAGAGATATTAAAGGAACACGGACAGGAACATGTCTTAAATGGCTTTGATGAGTTGTCCGCTGATCTGCAGAAGCAATTGTTAAGACAGGTATCTGAGATAGATTGGGAGACGATCGCACTTGTTGGTCAGGAGTGGGAAGAGGACGAAGGTGAGATATCTCCTCTCGGTGCGACTACCATAGCTGAGATAGAAAAGAGAAGAGACGAATTCACCAAAGTCGGAATAGATGCAATTAAGGAAGGAAAGCTCGGAGCCGTTCTTCTTGCGGGAGGAATGGGTACGAGACTCGGTCTTGATAAGCCTAAGGGCGAGCTTAACGTAGGTGTTAACAGAGACCTCTGTATCTTCAATTGCCTTATTAATAATCTTATGGATGTAACAAGTGAAGCGGGTGCGTATATTCCGCTTTATATAATGACGTCCGAGAAGAATAATGATGAGACAATAAGGTTCTTCGAAGAGAAGAATTACTTTGGCTATCCCAAGGAATATGTCAAGTTCTTCGTACAGGAAATGGCTGTTGCAGTTGACTTTGACGGTAAGATACTTCTTGAAGAGCCCGGACGACTTGCCACATCTCCTAACGGTAACGGCGGTTGGTTCTCATCACTTCATAAAGCCGGCCTTGTTGAAGATATAAGAAAAAGAGGCGTAGAGTGGCTTAATATATTCGCGGTAGATAACGTACTCCAACGTATCGGCGATCCCGCATTCTTCGGAGCCACACTCCTCTCGGGAACAGATTCCGGAAGCAAGGTTGTTCATAAGGTTGACGCATACGAGAAGATGGGTGCGCTCTGCCTTAAGGATAATAAGCCTTACATTGTTGAATATTATGAGCTTAGTAAAGAAATGGCTGAGGCAAAGGATGAGACAGGTGACTATCTCTATGCTTACGGCGTAATTCTTAATTACATTTTCAAGGTGTCGAGACTGGAAGAAATTATGGAAGAGAGGATGCCTGTTCATGTGGTTGAGAAGAAGATTCCGTATATTGACGGAGACGGTAACCTTATCAAGCCTACCGAGCCTAACGGATATAAATTCGAGACACTTGTAGTTGACATGGTAGCCAAGATGTCGGGAAGCGTCCCCTACGAAGTCGTACGCGAGAAGGAATTCGCACCCATTAAGAATCTGCACGGGGTTGACTCCCTTGACAGCGCGAGGGAGCTTCTTAAGGCTAATAATGTTGAGTTATAATACAAGCATCTTGGGAGCCGAGACCTGCTAAGTTACCGGCACACCCCGTTCGGGGTGCGCATACGACATTTCGTCATGAGCGTGCATGTACTCGGTCCGAAGATGCAGGGTATATGCTTCTTTGGAGTTAGACTATGTACAGTAAGAAAAAAAGAAGTTGGGTCAAGCACTTAGACTTCACCATAATTGACATCGCATGTATGCTACTGGCCTTATTCATAGCGTACTTATGGCGATTCGAGTGGAGCTTCGATTCCGATATACCGGTCGACGTAGACCTCTATATCAGAATGGCAATTGCCCTTGTCCTTATCGACATATTTACAATATTTTTTACCGAATCATATTCCGGTATTCTTCGCCGTAACAAATACCAGGAGCTTCGGTCAACGGTAATCCATTGCTTTATCGTATTCGGCGTATATCTTATATATATGTATGCGACCAAGCAGTCGGTGCTCTATTCCAGACAGCTTTTGTTCACGTATTTTATCTTGTCTGTAATATTCGAGTATTTCGCAAGAGTTCTGTGGAAGAGGCTTATAAGAAGGCAGAAGCTTCTTGATAAGAACAAGGCGGAGATGCTGGTTGTGGCAGAAGCAAGTACCGTGGAAAGGTGCTTGGAGGAGATAGCCCATAATAAGTTTACCGACTTCAAGGTAACGGGAGTTGTGGTTGTAGATGTTGAGATGAAGGATCAGACGATTCAGGGGATACCTGTTGTTGCCAATGCAGATGACTTCCTTGAATATGTAAGAACCCATGTTGTTGATGAAGTATATATTGACGGTAATACGAGAGCGAGTTCGGAAGCTCTTGCCAATACTCTTGTTGAGCTTGGAGTAACCGTTCATATCAGTCTTGTTCATACTAACTTCATGATGCCCAATATGGTTCTCGAGAATTATGCAAGCTATGTTGTTCTTACGACAAGTATGCATATCGCAAGTACGAGACAGCTCTTCCTCAAGAGGGCGATGGATATTATCGGGTCAATTGTGGGGCTTATTATTACATTTATTGCATTTATAGTATTTGCGCCAATAATTAAAGCCACATCTCCGGGACCTATATTCTATAAGTCGGTTAGAATAGGTAAGAACGGACGACGGTTCAAGTTCTATAAGTTCCGCTCCATGTATGTGGACGCTGATAAGCGTAAGCAGGAGCTTATGGAGAAGAATGAGATGGACGGTAATATGTTCAAGATGGAGAATGATCCGAGAATCACTCCCGTCGGTCATGTTATGAGAAAGTATTCCATCGATGAGCTTCCGCAGTTCTTTAACGTCCTTAAGGGTGACATGTCCCTTGTGGGAACGAGACCGCCTACAGAGGATGAATACGAGATGTATAAGTATCATCACAAGGCGAGACTCGCATTTCGTCCCGGACTTACGGGTATGTGGCAGATTAGCGGAAGAAGCGATATAACTGATTTTGAAGAAGTAGTTAAGTATGATACAGAATACATTGCCAACTGGAGCTTGGGACTTGATATCAAGATACTATTCAAGACAGTTGCGGTTGTGTTATCAGGAAAAGGATCGAAATAGTTAAGCTTATGAAGTTAACTTCTTTTACAATTGTAGCGGTATGCTCTAATACAAAAGAAATATTCTTTAGAGACTTTTTGGAATCCGTCGTAGCACAGGACTACGATAACTGGGAGCTTTATATAATTGATGATGATAATTCCCCCGATATTGAGAAGATAACGAGGGAGTTTTTCCCGGAAGATACCAGAGTTCATTATCGTCGTCTTAAGAAACGCACAGGTAAAGCCTATGGAACTAACATAGGCTTTCATTTTGCGGAGGGCGATTATGTGCTTATTACCGACTGTCATAACAGGCTTGACAAGTCCTGCCTCTATATGATGGCTGACTATATTCTGGATATGGGAAATGTGGATGTGCTGTATTCAGACCACATTGACCTTGAAGGAATTGAGAAGACGAAGATACATGTTAAGCAAAGCTTTAACAGGGAGCTTTTTCTTCGGAATAATTACATAGGCGATACGGTTCTTATTAATCGCGATGTAATCAAGAAGATGGGGCAGGTACGAGAGGTATTAACGGAAGCATATCTCTACGAGTATCTCTTAAGATGCATGGAGAAAAAGTATGTGTTCAGTCACATTCCGAAATTCCTATATTATAAGAGAATTATGTATGCGGATATGTATAAGGAGACTTATTCAGGAGTGGAAGGAGTAGTAAATGCTGAAAGTGGAGCTGCTCCGAATAGTGGGGCAGGTGTTGCTTCGACTACTCCCACAGGCGGAGGAGGAATTGCTGGGATTATACGATCCGTATTTCCCAACTTCATGAAGAGTCCCGTCACAGGGGAGGATATTGATAAGAAGGAGCTTATTTATAAAGAGTCAATGGCTGCCGTCAAGGCATATCTTAAGCGGAATCATATTGAAGCTGAGCTTAAGAGCGAGCCTGCCAAGAGATTCTGGAAGATTGAATATGACGGTTCCGGCGCCAATCTCAGGAAGAAAGATTATATGCTTCTTAAGAGTGACAATGTTAAAGTGTCCGGAAGGCATTACCTGGAGAAAATGTACGGATACATGAAGAGAAAGGATGTGGCCGTGGTCGGAGTAAGATTCGCCAAGCCCTTCTGGACCACCGAGAACAGTGGGTATATCTACGACAGTGAAGGTAATATATATCCCGCATTCTATAATGTGAAGCTTCGCGATGGCGGATATGATAATCTGAATATTATTCCCCGTGAAATAGGAATGGTTGACGGAGACTTCTGTATGATAAGTACGAAAGCTTATAAGGCCCTTGGTGGCTTTGATAAGACTCTTGCCGGCCGTGATGTGATGCTTGACTTCTGCATAAGAGCAAGGAAGAGAGGATACAGAGTCATAATCGACCCGACAATTACAGCCAAGAAATATTCATCTGAAGCCATAAGCTCGGAAGGATCTCACAACAGATTAGTCGAGAAGCTGGGAGATGAGCTTAAGAAGGGAGATCCCTTCTACAGCCCCAACCTTCAGATGGGACTTATTAATCATACATTTATGGAATCGGGCAACTCCAATGAACCCGCGCAAAGTACTTCGCCGGTTCAAGGTACACAGGCAGTTCCTAATAATGCACCGGTTCAGGGCACGCAGACGGTTCAGAGTAGGACACCGATTCAAAATAGGGAGGTAAATACAAGTGATTAATCAAGAATACAAGAAAATGTTACAAGGCAAATCAGTGATTAGAGAGCTTAGTGAATATGCTACAGCGAGAGGAAAAGAGATAGGATACGATAATGTATTCGATTACACTTTGGGTAATCCTTCTGTTCCCTGCCCCGATGAATATACTAAGGCGGTAATTGACATTTACAAGGAAATGAATCCTATGGAGATTCACGGATATTCTCCGTCTCTTGGTAATACCGAGGCGAGAAAGTATCTTGCGGGAGAGCTTAGGGACAGATTCGATATTCCCTATGAGGATAAGCATATCTTCATGACCAACGGTGCGGCGTCAGCCCTTGCTCACGCACTAAGACTCGTAACTAAGCCGGGAGATGAGGTAATAGGCTTCGCCCCTTTCTTCCCGGAGTATGTTGAATATATTAAGTGGACGGGAGCCAAGTTCAAGGTTGTTCCGCCAAGATGTGAGGATTTCCAGATTCAATTCGATGAATTCCTTAAAATGCTTAATCCTAACGTTATGGCAATTCTTATTAATTCACCGAACAATCCGACGGGAGTTATGTATTCGGATGAGACACTTAAGAGATTAGCGGAGATTTTGGAAGAAAAGCAGAAGGAATACGGCCACGACATTTTCCTAATATCGGATGAACCATATAGAGAGATAGCCTTCGACGGTAAGACGACACCGTACCCGAGTCACTTCTATGATAATACGATTTCATGCTATTCATATTCTAAGGGTATGAGTCTTCCGGGAGAGAGAATAGGATATATTGCGTTTAACCCCAAGTGTACCGATGCTGATATTGCATCTGTAATATGCGGTCAGATAAGTAGGGGAATAGGTCATAATTGCCCTTCGGCAACGCAACAGATAGCCATATATAAGACGGGCTTTAAGCTGTCGGATGTATCGGTATATGAGACTAATGCCAACCTTATATATAATGAACTAGTTGACTTGGGATTCGAAGTAGTAAAGCCTCAGGGAACATTCTACATATTCCCTAAGGCTCTTGAAGAATCGGCAGAAGCATTCTGTAAGAAAGCAATGAAGTACGATCTCTTACTTGTACCCGGAGGAACCTTCGGCTGCCCCGACTATTTCCGTATGGCTTACTGTATCGACACGGACAAGGTGAAGCGCTCGCTACCGGTACTCAGGAAGTTTGTGGAGGAGTGCTATAAGTAATACCCTCTGTAAGCGCTTGAGGATCCAAGACTTGCTATGCGACATTAGGCAAACGTCGAATCAGCCAAGACCCGCTAAGCGACATTTCGTCATGAGCGTGCGGGTACTTGGTGATGAGACGTAGGAACAAGAATAGAGTGCAGGTGCTTGGTCTGAAAGCGCATGTTAGAAGGCTCTTAGAATTCCACCGAATCGTATATAAGCTTCTTATTTATAGTATCATATTCCCCCACAAGAGTTCCTATCACAACAAATCTCATATCGTCCTGGGATGTGCAGGTTGAGAGTGTAGTAAGCCTCTTATAATTCTGGATTATCTGCTCGTCAGGTGTGGCATTCTCTTCAGCCACATTCGGAACATCAATATTTGCCTGAGACAACTGCTTAACCATTCTTATGAAGTCAACATACTCCCTATCCGTAGCAAATGTTATTGTATACACATCGCTTGTCTCACTTACGTCATTATATGAAAATATCTGGAAGCGGTATTTCCTGTCGGGGGTTATAACTTGGAAGTACAAGTGATCCTTGTAGTAATTCTCTTCGAACTTATACTTCTGTAATTTGCCGAACATGGATTGATCTCTCATGTTGTGTCCGTATATGATGCTGTTTTTATCCGAGAAATCCCCCTTGTTCAAAGCTTCGAGGAATATGCTTCCGGCACGAAGCGGAGCACCTTCAAATGAAGTGTTGAGGTAATAATCATCGTCGGCTGCTTGCACGATGGGATAGCTTATATCTTCATTTTCAAAGAACAGCCAACCTCTCGTATCCTTGTTAATCTCCTTCAGTCTGGCGAAGTCGACATTCATCATTTCGTACCATTTGCCGGTGTCGGAAACGGTATAATCGTCACTTAAATTGTCGTAGGTTTTTTGACCTCTGATGTAATCAATAATGAAGTAAATAACCCATGCTATGGCAACGAGTATAAGAACTATTGCCAGGGTGATAATTACCTTTTGCTTTGTTGTATAAGGTTGGTTCTTTTTGGCTTTCGTTTCGTTCACAGATTTGTCATCTGAGAGAGCGTCTTCTTTTTTATTGGGTGTGTTTTCTTCCATAATATATATTACTCCTTTATTACTGAGATTATTATACAGATTTTTATATTATTATACAAGTTGTGATATAATATGAAGTAAGGGGGAATGCAT
Source organism: uncultured Lachnospiraceae bacterium (assembly GCA_905233695.1). GTDB lineage: Bacteria > Bacillota > Clostridia > Lachnospirales > Lachnospiraceae > RUG191. The sequence continues at coordinate 50,123 of CAJODN010000005.1, read as the reverse complement.
ATGGTAACTATAAGTCTTGTAATGATTGTTAAGAATGAAGAGAAAATCCTTCGGCGTTGTCTCGACTGTGTCAAGAATCTTATGGATGAAATAATCGTCGTCGATACGGGTTCTACCGATAAGACTAAGGAAATCGCCGGGGAGTATACCGATAAGATATATGATTTTAAATGGATAGATGACTTTGCCGCGGCAAGGAACTTCGCTTTCTCCAAGGCGACTATGGACTATATCTACAGCGGCGATGCGGATGAAGTCATTGACGATGCCAACAGAATGAGATTCATGAGTCTTAAGAGCGCACTTGTTCCCGAGGTAGAGATCGTGCAGATGCACTATGTTGAGAAGAGCGGCTCATCTGTCCTTAATGCCAAGTCGGAATACCGTCCCAAGCTGTATAAGAGACTTCGTAATTTCACATGGATTGAGCCTATTCATGAGACCGTAAGAATAGATCCCGTAGTATTTGACAGTGATATTGAGATATTCCATATGCCGGAGTCGCTCCATTCGAAGAGAGACTTTTCCATTTTTGAGAAAGCATATAATAAGGATAAATATCTAAGCGATAACCTTATCAATATGTATGCCAAGGAATTACTTAAGTGTGGTGATAAGTCTGATTTTGAAAATGCGTCGAAGATTTTCGAAAGTATACTTATTAATCAGAAGGTCACGGAAGAGCAGTTGTGTAAGCTGAGTTGTATACTGGCCAAGGCCGCTCGTCTTATGGGAAATGATACATCCTTCCTTAAGTATACTACGAAGGTTCTGGTGTCAAGTCCATGCTCTGAGATATGTCTTGAACTGGGAGAATACTTCCTTTCACATAATGATAATGAAGAAGCCATTGTGTGGTTCTATAATGCGGCATACGAGACAGAGCCTATTCTTGATATTATGTCACAAGGAAAAGCGCCCCGTCTCGGTCTGGCACAGTGCTACGCCAACATAGCCGAGAGCCTCGGCTACCACGACTTCACCGACGAATCTGCCGAGAAATCAGCACCGCAGGATGTGTCAGCCATCCTCGAACTCCACAATAAATATCTGGAGGAGGCTATGGAATGGGATGTACCTAAGGAACAAGAGTAATATAATAAGCCTGAGAAGCCGAGGCCTTATAAGCGACATTAGGTTAACGGCGAATCAGCCAAGACCTGCTAAGCGATTTTCTGTATGAGCGTGCAGGTACTTGGTGATGAGACTTAAGAATAACACTGGATTGCAGGTGCTCGGTCCGAAGATGCAAGAAGATTTATAAAATATGCACAAACAAGAATAATACTCACGCGCCACGTAAAATCTCACAAATAGTTATCCACAAGATTTTGGCATATTTTTTGTGGATAAACCCCACGTAATTACGGTTATAAACGGACTTATCCACTTTATCCACCAAAAATCAAGCTAAATCAACCTCGCAGGAAACTAATTCATTTCGGATAAGTTTTGTAAATGTTTCATAAAATATAAGAAAAATTTCATATCACCTTGACTTTTGAGATGTAGTTATTTTCTAAAAGATTGCCCGGAGTTGTCAGACAACTTGGGCATTTCCCATTTTATAGGCATTACAGAGGCATTACGCAGACATTACACATACGTTACAAAGTCGGTACAAGGCCCAAATATGAAAAATATGTGAAATTGCATAAAAAAACAGCAAAAAACACTTTATCTTTTTGTCAAAATATATTAAAATCTCTATATGAGTATGTGCAAATAGGTAAAAAACGGCAATCGATAATTGTCGAAAGTGTATATTGATGTATATGTAAGGGGTAATAAGGAGGAGGATTATGATATCTAATCAGATACTTCAAAGCACAATTGATGGGGTCAAGAATATTACGAGTAAGGATTATGCCGTTCTTGACACTGACGGTATTGTTCTTGCAACCACAACCAACAGCGCAGACGAATACGTTAAGCAGACAATAGAGTTCGTCGAGTCTGAGATGGAGGCAGAGTATAACGGACCTTGTAATATGTATAAGATATTCGACGGAGGTCAGCTGGAGTTCGTTCTTCTTGCATTTAACGAAGGTCAGGATACCACGGCAGGCAAGATTATAGCATTCCAGATATCCGGACTTCTTGTGGCTTATAAAGAGAGATTCGATAAGGATAATTTTATCAAGAATCTTATTCTCGACAATATGCTTCTCGTTGACATTTATAACAGAGCGAAGAAGCTTCACATTGATATCGAAGGTCGCCGTGTTGTTATGATTGTTAAGTTCGAGAGCGAACGCGACGGCGATGAATTCGATAAGGTTAGGGGCATTTTCACTGCCAAGAATAAAGACTTCGTTACGGCTGTTGATGAGACAAGCATAATTGTTGTTAAGGATATGGGCGAGAAGGGAACGTATCAGGATGTGGAGAAGACGGCCAAGGTTATAATCGAGACATTCAAGGATAAGAAGTACGATGTAAGAGTGTCATACGGCACAATCGTAAGCGAGCTTAAGGAAGTGTCAAGATCTTATAAGGAAGCCGGTATGGCGCTCGACGTTGGTAAGATCTTCTTCGGAGAGAAGGAGATTATAGCATACTCCGTACTTGGAATCGGAAGGCTCATTTACCAGCTTCCCATACCCTTATGTAAAATGTTCATAAAGGAGATCTTCGAAGGCAAGTCGCCTGACCAGTTTGATGAAGAGACACTTATGACAATTAATAAATTCTTCGAGAATTCACTTAACGTATCGGAGACATCAAGACAGCTTTATATTCACAGGAATACTCTTGTATACAGACTTGATAAGCTTCAGAAGAGCACCGGTCTTGACCTTAGAGTGTTCGAGGATGCCATAACGTTTAAGATTGCGCTTATGGTAGTGAAATATATGGATTATATGGAGTCACAGGAGTTTTAGTATGATTAAGTTAGAACATGTCAGTAAAGAATATCAGAAAGGTGTTCCCGCACTTAATGATGTTAATCTGCACATTGAACCCGGCGAATTCGTATTCGTAACGGGTAACAGTGGTTCGGGTAAGTCCACCCTGATTAAGCTTCTGTTAAAGGAGCTTGAGCCCACAAAAGGACGTATCTTAATTAACGGTAAGTCTATTGCCGGTCTTAATAAGAAGCAGATTCCGAAGTTTCGACGTAATATAGGCGTTGTATTCCAGGATTTCAGACTTCTTCAGGACAGGAACATTTACGAGAATATTGCATTCGCCCTTAAGGTGGTTGAGACACCGAGGCGCGAGATTAACGAGAGGGTTGCGAAGATGCTTTCCATGGTCGGTCTTGCTGCCAGATATCGTTCTTATCCGGATAATCTGTCCGGCGGTGAGCAGCAGCGTATAGCAATTGCGAGAGCCCTGGTTAATCGTCCGAAGATTCTTCTTGCAGACGAGCCTACGGGTAACCTTGATGAGGGAAATGCGTGGGAGATTATGAACCTTCTTGATGAAATCAACCATCGCGGAACAACGGTAGTTGTTGTTACTCATAATATGGAGATTGTAAGAGCAATGAACAAGCGTGTCATTAAGATAAGAAAGGGTGTCGTTGTTAACGACTCAAAAGGAGACTATTAAGAATGAATTTCAGTACGCTTATTTATAATATACAACAAGGTCTTAAGAATATCTGGAGAAATAAAATGTTCTCGCTTGCGTCGGTTGCAACCATGTCGGCGACCATTTTTATCTTCGGAATATTCTATTCTCTCGGTATTAATTTTCAGGCGATGGTTAAGGAAGCCGAGAAAGGTGTTACCGTTACCGTATTCTTCGATGAAGGTATAGACCAAGGAAAGATTGATGAAATCGGAAAGCAGATATCGACGAGAGCCGAGGTCGACAGCTACGAATATATAAGCCCCGAGAAGGCATGGGAGACGTTCAAGAATTCTTATTTCGAGGGAGATGAGAATATTGCGGCAAGCTTCAATGGTGATAACCCGCTTATTAATTCCGCCAATTATAAGGTGACTCTTACCGATGTGGCACAGCAATCAAGCTTTGTCACATTCGCGGAACAGCTTGACGGTGTGCGAGAGATTAAGAAATCGGAGGTAGCGGCAGGAGTCCTTACCGACTTCAACAGACTGCTTGCGGCTATATCCATTGTTATTATTGCAATCCTGATTCTTGTTGCGGTGTTCCTTATTAACAATACCATAACAGTGGGTATTGCGGTTAGACGAGAAGAGATTGCCATAATGAAATTAATAGGTGCCAAGGATTCATTTGTGCGGGCGCCCTTTATTGTGGAAGGTATTGTAATCGGGCTTGTTGGTGCGACAATTCCTTTAATACTTCTTTCCTTTGTATATCATTCGGTGGTTTCTTATGTTGCCAATGAATTTAATCTATTAAGCTCAATGCTTACATTTGTCCCTATGAGTGAGGTGTTCGCGGTGCTTATTCCGGTGTCAATAATCCTCGGAGTCGGTATAGGATACTTGGGAAGTAGATTTACACTTAAGAAGCATTTGAAGGTATAGATATGTACGACGACAAGAGAATGTATAAAAAGGGACTGCTTACCGGATTTTTAATTGCCCTTGCTATTTTTATCCTTATTATAATAGGAATACTGTTCTTCGCATACAGAAACTCTGCGGTGCTTACTCCGAAGGTTAAGTCTAAGATTAATTATCTTACTCAGATTATTGAGGATACGTATTACGAAGATGTTGATGTTAATGAACTTAGAGAAGGCCTTTATGCGGGGCTTGTGGAGGGACTTCACGACAAATACAGCGTGTATTATTCTCCCAAGGAAGCTACTTCATTTACGTCATATATCTCGGGAGAGTTCTGCGGACTCGGTGCGGCGCTTACGAAGGATGCCACCGGACAAGTTACTGTTTACAAGGTGTACGCGGGCTCCGCGGCAGAAGAGATAGGTCTTAAGACAGGGGACATTATTGTCGCTGCCGATGATAAGATTGCATCGGAAATGGAGCTTCAAGATTTTACATCAGTTACAAGAGGGGAAGAGGGAAACACATTTACCCTTACATATAAGAGCGGCGATGCTGAGAAGAAAGTGACCGTTACAAGGAAGAAGGTTGATATTCCGTCAGTATCTCATAAGATGCTTCCCGGTAACATCGGTTACATCGAGATAAGCGATTTTACCAAGAAGACTCATGAAGAATATGTATCTGCAATTAACGACTTGAAGGAGCAGGGTGCCAAGGGAATAATATTCGACCTAAGATTCAATGGCGGAGGACTTGTTGAAACGGCCGTTTCGGTTCTCGATGAGATTCTTCCGAAATGTAATATCGTAAGCGTTCAGATGAAGAATAAGGTGGATCAGATCTATACTTCCGATGATGAGAAGAGACTTGATATGCCGATTGCGGTTCTTGTATCGGGACGTACGGCATCGGCAGCGGAGATATTTGCGGGAGCCGTTAAGGATAATAACGCCGGAACCCTTATAGGTGATAAGACCTATGGTAAAGGCGTCGTCCAAAGCTCTGCCACTTTAGAGGACGGTTCCGTTGTAAGTATAACAAGCGGAAAGTATTTTACGCCCAGCGGTGAATGTATTAATGAAAAAGGCATAGAGCCTGATATTGAACTTGATTTCGAATATCTCGGAGATGAAGATGCCGAATATGATGAGATGAAGGATAATCAGATCCTTAACGCTATAGAAGTTATTAACAGTAAACTTTAATTAATGAAAGAAGGTGATACTGTGGTTGAACTTGACGGATATAGGCAGACATTAAAGTCCTATATTACTCCACTGCAGGAAGTGAGGGATTCACTTTAACTTAGCGGTTAAGAGAGACAGGATTACAGAGCTTGAGAAGGAGATGGAAGAGCCCGGCTTTTGGGACGACGCGGAAGCCTCATCTAAAAAGATGCAGGAATTAAAAGGTCTTAAAAGCGATATCGAATCATACGATAACCTGACTGAACAATACGAAGAGATAGAGACATGTATTGAACTGGGAGATGAATCGGAGGATCCGGAGCTTGTGGAAGAGACGGGGGAGCTTCTCGATAACTTCATTAAAGATTTCGATGCACTTCGGATGAAGACACTTTTTACGGAAGAATACGATCACGACAATGCAATAATTACGCTACACGCCGGAGCGGGCGGTACCGAGAGTTGTGATTGGGTATCCATGCTTTATCGCATGTATTCAAGGTGGGTGTCTGATAAAGGATTTGAACTTACGGTACTTGATTCTCTGGACGGAGAAGAAGCGGGAATTAAGTCGATAACATTTCAAGTGACGGGAGAGAATGCCTTCGGATATCTCAAGTCTGAAAAGGGCGTACACAGATTGGTTAGAATCTCGCCTTTTAACGCAGCGGGCAAGAGGCAGACAAGCTTCGCAAGCTGTGATGTTATGCCGGATATCGAAGAGGATCTTGACATAGAGATTAAGGACGAAGATATAAGAATTGATACATATCGTTCAAGCGGTGCCGGCGGTCAGCATATTAATAAGACAAGCTCTGCAATCAGGATAACACATTTCCCCACGGGAATAGTTGTGCAGTGCCAGAATGAGCGATCACAGCATATGAATAAAGATAAAGCCATGCAGATGCTGAAGTCCAAGCTCTACATGCTTAAACAGGAAGAGAATCAGAAGGATTTAGAAGAGATAAGAGGAGAGGTTACTGAGATAGGATGGGGTAACCAGATTAGATCCTATGTGTTGCAACCCTATACAATGGTTAAGGATCTTCGTACCAATGAAGAGACATCTAACGCCAATGCGGTTCTTGACGGCGATATTGATATCTTCATCAATGCCTATCTGAAATGGAGGATACAATGAATATAGAAGAGTGTTATGAGAAAATGGGAGGAAACTATGCCGACGTTATTAATCGGCTTAGGAAAGAAACACTGGTTACGAAATTCCTTGTGAGATTTCCGGAAGATCCAAGTTACGGAGAACTTGCAGAAAGCATTGATAAGGGAGACACAGAGACTGCCTTTCGAGCAGCGCATACTCTTAAGGGTGTGTGCCAGAACCTAGGGCTTGAGAAGCTTTTTGTGTCAGCCGATGAAGCAACGGAAGCATTAAGAGGCGGAGATATCGATAAGGCTAAGTTAGTTATGCCCACTTTATCTTCCGACTATGAAATGATAGTTGATACTATTAACGAATTTGCCGAAGGGCAGTAATTATATGACCCGGGGAGCCATATATGACCAGAGAAGAGATTAAGAACGCTAATTTTACACCGGATCAGCGTGATGAGATACAACAAGGACTGGACAAGGGAATCGACGTGTCTGTATATGCCAGAGAAGATATGCTGGCGATTCAGATGCGTCAAGTTCGACTTGGGCTTCTTTCGGGTGTTGCGGTATCTCGTTATAACGACCCTGCCTTCGACTGGTTCCAGATGGAAGAGATTCGACTCGGGTTAGAGAATCATCTTGATGTAGATAAATACGCGAATCCGGATATCCCGTATATGAAGATGAGACAGATTCGAAAAGGTCTCACCATGGGAATCGATTTATCGGATCAGCTTGACAAGGATTCTGATGTATTAAGACAGATTCGTAAAGCTCTTATATCCGGTGTCGATATATCAAAATATGTTAATGAAGGCTATAATGCGGGACAGCTGGAAGAGATTCGAATCGGTATTTCGAAGGGACTTGACCTTGATGATTATATCTCGATTGAGCTCAGAGGAAGCGCCATAAAAGAGATATGCATGGGTCTTGAGGACGGTCTCGATGTCAGTATCTATGCTGACGAAGAGTACAGCTGGCGTCAGATGCGTGAGATTCGTCTCGGCTTAGAGAACCAGCTTGATGTGGGATATTATACCAATGCCTGGTACGATTGGCGTCAGATGCATGAGATAAGACTTGGTCTTCTCATGGGTCTTGATGTGGATAATTATGCTACATTGGCATATACATATCTCGAGATGAAGCACAGGCGTGAATATCTTGAGAGTGCTATATTATCCGGCGCCGGAGGAGAAGGCGGCGGAACAGTCGGCGATATCAATATTGCCATTGTAGACTTCGGTATGAAGGCAATAATGACATGCCCTAAAGGAACGAAATATACCAAGGCCGCTATCGATAACGCCATGCAGAATGCCAATATTAATTACGGCATTAATAAGACTAACATACGCCGTGTTGTCGGTACCATGTCAGAGGGGCAAGAGGTAATAGTTGCCGAAGGAACGAAGCCCGTTGAAGGAAAAGACGGATATTATGAATTCTTCTTCGAAACAAACCCATCAAGAGAGCCGAAGGAACTTGATGACGGTTTTCTTGATTTTGTAAATGTTGATTGGTACGAGACAGTTGAGAAGGATCAGAAGCTTGCCGTATATCATCCCGCTACAAAGGGACAAGACGGTGAGGGTGTTACCGGCGTCAAGCTTCCGGGAAGAAACGGAACTGAACAAAAGGTGCTTATCGGTAAGGGCTTTACCAAGAGCGAAGACGGTAACGAATACTTTGCGGCTGTTCCCGGAATCATAGAGTATGATGAGAAGCGGGCGACTATGAACATTTCCGAGAGCCTTGAGGTTGACGAAGTAAGTAATGTAACGGGAGCCATTGATTTCGAAGGAAATGTGCATGTTAAGAAGGGTGTGGGAGTCGGCTCTCGCATCAAAGCCGGCGGAGACGTTATGGTTGACGGCTTCGTGGAGGCTTGCTTTATAGAAGCGGGTGGTGACATTATTCTTAAGAACGGCGCCAACGGTAAGGGCGGACAGAGCCACATTAAGGCCGGCGGCGAGATTATGGCAAGGTTCTTCGAGAATATGACAATAGAAGCAGATGTGGGAATACAGGCTAACTACTGCCTGCACTGTGATATATACACGAAGGGACTTCTTGACCTTTCCAACAGAAAGGGACTTCTTCTCGGCGGTATGGCCATGGTTGAAGAGAAAGTAAATGCCAATAATGTTGGTAATAAACTTGGAACCCCTACTACTGTCGTTCTTGGTATGAATGACAAAATCAGAGAGGCAGGAAAAACTATCCAGACGGATATCAAGGGAGTAAGAGGGGAACTTAAGATACTTGAGAATGCCAAGAATCAATTCCAAGAAGTGTTCTCTCCGGAAGAGAGAAATACAATGGAAGTCTATCTTAAGATAGAAAATGCCATATATACAAAGGAACTTCAATTAGACGGGCTCAAAGAAAAAAGGCAGGAATATGTAGACCGTATTAAGGAACTTATGGCTGCTAAGATTAACATAAGGAACCACCTCTACGAAGGAGTTAAGTTCGATATTAACGGTAAGATATGGAGGTCAGAGAAGAATTATAACGTCACGCTTACGGGTAATGCAAGTAATATAATGGTGACGAAGAATTAAGCAGATGCTTGTCGCGAAGACGCAGGATAAGAAGCAAAGTCGGCAGGTACTTGATACGAAAATGCAGGAATAATAACTAGGGGATACATTATGGACAAGAAGACAGTATTAATAGTAGACGACGACGATATGGAAAGACAGATGATGGTAGATATTCTTGAAGAAGAATATAATACTATCGAATCTGACTGCGGTAACGACGCCATCAAACAAATCGACAAGATGGGTAACTCCATCTCTGCCATCGTGCTCGATTACATGATGCCCGACGGTAACGGTATTGACGTTCTTAAGCATATGAATGAGACGGGAGATGTTAAGAAGATTCCCGTTCTCGTTCTTACCGGTGAGAAGCAGAGTGATATCGAGTCGAAATGTCTTGAACTGGGTGCCGTTGATTATATGAGAAAGCCTGTTGAAGCAGTTCTTATTAAAATAAGAACCCATAACGCTTGCGAGATTTATTCTTACAAGAAGGATCTTGAGTTGCAGGTTGCAAAGCAAATGGATACGCTTCAGAAGCAGAATAGGCTATTAACAATTCAGGCAGACCGAATCAAGAAGAGTAAAGAGAAAATGGGGGATGTACTAGGATCCATCGTTGAATACAGGAACGTGGAGTCCGGCGATCATGTCCTTAGAGTTAAAGAATTTACAAGGATAATAAGCAGATGCTATATGCAGAATTATACTGACAGTGAACTTACCCCCGATAGAATAGATACGATTGTGTCGGCATCGGCACTTCACGATATTGGTAAGATATCAATTCCCGATAGTGTACTTCTTAAGCCCGGTCGTCTCACAGAGGAAGAGTATGAGCTTATGAAGTCCCATACAATAAGGGGCGCCGAGATGCTTGAAAATGTTGACGGCGTGTGGTCGGATGAATTCAAGAGATGCTGTTCCAATATCTGTAAATACCATCATGAGAGATACGATGGCAGCGGTTATCCATATGGTATCGAGGGAGACGAGATTCCTCTTGAAGCTCAGCTTGTATCTATTGTGGACGTGTATGATGCTCTTTGCAGTGAGAGGATTTATAAGAAGGCATATTCACTTGATAAGTCCTTCCATATGATTATAAATGGCGATGCGGGGATTTTCTCGCCGAAGATTCAGGAGTGCTTCAGGCTTAGCCGCGAGAAGTTCGAAACTGTTGCTAATAAGTATAGCTCCGGTAACCAGGATGATACTATGGATGAGACGCCGGATGATGAGAAGGATTGATACTTACGTCTCATCACCAAGAACCCCCCTTTTCTCAACCGAACGTTCGTTCAACGTTTCCCGGTCACAAGGAATCCTACCGCAAGCGGGTCCCTCCTTCTGACGTATTTCGAAAAGGGTCTTGGCTCCTCAGCTGCCTGCCGGATTTTGTGGGGCATATACGTCCCACACTTCTTTTTATGGGTTGATTAGCACTCGCCTCTTGACAGTGCTAACAATCCGTGTTAAGATATATTCAGAGTAGGGTTTTGGCCCTCGCTCAATAAAAGAAAAAGGAGGTACTCCTCATGAATTTAACGAAATTTACACAGAAATCGGTAGAAGCAGTACAAGATACCGAGAAACTTGCTTATGAATACGGTAACCAGGAAATTGAACAAGAGCATTTATTGTTCGCCCTTCTTAGGCAGGAGGGTGGTCTTATTCCTCAGCTTATTAAGAAGATGGAGATTGACCTGGATCATTTTAAGAATACTGCCATTAAGGCTCTTGAAGCTCGAACCAAGGTGAGTGGCGGACAACTTATTATGGGTAAGGATCTTAATAAGGTTCTTATTACGGCAGAGGACGAAGCCAAGGCAATGGGCGACGAATACGTATCTGTAGAGCATCTTATGCTATGCATGATTAAGAATCCCAATAGAGCCATCAATAATATCCTCGCGGAATACGGAATTACAAGAGACAGATTTCTTACAGCCCTCTCTGAGGTTCGTGGAAATGTTAGAGTTACCAGCGACAATCCCGAGGTAACCTACGATACCTTAGAGAAGTACGGCTATGACCTGGTTGAACGTGCAAGGACACAGAAACTTGACCCCGTAATAGGTCGTGACAGTGAGATAAGGAATACCATTCGGATTCTATCAAGAAAGACTAAGAATAACCCGGTTCTTATCGGTGAACCCGGAGTGGGTAAGACTGCTGTTGTTGAAGGACTTGCTCAGCGAATCGTTCGCGGAGACGTTCCCGAGAGTCTTAAGGATAAGCGGCTCTTTGCGCTTGATATGGGTTCTGTTGTCGCAGGCGCCAAGTACAGAGGCGAATTCGAAGAGAGACTTAAGGCGGTTCTCGATGAGATTAAGAGTTCTAACGGTGAGATAATTCTCTTCGTTGATGAGCTTCATACAATAGTGGGAGCAGGTAAGAACGACGGTGCACTTGACGCGGGCAATATGCTAAAGCCCATGCTTGCCCGGGGTGAGCTTCACTGTATCGGTGCTACCACGCTTGATGAATACAGAGAATATATTGAGGAGGATAAGGCACTTGAACGTCGCTTCCAGCCGGTACTTGTTGATGAACCCACCGTGGAAGATACAATTTCTATTCTCCGCGGTATTAAGGAAAGGTACGAAGTATTCCACGGCGTTAAGATAACGGATGCCGCTCTTGTAAGTGCGGCGTACTTGTCTAATCGTTATATAACGGATAGATTCCTTCCTGATAAGGCAATCGACCTTGTGGATGAAGCCTGCGCCCTTATTAAGACGGAGCTCGATTCTCTTCCGGCTGAGCTTGATGAAATGAACAGGCGTATTATGCAGCTCGAGATTGAAGAGACGGCTCTTAAGAAGGAAGACGATAAACTAAGCCAAGAAAGACTGGCCAACCTTCAAGAAGAGTTAGCTGAACTTCGCGATGAGTTCAACGAGAAGAAAGCCACATGGGATAATGAGAAGGAAGCTGTTAATAAAGTGACGTCTCTTAGAGAAGAGCTTGAACATGTACGTGATGAGATTAAGGTGGCCGAGCAATCTTATGACCTTAACAGAGCGGCTGAGCTTCAATACGGTGAGCTTCCCAGACTGAAAAAGGAACTTGACGAACAGGAAGAACTGCTGTCGAAGAAAGACGTAACCCTCGTCCACGATAAGGTTGCGGAAGATGAGATTACGAGAATTATATCGAGATGGACAGGAATCCCCGTTTCCAAGCTTACGGAGTCAGAGCGCAATAAGACACTACATCTCGAAGAGGAACTTCATAAGCGAGTCATCGGACAAGACGATGCCGTTACGAGGGTAGCAGAAGCAATAATGAGATCCAAGGCGGGTATAAAAGACCCGGGTAAGCCTATCGGTTCATTCCTGTTCCTCGGACCTACCGGTGTCGGTAAGACGGAGCTTGCCAAGACACTTGCCAGGGAGCTTTTTGACGATGAGAACAATATGATAAGAATAGATATGAGTGAGTATATGGAGAAGCATTCCGTATCACGTCTAATCGGAGCGCCTCCCGGATATGTAGGCTACGATCAGGGTGGTCAGCTTACGGAAGCTGTTAGAAGGAAGCCATATAGCGTTGTACTTTTTGACGAAGTTGAGAAGGCTCATCCCGATGTGTTCAACGTGCTTCTTCAGGTTCTCGATGACGGACGAATTACCGATTCGAGAGGAAGAACAGTCGACTTCAAGAATACAATCATTATCCTTACGTCCAATCTCGGCTCAGCCTACCTTCTTGAGGCTGTTGATGATATGGGAAATGTTACATCTGAAGCGAAGGAACTCGTCATGGGTGAAGTCAAGAGGAACTTCAGACCTGAGTTTATTAACAGGCTTGATGAACTTATGATATTCGAACCTCTTACCAAGGAAGGCATTAAGGGTATTGTTGATATCCTGCTTTCAGAGCTTAACGAGAGACTTGCAGACAGACAGCTTAAGGTGGAACTTACAGACGAAGCCAAGCAGTTCGTAGTAGATAATGGATATGACGCAACATACGGCGCAAGACCGCTTAAGAGATATCTTCAGAGGAATGTGGAGACCCTCGCCGCCAAGAAGATTCTTGAAGGCGGTGTGGAACCGGAGACAACCCTCATTGTCTCTGTCGAAAATGGAAGACTTGTGATAGAATAGTATTATAGCAGGTGGCTGAGTGAGCCAAGACCTCCGAAATTACCGGTCCACCCCTTGCGGGGATGGACATAAGACATCTAGTCGCTCGGAGGTACTTGGTCACGAAGACACAAGATAAGAATGTAAAGGGGAATACCATGAGGAATAACGAAATAACAGCTGAACAGAGACTCCTTAACAGTGACGGAGAGATAGAGAACCCCGGTTGGTCCCGTCGCCAATTCCAGAGGTACCACCGTAGCGACATCAAGGCACCTGCATATCGTATTAAAGAATGGGATTATTATATGGTGCTTCACGATGGCGGTGACGACGATTCCTATGCCGTATGCTTTACTATATCCGATGACGGCTATGTGGGGCTTCAGTCAATATCTCTTCTCTGTCTTAACAAGGATAATCCTTGGGAGCATACCGAGACTGTTCTAAACGTATTTCCAATGGGTCGATTCAAGTTGCCACAGGATTCATCCAACGGCGACACAGAATATTATGATAAGAGATTGAAGCTTCGATTCCGCGTATCTCCGGGAAAGAGAGTAATTGATGCTTGTTTCAACAACTTCTATGAGGGCAAAAGGCTTCGTGCGCACATCGTTCTCGAACAACCTGACATGGATACCATGGTAATAGCTACCCCTTGGGATAAGAAGCATTGCTTTTACTATAACCAGAAGATTAACACAATGAAGGCTCGGGGTAAGGTTGAGTATGACGGTAAGCTCTTTACATTTTCAAGTGACAGAGACTATGGAACGCTCGACTGGGGTCGTGGTGTCTGGACCTACGATAACACATGGTATTGGGGCAGCGGTAATGCCAATGTTGACGGACACGACGTAGGCTTCAATATAGGTTACGGCTTCGGTAACACCTCTGCCGCCACTGAAAATGTGATATTCTATGACGGCAAGGTTCATAAGCTTGACGATATTAAGATTGACATCCCAAATGATATTGATCTCTACGATATGGACAGCCCCGACTACATGAAGGAGTGGACAATAAGTGAGTCGAATGGTAGGTTTGAAATGACATTTACACCGATTCTCGATAGGTCGGCTAAGATGGACTTTAAGCTTATCGTATCGGACCAGCACCAGGTGTTCGGGCGGATGAGCGGTAAGATGATACTTGACGATAACACCGAAGTGGAGCTTAAGGATGTCCTTTGCTTTATTGAGAAGGTGCATAATAAATATTAAATGAGAACTAAATTTTGCCACAAAAGCTAGAACACTAAGGAAACATTCATGGACATATTTGACTACATGAGAGAGAAAACTGAAAAGAAGGATTCGCCCTTAGCGGCTCGTCTTCGCCCCACCACCCTTGAAGAGGTTGTGGGGCAAGAGCATATTATCGGCAAGGATAAATTGCTCTACCGTGCCATCAAAGCCGATAAGGTAAGTTCCGTTATATTCTACGGGCCTCCTGGAACGGGGAAGACTACCTTGGCGAAAGTCATTGCATGTACAACCGAAGCGGAGTTTAAGCAGATTAACGCTACATCAAGCGGCAAGAAAGATATGGAAGCCGTTGTTAACGATGCCAAGAACAATCTCGGTATGTATGGTAAGAAAACCATTCTATTTATAGACGAGATTCATAGATTCAATAAGGCGCAGCAGGATTATCTTCTGCCATTTGTGGAGGACGGGACTGTTGTGATTATCGGCGCCACAACGGAGAATCCCTATTTCGAGGTTAACTCCGCTCTTGTGTCTCGTTCAATTATCTTCGAACTTCATACCCTTTCCGAAGATGACATTGCAACTCTTATTAAGCGGGCAATTGAGGATAAGGAGAAAGGTCTCGGAATCTATAATGCTTATATTGATGATGACGCACTGGAGTTTCTCGCTGATGCGGCTAACGGCGATGCAAGAAATGCCCTTAACGCGGTAGAACTCGGCGTCCTTACGACCGAGCCCGACGAGGACGGAAGGATTCACATTACACTTGACGTTGCAAGCGAATGTATTCAGAGAAGAGCCCTTAAGTACGATAAGGATGGGGACAATCATTACGATACGATTTCGGCATTTATTAAGAGTATGCGTGGGTCCGATCCCGATGCGGCAGTCTATTATTTGGCTAGGATGTTAAGTGCGGGAGAGGACGTTAAGTTCATCGCCAGAAGAATTATGATATGTGCATCGGAGGATGTGGGAAATGCGGATCCCAATGCCATAGTCGTTGCAACATCGGCAGCTCAAGCGGTTGAACGTCTCGGCATGCCCGAGAGTCGTATTGTCCTTGCGCAAGCGGCAAGCTACGTTGCCCTTGCCCCCAAGTCCAACTCGTCAGTATGTGCCATTGATAAGGCAATGGAGTATGTCGCCAATAATCCCGCATACCACATTCCGCCCTATCTGCAGGATGCGCACTATAACGGCTCGAAGGAACTCGGTCGAGGTATCGGGTATATGTATGCTCACGACTATAAGAACCACTATGCCGACCAGCAGTATCTGCCGGATGAAGTTGTGGGAGAGACTTTCTATGAGCTTTCTGATATGGGATACGAGAAGCAGTTGAAAGAATACCTGGATAGAATTAAATCCGAAGCAGAACAGTAAGGCCGGGTATGGCTGTATGTAATATGTCCTTATACGCTTTAGCTCAAGCGTTAGTATATGTTAGCAATTGATACATAGAGGGAATCGAGCGACACGGATGTCGTGAGAAGGAGTGTGTTCCGACCGGATGGAGGATACACGCCGGTTCCCGTCATATGTTCTATGATAAGTAGACCTCAATCGCTTACATATACTCAGCGAAGAGCAGTAGTGTATAAGGACATATTACATACAGCCATACTCGTTATACTGTAATATATTACCTACATTTCCTTATTTCCCCCTATTTTTTTGTACAAAATAAAAGGTGTTATTAAACTCTAAATGTTGTAAAATATTATAGATTAACTGTGCGAGTGAACAGAACTACTCACATTTACAAAAAAAGAAAAAGGAAAAAGAAGACAATGAAAAACTATTCTGAAATGACAAAGGAAGAACTTAAGGAAGAAAAGGCAAAGGTAGAAGCACTCTATAAGAGCTATCGGGACAAGGGCTTAAAGCTCGACATGTCCCGCGGTAAGCCATCAAGCGACCAGCTCGACAAATGCCTTCCAATCTTAGACGCCTTAACATCTAAGGATGACTACCACGCATCAAACGGTTTCGACGTAAGAAACTATGGTCTGGTAGACGGAATCCCCGAAGCCAAGGAGCTTATGGCGTCGATAATGGGAACAACGGCTGACAAAGTAATTGTGGGTAACAACGCATCACTTACATTAATGTTCGACAGCGTGGCAAGGGCTTATACTTTCGGCGTAATGGGAAGTACCCCTTGGAGCAAGCTTAGTAAGGTTAAGTTCTTATGTCCCGTTCCGGGTTATGACAGACATTTCGCCGTGTCAGAGCATTTCGGAATGGAGATGATTAATATACCAATGAATGAAGACGGTCCGGATATGGATCTTGTTGAGAAATGCGTTAGTGAAGACGAATCTGTTAAGGGAATCTGGTGTGTTCCTAAGTTCTCTAACCCCGGCGGTGTGGTTTATTCAGACGAAGTTGTTAAAAGGTTCGCAAACCTTAAGCCGAAGGCTAAGGACTTCAGAATCTACTGGGATAACGCATATGTAGTTCACTATCTCTATGATGAAGAGATAGAGATACCGGATATTATTAGCGAGTGTGAGAAGGCCGGTAATCCGGATATGGTATACGAATTCGCATCAACATCCAAGATTAGCTTTGCAGGCGGTGGTATCTCCGCTATAGCATCATCTAAGACCAACATAGAAGATATTCTTAAGACACTTAAGATGCAGACAATCGGTTCCGACAAGATTAATCAGCTTCGCCACGTAAGATATTTTAAAGATAAAGAGGGTGTCCTTAAGCATATGAAGAAGATGGCCGACGATTTAAGGCCGAGATTCGAGCTTGTATGCGACACGCTTAATAAGGAACTTGGCGGACTTGGTTGCGGAACATTTACTACTCCCAAGGGAGGATACTTTATAATGTATACATCCTTAGACGGATGTGCTACTAGGATTATTGATCTCTGCAAGGAAGCAGGCGTTGTTATGACAGGCCCCGGCGCAACCTTCCCTTATCATAAGGATCCGGATGACTCAATTATTCGTATCTCACCGTCATATCCTTCGGTGGAAGATTTAGGTCAAGCGGCTGAAGTATTCTCGGTATGCGTAAGACTTGCGACTCTCGAGAAGTTCATGGCGTAGAGCAACACTATTTAAGGAGAAAACAATGGCTAAGAAGATTGGATTTATCGGATGCGGCAACATGGGTTCCGCAATACTTAATGGTATATTGGAAGCAGGAATTGTTGATAAGGAAAATGTCCTTGTGTCAGCAAGGTCGCAAGAATCTAAGGACAGAATCTCCGAAGAGTTCGGCGTATCAATCGTATCCAATGATGAAGTTGTAATGAAGTCGGATATCATATTTCTTGCGGTTAAGCCGGGGGTGTTCCCGACTGTAATCGAGGAAGTAAAGGACTTGATTAGCGATACACATATGCCTCTTATCATTTCGGTTGCGGCGGGAATGAAGATTAAGAAGATAGAAGATTTATTCGGAAGAGATATTAAGCTTGTTCGGACAATGCCCAATACCCCTGCTCTCGTAGGCGAGGCGATGTCAGCAATCTGCGTTAACGACAATGTAGATGATAAAGATAAAGAGACAGTTAAGGAAATCTTCGAAAGCTTCGGCGAGGCTGAGTTTATTCCCGAGTCACTGATGGATGCCGTAATCGGTGTAAGCGGTTCGTCTCCCGCATACATTTACATGCTTATAGAAGCTATGGCTGACGGTGCGGTACTTTCCGGAATGCCGAGAAAGCAGGCTTATAAATTCGCGGCTCAATCCGTTCTCGGTTCTGCCAGGATGGTACTTGAAAGTGGAATTCATCCCGGAGAACTTAAAGACGCCGTATGTTCGCCCGGGGGCACAACAATTTCCGCGGTGGAAGTATTGGAAGAGAAGGGCTTTAGGGATGCTGTAATAAGCGCCGAGAAGGCCGCTGTTGATAAATCCATTGAGATGTCGAAGAATTAATATTTGGTAAATGTAATTATGAAAGAGAAAATATTAACAATAGTAATACCCTGTTATAATTCTGAAGGGTATATGGATAGGGCGATAAGAAGTGTACTTGCCGGCAAAGACAAGATAGAGGTTCTGATTGTGGACGATGGTTCAACCGATTCAACCCCCGAGAAGGCAGATGAGTACGAAGCTAAGTATCCTAATATTGTAAGAGTTATTCATAAGGAAAACGGCGGTCACGGTTCCGCTATTAATACAGGAATTAAAGAAGCCAAGGGAACTTATTTTAAGGTCCTGGATTCCGACGATTGGTTCGAGAAGACTTCATATAGGAAATATTTGGAAACGATTAACAGACTGATTAATCATCAAGACATTGTTGATATGGTAATTACGAATTTCGTATATGAGAAGCCTTCAGAGAATCACAGAAGAAGGATGATATTCACGGCACTTTTCCCTACGGACGAAGTAATCGGTTGGGAAGATATGAAGCGTAATATCAAGGGATTCTCAATTCTGATGCATTCCGTTACATATAGAACCGACCTTCTTAGAGAGATAGGTTTTGAACTTCCGGAACATACATTTTATGTCGACAATTTATTCGTGTACGAGCCGTTCCCTTATGTTAAGACACTTTACTATCTTAACGTAGATCTCTACAGATATTACATAGGAAGGGAAGGTCAGTCGATTACTGAGAAGACCATGATTGAGAGGCTGGATCAACAGCTCTACGTCAACTACAGGATGATTGACGCATTTGATTTATTCACAGATGTTAGAGAACCGCATCTTAGGGCATATATGCTTGGATATCTTGAGATGATAACGGTGGTATCCACAAGTCTTGCGCACGTGTCGAAGGATCCTAAGAATTACGATAAGGCTAAGAAGCTTTGGCAATATATAAGGGATAAGGACAAGAAATTATTCCTTCATATAAGGTTCGGAATATTTGGGCAGGCGGTAGCGAAGCCGGGAGCAATCGGAAGGCTTATATCCATAACGTGCTACCGGTTCACACAATGGTTTATGAGATTTAATTAAGGAAAAAGAAACAAGAGGGTATTATGATTAAAGTTGTAAAATTCGGAGGGAGCTCACTTGCTGACTCAACACAATTTAAGAAGGTTCTTGAGATTATTAAGGCTGATAAGGACAGAAAGTACGTTATTCCTTCAGCACCCGGTAAGCGAAGTGACGACGATACGAAGGTTACTGATATGCTGATTGAATTATACGAGTTGGCTGCTAAGGGTAAGCCCTTAGATAAGCATATAGAGAAGATTAAGGCGAGATATGATGAAATAATAATTGGCCTCGGACTTAAAGACTTCAGTCTTGATAATGAGTTCAAAGAGATTAAGGCAGAGCTTGAATATAATCCCACCTACGACTTCGCGGCAAGCAGAGGAGAGTACCTTAACGGTCTTATCATGGCAGAGTATCTCGGTTATGAATTCGTAGATCCTAAGGATGTTATCTTCTTTAACGAAGAGCACGGACTTAATTCTTACAAGACGGAGAAGAGGGTTAGAGAACGCCTTCAGGATGTGGATCATGCCGTAATCCCCGGATTCTTCGGAAGCGATAAAGAAGGTCAGATAATGACATTTTCAAGAGGCGGATCCGACATTACGGGTTCCATTATCGCAGGTGCAATCAAGGCAGACGTATACGAGAACTGGACCGATGTATCGGGATTTCTTGCAGCAGATCCGAGGGTTGTAGAGAACCCTGTTGGTATTGATATGATTACGTATCGTGAGCTTCGAGAGCTCTCTTATATGGGTGCGTCTGTTCTTCATGAGGATGCAATATTCCCTGTAAGATCTGCGGGTATCCCAATTAACATAAGGAATACCAATAAGCCTGACGACAAGGGAACTTGGATTGTTGAGAGCACAGGTCATAAGCCGGAATACGTGATTACCGGTATTGCAGGTAAGAAGGGATTCTGCGCCGTATCAATTACGAAGGCACTTATGAATTCCGAGATCGGTTTTGGTCGTAAGGTGCTTCAGGCATTTGAGGAGAACGAGATATCCTTCGAGCATATGCCTTCGGGAATCGATACAATGACGGTTGTGGTTCACGCCGATGAATTCATCCCCAAGGAGCAGAATGTTGTATCTGCAATTCACAGATTAACAGATCCCGATTCGGTTGAGATTGAGACAGACTTAGCGCTTATTGCAGTGGTTGGTCGTGCCATGAGATCTATGCGAGGAACTGCGGGAAGAATCTTCGCCGCACTCAGTCATGCCAGTGTAAATGTCAGGATGATTGACCAGGGTTCCAGCGAGCTTAACATTATTATCGGTGTGGAAAATGCTGATTTTGAGAAGGCGATTAAAGCTATATATGACATTTTCGTAACAACGAGACTGTAGGAGGATTAAGACATGAATCCAATGAAGATAATGGCTGCGTTCAATACATTTCGTTCGAACCATCCCAAGGTTGTGCAGTTCTTCCAAGTAGTGTTCGGCTCCGGCGTAGAGGAAGGCACGATTATCGAGATATCGGTAACGAAGCCCGGTGAAGAGAAGATAACAACCAATATGAAGATTAAGCAGTCGGATATAGAACTCTTCGATGAGATTAAAAATATGTCCGTTTAATCGTACACATTTCACATAATAAGAAAAGGAGTAATGCTATGGAAGAATTAGAATTTCGTTATGACACACAGTTGCTGTTAGACCAGTACGTTGAGGATGGGGAGGACGCAGATGATGTTGCGGACGATCTCCTCGATGAGATAAGGGAGTATCTCCTCTCTAATATAAAGGGTGATTCAATGGTAGTAGCTGCCGACAGCGGTGAAGACGATTTCGGAGAGAAAGCCATTATTAAGATCCACTACCATACCAACGAACCTTGGGATGTACTCTCATACTGCAGAACCCACGGCGAGATCTACGATATCGTCGTAGAAGACATGGATAGACAGCAGAGAGATCTGCAGGGATAATAATAGTTGGAGGAGCAATCTATGAGATGTCCGAATTGCGGAAAAGAAATACAGGGAGTAGCCCAATTTTGTAGTGGATGTGGTTTTAGATTTGGTAATCAGCAACAATATGTCAACCGACAGATTACTACATCATGAAAATAAGTGATGTGCCTAAGTAGAATTAAACCTTGTAAAAATCCCCATAATTTGATATAGTAACAATGTTTGTTTTGATGAACAGATTGTTGGGATTTCTATAAGGAAGAAATAATGGACAGCATACTTGAGACAATAGATAATTTCGTATGGGGTATCCCTCTTATGGTTCTTATCATGGCGGGCGGAATTCTTCTTACCGTAAGAACGAGAGGGATACAATTTACGAAGCTTCATCTTGCATTAAAATGGATATTTGTTAATGAGAAGGGCAGTGATTGTGAAGGAGAAGTGTCAAGCTTCGGCGCACTTATGACTGCTCTTTCTGCGACTGTAGGTACCGGTAATATTGTAGGTGTTGCAACCGCAATAACAACCGGGGGACCCGGTGCGCTTTTCTGGATGATAATTACCGCCTTTATCGGAATGGCCACAAAGTATTCCGAAGGCTTTCTTGCAATAAAATACAGAAGTATTGATGCTAATGGAAATGTGCTGGGTGGACCTTTTATGTATATTGAAAAGGGAATGGGAGCTAAGTGGAAATGGCTTGCAAGAGTATTTGCATTTCTCGGTGCCTGCGTGGGACTGTTCGGCATAGGAACATTTACACAGGTTAACGGAATTAACAATGCCGTTAATAATTTCTTCAATTCCGATAATTCTTTTAACATTACAATTCCGGTGGTTGGAGAAATAAGTATCTTCACATTAGTTGTATCAGTTGTTGTGGCGGCTCTTGTGGGGCTCATTGTCTTCGGCGGAATTAAGAGAATATCATTCGTGTCTTCGGTTATTGTTCCCGGTATGGCAATTCTCTATTTCCTTATGGGGATTATTCTTATTGTATTAAATATTACAGAGGTTCCTTCTGCGATAGCAACTATTGTTGAAGCTGCATTTAATCCCGCAGCTGTTACGGGAGGATTGGTAGGCTCATTCTTCGTTGCGATGCAAAAGGGTATGGCGAGAGGAATATTCTCTAATGAAGCGGGGCTCGGTTCTGCACCTATTGCGGCAGCGGCGGCTAAGACAAAGGAACCTGTAAGGCAGGGCCTTGTCTCTATGACAGGAACATTTATTGATACTATTATCATATGTACGATAACGGGACTTGCGATTGTTATAACGGGAGCATGGCAGGTTGAAGGCTTGGAAGGTGTTGCCGTAACAACATATGCATTTCAGAAGGGGCTTCCTTTTAATGATACTGTGACTGCTTTTATGATTATGTTGTGTCTCACCTTATTTGCGTTTACCACAATTCTCAGTTGGGACTATTACAGTGAGAGATGTATATCATATCTTCATCCGAACAAGCCGAAGGTTGTTGTCGCATATCGTATATTATATATCATAGCTGTATTTCTTGGACCGTACATGACGGTGTCTGCGGTGTGGAATACGGCTGACATATTTAATGGGCTTATGGCCATCCCCAATATGATAGCGATTTTCGCACTGTCCGGGGTTATAGCTAAGGAGACGAGGGGGTTCTTTAAGAAACCTAGACCTGCTAAATCAGCCAAGACCCGCTAAGTTACCGGCACACCCCGTTCGGGGTGCGCATACGACATTTCGTTATGAGCGTGCGGGTACTTGGTGATGAGCCGTAAGAATTAGGGTAGAGTTGCAGGTCTTGGCTCCTCGGTCGTCTGGCGTCACTTTACTATTTATGTGTCCTACAATATCCAGAAGTCCTTCATCGTCAAATGTCGTCTCATAATATTCCATCAGGCTTTCATCCGTAGCATCGAATGAAAGCGGTTCCGGCCAGGTGGTACACTTTAGCTTGGCCTCCCCGTCAACCTCAATCTTTTCTATTCTATACCGTATCCCGTTAAGACTTCCATGGAACGGCGACTTCTTATAAAACTCTAATGACAGTATATCTTTAACATTCAGCATAGTGTTGCTCCTTTTTCTTATATTATACCACATTTCCCAAACAACTCTTTTTTTATATCCCCAAAAATGCTACAATAACTACGTATATAGTTTTAAAAACCTAAGGAGCCTATTATGAACAGAAGAATTAAGAAGATAATAAGCCTTATTACAGTGCTTGCGCTTGTGACAACAATCTTAATCCCCGTTACCCTTAATGCTGAGGAAAAGGGTCTAAAGCAAACCCATGATTCCGATTGGATGTCACTTATTCCCGATAAGACACCGCTAAGCACCATATCAATACCGGGTACCCACGACAGTGCAACGTTCCACTCGACGCTCGGGTATTGCACCAGTTGTCAGGATAAGTCTATGTACGATCAGATGCTTGACGGCTTCAGATATATAGACGCCAGACTCGAGCTTAACGAGAATAAGGACGGCTTTATATTTACCCATGGCGGGTTCAAATGTAAAGAGAGCTGGTGGCCTTGGTCTGATAATATAACGTTCCACTCATTCTGTGAGGACGCATACAAGTTCTTACAGCAGAATCCCACAGAGACGATTATTGTTGCTATAAAGGCAGAGAATTCGAATGATGATGTTGCGACAGTTGAGAAGCTCGTTCTTGATGAGATTGATAAGAATCCTGATAAATGGTATACGAAGAATGAGATCCCCAACCTCGGCGACGTAAGAGGTAAGATTGTTCTTGCCACAAGATATGATGATGCTCTTAATGTGGGTGACGAGAAAAGCGGTCTTCATTTCTGTTGGGAAGAACAGAACAATAAAGAAAAAGCAGAGCTTCCCTATGCTCTTTCCACAATTAACAGCACCCAGAACCTCTGGGTTCAAGACAGATTTAAATATAAAGTGAATGATAAGTTCGAGGCTTTTGAAGACAGTCTTGATAACTGTCTTGCGGGAGATAACACATTCTTCATTAACTTCCTGTCTTTGTCAGGTCAGAATCTTGTTCCCCATCCCAAGGGAAATGCGGATACTCTGAACGCTATGTTCGAGAAGAAAGAGTTATCGCCTAACACCTGCTACGGAGTAGTTGTTGTTGACAGAGGCAATAGCGAGTTGGCGGAGAAGATATATAACACAAACTTGTAGCAATTCGTCGCCAAGGCAATTTACGAAAGAATGCCGGAAGAATGTTCACATTAATAATAAATAATATATACGAAAGAAGGTAACAAGCATGCCACAAGGTAGCCCCAGCGCCGGAGAAGTGTACAGACATTTCAAAGGCAAAATGTATAAAGTACATGGAATTGCAACACATTCCGAGACCAGCGAAGCCCTTGTAATCTATCAGGAATTACAGGGAGATCACCTGCTCTATGCAAGACCATACGAGTCATTTATAGAAGTGCTGGATCATAAGAAGTATGAAAATGTGTATGAGACATACAGGTTTACATTTATCCCGACTGCGAATGAATACGATGGTGATATATCGTCTGATAATTCATATGAAAGATTCCCGGGGAACGATAACAGTGTAGCAGGAACCAATGCGGCTACACCAAAAGCAGACTCTCACATAGAAGAAGACAAGTTGCAGGAAAGGGAGAGCGCAGAGTCACCTATGCTCAAGTTTCTTGATACAGATGACTTCGATGAGAAGTACGAGATCCTTTGCAATCTTAAGAAGCAGGATATTACGGACATCTTAATTGATAATCTTGCGGTAACACTTGATGTTGTAATACCGGAAGGGACACTTGAGAAGCGTTTTGACGAACTTAAGACATGCGTTAAGACAAGAAAGCAGTACGAGAGCCTGAGGCTCAGATAATTCGGTGGGAGGGATCATAGTTGATATGTAATAAATGCGGTGCCAATGTTCCGGATGTATCGAAGTATTGTATGTTCTGCGGTAACACCGTAAGTAAGCTTAACTATTATAATAATGATAATAATAAGACAAGTCTTAGGTCTTATTATGCTGATGCGGATTTCGGTGACGAAAGAAAGAGTAAGAGGACGGCGGGACTTCTCGGGGTATTCCTCGGAGCATTCGGAGTTCACAGATTCTACTTAGGATACACGGGAATCGGCATTGCACAGATTGCGGTATCCCTTGTAACTTGCACCATAGGTGGAGCGATATGGGGATTCGTCGAAGGGCTTTGCATACTTTGTGACACGGGAATTACGGTTGACGCCAACGGCAACGATCTTCTGCCATAATAAGTACGCTTCATAATAAGAACATTTGCCATACCAAGTTTCGTATAAAATACACATAAGTTTATTGTTATATATTTGTCAATATGGTAGAATTACACATATAGTGCTACAACATAGTGTAGTTGAGCGTGAAAAGGTTTTTACATATTTACAAGTTAATACTTTAAAGGAGGGGTTATGAAAGATTTAAAGCACCTATACTATTTCGAGAAGCTGCTTGAAGAAGCCAATAATGACTTAATCAGGGAAGCCGGAAAGCAGGGTAGGAAATGTCTCGCTACGGTTTGTGAGAATGTGCCTGAGCCGCTTTGTAATCTTGATGGGGTGTACTCAGTAAGACTTCGTGCGCCGAGAACGGGAAGTCTTGATATGAGTACATATTATATGACAAGTTTTCTCTGCGAGTACACAAGGGCTATCTTAGAGCGTGCGTTGGAAGGCGGATTCAACTTCGCCGATGCTCTTGTTACACCGGACGGTTGTTCCATGCTTAACCGATGTGTAGAGAATATGGAGCTTCTTAATACAATTAATAAGCCTGACTTCTGGTACGAATATATGGAGATTCCCTTGAAGGCTGATGATAACGGACTTGAGCTCTACAAGGTTCAATGTAACGATCATATCCTTAAGCCGCTTAAGGAGAGATTCGGATGTGATGTATCCGACAAAGCCATCAGAGAGGCAGTGGATCTTCATAATAAAGTATGTAACATAATAAGAGAACTGGGTGAATTCAGGAAGGATGAATATCCTAAGATTACCGGTTATGAATATCATATTATTACAATGGTCACATACGTTGTGCCGAAGGATCTTATCCTTGATAAGTTAGAGGAGACATTAGAGGAAGTTAAGAAGAGAGAGCCTGATAAGACTAAGCACAGAGCGAGAGTCGTATTCGTTGGTTCCGAAGTAGATGACGTTGATGTTATTAAGCTTGTGGAAGAGTCGGGTGCTTACGTATGTGCCGACAGATTCTGCTACGGCTCACTTCCCGGAAGAGATCCCATTATACTTAATGATGAAGAGGATGCACTTACACAAGTCTGCAGAGCGTATATGTACAGAGGTCAGTGCCCTCGTTATATGAATCAGAAGAAGATTGTAGAACGTAAAGAATACGTGGCTGATATCGCCAAGGAGTATAATGCCGACGGTATTATATATGAGCAAATGAAATTCTGCGATCCATGGGCATATGAGAGAATGGTTGGTACAGCCGTGCTTCGTGATGACTATGGCTACCCTGTGCTTCAGGTTGACAGACCATACGCCCTCGGTTCTTCGGGACAGATGCGTACAAGGGTTCAAGCCTTCGTGGAAAGTATTGAGATTAAGAAGATTCAGGGAGGTGCGTCATAATGGTTAAAGAAAAAGACAGAGGCGGTAAGAATCTGGGTAATTTCTATAAGCCCGGCGGTAAAGTCAGAAAACGTCGTGAGTGGAGAGGCTTCAAGGATACCATGTACGACTATTCGAGATGGCTTAACATTCTTATGATACTCGGTAAGTTCATTATTAAACCTCGTAACATCAAGGCAATGTTCCGTTATAGATGGATGTCTAATTACTTGGCAGTGCCTATGATGATTGACAGACATACACAAGGTCTTAGAGGCGACCACTTAAGAATTGCCCATACGGAATTCGACCTTATTACTGATGACGTTGCTAAGCTTCTTGATAAGCTCTTCAAGGCAGATGAACGTATCGGTAACAATAAGAAATATAATAAGAAGGTTCTTCTTGTTGATGAGAATGAGATGACAGCACCTATGATGGGATTCCCTGATCTTGAAGTATTAAGTAGAGAGACGGCATCAACATATGTTCCGGTGCTCCTTAATCAGCATGCTATGGAGCCATACTTAGATCTCATTCAAGAATATGGTATGCCCGGTGATGTATGCCCTATGCCGGCTGTTGAAGCTGCTATATCAATTGCCGATGATGCACCGAAGCTTGGTCGTGCGGCAGTTCAATGTAATACAACCTGTGACGGCTCTCTTCTTAGTAACGGTGTAATCTCCAAGAGACTTGAATTAGAAGAAGGAGTTCCTTGCTTCCAACTTGCAGCACCTCTTCGTCATAGAGATGACAACGTGCAAGAGTATGCGGCACAAGAGATTAGAAACTGTATCAAGTTCGTGGAAGAGCATACTGATGCCAAGTGGAATTGGGATTATTATTTCGAGTGCGCTAAGAGAGTTAACCTTGCAACAAAGGCAAGACAGGAATGGCTCGATATGAATAAGACTGAATATCCTCAAGTATTCGGTTCTAACTTAGCCCTTTATACAGAGACTAACTACATGGCAATCTGCGGTCGTGTTCCTGCATTTGCGGAAGCAGATAAGAAGATTACAGCACTTGCAGAGAAGGCTTACAGAGAGAAGCAGAGAGTTGCTAAGGAGCATCGCCATCGTGCAATTATATGGGGTGTTCAATCTCACTACTATTTCGACTTCTTAATCTGGCTTCAGAACTGTTGGGGAATCATTCCTCTTACGGATATGCTTTCTATGGTAAGCACCAAGTTGCTTGCTGAAGAGGATACGCCGGAGAACAGAGAGCAGGCTATATATGATATGGCGTGGCTACAGGAGAATATGATTATGCGTAACAGAACTCATGGTGGTTACAAGGTTCTCCTTGATGAGCTCTGGGAGTTCGTAGAAGAGTTCAATGCCGATATGGTTATTCTCTGGGAGCACATCACATGTAAGGCTTTAGATGGTATGCACGGACAATTCGAGCAGAAGGCGAGAGAGAAGGGCATCCATCTTATGTGGGTACAACATCAGTTGTTCGATCCGAGAGTTGTATCAAGACAGGGCGTAAGAGATGATGTTAACAGATATATGAGAACGGTGCTTAGAGAAGAGCCGGTAGATCCGACCCTCGAGCATCTTGAGGACGAGAATTCATTCTAACTTAGGGTTAGTACATTTTCAAAATCATAAGATAAAGGAGATAGAATAATGAAATATTACGGTGGTTGTGATTCGGGAAGTACTTATACGAAATGTGTAATTATCGATGAGAACGGTAAGCTTGTATCGGATGTCACACTTAAGAGCAGAATCAATTCGGTACAGAGCTGTCAGGAATCCCTTGACGAAGCAATTAAGAAGGTGCCTGACTTAAATAATGCCAAGGATCTCGATTACCTCGTTGGTACGGGATACGGTCGTAACAAAGTTCCTTTTGCCGATGAGAACATATCAGAGATCAGTTGTCACGCAATGGGAGTTCATGTGGCAGATCCGACCGTTAAGGCTATTATCGATATTGGCGGACAGGACGTTAAGGGTATCGCCGTTGATAAGGACGGAACAGTTCTTAATTTCGCAATGAATGATAAATGTTCTGCGGGAACGGGACGTTTCTTCGAAGCTATGGCAAGAGCATTTGAAATGTCTCTTTCAGACTTCTCTAAGCTATCACTTAAGGCTAAGAATGTTATCCCGATTACGGCGCAATGTACCGTATTTGCAGAGTCGGAAGTTATTTCACTTGTAGGTGAAGGAAAGCCTATGGATGAAATAGCTGCAGGAATTGAACTTTCGGTTGCCAAGAGATGCTTTGTAATGTCTAAAAAGGCGGGAGCCGTAGACAGCATTACTCTTACAGGCGGATGTGCGAAGAACGACGGACTTAAAGAAGCGATAGAGAAGGTTCTTAATCTTAAGGTAATTGAACTTCCTATCGATCCGCAGCTTATGGGAGCTCTCGGTGCAGCTGAGTTTGCACGTCAGAAAGGAAGAGCGAAATAATATGAAGGATATAATAGATAAAATAGAAAGCTTAAATGAGTATAAAGACAAGCTATACGAATTTAAAGATAATCTTAAGCCGGTGAAAGGAGAGAAGACTATGAGCGGATGGGTAATTGCACTTATTGTTATAGCTGCGGTAATCGTTGGATTATTCGTCATTACATTCCTTGTATATATGTTCAATCTCGATATGAAGCTTATGGCAGCAATGGAGCCTATATTCTTAAAGCATTACGATAAGGTTAAAAGGGACGAACACTTATAAGATTCGAAGACTAATATGATATGTGATATTGATAGGATAAGTCAAAGCAGGCTTATCCTATCATAATCTATGGGAGCAGAAGATTGAGAAGCAGTATGAGATTTGACAGAAGAATAACGTGGAGACTAACGGCACTTTTAGTACTTTTAATTAGTGCCGCTTTACTTGTGTCCGGATGTCAGACCTCCGCTGAGAAGCAGGAGGAAGCGAAAAGCGCCGGCATTCAAGCAATGAATAAGGGCGATTATAAGAAGGCTGTGGAAATGTTTGATGAGGCCCTTAAGTCATCAGAGGGCACGGTGTCGGGAGATGAAATTGATATTTGTCTCTATAAAGCTGCAGCTCAGTACAATATGGATGATATTAAAGGCGCTATCAAGACATATACAGCCCTTTTAGAATATGATGATAAGGATTCCGATCCATATTTTCTGCGAGGAAGTGTCTATCTTAAGTCCGGCGAGAAGACGGCGGGGATAGACGATTATAAGGAAGCAATTAAGAGAGACGAGAAGAATTACGATCTCTATATTGCAATATATGAGAACCTTAAGAAGATGAACTTTGAGAAGGAAGGCGAGGAATTTCTTAACATCGCCTTAGAGAAGAGCGGTGATTCGGCGGAGGATTCCCTGGGCCGAGGAAGAATATATACGCTTCTTAAGCAATATGATGCTGCTGAGACTGCATTCGAGAAGGCTTATGACAAGGGACAGGAGGATGCCAAGATATATCTGGCTGATATGTACCTTGCAGAAGGCAAGGAGAACGAATGCGATAAGATTCTGGACGAACTTAAGGATAAGGACAATCTAAGTTCCCTTGCCTGTAATGCAATAGCGTCAATGGAATTAAAGAGAGGTAATCCCGAAGAGGCCCTTGTCTACGTCAATATGGGTCTTGACAAGTTCTCTGTTAAGAATAAGAGAGAGCTTCTTAAGAACAGAGTTGCGGCTTATGAATACATGGGACAATTCAATGAAGCATTTACCTGTGCAATGGAGTTTTTGCAACAGTATCCTCAGGATGTGGACATGGCTCGCGAGGTGAGTTTCCTTTCAACTAGGGTCTAGTTGTTGAAAATGCATAAAAATAAAAAAATATACTATATATTGTGTTTTGGGTGTTGACGAAGACTAAATGTCGTGATAAAATTATTTTTGCGTTGGGGATGTGTTACTGATATATCACCCATAGATACAAAGAAATAACAGACTAATCATGAGGTGTAAAATGTTTGAAGTAGTTAAGAGAGATGGAAATGTAACAGAGTTTAACCTGGTTAAGATCAATGACGCTATATCTAAAGCGTTCGAGGCAACACAGAAGGCGTATGATGATGATATCATCAGCTTATTATCTCTTCGTGTTTCTTCTGATTTTCAGGACAAGATTCAAGACAACAAGGTAAGCGTAGAAGACATTCAGGACAGTGTGGAGAAGACGCTGGAGTCAACCGGCTATACCGACGTTGCGAAAGCTTACATATTATATCGTAAGCAGCGCGAGAAGATGCGTAATATGAAGTCTACTATCCTTGATTATAAGGATGTAGTTAATAGCTACGTTAAAGTAGAAGACTGGAGAGTTAAGGAGAACTCAACGGTAACATACTCTGTTGGCGGACTTATTCTTTCTAATTCCGGAGCCGTAACAGCTAACTACTGGCTCTCTGAGATATATGATGAAGAAATTGCCGAAGCACATAGGAATGCTGACATTCATATTCATGACCTTTCTATGCTTACCGGTTATTGTGCAGGTTGGTCACTTAAGCAATTAATCAAAGAAGGTCTCGGCGGTATCTCAGGTAAGATTACTTCTGCACCTGCAGCTCATTTATCAGTACTTTGTAATCAGATGGTTAACTTCCTCGGAATTATGCAGAATGAATGGGCAGGAGCACAGGCATTCTCTTCTTTCGATACATATCTTGCACCTTTTGCCAAGGTAGATAATTTATCATATGATGATGTTAAGAAATGCATTGAATCATTCGTATATGGTGTTAATACACCATCTCGTTGGGGTACACAAGCTCCCTTTACCAATATTACTCTTGATTGGACAGTTCCCAATGACTTGGCAGAGCTTCCCGCTATTGTCGGTGGCGAGGAGATGGACTTCAAGTATAAGGACTGTAAGAAAGAGATGGATATGGTTAACAAGGCATTCCTCGAGGTTATGATTGAGGGTGATGCCAACGGAAGAGGCTTCCAGTATCCTATCCCCACATATTCTATAACAAGAGATTTCGACTGGTCAGAGACAGAGAATAATAAGCTTCTCTTCGAGATGACAGCTAAGTATGGTACACCATATTTCTCTAATTATATTAATTCCGATATGGAGCCAAGTGACGTAAGATCTATGTGCTGTAGACTTCGTCTTGACTTAAGAGAGCTTCGTAAGAAGTCAGGCGGATTCTTCGGAGCAGGCGAGAGCACCGGTTCGGTAGGTGTTGTTACTATTAATATGCCTCGTATCGCATATCAGTCTAAGAATGAGAAGGAATTCTATGAGAGACTCGACAGACTTATGGATGTTGCGGCTCGTTCTCTTAAGATTAAGAGAGGAGTTATCTCAAGACTTCTTGACGAGGGATTATATCCATATACTAAGAGATATCTCGGAACATTTAACAACCACTTCTCAACAATCGGTCTTATCGGTATGAACGAGGTTGGTCTTAATGCTAAGTGGCTTAAGAAGGATCTTACTAACGTAGAGACACAGAAGTTTACTCAGGATGTTCTCAATCATATGAGAGAGAGACTCTCTGATTACCAGGAGAAGTACGGTGATCTCTACAACCTTGAGGCTACACCGGCTGAGTCAACAACATACAGACTTGCTAAGCATGACAGAGCTCAGTTCCCTGACATTATTACAGCAGGATTTGAAGGAGATACTCCTTTCTATACCAACAGCTCACACTTACCTGTAGAATACACACCTGATATCTTCGATGCACTTGATATCCAGGATGATTTACAGACACTTTATACATCAGGAACAGTATTCCATGCATTCCTCGGTGAGAAGATGGCAAGCTGGAAAGCTGCAGCTAATCTTGTTAAGACAATTGCCGAGAATTACAGACTTCCTTACTATACAATTTCTCCTACATATTCTATCTGTAAGGAGCATGGTTATCTTGCAGGTGAGACAACAACATGTCCTCACTGCGGTGCGCCTACAGAGGTTTATTCAAGAATTACAGGTTACTACAGACCTGTTCAGAATTGGAACGAAGGTAAGAGTCAGGAATATAAGAATCGTCAGATGTATGATATCGAGCACTCTATCCTTAAGAAGTCTAATAAGAATACTGACGTTAAGGAGATGGATATCAGCATTGCCAATGCTGAACAGTCTACAGTTAAGTATCTCTTCACAACCAAGACATGTCCTAACTGTGCACTTGCCAAGGAGATGCTTGCAGATGAGGATTACGTTCTTATCGATGCTGAGGAAGAGACAGAGATGACAGAGAAGTTCGGAATTATGCAGGCACCTACACTTGTGGTTGTTAACGGCGATAATTCCAGAAAGTATGTCAACGCTTCCAACATTCAGAAGTTTGTAGACGCCAGATAGTTGACTTGTTGTACTATCATAATAATGTCCTTACAGAGGCACACCCTGTGGGTGTGCCTTTTTAGAACATATACATACTGAAGAGGTGTTTATGTCTTTTACACATTTACATGTCCATACAGAGTTCTCGCTCTTAGATGGCTCCAATAAGATAACTGAATATGTAAGTCGCATAAAAGAACTGGGAATGGACTCGGCTGCCATTACGGATCACGGCGTTATGTACGGTGTAATTGATTTCTACAAAGCCGCTAAGTCTGCCGGCATCAAGCCCATAATCGGTTGCGAAGTATATGTGGCTCCCGGTTCTCGCTTCGAGAAGAAGCCCGGAGATAACGAGAGTAAATACTACCACCTTATCCTTCTTGCAGAGAATAACTTAGGCTACAAGAATCTATGTAAGATTGTGTCAGCCGGTTTTGTTGACGGCTTCTATTATAAGCCGAGGGTAGACAGGGAGATCTTAGAGAAATACCATGAGGGAATTATCTGCCTTTCTGCCTGCCTTGCGGGGGAGGTTGCAAGACTACTTGCTTCCGGACAATATGACTCGGCGAAGGAAGTGGCATTATATTATGAAAATGTATTTGGTAAAGGTAATTACTTTTTAGAGCTTCAAGATCACGGCATAATGACACAGCAGGATGTAAACCAAGGCCTTATTCGTATTGCGTCCGAGACGGGAATAGAGCTTGTGGCCACCAATGATGTGCACTACACATATGCCGAGGATGAAGAACCTCACGATATCCTTCTTTGCATTCAGACCGGTAAGAAAGTATCGGACGAAGACAGAATGAGATATGACGGTGGTCAATATTATGTTAAGAGCGAAGAAGAGATGAGAGCTCTCTTTCCCTATGCTCAGAACGCAATAGATAATACTTCTAAGATTGCAGAGCGCTGTAATGTGGAGATAGAATTCGGCGTAACTAAGCTCCCTCATTTTGAAGTACCGGAAGGGTACGATTCATGGTCATATCTTAATAAATTATGTAAGGACGGATTGAAGGCTCGCTACGGTGAAAAAAGTGACGAGCTTATGCCGAAGTTAGAATATGAGCTTGACGTAATTAATAAGATGGGATACGTGGACTACTTCCTTATTGTGTGGGATTTTATTAATTTCGCGAGAGAGAATAATATCCCGGTAGGTCCGGGACGTGGCTCCGCTGCAGGGTCTCTCGTGTCTTACACAACGGGAATTACCGATATAGATCCCATTAAGTACAGCCTTCTCTTCGAGAGGTTCCTTAATCCCGAGAGAGTGTCAATGCCCGATATCGATATTGACTTTAGCGATGAGAGGCGTGGCGAAGTTATTGACTACGTTGTAGATAAATACGGTGCCGACTGCGTAACCCAGATTGTTACATTCGGAACTCTTGCCGCAAGAAATGTTATAAGAGACGTGGGTCGTGTACTTGATCTGCCCTACGCTTATGTAGATAAGATTGCGAAAAGCATTCCGAAGGAGCTTAAGATTACGATTGCGGGAGCCCTTAAGAAGAACCCGGAGCTTTTACAGATGTACGAAGAAGACGACACTGTTAAGAGGCTCCTGGATCTTGCCATGCGTCTTGAAGGTCTTCCCCGTAATACATCTATGCACGCGGCAGGTGTTGTTATATCTAAGGAACCGATGGTTGAATATGTCCCTCTTGCTACGGCACAGGACGGAACCGTTACGACGCAATTTGTAATGACCACCATAGAAGAACTGGGTCTTCTTAAGATGGACTTCTTAGGTCTTAGGACGCTTTCTGTTATCGACAATGCAATTAAGATGGCAGAAGAAAACGAGGGAGTATCAATTGACTTTAACGAACTCGGATACGACGATAAGAATGTCTTTAAGCTAATCGGTTCCGGTAAGACGGAGGGTGTGTTCCAGCTTGAAAGTGCAGGAATGAAATCGTTTATGAAGGAATTAAAGCCCGAGAGCTTAGAGGATGTCATTGCGGGAATATCTCTCTATCGTCCCGGCCCCATGGACTTTATTCCCGATTATATAAGAGGTAAGAACGATAAGGAATCGGTTACATATCTGACGCCCAAGCTTAAGCCGATACTTGAACCAACCTACGGCTGTATCGTATATCAGGAACAGGTTATGCAGATAGTACGTGATCTTGCGGGCTATTCCATGGGGCGAAGCGACTTGGTGCGTCGTGCCATGTCTAAGAAGAAGGATGAAGTTATGGAACGGGAAAGGAATAACTTTGTCTACGGCAATGAAGAAGAGGGTGTTAAGGGCTGCATCAATAACGGAATCCCCGAGGATATAGCCAATACCATATACGATCAGATGATTGACTTTGCAAAATACGCATTTAACAAATCCCATGCGGCGGCCTATGCTGTTGTGGCGTACCAGACGGCGTATCTTAAGTGCTACTACCCGGTGGAATTCATGGCCAGCCTTATGAGTAGCGTAATTGATAATACATCTAAGGTGTCTGAGTACATTTACAATTGTAAAAATATGGGGATAGAGGTGCTTCCGCCCAATGTGAACTTCGGAGAAGGACGGTTCTCTGTAGATGACGGGAAGATACGTTACGGTATGTATGCGATTAAAAGTGTGGGCAGAAATGTAATTGATAAGATAGTTATAGAGAGGCGAGAGAATGGAGCATACACCACAATAGAGAATTTTATTAACAGGGTAAGCGATCTCGAGGTCAATAAGCGTGCGGTTGAGAATCTTATTAAGGCCGGTGCCCTTGACGGAATGGACGGGAACCGCCGCCAGATGCTGTCTGTCTATACCAGAATTATCGACAACCTTGCAAGCGAGAAGAAGAAATCAATTGCCGGACAGATGAGCTTATTCGATATAGCATCGGATGACGAGAAGAGTCAATATGAGATTAAGCTTCCTTCACTTCCCGAATACGATAAGGAGACACTTCTTAATTTCGAGAAGGAGGCCATTAACATTTACGTAAGCGGTCATCCCTTAGAAGAGTATAATGATATTATGATGGCCAATGTTGATACGGCAACGGCTGACTTATTCCTCGACGAAGGTACGGGAGAATGCAAGGCGGAAGATAATTCATATGTCGTTATGGGCGGAATGATTGTTGATAAGACAATTAAGTATACGAAGAATAATCAGCCCATGGCATTTATAACCATCGAGGATCTGTTAGGTCAGGGAGAAATAATTATATTCCCCAATATGTACAGTAAATGCGCCCACCTTCTTGAAGAGGATAATAAAGTCTTAATATACGGTCGCGTCAATGCCAGCGATGATAAGGACGCCAAAGTTATATGTGAAGACATGGTGGCTTTCTCTGATGTTAACAAGGTTGTATGGATTATCTTCGATACCAAGGATGAGTACAATGAGAATGAAGAGAAGTTACTTAGCGCTGTCAGAGATTCCGAGGGAGACGACAGAATATGGATATTCCTAAAGAATGAAAAGCTTACCAAAGAAATGGGAAGGCAATATAACATTAAGGCTGATGATGAGATGGTAGATAAGCTAAGACAAAGCTTCGGAGATAATAAAGTTAAAGTACAAAGCGAAAAAATAAAATTTAATAAAAAACAAAGGTATTAAAATTATAATAGTTAGTGTATAATTATTCATAGAGAAAACGTAAGAGAAAAGAGATTCCTAAACGGAGGCACAAACTATGGCTAAGGAAATAAATTCAATCGGAGTTCTTACAAGCGGAGGAGATGCGCCGGGTATGAACGCGGCTATAAGAGCTGTTGTAAGACAGTCAATATTTCGTGGCAAGAAGGTGTTCGGTATAAGAAGAGGATATGCCGGTCTTCTTGCAGGCGAGATATCCGAGATGACATCCCATGATGTGTCGGATACAATCGGACGAGGCGGAACGATTCTTCAGACTGCTCGTTGCCTGGAATTCAAGCGACCGGAAGTTGTTAAGGAAGCCGCTAGGATATGTGAGAAAAAGGGTATTGACGGTCTTGTTGTAATCGGAGGAGACGGTTCATTTCGCGGTGCCACAGAGCTTGCGAAGAACGAAGTCAATACAATCGGCGTTCCCGGAACAATCGATCTTGATATAGCTTGTACCGAGTATACAATCGGATTCGATACGGCTGTTAATACGGCTATTGATGCGATAGATAAGATAAGAGATACATCAACATCACATGAGAGATGCTCCATTGTAGAAGTAATGGGAAGAGGCGCCGGCTATATTGCCCTTTGGTGCGGTATTGCCAACGGAGCCGAGGATATTCTTCTTCCCGAGAGATATGATTACGACGAACAGAAAATCGTCGATCATATAATTGAAGGAAGAAAGAAAGGTAAGCAACATCACCTTATTATCAATGCCGAAGGAATAGGTCATTCCACTTCAATGGCCAAGAGAATTGAAGCTGCAACGGGAATTGAGACCAGAGCAACAATCTTGGGCTACATGCAACGCGGAGGCTCACCCACTGCGAAGGACAGAGTCTATGCATCTATAATGGGTGCCAAGGCGGTAGACCTTCTCTGTGAAGGCAAGAGTAACAGAGTAGTAGGCTATCGCCATGGTCAGTATGTGGACTTCGACATTATTGAGGCACTTAATATGGAGAAATGTATCGATCCTTATATGGTTGATACATCTATTTCCCTTAATAACAGATAATCGGTAATATATATGAGTAATGATGAAGTGATTACAAGCTCTTCCAATTCTAAGATTAAGAAGGTATCTTCTCTTCTTAAGAAACCATCTCTTAGAAAGAAGGAAAATGTGTATGTTGTCGAGGGGCTTAGAATGGTAACGGAAGCCCCGAGACAAGATATAGTTTCTGTATATGTAAGTTCTGAACTTTTATCCCAAGATAATAAGAAGGACAATATATCATTATTCTTAGATGATTGTAAGAAGAAGTGTGTTGAGATTAACGTAATAGCGCCTTCGCTTCTCAAGAACATAAGCGAAACTGTTACTCCCCAAGGAGTAGTAGCTATTGTTAAGAGAAGAGATGACGAAGACTTCCGGGACAAATGCACATTTCTCATATTAGAAGATATACAAGATCCGGGGAACCTTGGTACGCTTATTCGGACGGCGGAAGCAGCCGGCATTGATATGGTTATTATGAGCGAAGGTTGTGTCGACCTATATAATCCCAAGGTCATTCGTTCCACCATGGGAACAATCTATCGCATACCATACCTGGTATGTAAAGACAGAGCCGGCTTTACCGATATAATAAAAGAGCTTAAGACAAACGGTGTCAAGATATACGGGGGTTGTCTTACGGACAGTAAGAGATACACGGATGCCGATATGACAGGTAAGTGCGGTATAGTAATCGGCAACGAAGGGAACGGAATAACAGAGGACACTCTGAGATTAATAGAGAAAGTCCATATTCCCATGAAGGGTGAGATAGAATCGTTGAACGCTTCCGTAGCGGGAAGCATACTTATGTATGAAATTAATCGTCAGAGGACGAACTAAAGGAGAAGTAAAAAGATGGCAGCAGGAAAGGAATTCAGAGAAGGGTCCGACGGATGGGCGTCTTCTATGCTTCTGTATCAGTCAGCAGTAAAGGAAATAGCAACTAAGATAGACATTCTAAGTGAGGAATTCAAGCACATTCACAAATACAATCCGATCGAATATGTTAAGACAAGGATTAAGTCTGCTGACAGTATTGTTAAGAAGCTTATAAGATACGGATATGAGCCGACAACGGCTAATATGGTAATGTATTGTAACGATGTGGCGGGTGTAAGAATCGTATGTTCCTTTACATCGGATATATACAGACTGGCGCATATGATCGGTAAGCAGAGCGATATAACCGTTGTGTCCGTTAAGGATTATATTAAGAATCCGAAGGAAAGCGGATATAAGAGCTATCATATGATAGTTGAGGTTCCGATTTATTTATCCCAGGGACCGGTTCAGACTAAGGTTGAGATTCAGATTAGAACTATTGCAATGGATTTCTGGGCATCCTTAGAGCATAAGATATTCTATAAGTTCGAGGGTTCTGCCCCCGATTATATAAGTCAGGACTTAAGAGAATGTTCCGAAATCGTATCAATGCTCGATGCTAAGATGTTAGAGCTTAACGACACAATCAGTAAGGCGGTGGAAGAGCAGGAGAGAAAGAAATCGGAAGAGAGAGATAAGAGGATCGCTGAGAGACTCCATAATGAGACTGTTAAGAAGTCGATGGAGAAGAATGGCGACAATGTTAAGAAAGAAGAAAAAGAGGCTGAATAAGCCTCTTTTCTTTATGTCCTATGTTCGAAGCGGGAACGACTATGCTTCTGTCTTCTTATATGTACCGTTCTTCCATGCGTCGAATTTCTCTACTACTTTGTCGTATGTCTTCTTACTGATCTCCGGAAGCTCCTTGCCCCAAGCTTTGGTAGCTTCATCGAAGCCCTTCTTGAAAGCATTCAATAATTCTTCAGCCTTCGAAGGGTCGTCTCCTGAAAGAGCAATCGCAAAGTCGACTATTCTGTCAGATGTCTTCTCGACACCCCAATATCCGTCTTCAGCGATATCAGCTTGTGCCTGTGCCTTGGTCTCGGCATCAACGGTGAAGTCTCCGCTTGCTAAGAATTTCCACATATCATCGGCTGTAGCAAGAGTATTACCTTGACCGGTAATAGTCTTCTGTACCATCTCGAAGAGACGTGCTTTCTGAGCTTCCTGCTCTGCCTTTAACTGGCTTACAAGAGCAGTTCTGTCGACCTTGTTATTGTAAGTCGCAGAAGTACTTTCATCTTCTGACTTCTCATATACGGCTGCTTCAGAACTAAAGCCTGACTTAGAAGCAGACTCTTCCTTGTCTTTTTCATTGACCGTGTTTTTGCTGTTATAGTAAGCATTGGAAGTTACATTACTGATTGCACCTAGATCCATATCATCACCCTCCTTGGTTTATTTATTTCTCCTTTTGTAACAATTCAGAACCAATTCCCGTTCTGTCTAAGGCTATAAATCCATAGCCCGTATAAAATGGGCAGATTTACCCCTATTACTATAATCGGCCATTTTTTACATATTCTGAATAGAATTTACTCGAAAAATCTATTTTTGTGTAATTAGCATTGAAAAAAGGACTTTTTTTTGTTATATTTTTTGTATACTTGTAAGTACAATCAATGAAAAAGAATAGTTCAGAGTCGGGTTTGGGGGTTAGCTTATGGAATACAGCGGTTACAGTAAGATTAATCTAAGCTTAGATGTAGTCGGAAGAAGGGACAACGGCTACCACGATCTTCGGATGGTGATGCAGACTCTTCAGCTTAGAGACCTTGTGGATATTGAGGTAGAAGATTCGGACGAGACTGTCATTAATATGACGACTTCTAAAGAGGGCTTATCCTGCGGAGAGGACAATCTCTGCGTTAAGGCGGCAAAGCTTATCTTAAGTAAATGTAATAAAACTGCCAGGGTCACAATGCACCTTGTTAAGAACATTCCCGTTGCGGCGGGGCTTGCGGGTGGAAGTGCCGATGCGTCGGCTGTTCTTATCGGTCTTAACGATATGATGAAGCTGGGGCTGTCTAAGAAGGAGC
Organism: uncultured Lachnospiraceae bacterium; assembly: GCA_905233695.1. Taxonomy (GTDB): domain Bacteria; phylum Bacillota; class Clostridia; order Lachnospirales; family Lachnospiraceae; genus RUG191. Next base: position 9,200 of record CAJODN010000005.1, on the reverse strand, counting down.
TTATGGATATGTCTGTTAGTCTCGGTGCCGACATTCCATATTGCATTATGCGGGGAACTGCCCTTGCAGAAGGTATCGGCGAGAAGCTTACGCCTCTTACATCCATGGAGAATTATCCTATTGTTATTGCGAAGCCTCCGGAGAGTGTATCTACGGCCTACGTATACAAGAACCTTGACCTTGATTATATCAGACATCCGGACATCGATGCCCAAGTTGAAGCAATTAATAACAGGGACATTATCGGAGTTACTACTTATATGGGAAATGTGTTAGAGTCAGTAACTATCTCGCAGTGCCCGAAGATTAATGATATTAAGAGAACTATGATGGCGAATAAAGCATTAAATTCCATGATGTCGGGTTCCGGTTCTGCGGTGTTCGGAATATTCCCGAATGAGCATCAAGCCTCTAAGGTTCTTAGTGTTCTCAAGAAAAGCGGTCTATGTGAGACGGTGCTTATTACATATGTATATAACGGTGATTAGTCGGCGTTTTGGACAAAGAATAACAGACTGAATAAAAGTAAAAAGGAGTTTTTATGGAACTTAAGTTGCAGCAGGATGATTTCCTGCCGCTTAGAAATGTTGTATTTAATACGCTTCGAGATGCAATTCTTCGCGGCGAGCTTCCGCCGGGGGAAAGACTTATGGAGATACCCTTATCGAAGAAGCTGGGGGTGTCGAGGACGCCGGTTCGGGAAGCCATAAGGATGCTTGAGAATGAGGGGCTTGCCATAACATTTCCAAGGAGAGGGGCGAAGGTTGCGAAGATGTCCGAGAAGGACTTAGACGACGTCTTGGAGATCAGAGAGGTGCTCGACATTCTTGCAATATCGCTTTCTTGTGACAATATGACCGATGACGATATTAAGAGACTTGAAGATGCGGCAATCGAATTCGAGAAAGCTACCAAGGGTAAAGACGTAAGGTTAATTGTTACAAAGGATGAAGAATTCCATAGGATAATATATGAGTGCTCCCGGAATTCCAGACTTGTCACGATTCTGAGTAATCTTAAGGAGCAGATGTATCGTTTCCGCTTTGAATATGTGAAGGATCCGTCCAATTATCCCACGCTGATTAAGGAGCATAGAGAGATTCTTTGTGCCCTCCGTGCCAGAAATAAGGAGCAGATTGTTACGCTTACCAAGACGCATCTTGTTAATCAAATGGAGTGTGTAAGAGAGATTATTAAGAGGCAGGAATAATGATTCTACCGGAAGAAGTTAAGATAGAGATTAGTTCCAAGAGTAACTACTCGGGTGAAAGTACAACCGGACACTCTGTTTCTTTTGGGAAATGTTATTTCAAAAATAAAAAAATATACATAAGCTATAATGAGAAATTGGACGGAATTGACTCGGAGATCCCGTCGCTTATGACCCTTGATGAAAACTATCTTCAGATTTCCAGGCGTGGGGAGGTAAGAAGCACCATGACTTTTATGTATGGCGAGAATACGGAGTGTACTTATGTTACGGGCCCCCTTGCTCTTAATCTTATAATACATACAACGAGATACGCTCCCGTCCTCGGTGAAATGGAGGTAACCATATATCTTGATTACGATGTAATAATGAATGGAGAAGAGGGCGGACATAACAGTGTAATAATTAAGATTGGATAAGTGTAGCTGTCACCGGTTTTGATGACAGCTACATTGGTTTTTATTTGATTAATATCTTAAGGCGTGGTATAATTCATAGGATTGCGATTTAAAGGAGGTAATTAGGTAATGCCTGTATTAACTATTGTATTAATTATTGTAGCAGTTGTTCTCCTGGGAGGACTTATTGCTTTTTATTTCTTAGGCAAAAAGGCCGATAAGAAGCGTGATGAGCAGCAGGCTCAGCTTGACGCAATGGCACAGACTGTGTCTATGCTTGTAATCGATAAGAAGAGGATGCATCTTAAGGATGCGGGGCTTCCGCAGGCTGTTATGGATGCCAAGCTTCCCTGGTATGCCAAGGCTTCCAAGGTGCCCGTTGCCAAGGTTAAGATTAACGGACCCGGCGGATCCCAGATTATGACTATGATTGTGGAAAATGATATATTCGAGGATCTCCCTGTCAAGAAAGAGATTAAGGCTACCGTAAGTGGTCTCTATATCACTAACTTCAGGGGTAACCACGGTAACTTGCAGGTAGAGAAGAAGAAAAAGAAAGGCATTCGTGCTTGGGCAATGAGAAAGCAGAAGGAACTGAAAGGAGAATAATGTTGTTACTCGCGAATGCGAGTGACTACGCGGCGAACCCCTTTTCGCAGAGCGAAAAACAAAATGGGGTGAGCCTCCTTATGAGAGGAGATACCATGAAAAATAGAAAAATACTGGCAATATGTCTTATAACCGTGTTGGCACTGGGGCTCGTAGGTTGTAGCTGCAGTAACAACGGTAAGAGCAGCAGTTCAAGCAGCACAAGTTCGTCTTCTAAATACAACCCGCTTGACTATGTTACTCTCGGTCAGTACGAGGGCGTAGAAGTACAGCTTAAAAAATCGGACTACGAAGTAACCGATGATAAGGTTAAAGAGAAGATGAAGGAAATGTGCGGCTCCGATAATACATTTGAAGCAGACCCCGACAAGAAGGTGGTAACACAGGATTCCATTGTAAATGTAGATTATGTGGGTTCTATGAACGGCGAACCTTTTAGCGGCGGATCCGCTCAGAACGTATGGATTGATGTTAAGGGCAACAAGGATGCCGAAAAGGGCACAAAGTATATAGACGGCTTCACTAACGGAATTTCGGGTGCAAGAGTCGGAACACAGGCTGCGTATAATGTGACCTTCCCTGAGAATTACGGTAACTCTGATCTGGCGGGCAAGGAAGTTGTATTTACATTTACCATTAATTCAATCGCCAAGGATAAATCAGATGAACTTACCGACGATTATGTTAAGAGCCACAGCAACTATCAGTCGGTTAAGGAGCTTAGAGACGCCGCAACGGCAGAGCTTACGACAGAGCTTCAGAAGCAGAAGGAAGATGATATTAAGAGTAAGGTGACTGAGAAGGTTGTATCCAACGCTACAGTTAAGTCTCTTCCCGAGGATGCGGTTAACAAGCAAGTTGATCAATATATGAAATACTATGAGAAGCGCTACGCTTCCAACAGCGGAATGACGTTAGAGAAGGTAATCCAGACGAATTACGGTCAGTCGCTCGATGAATTCAAGCAGCAGGTTAAAGAGCAGGTTGAGGAGCAGATGAAGACTCAGATTGTCTTCGAAGCCATCGCCGAGGATCAGAAGATGACAGTCGACGAAGAAGGCTTCAACGCCTACGTTAACAAGCTTGCATCAGAAAACGGCTTCACCTCACTCGACACAATGTATAAGAACTACAGCGACGGCGAAGACAGCAATGCCGGCGAAGAATACTTAAAAACCATCTACCTTTGTAATAAGGCTTTGGATTATTGCATAAGTAAGGCCAATGTTATAGAAGTTTAAAGCAAAACGTCGAATCAGCCAAGACCTCCGAAATTACCGGTCCACCCCTTGCGAGACTGTCCGAAAACTCATTGCAGCGAAAATTAATCCCCACTTTGCAGTCAACGATGTTCCACATCGCCTCCCTCATTAGGCTTTATTCTCGGACAAATTGGGAATCACTTTTCACTACAAGCAGTTTTAGGACAGCCTCTTGCGGGGATGGACATAAGACATCCAGTCGCTCGGAGGTACTTGGACCGAGGGTACAAGATATGTATGTAAAAGCGTCAAGCTATGCAGTTTGGCGCTTTTTAAAATTTATACTTTACAAATCACAGTTTTTGATGTAATATTATATAGACTTAAAAACCACAACATGTTAATTCCATGACGGCGTCCTTAGGTTACGGATATATTATAACCCTTGCTGACAAACGTAACCAAGGAGCCGACAACAAGGAATTATACGTGGTGGTCAAATCATATTGCTAACCCTTTTATTTCTTTTTCATTAGGTTCTGCCATATTAAGGTAGAGCCTTTTTTAATGCAGTAATATTATGTATAATAGTAGCGAGGTGCTTTAAATGGATGAAACTTACGAAGAATTTACCAATAGAATAATGAATATGCGTCGATTCGGGAAGAAGAAGGGTATAGAAGTATCGACAGAGCTGTTAGATGCTTTTAACCGCCCCGAGAAGGGCATGAGAGTGATTCATATTGCCGGTACTAACGGTAAGGGTTCAACTGCCGTTCTTATTGCCGATATGCTTATGAAAATGGGATTCAAGGTCGGACTCTTCACATCTCCACACTTAGAAGACTTTAATGAGCGAATACAGGTGGGATTTGGAGACACATTTACAAGGATAAGTCACGAAGAGGTCTTGTCAATAGGAAGTGAGATCCTAGATAAGGATATCGAGTCTGAGCCAACCATGTTCGATATCTGCTTCATTATGGCGATCCTTAAGTTCAAGAGAGAGCAGTGTGACTATGTTATATTGGAGACGGGGCTTGGAGGAAAGTATGATTCAACTACTGCCATATCATGCATATCCAAGGTCTGCGTTATAACAAGTATAGCCCTTGAACACACGGAATACTTGGGGAATACGGTAGTTGAGATAGCACTCAACAAGGCAGGAATCATAAAACAAGGCTCGAAAGTGGTTCTATCCGACATAGACAGCGACGCACTGACTGTAATAGCTGAAGAATGCAGGAAAAAGGAAGTAAGAAGTAGCGATATATGTTGCATAAATGACTGCAATTTCGATAAATACACATATCTTAAATTATTGCTTGGGTATCAGAAAAAGAACGCCAAGACAGCGATACTCGCAATCCAAAGTCTGATAGAGTCGGATAAGGATTTATTCATTACGAAATACATGGAGTATTGTAAGTCAGGTGAGGAGCACTGTGGAAGCGACTGCGCCAAATGTGCCACCCCGGAGAAGATATGTGAGCTTAGCTTTGATGAATGGGTAGAAATATGTATTAACCGGGCAATCCACGCATTTAACCACGCAGGAAGACTTGAGAAAATAGCGGATAATGTGATTCTCGACGGAGCCCACAACGTAGAGGCGTTCACAGCGCTTTACGAATTCCTCGAGAGTGAGTATGAAGGATATAATATTCGTTTTATTGTGGGGGTTATGTCCGATAAGAACTATATGGAAGAACTTAAGATAATAAGCCCGGTAGCAATTGAGATAATGTGCGCTGATATAGATGATGAGCGTGCGAAGCCGGGTGAAGAGCTTGCATCAGAGCTTACGAAGGAAGGAATAAAGGCTACATATCTCGGAGACGAAGAAGCCACATCTCAATTTGTCTTCGATTTAATTAAAAAAAATAATGCAAAATCTTCCTTAGAATTATATAATAATCTATATGTAATCTGTGGTTCTTTGTATTTTGTGGGAAATGTTAAGAGGTTATTATGGCGATTACAACAAGAGTAGATGCACTAAGGGTGCTGGGGCTTCCTGTAGGATCTACGGAAAATGATATTAAGATAGCCTATAAGGAATTGTCCAAAAAGTATCATCCCGATGTAATGGGAGATGAATATACCGAAGTGTTCGCGGGGATTAATGAAGCGTACAATTTCCTTATTAATAACCCGGCCACGAGTCGTAAGGTTCTGGGTAATGACGAGAAGGCAATGGTTCGCTACGAGAACAGGCGAAGTAACCGTGATAAGGTTAAGAGATACGAGTTCAAGGAACGGCAGAGAAAGAGAGAGAAGGAAGCCGAGCTAATCAAGGCATCCAAGGAAGCCAGAAGACGGCAGGAAGAAGAAAAAAGAAAAAAGCGCGAAGCTGAAAAGGAAGCCGAAATGCAGATTAAAGCTATGGAGATGGCAATAGTAATATCTAAGATGTTAGGAGAGAAAAATGAGTAGAGCAAAAGTAGAAGCTAATAATGAACGTAAAAAGAATTATAAAGAGTATAATAAGAAGGCGAAGAGAAAGAAGGTTGCCATTTATATTCCGGTTATAATTGTAGCCCTTGTTCTGGTTGGATTTATAGTTGCGGCAATCTATGCCGGTTCCAATGCCAATAAAGCCAATACCGCAAGCTATACGGCTGTTAATCTCGATGCCATTACAGATTATACACAGGAATTGCAGACGAATTATATGTCCGAACAGTAATCGGATGATAAATTGACTTAAAAAGGGGTTATTATGTCTAAAAAAGCGATTATTACAGGGGGAGAATCGGGAATAGGAAGAGGTATTGCCCTCGCACTTGCACGTGAAGGGTACGATATCGCATTTTCCTACTGTCCCGATGCCGTTAATGTGGATGGATTTGTGGAGGATACTACATCTGATATTGAAAAGATGGGACAGAAGGCCTATTCTTTCCCGGGGGATTTCTCCGATAAGGATAAATGTAAAGAGTTCTTCGACTTCGCCGTTAATTCCCTCGGCGGTCTCGATCTTCTTGTTAATAATGCAGGAGTTAATAAGCCAAAGGCTATTCAGGACATTGACGAAGAGAATCTTGACTTCCTTCTTACGCTTGATTTTCGTACGTATATTATGATGATGCATTTAGCATCGCGCTATATGGTAGACCATGATATTAAGGGTAATATTATTAATATCACTTCATCAAGGGGTGAGCGTGTATATCCCAACTGCGGACTTTATTGCGGTATGAAGGCGGGACTCAATCATATGATAGGAGCATTTGCGCTTGATTTGGCGCCATATGGTATTCGTGTTAATAACGTTGCGCCCGGTGCAGTGCGTATTCGTACGAAGGAAGAGATTGCCGATATCAAGGAGCCGACAGATATGGAGTATTATTGGGATCCACGCTTTACCGATGGAAGCGACCTTCCGGACAAGGATTTTTGGGATAATCTTAATGATATAATTCCTCTTGGCAGAGCGGGACTTCCTGAGGATGTTGCCAATGCTGTTGTATTTTTGTCATCCGATAAGGCATCTTACATTACCGGCATAACACTTCGAATTGACGGCGGTCTTATACTTCCCGGAATCCCCGAGGGCTCTGCGAGAACAGACGAGGGGTGGAGTTAATGAGAAGTAAGCGAGCTTTTATATTCTCTGCAATCGCATTTGCAAGCTTCTACGTAATAATGCTTTGTGCCATAGGTTACGCCACCGTATTCTTGCGTTCGGCCGGTGCCAGCAAAGCGCAGTCCGGAACAATAGTGGCTGTAGCTTGTATTGTTGCGGCAGTTCTGCAGCCTGTACTGGGACGCGTGTGTGACAGATTAAAAAAAGTGGATTGGAAGAGGCTTAGTCTCATTCTTTCAGTGCTTCTGCTTGCGGCATTTGTAGGTGTTTTATTATCCGATAATATCGTGCTTATAGTTTTCTTTTTTGCTGTAATAGTCTTAGCGTATTGTATCAATCCATTTCTTAATGAATGTAGCTTCTATTACGAGAGGAACGGAATTCATGTTAATTTCGGAATTGTAAGGGGTATAGGTTCCCTTTCTTATGCTCTCATATCTTATTTGTTCCGCTTTGCCGAATTGGAGGAGAATACCCGAGCTATTATTACAACAGGGCATGCTGCGACTGTTATTCTTATTGTTTCATTAATAGCTCTTCCAAGGGTAAAAGATGCAGAAGCGGATGAGCCTAAAGAGAAAAAGAGCGAGATTAAAGAGATTGGCACATTCATTAAAAGGTACAAAGTGTTCATGCTCTTCTGGTTTGCCCTTATATTCATAATGACATTCCAGAATCTCTTCAGTGCTAATCTTATCGATATCGTTGATAAAGCAGGCGGAGACGTATCAGAGATGGGTATTGCCCTTTCACTTGCCGCTATTATGGAGCTTCCGGTTATGTTCCTTTTCTCAAGAATTATGAAGAAGCTGTCGCCGGAGAGACTTCTTCTTGTCGGAGCATTTTTCTATATAATAAGATGTATACTTTTCCTGGTTGCGAATTCAATGGCTTTAATCTATGTTGCCCAAGCCTTCCAGATGCTTACATATGCTGTGGTCACACCGGCAAGTGTCTACTTGTCCGACAAGCTTATTGACAAAGAATATTCTAATACCGGTCAGGCGCTAGTCGCATTTACGGTAACGGCGGGAACGATACTTGGATTCTACCTCGGCGGTGTTACATCGGAGCATGGTGGTGCAACGACGGTACTCATCGCAGGATTAATAATTACAATCGTGGGATTCATATATTCATATTGATGCTTCTCGCTAATATATTCAGTAAAAGATCTAAGAATGTGTCAGGGTGACGTTCCCCTGACATATTTTTAATTTCCTATTGACATTTTCGAAAAATAGATACATAATGAGACCATAGACGTGAGCGACAATTCACGTGAGGGTGGTTTTTATGTATAAGAAAATGGAAGACAAGGATCTTACCAAGCTTCTCGAAGCGGGGATTGACGAGTTCTCGAAGAAGGGGCTTGATAAGGCCAATATTAATACAATTGCTTTAAAAGCCGATTATTCCGTAGGCGTAATATATAAGTACTACAAGAACAAAGATAATTTCTTCTTGGCATGCGTTGAGCATTCGCTTAAGCTTCTTGATAATGTTATGAAGGAGGTTTTGATGCAGGAAGAAGATATAGTAGGCTGTATTTCGCTTCTTCTTGATAAGCTCTTTACGGAGTCTGATAATCATGCCAATTATTATGTAATGTATAATGAAATCACATCGCAGAGTTGCAGGAAATACGCAACTGAGCTTGCAGAGAAGATTGAGACGGGTACTGCTGATATATATGCACAGATTTTTACGCGCGCACAGGACAAGGGACAGATTAACAAGGACGCTGACCCTCGTATGTGTGCTTTTTATTTTGATTCGCTTCTTATGATGCTCCGGTTTTCCGGTAGCTTAGAGTATTATAACAAGCGTATGCGGATATATTAGATAGGAAAATAATTACGATTGAGAATACTAGTTTAAGTTGTTAAATAGTTAAGTGCGTGTGTCAGGGGGACGTGTCCCTTGACACACTGACACAGAGGAGGGAGAATTATGGAATCAGAATTGAGACAGCAGGTAGTTGATACAGGATTACTCTTGCTGGAGAAGAAATTGGTGGCACGCACCTGGGGCAATGTAAGTGCAAGAGTTGACGGTACGCATTTTCTGATTACACCCAGTGGACTTAGCTACACTAAGACTACGCCGGAGGATTTGGCACTCTTCGATATGGAGACGGGAACATACGAGGGTGAATACAAGCCTTCAAGTGAGAAGGGAATTCACAG
>CAJODN010000004.1:55581-135435 GCA_905233695.1 uncultured Lachnospiraceae bacterium | reverse complement strand
GCATGCTATTGATGCAGCTCAGGATGGTAGTGCGCAGGTTGATGAAATGACAACTGCCATTGCTAAGATATCTGACGGAATTACAGAGATATCAGGAACCGTAAGTGATGTTGCTACATCCTCTGATGAACAAGCAACAGCTATTGCACAGGTTAAGCAGGCTATCGGTCAGATTTCACAGGTTGTTCAGACAGACTCTGCTACATCAGAAGAGTGTGCTGCCGCAGCTGAGACATTGTCTAACCATGCACAAAACCTCCGTGATGTTATTGCAGGCTTCAAGTTAAGAGGTCAAAACAATGGAATGGCTGCTTCTATGGGAGGCTTCGGAGGATTTGGCGGATCGTCAGGTAGTATCTCATTAGACGAGCCGTCATATGATGATGTAGATAATGAAAGTATTATTTCATTGGAAGGTAACATGGGTAAATTCTAATGAAATAGGATTGACATGATGTCTTCGATAGATATACATATAATAAGGTCTTGGCGAATTGCCAAGACCTTTTTTATTACCTAAGTGTGTTGTATGTGAAATGTGCTATTGATTAGCCAATATTTTCTTAAGACCTTCAAGTCCTTCGTCCATCTTGGCAATATACTCTGAATAGTCGACATCCGATTTGTTACGAAGAAGTTCTGTCATTTCCGATACAGGTTCTTTTATGGGGGTTATCTCTAAGTTAGCAACATTTCCTTTGATGGCATGAGCGTATGAGAAGGCGGAGTCAAGATCTTTCGCTTCGATACTTTCTTTAAGCTTATCGAATTCTTCCATCTCCGGAATTTTATTAATAAGCTTTAAGAATAAGCCTTCGTTGTTAACACAGCGGTTAAGCGCTGTCTCCGTATCTACACCGTATTCTTTAAGATCGTCAATAATCATTTTATTGTCCTCCGACTCTTTATTTATATTAACTATTTTCACATAATATGACTATAAAATCAATTATTATTTGTTATAGATTATATAAATTGTTACTATGATTTTTTTTTGTTTTTTTGTATAATATCGTATTGAGGGTATTATGTAATGAGCGATAATTCGATTAACAATACAGATATTAAAGAGGATATTGATAATATCGATGAAGATGTAGCTGTCAATAATCTGAATGAAAATGTAGATGTCAATAATCCGGAAGATGATGTTGACGCTGAGCTTGAGAAGAATAAGAAGAGTAATTGGAAGCGCAATGTGTTTAATGTTGCCTTCCTTGCTCTTGTATTTGGTCTTACTATGTACGGCGTATTTCGTGGAGAAGATTACCACGCTGTAATAGACGGTCTTAAGCAGACCGATCTGGTGATACTCGTTGTGCCGTGTATTGTCTTGGTGCTTGCATTTGTTATGCTTGAATCTGTTATTATCAAGTATATTTTTACTACAATAGGTGATAGGCCAAGAATTACAAGATGCTTTTTATATTCATTTGTTGGGTTCTTCTTTAGCCTTATTACTCCATCTGCTTCAGGCGGACAACCGGCTCAACTCATATTTATGAGGAAGGACAAGTTATCGGTGGCACATTCGACGCTTGTGCTCATACTTGTAACTATCGGCTATAAGCTTGTGCTTGTTGTGCTTGGTGGCATTGCTCTGATTATCAGACCTGAGAGAATAATGGTTCAGATTAGAGATGTAGAGTTTTGGATTTGGCTTGGTATTATTCTTAATGTTATCGCTATAGCAGGTATGCTTGTTGTGGTATTTGTGCCGTCTCTTGCAAAAAAAATTATTGTTTTTTGCGTTAAATTATTAAATAAGATTAATATTCTTAAAGATAGGCAAAAATGGCTTGATAAGACTAATGATATGATGGAGAAATATGAAGATGCATCCAGATATATTAAGAGTCATAAGATTGTACTGATTAATGTGTTTTTGCTATCGGTTGTTCAAAGAGTATCACTTTTCTTTGTAACTGTTGTGGTATATTGGTCGTTCCATTTGCATGGAACGTCTATAATTGATATACTTGTATTACAGTGCTTGATATCGGTAGGTGCCGATATGTTGCCGCTTCCCGGTGGCATGGGTATTACAGAGCGTTTGTTCCTTGCTATATTCCAGGGGGCATTCGGTGCATTAACACTTCCGGCAATGATATTAAGCAGAGGATTCAGCTTCTATATACAATTATTCATATGTGCAATCATGACAGTTGTTGCATATATTGTTGTATTTTGGATACCTAATAAGCGAAAGACAAAGAATTAATTTAAGGAGTTAAGAACAATGATAGGTTTTTATGATTATACGGTTATAACATCGTATCTTGGCGTTATATCAGCCGTTATCGGTATGATAGAAGCGTGTAACGGTAATTTCCTTATTGCAATTATCTGTTTGGCATTCTCGGGAATGTGCGATACCCTTGACGGTAAGATTGCGAGAACCAAGAAGGACAGGACAGAACAGCAGAGAAATTTCGGTATACAGCTGGATTCACTTTGCGATGTGGTCTGCTTCGGAGTATTCCCCGTAATAATTGCATATAATATGGGAATGAAGAAGATACTCGGATTGGCAATACTTTGTGTATACCTTGTGTGTGCCGTTATAAGACTTGCATACTTTAATGTTATGGAAGAAGAGAGAGTTACGAAGAATCCCACCGCTAAGAAGGTTTATTTCGGTGTGCCCATAACGACGATTTCAGTTACTTTGTCACTTGCTTATGCTGTCGGTTTATTAATTCCGTCTAATGCATTCTTAGTGGTTCTCCATGTTCTCTTAGTGGTTCAAGCCTTTGGCTTTATTATTAATATTAAGATTCCGAAGCCGAATATGTGGCTTATCTTCGCCATTGTGCTTGTTGTGATTATACTTCTCGTGGTTATTCTCATACTTGCCATGAATGGAGTTATAGAGGTGCATGATATTGGAGAGACGACAGCATTTATACAGAATGCTATCGGATAGAGCACACTGTATATGCAGTAATCTGCGGAGTGTTAAGTGAAATGTCGGAGTGTTTACACTCCGGCATTTTTTATGTCATAAAAAATTGCACCCAACTTGTTTTTTTTGTATAATATAATGGATTATATATACGAAAGGCGGGGTTCTTATGAAATACGCATTAAGAGACGGTAATACAATAACTCCTGATGATTCTCAGGATAAATTCTTGGAGAAACTGTATACAACAGGATTTGGGCTTAAACTTATCGGGATTCTTATTCAACCTATCATATCAAGAATCGGCGGACTTTTTATGAAGTCGCCATTATCCCGCTTTCTTATAAAACCTTTTATTATCAATAATCTTATTGATATGAACGAGTACGAAGACGAAGATTATGGCTGTTACAATGATTTCTTTATCCGTAAGATTCGTCAGGGTGCAAGACCGATAGATATGAATAAGTCGCATCTTATAAGTCCTTGCGACAGTAAGCTTACGGTGTATGACATCGATGATAGAAGCATATTTCCCATAAAGGGTCATAATTATAATGTGCACTCGCTCCTTAAGGACAAGAAGCTTATGGAGAAGTATCGGGGCGGTAAGGCCTTGGTATTCCGATTAACTGTTGATGATTATCATAGATACTCTTATATTGATACGGGAATTAAGACAAGGAATCGTTCTATAGAGGGTGTATATCATACGGTTAATCCCGTTGCAGCTGATACATTTCCCATATATAGGGAGAACAATCGTGAATATACGATGATTAGGACGGATAATTTCGGAGACGTCATCCAGATGGAAGTCGGAGCACTTATGGTAGGTAGAATTAAAAATTATCACTTCGCCGGCAGGGTTACAAGAGGTGAGGAGAAGGGCTACTTCGAATTCGGCGGTTCCACAATTGTTGTACTTTTGGAGAAGGACAAGGCAGTAATTGATGATGATATAGTTAAGAATTCCGAGAATGATATCGAGACAAGGGTGTTACTCGGAGAGAAGATAGGTAGTTCGGTGTGATGACATTTTCTTATGTGAGGGGTTATGGAGAAAATCGAATTAACACAACTTTTGATAGAGAAATTCAATGAGCGGAATAATTCGGTTAAATATAACGAAGGCGATATTACATTCAGTGTAGGTGGGGTTATGCTTCCCGATAATAAGACGGAAGTAACTTGTGATTTTCATGTGGGTGGCAATAATAAAATGCATATAATCCGTTTTGTTATTAAGCTTCCCGTTACGGCAAAGGGCGATTACAATACATTTCAGATTATTGTTAATGACCTAAGTTCATCAATCACCACCGGTAAATATTTCCTCGTTGGTCAGGGCGATAAGGCAGTGTTCTGCTCGTCTTATGATGCGTCTTTTTTCAATACGAAGTACGAGAAGATGAATGTTGAAAAGGTAATGATGTTCATGTTCGATTCATTACTTATGGAATATTCCGATATACTTAAAAAGGTGTAGTTATAATAAATGTGTGAAATCAAAATGTGATAAGAGGTGATTTTAGTGAAAACCATTGCCATAATGATTGGTAATAATCAATCAGAGTATATTAAGTCTCTTATGAATGAATTCGACAGTCAGTCCAAAGAGCTTGGCATTAGACTAATTTTTCTCTCAGGATACAGGATCCCCTTGGAATTCGGCGTTCAAGATGAAGAAGATTACGGTAACGACAAACTTAATTATTACCAATTCTCTTCTATATATGATTATGTCAGTTCTACAGGCGCCGACGGTTGTATAATATGCTATGGGCCAATGAGCGGAATTATGGGGACGCCTTCTTACGAAGAGGTTCTGAAGCTTTGTAAAGAAATGCCGTCTGTTATGCTTGAGATTAAGCCGGAAGATGAAAGTATTCCATTCGTTGCAACGGATAGCTATAGTCCTATGAAGGATATGGTAAGACATCTTACGGATGACCACGGATATAAGAAAATTGCATTTCTTGCGGGTCCTAAGGATAACTACAGTTCTAATCTCAGATTGCAGGCATATAAGGATGTAATGGCTGAAGCTGAGCTCGAAGTTAATGATGATATGATTGCTTTCGGTGATTACACAACCAGAGTTAAGCCTTTAGTACGTGATTTACTCGATAAGAATCCCAGCCTAGAAGCTATATGTTGTGCCAATGACAGTATGGCGAGAGCGTGCTACAACGTATGCGCCGAACGTGGGATTAAAGTCGGAGAAGATATTGCCGTAACGGGTTTTGACAACAGTGATATATCTTCTAAGTTAAAACCTGCCCTTACTACGGTAAGTCACGACAGCGACCTAATTGTTAAGAGAGCGCTCTCGATGGCTCTCAAGGTGATAGATGGTGAAGAGGTTAAGGGAGAAGAATATCCCCTTGAATTAATTAAGAGATGCTCCTGCGGATGTAAGACTAAGAAGGGAATTGATACGAAGCTTCTTTGCTATCATCCCGGAATATTTGCGAATGAGAATATAGACAATTACGACATCAATATGGCTGAGCTTAAAGCCGTTGTTAATGATATGGCTATGAAGAATGACAGCCTTGTCAACCGTTTCTGGGACGTGTCGTTTTTCGTAAGAGAGTTTATTGCAATGGATATCTCCAGCGATAATTATTTCGATAAGCTTTTCCTTCGTCTTAGGGAGATAGGTCTTAATAATGCTTACTTTTTCGTTCATAAGACTCCTCTTGTCTATGAAACGGATAATAATAAAGAAAATAGAAAGCATATGTACTTTGCCGGCGGGTTTAATGAAGATGAGAATACAATTATTCCGATTAATGAGTGGCATCATTATCAGATAGGCACGCATAAAGGCTTTAACGCATTCCTTCCGGATGATGAAGAAATAGGCAATTACCATACCTATGTGCTTTTTTCGGGAGAATCGCAATATGGTGTAATGCTTTCCAAGAGTGATGTGTCAGATAATGAATACTTACTGTATATCAGCTTACAGATAAGTAATCTGTTACACATTTTCAATCTTAAGACAAGGGAAGAAGCCGTTGTTAAGGAAATGGAGCGTTCAATTGAACGTGTTAAGGAGTCCAATCAGATTCTTAGCTTCATCTCGCGATATGATGAGCTTACGAAGATTCTTAACAGGCGAGGTTTTATGGAGCAGGCACTTGCAACAATTCAGCGAATTCCCGGAAGAGAAGCGCTTATTATGTTCGGAGATCTCGACCACCTTAAGGAGATTAACGACTGTTTCGGTCATGCAGACGGAGATTTCGCAATCCTTTCTGCAGCTCAGCTTCTTACCGGGCTTATGCCGAGAGACGGATTTGTTGCAAGAATCGGCGGTGATGAGTTTGTGGCTTTTGTACCGGTTCCCGGGGACTCTACTTCGGAAGAATATATAAGTAAGCTTAAGAAGAAATTAAAAGAAGCAATGTTCGTATTTAACTTAACGTGCAATAAGCCTTATTTTGTTGAAATATCGTCGGGCTTCTATCCGTTTGTATGTGAGAGAAATATGGATCTTACCAAGATTATCGCAAGCTCTGACGAAGTGCTTTATGAGGATAAGCAAAAGAGGAGAGAATCTATAAAGAAGGACAAGGCTGATGCTGAATCGGACAGCTAAAATGCTTCTTGTTATTAAGTATAGAAAGGCTATAAATGAACGACACAAAAATAATTACAGTAAGTGGATTCTCATTTGAGAATCCCACAACCGGCGAGGAGGCTCTTAAGGAACAGCAGGCGGTTGAATATGTTGATAAACAACTGAATTTTGATGATACAACGCAACTTCTTGCTCTCTATAATCAAATGATTGCAAGAAGAATGTTCCATACGGAAGTGGGATATGCTTATCTTAAGAGAATACAAGATTATCTTATGCAATCCGATGTGGATCCCGCGTCAATAGAATCGATTCCGGTTGTGGCTGAAGATGTTTCGACGAGTGATGTCGGTGCCAAACGAGACGAAGGTAAGTCGAAGAATCCCATAGAAAACGATAACGATAATACTAATTACTACAAGGAGACAGTAAGGCTTAAGAATAAAGAGAGAAAGCTTATAGGAACCACTAAGAGATTGCAGAAAGTTGCAATTACATTTATTGTAATATCTATTGTCCTTGTTGCGACAGTTGTTGCGATGTTCATAATCGCCAATACAAGCGATAATCCGACAATTCTTAACTATGAGGAGGTAATTACCGATAAATATGCGGCGTGGGAGCAAGATTTAGAACGGCGCGAGGCGGATGTCACCAAGAAGGAAAATGAGTTAAAGATTAGTAAGTAAAAAAGAAAAAAGATTATATTAAGGAAAGAAGAGAAAAATGGCAGCAAAAATATTAATAGCAGATGATGAACAAAGAATAAGAAAACTTGTTAAAGATTTTCTTATGAAAGAAAAATATGAAATTATTGAAGCAGAAAACGGTGAAGAAACACTTGACAAATTCTATGAAGACAAACCGGATCTTGTTATCTTAGATGTTATGATGCCAAAGATCGATGGCCTTTCTGTATGCGAAGAGATAAGAGCTGAATCGAGTGTGCCTATCATTATGCTTACGGCTAAGGATAGGGAGGCTGATGAACTTAACGGATTTAACAAGGGAGCAGACGAATACATATCTAAGCCCTTCAGCCCTAAGATTCTTGTTGCAAGGGTAAATGCGCTTCTTCGAAGAAGCAATGTTATAACAGACGGCGGAGTTCTCGAAGCCGGTAATATTGTTGTTGATATAACAGCACATACCGTTAAAGTCGGCTCTGACAATCTTGACCTCTCTGTTAAGGAGTTCGAGCTTCTGTGTTTCTTTATCAATAACGAGGGAATTGCGCTTTCGAGAGAGAAGATTCTTGATAATGTGTGGGATTACGACTATTTCGGCGATGCCAGAACAGTTGATACTCATGTTAAGAAGCTTAGAGCGAAGCTAAAGGATTCCGGAAAATATATTCAGACTATATGGGGAATGGGGTATAAGTTTGAAGTCAAAGAATAGTGAAAAGAGATTTATAAGTATAAGAAGAATGCTTGTTATTGTCGTAGTACTCATCATTCTTTTTATACTTTTTATGATGTGGATTCTCGATACATTTCTTATGTCTTACGTATATCGTAATGAGAAGATCAGTAATATGGAAACCACATTCAGAGAACTCGATGAAGCCTCAATTAAAGGCGGTCTCTATGACGAGGATTTCGACAGAACATTTGAGCAATTGTCCTTTAATTATAATCTGGATATCGCTGTTATGTCTTATGACGGTTCTATTCTTCTGTCCGGAGGTAAAGATACACGTAATACAATTCTTCGAGTAATCGATGCGGTTCTGTCCGATAAAAGCAGTGACAAATATCTTGTCCAGTCTCAGTCTTACAGTGTTTCTCTTGTTGAGGATAAATATGTTGACGACGAATATCTTGTGCTTGTGGGAACTTTGTCTGACGGTAATCTTATTATGATTAGATATGCCGTTGCCAATATGAATCTGACTATGCAGATTCTTGATAGAACTCTTGTTATCGTAGCGCTTTTGTCGTTTGTAGTGGCATTTATCTTAATAGAAATATTTACAAGAAGATTGACACAGCCCATTCACAAGCTTACAGAGCTGTCTAAGAGGATGTCCGAGCAGGATTTCGGTGCAAAATATGAACCGAGAAATGTATGGACGGAGATAGACGTGCTTGGCGACCATATGAATACTATGTCCGAGAGCCTTGAAAACACACTTGTTGAAATAAAGAAGGCGAATGCTCAGCTGAAAAAGGATATCGAATTAAAGGAAAAGAACGAGGAGATGCGTTCGGAATTCCTGTCGGCTGTATCCCATGAGCTTAAGACACCTATTTCGCTTATACAAGGTTACGCCGAAGGACTTACCGAGGGGATGGCTGACGATAAGGAGAGTCGTGATTATTACTGTGATGTCATTGTGGATGAATCACTTAAAATGAACCATATGGTTAATCAGCTTCTTTCCCTTAATGACCTTGAATACGGACAAGAGACGTACGAGAAGACGAAATTTAATATTACAGAGCTTATAAGAACAGTTGTTGATTCATCTAATATTCTTATTGAGCAAAAGGATATAACATTAGAGTATGAAATTGATAATGATATTGAAGTCGAAAGCTCTGAGAACCTTGTCTACATGGCATTTTCCAACTATCTGAGTAATGCCATTCATTATTGCACAGGTGACAAGATTATCCGTGTTACACAGCGTGATAAGGGCGATAAGGTGTGTGTTAGTGTCTATAATTCCGGTGATAATATTCCGGAGGAAATAATAGAGAGGCTTTGGGAGCGTTTCTATAAGGCAGACAAAGCGAGAACGAGGGAATACGGCGGAAGCGGAGTGGGTCTTTCTATCGTTAAAGCATCAATAGAAACCCTAGGCGGAAGGTACGGAGTATACAATTTGGAGTCAGGTGTTACATTTTGGTTTGAAATATACAAGTAAAATGCATTTTTAACTAAATTTTTTGTATATTTTTGTATATTTTTGTTGAATAATGAAGCCTAAAATGATAACATTAAATAAGTGTAGGATTATAATTTGGTTACGGAGTGTGTAATGAATAAGAAAATTGCACTTATTATTGTTCTTGGCATCGTATGTGTAAGTTTTTGCGGATGCTCTTGGACTAAGTCAATATCGGAAGATGATAAGAAGCTTATAGCCGCATATTCCGCTAAAATGGTTGCCAAATATAATACTAAGCAAAAGGATGGAATTGTCTATATCGATAATGATGATGCGCTTAAGGCAGTATCTGACTTAGAGAAGGAGCAGAAGAAAAAGCAAGAGGAAAGTGCTGCTGCGGCTAATACAAACAATAGTACTTCTTCAAGTAAGTCTAAGAATCAACAAGCTGAGGTTAAGCCTGCAGTTCCCCTTGAGACTGCACTTGGACTTACCAATGTTAACTTTGCATATCTCGGAAGTGAAGTAAGAGATAGTTATACAACTTCAGTATATGATATGACACCTAGTGCAGGTAATAAGTTTCTCGTAATGAGATTCAGAATGACTGCCAATGCAGATGGTGAAGTCAATATATTATCTAAGAATCCGAAGTTCAAAGCGACAATTAATCAAGGAGCGACAGCGACTAATGAGATATCGCTTATGCCCGATGATTTGGCAACATTTAAGGGGACTTTGAAGGCCGGAGAATCAAGAGATCTTGTCATACTCTTTCAATTTAAGGGTGATGACCTTGCTAATATACAGAGTACTACATTACAATGTACATCCAACGGTGGTACTAGCGACATAACATTATAAGTATCAGGAGGAGAGTAGATGGATACAAATATTTTATTGGAATCAGGGACCAATGAGCTGGAGATACTTGAGTTCAGAGCGGGGGACAATCTGTACGGTATCAACGTTGCTAAGATTAACGAGATCTTGTTATATCAACCGGTAACGCCTGTGCCCAATGCTCATCCGTGTATTGAAGGAATATTTATGCCGAGAGATACAATGATTTCGGTAATTAATCTTAGGAAATGTCTTGGGCTGGAGGACGTATACGATAATGACGGACTCTTCATTATCACTAACTTTAACAGCCTTAATACGGCATTTCACGTAGACGAGGTGCTCGGTATTCACCGTGTATCATGGGAAGAGATTATTAAGCCCGATTCAACAATAAGTTCTGATGATACGGGTGTGTCTACCGGTGTTATTAAATTGTCAGACAGACTTGTCGTTATTCTTGACTTCGAGAAGATTGTGTCTGATATTAATCCCGATACAGGTCTTAAGGTATCTGATATGGATACATACGAGGCCAGAGACAGATCGCAATCTCCGATCCTTATCGCAGAGGACTCTGCGCTTCTTCAGAAGCTTATTGTTGAGTGCCTTAGGAAAGCGGGATACACCAATATTATTATTAATGATAACGGTCAGGAGGCTTGGGATAAGCTTACTGAATTACAGGGAGAAGGTACTGTTCTTGAGAAGGTTCACTGTATCATTACCGATATTGAGATGCCTCTTATGGACGGTCACAGGCTTACTAAGCTTGTTAAGGAAGACGCAGAGATGAAGAAGATACCTGTTGTAATATTCTCTTCTCTTATCAACGATCAGATTAGAAGGAAGGGTGAATCTCTCGGAGCTGACGCACAGCTTACGAAGCCTGAGATAGGTAAGCTCGTTGAGGCTGTTGACGGTCTTATCGAGAAGTATGAAAAAGAGAGATAAAAGCTGATTTGATTACTATAGGGGTGTGATTTTTCACACCCCTTTTTTATTAAGGAAAGCGGAGGGAAGTTAATTTGTCTAATTCAGAAGATTATTTGGATGGATTATTAAATTCCATAAGTGAAAAGAAATCAAATGTTAATAAGGCTCTCGCTGAAGATGAAGAGAGCATTAAAGCCAAAATTGCTGATATGAGTAGCTTAGACCCTAATGATGACTTTATGGACGCTACGGGTATCAGTAATTTTAAGGCTGAAAAGATGTCTCATAATAACTTAAGGGAAGCATTTTCCGAATCTGATTTTCTTAAGGAGTTCGAGGATGAGCTATATTCCGACTCTGCAGATGATTTTATAAGAGAATTCGAGCAAGAGATTGATGACGAAGAAGAACGTTTCCAAAGGGGTGAAGAGACTCCCGAGGATGCGGGGACTAAGTTCGTTCAGTCTCTTATGGATGAAGAGGAGAACTTCGATACAAATGATACTTCAGGCTATGAAGATGCCTATGACAGCGAGGAATCAGGAGACATAAAAGATGCCGATGACAGTGAGGAAACAGGAGACATAGGAGATGCAGGAGAACTTGCTGATGTCGGCGATATTGATAACTTAGATGATGTTGGTGCATCAGCAGGTGATTTGGATTCGTCTGAGGATCAACTTCTTATGGATTCCTTTGTAACTATCGATGAATCAGACCTAGATGATGATTATGAGAAAAAGGAGTCATCGACCGGCGGTGATTCTTCTGATATTGCATCTGAAGATAGTATTGAGATCCCGGATTCGCTTGATGAACCCGAACTCGAAGCTGATGACGAACCCGAAACTGAAACTTTTGAAGAACCTGAACCGGAACCCGAAGCTTCAGAAGATACAGTTGATGATGCAGAAGAGCTTCTCTCTGCAATAGGCGGAGACTTATCAGATGTTATTCCCGATAAGGATGAGGTGGATGACTCGGAAGATTCAGAAGATGAGGATGATGCTAAGGAAAGTCTCAACGAACAAGTTGAGAATGACGAGAGTATACAGAATATTCTTGATGAGGTTGAGAATATTGTGGGTGACGGTGAAGGGTCAGAAGAGTCGGGAGAATCCGGCGAAGAAGAGTCGATACTCCCTAAGGAGTACCAGAATGACGAGCATGATGTCGCTGATGCGTTAGAGATTAACGAAGAAGGCGTATCTCTTGTTGATGAAAATGCGGATCTTGATGCTCTTCTTCAAGGTGAAGAGGGAATGTCTGATATCGGTGATCTCCTTGATGCCGATGAAAATGATATTGAGCTTGATGAATCGAGAGAAGAGTTCGAGGCTTCTGCCGACCGTGCAGAAAGTGCCTCTGTTGAGAGCGTAGAAGAAGGCAAAGAGAAAGTTGGCTTCTTCAAGAAGCTTTTATCTATATTCAAGAAGAAGAATAAGGAAGACCCCGACGAAGCCGCAAAAGAGCTTCTTAACGTTGCGGGAAACGATGGCGTAGAAGATACGACGGAAGAGAACAAGAAGATTCTCGAAGAGATGGACGAAGAAGAGGCGGCAGCGTTAGAGAAGAAGCAGAAGAAAGCTGAAGAAAAGGCTGAGAAGAAAGCCGCTAAGAAAGCCGCCAAGGAAGAAAAGAAGAAAGCGAAGGAAGCTGCGAAGGCCGAAAAAGCAAAGGTTGAGAAAAAGCCCGGGGCGCTTAAGACCTTCCTTTTAGATGACAAACAAAAGAAGATACCTCTTAAGGTTATTATTATCTTCGTATTACTTGTTGTAACAATTGTTGTTAGTGTAAAAGTGCTCAGTAACTTATATTTCAATCAGCAAACTATTAGCTCGGCAAACGCCGCTTATGCTGCAGGTGATTATATAGAAGCTTATAATCTGTTTTCTTCTATTAAGGCGCCGACTGAAAGCGAGCAGGAATCTCTTGATAAGGCAAGATTATTAGCGGACCTTCAGAATAAGAAGCAAGAGTATGACCTATTCATGGAGAAGAAGGATTATCAGAATGCCCTGGATGCGCTTATTGTGGCTGTTGGAAGATATAATGAGAATAAAGATAAAGCTAAAGAGCTTGGCGTTAATGCCGAGTATAACGGTATTGAGTCTATGATTGTAGGACAGCTTCAGGATCAATTCGGAATGACTGACGAAGAGGCTACGAAGCTATATGAGGTTAAGGGTAGAACGAAGTATACGGTTGCTCTTGATGACAAGTTGAATTCTCTGGGAATGAATAACAGTGGTAGCAGTAATTGATTATGATGCAGGTAATTTAAAAAGTGTTATGAAGGCTTTTTCATATATCGGTGAAGAAGCCTTCTTGACGCGTGATTATAAGGAAATACTTAAGGCCGACAAGGTTGTTCTGCCGGGTGTTGGCTCATTTTATAATGCCATGTCTGAGCTAAAGAAATACGAGCTTGATAAGGCAATTAAAGATGTATGTGAAAAAGGAACACCCTTCCTCGGTATATGTCTTGGATTACAACTTCTTTTTCAAGGCTCCGATGAAAGCCCGGGATGTGAGGGGTTATCCCTTCTTAACGGTTTTATTCATAAGCTACCGGAGGATAAGGATCTTAAAGTTCCGAATATCGGCTGGAATTCAATCGACCTCTGTAACGAGGGACGTTTGTTTAAGGGAATAGACGATAAGTCATTCGTATACTTTGTTCATTCATATTATCTTGAAGCGGCGGATGAATCTATTGTCAGAGCGACTTGTGATTATGGTGTTACTGTTCACGCATCTATTGAGAAGAACAATATATTCGCATGTCAATTTCACCCGGAGAAAAGCTCCGGAGTCGGACTTAATATTCTTAAGAATTTTTCGGAGATAGATTATGCACACTAAGAGAATTATACCTTGTCTTGATGTTAATAACGGTCGTGTGGTTAAGGGGATTAACTTTGTCAATCTAAAGGATGCCGGAGACCCTGTGAGCGTCGCTGCTGCCTATGATAAGGCAGGAGCCGATGAGGTTGTGTTTCTCGATATTACCGCAAGCTCCGACCATAGAGATACTGTTGTTGATATGGTAAGAGATGTTGCGGCAAATGTATTTATTCCGTTTACAGTGGGTGGAGGAATAAGAACTGTCGATGACTTCAGGTTGCTTCTTCGTGAAGGTGCCGATAAGATAAGCATTAATTCTTCTGCCATCGATAACCCGGATCTTATAAGTGACGCTGCTTTAAAGTTCGGTTCACAGTGTGTTGTTGTTGCAATTGACGCTAAGAGAAATGATGACGGAACTTGGAACATATATAAGCACGGGGGCCGTATTGACTGCGGTATTGATGCTGTTGAATGGGCAATTGAAGCCGAAAAACGTGGAGCGGGCGAGATACTTCTTACAAGTATGGACTGTGACGGTACGAAGGCAGGATACGATATAGAACTTACGAAAGCAATATCTTCCTCTGTTAAGATACCTGTTATTGCGTCGGGCGGTGCAGGAACAAAAGAACATTTTCTGGAAGCCTTAACAACCGGAGGTGCCGAAGCGGCGCTGGCGGCAAGCCTCTTTCACTATAAGGAACTTGAAATCATAGATCTTAAGAAATATCTGAGGGATAACAATGTACCAATTAGATTGTAATGTTAATAACGGCTGGAGGGATTTCTTCGAAGAACAGAAGTCTCTTCCTTATTATGAAGAACTTATGTCCTTCGTTTTGACGGAGTATTCGAATAATACCGTTTATCCCCCTATGGAAAATGTGTATAAGGCTTTCGAGCTTACCGATATAGATGATATTAAATTAGTTATTATAGGGCAGGACCCGTACCATGAAGAGAATCAGGCTATGGGGCTTGCTTTTTCTGTGCCGAAAGGTGTCAAATTACCTCCGTCACTTCTTAATATCTATAAAGAAATAGCATCTGAATTCAATTGTAAGATGCCGTCAATCGGAGATCTTACCAATTGGGCGGAGAATGGTATATTCCTTCTGAATAATGTGCTTACGGTTAGGGAAGGTATGGCTAACTCTCATAAGAACCACGGTTGGGAAACGTTTACGGATAATGCTATTTCGTACATTGATAAGATTGACAGGCCTATATGTTATATGCTGTGGGGGAACTTTGCGCGCAGCAAGAAGAACCTTATTAATAATCCTAAAGCGTTAATTCTTGAGGCTGCTCACCCAAGTCCATTGTCGGCAAGCAGAGGATTCTTCGGGTGTGGGCACTTTAAGAAGTATCATGAGTTTTTGGAGGAGTACTATAGTATGACCTGACGCTTTAGTATAGACTATCATTATCTTCAATGCTATAATAGACCATAGTTTTAGACACGCACAGAATAGGAGTATCATATGGAAAAATTATCAATTGCTAAGGAACTTTCAAGTAACTCATACCCCGGAAGAGGAATCATTATCGGTAAATCACCGAATGGTAAATTCGCTGTCACAGGATATTTCATTATGGGAAGAAGCGCTAACAGTCGTAACCGTATATTCGTAGAAGATGGTGACGGTCTTCGCACAAAAGCTTTTGACGAATCCAAAGTTGAAGACCCGAGTCTTATTATATATGCACCTGTAAGGGTTCTGGGTAATAAGACAATCGTAACTAACGGCGACCAGACTGATACAATTTATGAAGGAATGGATAAGCAGATGACGTTCGAACAGTCACTCCGAAGCCGTGAATTCGAACCGGACGGTCCCAACTTCACACCTCGTATCTCAGGAATTATGCACATTGATAATGGTACGTTTAATTACGCTATGTCTATTCTTAAGAGCAATAACGGTGACAATGCATCATGCAACAGATACACATTTGCATATGAGAATCCGAAAGATGGCGAAGGTCACTTCATTCATACATATATGGGTGACGGAAGTCCGCTTCCAAGCTTCGAAGGCGAACCTAAGCTTGTTGATGTGACAGATGACATCGATGAATATACAAAGCTTCTCTGGGACAACCTTAACGAAGATAATAAGGTGTCGCTGTTTGTGAGATATATTAATATTGAGGACGGATCTTATCAGACGAGGATAGTGAATAAGAATAAGTAGGAGGAAAAAGGATGAAAGAGTTAGAATTAAAATATGGCTGCAACCCTAATCAGAAGCCGTCACGTATATACATGGAAGATGGCGAGCTTCCTATTAAAGTGTTATGCGGTAAACCGGGATATATCAACTTCTTGGACGCATTCAACGGCTGGCAGCTTGTTAAGGAGCTTAAGAAGGCAACGGGACTTCCCGCAGCCACATCGTTTAAGCACGTGTCACCCGCCGGCGCCGCAGTAGGGCTTCCACTTTCCGACGTCGAGAAGAAGATATACTGGGTTGACGATATGGATATTGAATTTACCCCTCTTGCAAATGCGTATGCAAGAGCCAGAGGCGCTGACAGAATGTCATCATTCGGAGACTTTATATCTCTTTCCGATGTCTGTGACAAGGAGACAGCTCTTATAATTAAGAGGGAAGTATCGGACGGAGTTATTGCACCCGGATACACAGATGAAGCCCTTGAAATACTTAAGCAGAAGAAAAAGGGCAATTACAATGTTATAGAGATTGATCCGAACTTTGTACCGAAGGAGCTTGAGAGAAAGGAAGTATTCGGTATAACATTTGAACAGGGAAGAAATGAGCTTAATATTGATGACGAATTCTTCTCTAATATAGTGACCAAGAATAAGAACTTTACAGAGCAGGCTAAGATTGACCTGGCAATCGCAATGATTACTCTTAAGTATACCCAGTCTAATTCCGTATGTTATGCTAAGGACGGACAGGCTATCGGAATCGGAGCGGGACAGCAGTCCAGAATTCACTGTACACGTCTTGCGGGAAGTAAAGCCGATAACTGGTGGCTTCGCCAGTCTCCACAAGTGCTTAATTTGCCTTTTAAGGATGACGTTAAGAGAGTTGACAGGGATAATGCAATTGACCTTTATATCGGAGAAGATTATATGGATGTATTATCTGACGGCGCTTGGGAGAATATATTCACGACTAAGCCTGAAGTATTCACGAGAGAAGCTAAGAGAGAGTGGCTTGATAAGATGGATAATGTTGCACTCGGCTCTGATGCTTTCTTCCCATTTGGTGACAACATTGAGAGAGCCCATAGAAGCGGTGTTAAATACGTGGCTGAGCCCGGAGGTTCTATCCGTGACGACAACGTAATCGAGACTTGTGACAAGTACGATATGGTAATGGCATTTACAGGACTGAGATTATTCCACCACTAATAAAAAAATAATAACCGACGTTAATCCCCACTTCCTTGTAGGTTGTGGGGGTTATATTTTGAGGAACTTCCTCGATAACTCCGGTGTCACCTGAAAAGATGTCTTCCCTGCAAATATCACATTTGCTACCTTAGTAGCATTCATATCTATATCAAGTACTGCTTTACATTTATCAACATCGATAGAAGATGAGCAAAAATCATAGGAAAGAGCATCATTATAGCTCGTAAAGTAGGGAAGTTTGCACTTGTTTTTAACGCTATTCATAAGTTCCGCACCTCTGTCATTGAAGCCTAAGATATAGACATAGGGCGTATATGGATATATCTTCCCGTTTTCCTCAAAATATAAATCATCAGTTATATTAAGCAGTATATGACAGAGCACTCGTGAGAGCCTTGTCTCCGTAATATCCTTACTCTTAAGCATTCCCCTAAACTGAGTAAATCCGGTATAACTTGATACTGCATTTTCAATCTTATTGCATAGTTCATCGTTACAATCCTTATACTTAGATAAATCCCCTTCAATAAGCTTATATCCCAACATCTGAGACACATCATCAGGATGTAGGAACATGTTATTATTCTGCATTTCTTTATATATGGTAAATGCTAAATCCGGTACTACAGTCCTTATTGAATCAAAGTCGTTATCACAGATTGCATTTCTTACAGCGGTAGCGCTTGCGATACGATTAGATATAACAGTATCGTGATAAGAGACGAATAACCTCTTCATACAGATTGGCGTAATGTCGCTCTTAAGAAGCTTTAATGACTTAAGATATTCTATTGCAAGAATGTTGTTGGGTTGCTTTAGTACGCTTTGAAGGATAGCAGAATTTACATCTGGCATAAGGTGCATTATCGCCTTTTCACGGGCGCTTGGGTAACTCATACCGCTTCGCATATTATCATTAATAGTGTCTGAATATAATTTTACTTCATTTAATTCAATATCTGCAATTCTCGTAAGAAGATTGATATCGTCGTCTTCAACGGAGAATAGGAGAGTATCGACAATTCCGAGAGAATCAAGCATTTTAATACCCCCGTAGGAGTACCCGCTTGAAGAATCGGTTGCGGAATTAATGGGAATCTGAACCACAAGATCAACACCAAGAGAAAGCGCAATCTTAGCGCGTTCATACTTAGACAGAATTGCTATTTCGCCCCGCTGTGTGAAGTCAGGACTTAGAGCAACGACAATGTAGTCAGATTTCAGCGTATTCTTTGCATAATCAATCTGAAGCTTGTGACCGTTGTGAAACGGATTATATTCCGCAATAATTCCCGTAACCATATTAGTATCCTTTACTTGAAATAGTAACTACCTGTAATTGTACCATTTATTTTATTATAATCAAAAAATTTTTTGCACTATTAGACAAATATGGTATAATGTGCATTAGCGTATTAAAGTAAATGTCGCTAATAGGTTATTGAATCCTAGGGCACAAGATTGAGGAGGAAAATAAAATGGGTATAGTTAGTATTATCCTTGGTGTGTTAATTGCAATACTTGGCTTCTTATGCCTTTTCACACCTATCTTAACATTCATGAGCATAGGATACTTCATCATCATCCTGTTCTTCGTCTACGGTGTATGGGCAATAATTAATGCTATAGTAACGAAGAGAGTGGGACCGAATCTGATATTCGGTATCTTAAGTTTGATTGCAGGTATTGTAGGACTGGTTTATCCAAGTGATTTCACGCTTACGACGGATCTTGTTCTTCTGTACATTGCCGGTGCATGGTTCATAATAATGGGTATTTTCTCAATTGTTATGGCATTTATTCAGAAGAAGGCTACAGGAAAGTTCGGTTGGTTTGGTCTGATACTGGGTATCCTTTCAATTATTGTGGGAGTATTCACATTCTTCCAGCCACAGTTTATGGCAGTAACTCTTGGAATACTTATCAGTATCTACTTTATCGAGGCCGGAATCAACATGGTTGTTCTCGGAACAATGGTTAACAGTATCGAAAAATAGAAGGAGAGCAAACCAGGAAGACAGTTTTATCGAGAAACACATCTTGCCATTTTTTGTTTAACGAAAGATTTATTCCGTGCCGCATTAATCATAATAGCATAGAAATTATAGGAATTGTTATAACTGTGGCAAGTGTAGAAATAAATGTAATTTGCGCCATAAATTTCTCATCGCTGCCGTATTCCACGCATAGCATTGTACCGGCGCTGGCAACAGGCATGGCCGTTATTATAACGGTCTCGCCAAGTAGAAGCGGATTACTGCTGCATACGGGGCGATAGATTAGGTACATAACAAGGGGTGTTACGATAACCTGCATTACAGTAAAGAGATATGCTTTCACATTGGAGAACATTTCCTTTATTTTCATTTCGGAAAGTGTAGCCCCTATTACAAGAAGTGCACCCGGGGTTGTTACGCCACCAATCATATCAAGCGTGTCGCTTATGAATACAGGTACTTGGAATTTGGTGATTCCGAGGATTACACATAATACACCGGTAATAAGTGCAGGGGTTAAGAATAGTTTTTTCCAGTTGATTTTCTTTTTTTCGGCGTCAACATTTGAAGGTGTTGTCTTATCAGTGTCGTAGTCTTTTGTAAATCTTCCCGATAATAGTCCCACACCTAATGAATAGCATAATAGATTAAATGGCATCGTAAATATACTTGTATAGAATAGACTTTCGCTTCCGAAGATTGCCTCTGTAACGGGGAAGCCTATAAATGCAACATTTGAAAATATCATTGCGAATTCAACTACGTTCTTCTGCGCTCCCTTAACTCGAAGCATAAAGGAAGTAAGCTTCGCTAATGCGAACAATACGATATATGTTGAAAACGCTATAAGAAGAATCTTTAGTATCTCAGTAGTAGAGGGGAGATTCTCGGCATTCATGACTGATGACAGTATTGTGGCGGGCATCGTTATATTAATTATTATCTTAGACAAGACAGCTTTACCGGAGGGTGTAATTATCTTGATTCTGCCTGCTATGAATCCGATAATAATTATTATGAAGAGCTCGCTCATTTTTATAAATACGGGTATAAAATCCATTATATTTCTCCATACATTTCATATCGCAAAACATAAGAATTGTAATAGTTTATTCTTAATATGTCAAAAAATAGCGTATATTAAGGGAACCAATCCCTTTATCTCTTGCCAAAAACAACCATTTCAATATATAATATACTCATGTTTGCAGTATTTACAGATTTGTTAGACAAATATCCGATTATAATATTTGCAATTCGGATTATACTTGCAGGAATATGCGGCTTCGCCATCGGCTTAGAACGTTATGTCAATAATAAGTCGGCAGGTGTAAGAACCCACGTTGTAGTGTGCTGTGCCGCGGCTCTTTTCATGCTTGTGTCAATATACGGCTTTGAAGGAATAGAAGGTCTTGTTGGCGTAAGAGGTGCAGATCCGTCTCGTATTGCCGCGCAGGTTGTTACCGGTATATCTTTCCTTGGTGCGGGTATGATTTTTAAAGAAGGAGATACCATTAAAGGTCTGACAACCGCTGCCGGTGTGTGGTCAACTGCGGCCATCGGTCTTGCGATGGGTGCCGGAATGTACTTTATATCCATATTTGTTACGACATTCTTGATTGTATTTATGATAATTGTATCAAGGTCACCCCTTGCGGGAGCAAGAGAAACGGCTGTTGATTATAATATTACGTTAACCGTTTCGGCCGGGAAGAACTTTCATGCTGTCATCAATGATAAAGCGCATGAACTGAATTCTCATATTACCAAGATGAGAATTTCTAAGCATCAAGACGGTACAGTAACGTATGATTTCACTCTTCATACACCGGGAGATGTGGATTCTGCCGAGCTTTACAACTTTATTGAAGAACATAATGAGATAATTGACATTTCCGCAAGCTAGATGTTATACTCTAACAAGTTGCGTCAGATAATGACATTTTAATGATTTTAAGTTGGATTGGAGAAAAAAGATGAATGTATTAGTTATTAATTGTGGTAGCTCATCTCTTAAGTTTCAGGTAATTGATTCGGAGACTGAGAAAGTAGAAGCTAAAGGACTCTGTGAGAGAATAGGTATTGACGGTAACTTCACATATCAGCCGGCCGGCGGTGAGAAGGAAGAGTCGGAGAAGCCTATGCCTACTCATAATGAGGCGGTATCATATGTAATTGAAGCTCTTACCAATGAGAAGACAGGTGTCCTTAAGTCCCTTGATGAGATTGACTGCGTTGGTCATAGAATTGTCCATGGCGGAACCAATCTTACTCATTCATACATCATTACTGAGGACGTTGTTAAGGAGATAGAAGATTGTGCTGATCTTGCGCCTCTTCATAATACTGCCCATGTCCTGGGAATCAGAGCTTGCCAGAAGCTTATGCCGAATGTACCTATGGCGATTGTCTGTGATACGGCATTCCAGCAGACAATGCCTCCGAAAGCATATCTCTATGCAATTCCTTATAAGTACTATGAGGAAGACAAGGTGAGAAAGTACGGCTTCCACGGTACATCTCATATGTTCGTGTCACAGCGTGCCATTGAACTTATGGGTAATCCAGATCATTCTAAGGTTATCGTATGCCACCTTGGTAACGGCGCGTCTGTTTCTTGTGAGGTAGATGGTAAATGTATGGAGAACTCCATGGGTCTTACGCCACTCGACGGACTTGTAATGGGAACAAGATGCGGTGATATTGATGCATCTGTTGTAGAATATATCAATAAGAAGCATGGTTTGTCAGTACAAGAGATTCTTAACATTTTCAATAAAGAATCGGGTGTATATGCATTATCAGACGGCATGTCAGACTTTAGAGATATCGCAGGTGCAGCCGAGAAGGGCAATGAGAGAGCACAGCTTGCCCTTGATATGTTCGCATACAGAGTTGCAAAGTATATCGGTTCTTACGTTGCTGCAATGAACGGCGTTGATACAATCTGCTTTACAGCAGGAATCGGTGAGAATAACGGCATGATTCGTAAGATGATCTGTGATTACCTTACATTCCTCGGACTTGAGCTTGATACTGAGGCCAACAAGGTGATCGGTGATGAAAAGCTGGTGTCAACCCCATCCTCTAAGGTTAAGGTATACGTAATCCCGACCAATGAGGAGTTGGCTATTGCCAGAGAAACAGTAGCACTGCTTAAATAATGTCTTGACATTCCCCTTTCATCTATGTATAATTTAACGAGTGTGGATTGGAGTATGCCATGATTATAGATATTTCTAAGCTTTTAATAACTAGAAATAAGAAAGATACTTTCAACTGTTCTATTGAAGCTGATAGTATTACCCTAAAGCATAATTCCTTCCCAATTAAAAATAACAAGCCATTCGAATTAAGTATTGTTAACGAAGAGAATAAGAGGCTTAATTTGAGTCTTGCAACAACAGTTGTTGTGACAGTTCCTTGTGACAGATGTCTTACTGATTGTGATATTACATTTGATATATCAATTGATAAGACTATTGATATTAAGGACGGCAGACTCGTGAGCGTAGATGATGATATTTCGTTCATTGAAGATGATGAGATTCTTGTTGATAATCTTTTATTCGATGAAATCTTGGTTGATTGGCCATCTAAGGTGCTATGCAAGGAAGACTGCAAGGGCATATGTCCGAAATGTGGTACGAATCTTAACATATCGTCTTGCGATTGCGACTTAAGAGAGATTGATCCAAGAATGGCTAGATTCCAAGATGTTTTTAAAGAATTTAAGGAGGTGTAGAAGATGTCAATTTGTCCGAAGAATAAATCTTCTAAAGGTAGAAGAGACAGAAGAAGAGCAAACTGGAAGATGACTGCTCCGACATTAGTGCCTTGCAGCAAATGTGGCGAGCTTATGATTCCTCACAGAGTATGTAAGAACTGCGGTGCTTATAATAAACGTGAGATTATTGCTCAAGACTAATATAGAATATTAAAAACAGGATGTTTTTAGAACATCTTGTTTTTGTTTTATATGGGTTTCTTGTACAGACATACTATATGTGCACGAAACCGTAATATATACTTAAATAGGATGGCAATTATCTTGATTTTATACTCAATATAGTGTATATTCTTATATGCTATAAATATTACGGAGGAAATCTATGGATACAACAAAAGTTGCTGTGGATGCCATGGGTGGCGACAATGCACCGGCTGCCATTGTAGAAGGATGTGTTGACGCTGTTAAAGAGAGAGAAGATATTAAAGTTTTTCTCGTCGGAAAGCCCGATAAGATTAACGCAGAGCTTACAAAATACGAATTTCCAAAAGAGCAAATAGAAGTTGTTGAAGCAACGGAAGAAATAGAGATGGCCGAACCTCCTGTCAACGCTATTAAGAAGAAGAAGGATTCTTCAATGGTTGTGGGAATGAAGCTTGTTCATGATAAGAAGGCTGATGCCTTCGTTACGGCCGGTAATTCCGGTGCCGTTCTCGTAGGCGGTCAGACTGTAGTAGGTAGAATCAGAGGCATTAAGAGAGCTCCCTTTGCGCCCCTTATCCCGACTAAGACAGGCGTATCACTTCTTCTTGACTGCGGAGCCAATGTGGATGCCAGACCGGATCAGCTCGTTCAATTCGCAAGACTGGGCGCACTCTATATGGAAAAGGTTGTGGGCGTAGAGAATCCAAGAGTCGGAATCGTTAATATAGGTGCCGAGGAAGAAAAAGGAAATGCCCTTGTTAAAGAAACATTTCCCATGTTAAAAGAGTGTAACGATATTAATTTCATCGGAAGTGTTGAATCAAGAGATATCCCCGAGGGAGTATGCGATGTTATCGTATGCGAGGCCTTTGTGGGAAATGTTATTCTGAAGTTATACGAAGGACTTGCATCGACTCTTATATCTGTTATTAAGGACGGACTTATGAGTACGGCTAAGAGTAAGATTGGAGCACTTCTGGCTAAACCGGCGCTTAAGAAGACTCTTAAGTCATTTGACGCATCTGAATATGGAGGAGCACCGCTGCTTGGTCTTGAAGGTCTTGTTGTTAAGACTCATGGTAGTGCAACTAATAAAGAAGTTAAGAATTCCATTATCCAATGTTCACTTTTTAAGGAGCAGGACATTACAGGTAAAGTTCGAGAGTCTATTGTATAGGCTCAACTTATTAAAATTGAAAGGAGACTTATTATGGAATTTGATGTATTAAGAAAGGTAATTGCCGACGTTCTTAGCGTTGATAAGGACGAAATTACAATGGAGACTACGTTTATTGACGATCTCGGAGCAGATTCGCTTGATGTATTCCAGATTATTATGGGTGTCGAGGATGAACTTAAGATTGAGATCGACGCAGAGAAGGCTGAGTCAATCGTTACAGTCGGTGATGCTGTAGAACTTATTAAGGCTACGAAATAATTGCTAATAATATGAAAGTCAAGCAACTTTAAGCCCTTATTTATAAGGGCTTTTAGATTGCTAAACAGAAAGGAGAATTTATGGCCAGTATAGAAGAACTGGAGTCTGTTATAGGTTATAAATTCAAAGACAAAAGTTTACTAACTCAGGCAATAACCCATAGCTCATATGCTAATGAAATGCATATGGGTAAGCTCAAGGATAATGAGAGACTGGAGTTCTTGGGTGATGCGGTACTTGAGATTGTAAGCAGTAGATTTTTGTATTTGAATTATCCGACGTATTCGGAGGGTGAGCTTACCAAGCTTCGTGCAAGTCTTGTATGCGAACCCACACTCGCGTATTGTGCTAATATAATTGATCTCGGTAAATATATTTTACTTGCCCACGGCGAAGATAAATGCGGAGGAAGAAAGAGGAACTCTATTCTTTCTGACACATTTGAAGCGATAATAGGGGCGATGTATCTTGACGGCGGAATGGAAGAGGCGTCAAAGTTTATTGAGAAAAACGTTCTTACTGATATTGAAAGTAAGACACTTTTTCATGATTGTAAGACCAATCTTCAAGAAATAATTCAGGCAAAGCATGATGGAAATGTGGAATATAAGCTTGTATCGGAAGAAGGGCCGGCTCATAATAAGACATTTGAAAGTGTTGTAATGTATCATGATAAAGAGCTTGGCAGAGGAGTAGGTCACTCTAAGAAGACAGCTGAACAGGAAGCGGCATATCAGGCACTTCTTAATATAAAAGAGGAAAATGTATGTATCTAAAAAGTATTGAGATGAATGGATTTAAATCCTTCGCACATAAGATAAAGTTCGAATTTCATAACGGAATCACGGGGATAGTAGGTCCTAACGGTTCGGGAAAATCTAACGTATCGGATGCCGTAAGATGGGTTCTCGGCGAACAGTCTGCCAAGCAGCTTCGTGGTGCTTCAATGCAGGATGTAATATTCGCCGGAACAGAGAACAGGAAGCCCTTAAGCTATGCATATGTGGCAATAACCATGGATAATTCCGACCATTTACTCCCTGTTGATTACGAGGAAGTTACTATTGCAAGAAGAGTGTATCGTTCCGGAGAAAGTGAGTACCTTCTTAACGGAACGCCTTGCAGACTTAAGGACGTCAACGAACTATTCTATGATACGGGTATCGGTAAAGAGGGATATTCTATTATAGGACAGGGGCAGATTGAACGAATTCTATCCGGAAAGCCGGAGGAGAAGAGAGAGCTTTTTGACGAAGCTGTAGGTATCGTTAAGTATAAGAAGCGTAAGATTGCGGCAGTTAAACAGCTTGATATCGAGAGAGACAATCTTCTGCGTGTTAATGACATTTTAAATGAATTGGAAGACCGTGTCGGACCCTTAGAGAAACAGTCTGAGGTTGCGAAGAATTATCTTAAGAAGAAAAATGAGTTAGAAAAGCTTGATGTTAATATGTTCCTTCTTGAGATTGAGAGAGTTAATTTTGAGCTTTCGAAGATAGAGGAAAACTATAAGATTGCTTCTGACGACAAGGATAAGACCTTAGAAGAAGAAAACAGTATTAAAGAACAGTATTCTTCTATCGAAGAAGAGATAAAAGTCTGTGATGAAACAATTGAGAATATAAGAGAGAAGCAGAATAGTAACAGTAAGATTAAGGGTAATCTTGTAACACAGATCGGAATCTTAGAGGAGCAGATTAATTCCGCTAAGAAGCTTTCCGAAAATGTTGATAAGAGACGTGAAGAGATTAATGATGACTTGACTTCTAAGTCAGAGGAATTGAATAAACATCTGGAAGAAAAGAAGGAGCTTGATAAGTTACTCGCTGAAGACGTTGACAGACTTTCTTCTGTAAGAGAATACTATAATAATATTGAGGATAATATTAAGGCTTGTAATGCCGGAATCGAAGAAGGCAAGAACGAGATTATGAAGCTTCTCGACGAAAGAGGTAGTATTAAGTCGAAGGAGCAGAGGAATCAGACTCTTTTTGAACAGACTAATATCAGAAAATCAGAGCTCGCAGGAAGAATTGTCAGAAGAAAGACAGAAGATAACGAGCTTAAAGAGAGGCTTGAAAAAAGCGAAGAAGAATATAACGAATCTAACAAAGTATTAGAAGAACTCTATGATGTTGAGAATGAATTAAAGAGTAAGGATGCAACGTTTGTTGTAAAGAAAAAAGAAGCTTTTACCATATTAGATGAATTAAATGCCGACTTCAACAAGAAGGAATCGAAATTAGAATCTCTTAAGAATATAGCCGAGAGGTACGACGGATACAATAACTCCATTAAGAGGGTGATGGAGAAGAGAAGCTCGAATAAGAAGATCCTCGGCGTTATTGCTGACATTATATCAACTGATAAGAAGTATGAGGTTGCAATTGAGACGGCTCTTGGCGGTAACATTCAGAATATCGTTACGGAAGATGAGACTTGCGCCAAGGAAATGATTGCATATCTTAAAGAGAACAGGTTCGGTCGTGCAACATTCCTTCCGCTTACGGCTGTTAAGGGAAGAGGTCTTAAGTCAGATGACTGTCTCTCTGAAAAAGGTGTAATCGATGTTGCAAGTAACCTTGTTAAATGTGATAAGAAGTATAAGGATATCGTATCATATCTTCTTGGTCGTGTTGTGGTTGTTGATACAATTGATAACGCCGTTAAGGTTGCTAAGAATAATAACTATTCACTTCATATTGTAACACTTGAAGGTGAGTACTTAAGCCCCGGTGGTGCTATTTCCGGCGGTCACTTTAAGAATAATTCCAATCTTATGGGAAGAAAGCGTGAGATTGAAGAGCTTGAAAAAGAGCTTGCTGAAATGTCTGAAAAGATTGAAGAAACAAGTAAGCATATTGAAGAGCTTGACACAGCGCGTGATCTTCTTAAAGATGATATTAAAAAGCACCAAGAAAAAATCAGCGAAGCGTCTATCAGGAATAATACGGCTAAGATTAGCCTTGACAGCGTGACAGAGCAGATTGAGCAGTCTAAGAAGGCATATGAATCTCTTAAGAAAGAGAATGATGATATCGAAGTCGAGATTAAAGGAATCGAAACTGAGAAGAATGACATTTTACAAGAATTAGAAGAATCCGAAGCTAAGGAGAAAGAACTTAACGATAAGATTAAGGAACTTCAGGATAAGCTTGATGAGAACACTTATATGGAAAGCTCTGCTGCCAGAAACTTATCTGAAGCGCAGATTGAGGAAGCCAATGCAAGACAGAAGGTTGGCTTCGTAGACGAGAATATCGAGAGACTTAATGCCGATATCGAGAAATGTAATAGTGATCTTACAGAGCTTGATAAGCAGACGGAAAATGCTATTAAGGAAGCTGAAGAGAAAGAAAAAGAGATTGAAGATATTAAGCTTACAATCGGTTCTGCGGATGAAGATTTCGCGAAGTTAGAGGAAGAACTTAAGGCGCAAATCGAGAAGAAGGATTCTATGAGTAAACAGCATAAATCGTTCTTCGATAAAATTAAGGATGTAACTGACAGGCTATCTAATATCGATAAGGAAATAATTAAGCTTGATAACCAGAGGGAGAAGTTAGAAGAGACTCTTGAATACCAGAATAATTATATGTGGGAAGAGTACGAGCTTACACATCATAATGCTTTAAGCATGCGTGATGAGTCTCTAAATAATCTTTCGGAAATTAAGTCTTCTATTAAGACAATTAAGGAAGAGATTCGCTCTATGGGAAATGTTAATGTTAACGCCATAGAAGAATACAAGGAAGTAAGCGAACGTTATAACTTCCTTAAGACTCAGCATGACGACCTGGTTAAAGCAGAGGAAGATCTTGTTAATATAATTGATGAACTTGACGAAGGGATGAGAGAGCAGTTCACTAAGGGCTTCCAAGATATACAAGTAGAGTTTAATAAAGCATTTAAGGAGCTTTTCGGTGGTGGTAAAGGTACTCTCGAACTTATGGAAGGCGAGGATATCTTAGAAACAGGCATTAAGATTATCGCACAGCCCCCGGGTAAGAAACTTCAGAATATGATGCAATTATCCGGCGGTGAGAAGGCGCTTACGGCAATTGCGCTATTATTCGCCATTCAGAATCTCAAGCCTTCACCATTCTGTCTTCTTGATGAGATTGAAGCGGCACTTGATGATTCCAATGTAGGAAGATTCGCCAAGTATCTTAACAAGCTTACGAAGAATACGCAGTTTATTATAATTACCCACCGTAGAGGTACTATGAATGCGGCGGACAGACTATATGGTATTACAATGCAAGAGAAAGGTGTGTCAACTCTTGTATCGGTTAATCTTATTGAGAGTGATCTTGACGAATAATAATGAGGTATTACTATGGCAGAAAAAGGATTTTTTTCTAAATTTATGAGCGGACTCTTTACAGGGTTTTCCAATATTGATGATGACTTCTATGAAGAGCTTGAAGAAATGCTTATAATGGGAGACTTGGGAGTTAACGCTACAGAAGAGATACTGGATGAACTTAGAGACAGAGTTAAGACTGAAAAGGTAAAGGAACCGGAAGACTGTAAAGAACTCCTTATGACAATCATTAAGGAGAAAATGACACCCGAAGAAGACGCATATGATTTCTTAAATGAAAGAGCCGTATGTCTTGTTGTAGGCGTTAACGGAGTGGGTAAGACCACATCTATCGGTAAGCTTTCAAGTAAATACAGAAATGCCGGTAAGTCAGTTCTTCTCGCCGCGGCTGACACATTTCGTGCGGCTGCAAGGGAGCAGTTACAGGAATGGGCTAACAGGGCAAATGTTGACCTTATAGGCGGAAGCGAAGGTTCTGATCCCGCATCGGTTGTATTCGACGCACTTCAAGCCGCCAATTCTCGTGATATCGACGTACTTCTGATTGACACATCCGGCCGTCTCCACAATAAGAAGAACCTTATGGACGAGCTTAAGAAGAGTAACAGAATCATTGAGAAAGAGGCACAAAGTGCTGTTAAGGAGACTCTTGCTGTAGTTGACGCAACAACAGGTCAGAACGCACTTATGCAAGCTAAGGAATTCGCAGAAGCTACCGATGTTAATGGTATAATTCTTACGAAAATGGATGGAACAGCCAAGGGCGGTATCGCAATCGCCATTAAGACAGAACTTGGCATCCCTGTTAAATATATTGGCTACGGCGAAGGTGTAGACGACCTTAAGGAGTTCGATGTCGACGAGTATGTAGCTAAGCTATTTGAGTAGGATACTAATTCTTGGGAACATGCAAGAGAACTCCGAAGGCACATTCTTAGTGCGGAGGAGCTACTCTTGGTGGATGGCAGTTAAGAATGAGACAAAAGGAGTATTATATGCTAACACTGGATAAATTCGAAGAAGCAAGCAAAATTGTAAGCAAAGTCACTCTGGAGACAAAACTCGTATATAGTGATTTCTTGAGTAAACGCTGCAATAATAAGGTCTATCTTAAGCCCGAAAATATGCAATTTACAGGCGCATATAAGGTAAGAGGCGCTTATTACAAGATTTCCACTCTTTCCGAAGAAGAGAGAAAGAGAGGCCTTATTACGGCATCAGCCGGTAATCATGCGCAGGGCGTAGCTTATGCCGCTAATCTCTTCGGTGTTGAGGCAACTATTGTTATGCCGACTGTCACACCTCTTATTAAGGTTAACAGAACGAAGAACTACGGCGCTGATGTTGTTCTCTCAGGCGATGTATACGACGAAGCATGTCAAAAGGCAATGGAAATGGCAGAAAAGGAAGGTCTTACATTTATTCATCCCTTTGACGATCTTGCAGTTGCAACCGGTCAGGGAACCATTGCAATGGAAATATTTAAGGAGCTTCCTCTTGTTGAATACATCCTTGTTCCAATCGGTGGGGGCGGTC
The DNA here is from genome assembly GCA_905233695.1 of uncultured Lachnospiraceae bacterium. Classification (GTDB taxonomy): domain Bacteria; phylum Bacillota; class Clostridia; order Lachnospirales; family Lachnospiraceae; genus RUG191. Next base: position 104,850 of record CAJODN010000004.1, on the reverse strand, counting down.
TTGCGACCGGTGTATCTACACTCGCCAAGCTTCTTAATCCCAAGATTAAGGTTATCGGTGTTGAGCCTGCCGGTGCTGCTTGTATGAAAGCATCCTTCGAGAAGGGTGAAATTGTATCCCTTCCTTCAATCAATACAATTGCAGACGGTACAGCCGTTAAGACTCCGGGAGAAAAAATATTCCCTTATATTAAAGAGAACTTAGACGACATAATTACTGTTGAAGACAACGAGCTTATTGCAGCATTCCTGGATATGGTTGAGAATCACAAGATGGTTGTGGAGAATTCCGGACTTCTTACAGTTGCGGCACTTAGTCAACTTAAGATTAAGGATAAGAGAGTTGTATCAATACTTAGCGGCGGAAATATGGACGTTATTACAATGTCATCTGTTGTTCAGCAGGGACTGATATTCAGAGACAGGATATTTACCGTATCGGTTCTTCTTCCCGATAAGCCGGGTATGCTTGCCAAGGTATCACAGCTTATTGCAGATGAGCAGGGTAACGTAATTAAATTAGAGCATAACCAGTTCGTGTCAACCAACAGAAATGTTGCTGTTGAGCTTAGAATTACAATGGAGGCCTTCGGAACGGAGCATAAGAATAAGATTCTTAATGCGTTAGATAGCGAAGGATACAAGCCTAAGATTGTTAGGACACTACTGTAAAGGATACGACTTCGGATCAAGTACCTGCACGCTCATACGAAAGTCGTATGCGCACCCCGAACGGGGTGTGCCGGTAACTTAGCAGGCCTTGGCTGACTCAGTCGCTTACCAAGGGCTGTCAAGAAAAAATACTTGACAGTCCTTTTTATTGCTAGTATAATAGGTCTCGTTGTGGAGAAGCAAAACTATGGAAGATAAGATACGTGCCGGCTTTCTGTATGATTTCTACGGAGAGCTACTTAATGAGCACCAGAGAAATATACTTGACAGTTACATAAATGAGGACTTGTCTCTATCTGAGATTGCCGAAGAACAGGGCATGACGAGACAAGGTGTACACGACATAATAAGAAGATGTAACGATAAGCTTCAAAAGTACGAGGATAAGCTTCATCTCGTGGAAAAGTTTATGCATATAAAAGAAGATGTCATGGCTATAAATGAGCTTGCTAAGGTGGCGTCTGAAGATAATCTTGAGAAGATATGTGTAATTTCCAATGACATTTTAGAGGAATTATAATATGGCATTTGAAAATCTCTCTGAAAAACTGCAAAACGTATTCAAGGGACTTAAGAGTAAAGGCCTTCTTACTGAAGAGGATGTTAAAGCAGCCCTTAAGGAAGTTAAAATGGCACTTCTTGAAGCCGACGTTAACTTCAAGGTTGTTAAGCAGTTTATAAAATCTGTACAGGAGCGTGCAGTAGGATCTGACGTTCTTACCGGTCTTAATCCCGGGCAGATGGTAATTAAGATCGTTAATGAAGAGATGGTTAAGCTTATGGGCGAGACCACCACGGAATTAACATTTGCCAAGGGTCAAGATATTACCGTCTTCATGATGGTAGGTCTCCAAGGTGCAGGTAAGACCACAACTACAGCTAAGCTTGCGGGTAAGGTCAAGGAGAAGGGTAAGAGACCGCTTCTTGTTGCCTGCGACGTATATCGTCCTGCCGCTATTAAGCAGTTACAGGTTAACGGTGAGAAGGTTGGCGTTGAAGTGTTCTCTATGGGAGATAAGCATGCGCCTAAGGACATAGCAAAGGCTGCAATTGAGCACGCTAGGAAGATGGGCTACAATGTTGTAATCCTCGATACTGCCGGTCGTCTTCACATCGATGATGATATGATGAATGAGCTTATCTCTATTAAGGAAAATGTTAATGTAACACAGACGTTCCTTGTTGTGGATGCCATGACAGGTCAGGATGCTGTAAATGTGGCGTCAACATTTGATGAACTGATAAATATTGATGGTGTAATTCTTACAAAGCTTGACGGTGATACAAGAGGCGGTGCCGCACTTTCAATTCGTGCGGTAACAGGTAAGCCGATACTTTTCTGCGGTATGGGTGAAAAACTTTCTGATCTTGAGCAGTTCTATCCCGACAGAATGGCTTCGCGTATTCTCGGGATGGGCGATGTACTTACGCTTATTGAAAAAGCAGAACAGTCTATTGATGATGAGAAGGCAAAAGAGCTTTCCCGTAAGATGAAGAAGGCTGAATTTGATTATAACGACTACCTTGATTCCATGAGTCAGATGAAGAATATGGGCGGTATATCTTCGCTAATGAGTATGCTTCCCGGAATGGGAATGAAAGGTCTTAACAGTAAGCAGATGGCTCAGATTGAGGGCAGTATGGATGAGAAGAGCCTCTCACATGTAGAAGCCATAATTCTCAGTATGACACCTGAGGAAAGAGCCAATCCTAAGCTTATGAATCCGTCCCGTAAAAAGAGAATTGCCAAGGGTGCGGGACTTGATATAAGTGAAGTTAACAGATTCATTAAGCAGTTCGAACAGTCGAAGAAGATGATGAAGAAAATGCCCGGTATGTTTGGTGGTAAGAAGGGTATGCTCCCTTTTTAGCATAGATTATTAAATAGTATTATTTAGGAGGAAAGTAATAATGGTTAAGATTAGATTAAAGAGAATGGGACAGAAGAAGGCACCTTTCTATCGTATAGTAGTTGCTGACGCAAGAGCACCCAGAGACGGAAGATTCATCGAGGAAATCGGTACATACGATCCTACCAAGGATCCTTCAGAGTATCATGTAAATGAAGAGCTTGCCAAGAAGTGGTTATCTACAGGTGCTAAGCCGACAGAGACTGTTGCAAGAATCTTTAAGTCAGCAGGCATTCAGTAATTTTACCCGATAATTAGGAGGTGCTAAATGAAAGAATTAGTTGAAGTAATTGCTAAAGCCCTCGTTGATAATCCTGATGAAGTTGAAGTAATTGAGAAGGAGCAAGGTCACACCATCTTTCTTGAGCTTCATGTTGCCGCATCAGATATGGGTAAGGTTATCGGCAAGCAGGGAAGAATAGCTAAGTCTATTCGTAATGTTGTTAAGGCGGCTGCCACCAAGACAGATAAGAAAGTGGTAGTTGACATAATGTAAGAAATTATAGTTCGGAGACGCATATAGGGGGTATGAGAATACACTTATATACGCGTCTCCTTACTTTTATACTTATACAATTGTAGGAGCATGTATGCAAGAACTATTGCAAGTTGGGACAATTATAAAGACGCATGGCATAAGAGGAGAGGTAAAAGTATATCCTCTTACGGACGATGTTAACAGGTTCAAGAGCCTAAAGGAAGTCATATTAGAGCCGGATAAGGACAACATCACTCTTGAAATCGAGGGTGTCAAGTTCTTTAAAAACCTTGTGATTATTAAGTTCAAGAACTATAACAACATTAACGACATCGAGATACATGTTAAGAAGGGCATATATGTAACAAGAGATAATGCGGTTGAGCTGGAAGATGACGAATACTTTGTTGCCGACTTAATTGGTCTTAAGGTCGTTACAGATGAGGATGAAGACTTCGGAATGGTTAAGGATGTCCTTCATACAGGAGCCAATGATGTATACGTTATAGACCATGAAGGCAAAGAAGTTCTTGTTCCTGCAATAAGAGAATGTATACTTGATATCTCGATAGAAGATAATTTGATGAAGATTCATCTTATGGAAGGATTGGTGTAACTTATGAAATTCTATATACTTACATTATTCCCCGAGATGGTGGAAGACGGTCTTAATACAAGTATTATAGGACGTGCCGTTGAAAACGGACTTATCGAAATCGAGGCAATCAATATACGGGACTATACTATCGATAAGCATAAGAAGGTTGATGACTATCCTTACGGTGGCGGTGCGGGAATGGTAATGCAAGCACAGCCCGTATATGATACATATATGTCAATTGTAGAACGAGTAGGTCATAAAATACCTTGTGTATATCTAACGCCTCAAGGTAAGACATTTAACCAAAAGATGGCGAAGGAATACTCAGAATTAGACGAGGTAGTCCTATTATGCGGTCACTATGAGGGAATTGATGAACGCGTTCTTGAAGAAATCGTTACGGATTATGTCTCAATAGGAGACTATGTGCTTACCGGCGGTGAACTTCCTGCAATGATAATGGTCGATGCCATATCACGACTCGTGCCCGGAGTATTACATAACGACGACTCCACAAGCCAGGAATCCTTCTCTAACAATCTTCTTGAGTATCCGCAATATACAAGACCCGAAGAATGGAACGGTAAGAAGGTTCCTGAGATTCTCCTCTCCGGCAACCATGCGAAGGTAGACGAGTGGCGCCACGAGCAGTCTGTTCTAAGAACTAAAGCAAATAGACCTGATCTATTAAACTAAAGCAGGAATCTAAGAGCTCGAGACCTGTGTGCAGACATTCTAAGTCAAACACAGGTACTCGAGTCTTAGATTCTGATATTTATTAAAAAAAACTTGTTTTTATTGTGTTTTCGTTGTATAATACACAAGTTGTGATATGAATATATAGATGGTCCTCTGTTGTATAGGCGAGACTCCTTACATTACGAACGTCGAAGAATAATTAGGAGGTCACATTATGAACGCTAACGAAGCAATAAGAAAGATTGAAGAAAACGAATGCAAAGAGTCAGTTGACGAATTTGCAGTTGGTGATACAGTAAAGGTTCACTGTAACATCAAGGAAGGTAACCGTGAAAGAATCCAGATCTTCGAGGGTACTGTAATCAAGAGACAGAACGGTAGCAACCGTGAGACATTTACAGTAAGAAAGTTCTCTAACGGTGTAGGTGTTGAGAAGACTTTCCCTATCCACAGCCCCAACGTAGCTAAGGTTGAGATTGTAAGAAAGGGTAAAGTAAGAAGAGCAAAGCTTAACTACTTAAGAGACCGTGTTGGTAAGAGAGCAAAGGTTAAAGAATCAATGCAATAAATCGTTAATGATTAGACAATTAAGAACAACCTTTGGTTGTTCTTTTTTGGTAGTATGGTAAATGATATGGAACAGATTGATAAAATAAAATCATCATTTAGTCATAGGTTCTCCCGAAGCTTGAATTTCAACAGGAGACGTAAGAGATTCAAGGTTCAGGAAGTAAAAGATAAAGCAATTAATGTGGGAATTATTGCTTTAATTGTTCTTTTGGCGTTCCTAATTGTCTTTTCACTATTTACAAGTGTTAAGGCGGCTGGGGTATCCATGAGACCGACTATCGAAGATGATACAAGTGTGCTTCTTGACAGAGCCAGGTATCTGATCTTAAAGCCTAACCATAATCATATTGTTGCATTCAAATCACTATCAGACGAGCAGGAGACCATATATGTTAAGCGTGTGGTAGGAGTTCCCGGTGATACGCTTGTTATTAAGAACGGCAGACTCTATGTTAACGGTGAGAAATATGACGATGTGGCGGATACAGCAACAATAAAATACAAGGGTATGTTAGAGTCGGAGATTAAGCTTGGTGATGATGAATATTTCGTGCTTGGCGATAATCGTAATAACAGCGAAGATTCAAGATATACAAGTATCGGTCTTATAAGTAAGAAGCAAATAATCGGCAAGGTGTGGTTCAAGACATCATTCGGAGATTTTGGAATTGTTAATTAAAGACAGAGTATTTGGTTGATTAAGGTACATTCTATGAATTATCAATGGTATCCCGGACACATGACGAAGGCTGTTCGGGCGATGCAAGAGGATATAAAGTTAATTGATATTGTAATTGAACTTTTGGATGCGAGAATTCCGCTTAGTTCAAGAAATCCCGATATTGACAGCCTGGCCAATAATAAGTCACGTATTGTGATTCTTAATAAGAGCGACCTTTCGGATCCTTCGAAGAATAGTTTCTATAAGGAATACTATGAAGATAAAGGTTTTTTTGTGGCGACCATCGATTCAAGGAAGAAGAATAATATAAGTAAGGTTAACGGCATAATTGAGAAGGCATCGGAGAAGAAACGAGAACGTGACAGAAAGCGCGGAATTAAGAACAGACCTGTTCGTGCTATGGTTGTGGGAATTCCCAACGTAGGTAAGTCGACTTTTATTAATTCATTTGCCGGAAAGGCTTCGGCCAAGACCGGTAATAGACCCGGTGTTACCAAGGGTAAGCAGTGGATTCGGCTCAATAATAACGTGGAGCTTCTTGATACACCCGGTATTCTCTGGCCTAAGTTCGAGGATGAGAGGATTGGCTTTAATATTGCAGCAATCGGATCAATCAATGACAATATTGTCGATAATACCGAGATTGCAACAGGACTTATAGAGTATATTACAGGCAATTACGAAGGTTTAATTAATAAGCGATACGAAGTGTCTGAAGATGACGATATCCATATTATTTTAGAAAATATCGCTGTTAAACGAAATTGTCTTAAAAAAGGCGGAGCAATTGATTATAATAAGACGTGTAATCTTATAATTGATGAATTCAGAAGTGGTGTAATCGGTAAGATTACATTAGAATAAATCGAAGATAAAATAACATTTTACAAAAGAGGAAAAATCATGTCTGAAATAGAAGATATTACAAAAAGCGAAGAAATAAACACAAACGATATAAAAACCGATGACAATAAAAACGGTGACGGTGAGAAAAAAGTGAACGTTGGAGTGGAGATAATCAAGTTCATTATTTATATTCTTGTTATATTCGCGATAACATTCTTTATACTACATTTCCTGGGTCAAAGGACAAGGGTAAGCGGTTCTTCTATGGAAGCGACACTTAGCGACGGAGATAATCTGATTGTCGATAAGTTGACCTACAGATTCTCAGACCCTGAGAGATTCGATATCGTTGTATTTCCTCATGAAGAGCCGGGTGAGAAGAGTTCTATCTTCAATAAGACATATTATATTAAGAGAATAATCGGTCTTCCCGGAGAGACTGTATATATCGATCCGAACGGCAATATCTTTATTAACGGTGAGAAGCTTGAAGAGAACTATGGACTACAAAGGATCGCCAATGCGGGTGAAGCAGCGAAACCTTTTAAGCTCGGATCAGATGAATACTTTGTAATGGGTGACAATCGTAATAATTCCAGTGACAGTAGGTTCATTAATGTTGGACCGATTAGCAGAGATGAATTAACCGGTCGAGCCTGGGTAAGAATCTATCCGTTTAATGAAATATGTTCTCTTACAGATAAATAGCATTCTGAAAAGCTTCAACAGTTGAGAGTGAATGTATGAGTGATAAGTCTATAAAACAGATTCAAACTGAATATAAAAATATCGAAGATGACATGCTCCCTGCATTTATTGATGAGTATATTAGAGACGGAAGACCGGGCGTTGCCAAGATTATTAATCAGGCACAGAAGAAGATTATGAAGCTTCAAGAGGAAAAGGCTCGTGTACTTAAGATGATGGAGTTCGAGAATAAGTACAGAGACTGTGAGTATATCTGTGGAATTGATGAAGTGGGTCGCGGCCCTCTTGCGGGACCTGCCGTAGCGGGAGCCGTTATACTTCCCAAGGATTTAGTTATTTACTATATAAATGATTCTAAGAAACTCTCCGAAACAAAAAGAGAGAAGCTTTATGATGAAATAAAAGAAAATGCAATTGCCACAAGCATTGGAATAGTATCGGTTGAATCAATAAATGAGACTGATAATATTTCTGAGTCCATATTCGAAGCAATGAGAATGGCGGTTGATAATTTAGAAGTTAAGCCGGATCTCCTTCTTGTGGATGCTGTTCATATTCCTGATATCGATATTAAGCAGGTGTCTATTATTCATGGCGATGCCAAGTCAATATCGATTGCCGCGGCTTCGATAATTGCCAAAGTATCAAGAGACAGAATGATGGTTGAGCTGGATGAAAAGTATCCGGGCTACGGCTTCAAGGATAATAAAGGCTACGGTACGAAAGAGCATATTAACGGTCTTAAGACTCTCGGCAAAACGCCTATTCATCGTGATAAATTCATAAGAAACTTTATCGAGGATTAGCTTATGCAAATAACCGATCTTGTTAATCAATATAATAACAACTTGGCAACGGGCGGTGAGATATCTACGAAATCTCAGGGCGTAGAACAGCTTGTGTCTACGGTTCAGAAGCTTGAAGCCGGTCAGGTATTTGAAGGTACGGTTAATCAGATAAAAGGTAATAACGTTATATTAGGTCTTTCCAGCGGTCAGAATATTACTGCTACGTTAGCGAAGGACATTCTTTTAGAGCAAGGTCAATCTGTCTTCTTCCAGGTCAAGTCTAATGACGGTCAGACAATTCAGATTAAACCCATTCAAAACAATGCAATGAATAATCCGACTCTTCTTAATGCGCTTGATTCCGCTAATCTTGCCGTTAATGAGAGAAATGTCAATATGGTCAATAATATGATGAAAGAGCAGATGCCGATTGATTCCAATTCTCTTAACAATATGGCAAGGCTTGTAAGCACCAATAGTGATGTCAACGTGTCTACAATTATTCAAATGACGAAGGCGGGTATTGAGGTGACACCTCAGATGGCTGCGCAATTCGAGAATTATCAAGCCAACCAGTCATCTGTTATGAATATGTTAAGTGACCTTTCATCATCAATTCCCGAGATGCTTGCATCCGAAGAACTTAGCTATACTGATGCTACCGTTCTTAATAAGGAGATTGTTAATATCCTTACAGGTGAAACTGTGTCGCCATCTGATTCGAGTGCTGAGACTGATTTAATTGCAATGCAAGCCAAGAACGGAAGTGGCGAGATAATCCTTACTTCTGACAATATGGAAAATGTTGCAGTGAAAGCAGACGCTGATACTGTGAAGATGGCGAATCAGAGTAACGCTAATACATTGAACAATGCCACAGTTACGCTGCAATCTAACAACGCGACAATTGATAAGGGTATTGATTCATTTATTAATCAAGTTAATAACAATCCTAATGATACAGCATCTTTGCAGAATAATCAGGCAGTTAATAGCAGCCCTAATAATGCAGGTAATATCAATCCCAATTCAAACAATACCGTACTTGATATTACGAATCCGGCTAATCTTAACATTTCCTATGACAGAGATTCGTATCCTGTTAACTCAATAGGACATACACTTACGGAAGATCAGTATAAAGCTCTTAATGAAATGATTAAAAATGATACCGGTTTTCTTAATAATAATTCGAAATACATCGATGAAAACGGTAATCTTAACCCCAAGGCAAATGTCAGTGAATTCATGAAGAGCTTCGCCGAATATACAAGTAATGTTGATGTGAGTAAGCATGTTATAAAGAACATTTTCGGAAGCGATTCCTATAAATCGCTTATTGATAATATGGCAAGGGAGCAATGGACCTTAGATCCTGCCGATGTTGCGAAAGGTGACCCTGTTAAGAAATTATATGAAAAGCTTGAACTTAGTATGAGACAGATTGAACAGGCTACTGCATCAATGGAAAAGGCGGGAAGTCAGGTTACGAAGGCTACGGCTGAAATCAGAAGTAATATTGACTTTATGAATCAGGTCAATCAGAACTTTACTTATGTTCAGCTTCCCATACGTATGTCTAATCAGAATACCAATACGGAACTTTTTGTATATAGGAATAAAATGAGTAAATCGGATGATGATGAGATAAGCGCATTTCTTCATTTCGATATGGATCACCTGGGTTCTACCGATATATCCGTTAAGCTTCGTAATCGTAATGTCGATACGAAGTTCTATATGGAAGACGAGAGAAGCTATGAGCTTATTATGAATAACATTGATATTCTGAAAAAGAAGATAGAGGATAAGGGGTACAATTGTAATATTAATGTTGAAAACGAAGGAAATCAAAAGAACCTTGTAAGTGATTTCTTAACCCACGATACTAAAGGAACAACCACACCCGTGTCAAGATATTCATTTGATGTGAGAGCGTAAAATATGCCTGAGAAAAGCTGGAAACCAAAAGAATTTAATAAGGTTGACAAGGATAAGACGGCTGTTGCCCTGGCATTCGAGCCCGGTGACATTGCGCCCAAAATCCTTGCATCAGGTAAAGGAGCCGTTGCCGATAAGATTATTGAAAAAGCCAAGGAAAATGACGTTCCTTTCTATAAGGATAACAAGCTTGCCGAGACACTTTCCAAGCTTGAGATCGGTGATGCAATACCGCCGGAACTCTATGAAGTTGTTGCCGAAATCCTTCTCTTTGTGGATGGTATGGATAAGGTTAAGGCTAAGCTTGACGGGTATGTTCCCAAATAAGGAGTGATTTATTGGACAAAAGAACTATTGGCACAAAATATGAACAATTTGCAACACAGTATCTTATAAAGCGAGGCGCTTATATAATAGAAACCAATTATCATTTCCATAAAATGGGTGAAATAGATATTATATACTTCGATAACGTTATTGAAAACGGTAAGACAGTTAAGTATCTATGCTTCGGCGAAGTTAAATACAGAAAAAAGAATAATCTATACAATGCGGAATATGCTGTTGATTTCCCTAAGAGGAAGAGAATAAGTAATACGGCATACGGCTATATCAAAGAAAGAAATATAAGTCCCGACCATCCCATGCGTTTCGATATTATCGCAATCGACGGAGATTGTATTAATTGGATAAAAAATGCATTCTACCCTGTTTCTTAAGGGTTTTATCGGCATTTCTTCTATTTACATTTCTTATTATCTATTGTAGAATACCACAGGATATTTAGATTACTATTAAGGAAGACTATCATGAGTAGACCGGTTGTGGCTGTCGTTGGACGCCCAAATGTCGGAAAATCAACACTTTTTAACTCTCTTGCAGGGGAGAGAATATCTATTGTTAAGGATACTCCCGGTGTTACGAGAGATAGAATATATGCGGATATCAGTTGGCTTAACTATGATTTTACCCTTATTGACACGGGCGGTATCGAGCCGGACTCTAAGGATATCATTTTATCGCAAATGCGTGAACAGGCGAAGATTGCCATGGATACGGCGGATGTCATTATATTTATGACAGATGTAAGACAAGGTCTTGTAGATGCCGACTCGAAGGTATGCGATCTCCTTCGTCGTTCCAATAAGCCTGTTGTCCTTGTGGTTAACAAGGTTGATGACTTTGATAAATATATGCCTGATGTGTATGAGTTCTATAACTTAGGGATAGGCGAACCGCATCCTATTTCCGCATCATCAAAGCTTGGGCTCGGTGATATGCTAGACGAAGTTACTTCATATTTCCCCGGTGAAAATGAAGCTTGGGAAGATGATGATATACCTAAGATTGCCATAGTCGGAAAGCCTAATGTGGGTAAATCTTCACTTGTAAATAAGCTCTGCGGTACGGAGCGTGCTATTGTATCCGATATTGCCGGAACAACAAGAGATGCCATTGATACCAAAGTTAAATACGACGGCAGAGAGTATATATTTATTGACACGGCGGGTATCAGAAGAAAGTCCAAGATTAAAGAAGAGCTTGAGCGCTTCTCAATAATTCGTGCCGTAACAGCCGTTGAAAAAGCTGATGTAGTAATCATCATGATTGATGCTAAGGAAGGCGTTACGGAGCAGGATGCCAAGATTGCGGGAATCGCCCATGAGCGTGGCAAGGGTATAATTATTGCTGTTAATAAGTGGGATGCAATAGAGAAAGACAATAAGACCGTTAATAAATACACGGAGAACATTCGCTCAGTATTGTCCTTTATGCCATATGCGTCAATTATGTTCATTTCTGCCTTAACAGGACAGAGACTTAATAAGTTATACGATATGATTGATTCCGTAATTGCCAATAATGCAATGCGTATTGCCACGGGAGTACTTAATGAGATTATAATCGAAGCGGTGGCAATGCATGAGCCCCCTTCTGATAAGGGAAGACGGCTTAAGATATTCTATTCAACGCAAGCGAGTGTTAAGCCTCCGACTTTCGTTATATTTGTAAATGACAAGGCACTAATGCATTTTTCATATCAGAGGTATCTGGAGAATAAGATAAGGGAAGCCTTTGGATTCGAAGGAACCTCAATAAAATTCATAATTCGGGAGAGGAAAGATGACAAGTGAGATTATTTATAGGATAATATCTGTTCTTATCGGTTATGTACTCGGTAATTTTACAATGGGATATTTCCTGGGTAAAATGAATAATGTTGACTTGAGAAAAGAAGGAAGCGGTAATGTGGGTATGACCAATACCATGCGAACACTTGGTGTTAAAGCAGGTATAATTACATTTGCAGTTGACTTCATTAAGGCTGTTCTTGCAATGTTCATCGTGTATTTCATATTCAGAAGCCGTGTTGACTTTATCGGGCTTTATATGGTTTATGCGGGTGTGGGCGCAATCCTCGGTCATGACTTTACGATTTTTCTGAATTTTAAAGGCGGTAAAGGTATTGCAACATCGGCAGGTCTTGTTGCCATAATGTTTCCGAAGATATTTTTTATATCCCTTGCTATCTTCCTGATCACAGTGTTGATTTCAAGATATGTGTCGCTGGGTTCACTTCTCGGTTCCATATCATACGGCGTACTTGTTGTTATATTTGGAGAGCTGGGATGGTTATCTGTTCCGTCGATTGAATGGCTTACGTATCCGAGAGAGTACATGGCAGAGATATACTTTATAATGCTTTTTGCAACGGCACTTGCCATATTCCAGCATAGAGAGAATATTGCGAGACTTGTTAAGCATGAGGAAAGAAAAGTCAGTTTTTCCAAGTCGAAAAAGAAAAATGTTGACTAGCAATATTTAGGGTGTTAAAATTGATGCGAGCACAATATGTGGTGTGCTCGCATTTTTGATGCATTATTATATTGCTTAAGGGAGTGTTTTATGGATATAAAGCTTAAGAAGCTTACGGACACTGCGATTATCCCAATTAGGGGAACGAGTAGCTCCGCGGGTTATGATTTATGCGCTGACACCGGTTCTGCAATAGAGATTAAGTCCGGCGAGACTACAATGATAGGAACGGGAATATCTATGGCGATTCCGGAAGGTTACTACGGCGGTGTCTATGCGAGATCGGGATTATCTTCAAAAGAAGGACTTCGCCCTGCCAACTGTACCGGTGTTATTGATAGCGACTACAGAGGTGAGATTAAAGTTCCGATTCATAATGACAGTAAAGAAACAAGAACCATTAAGAGCGGACAAAAGATTGCTCAGATAATAATAAGTCCATATCTTGAAGTTTCATTTTCGGAAGTTGATGAACTTGATGATACTACTAGAGGTAATGAAGGCTTTGGATCTACAGGTAAATATTAATGGGGGTTTAAAAGGAGGAAAACTATGAGTGTACTTAATGACATGATTAATGAGAACAACAAGTTAAGAGAGGAAAATAAGAAAAAGAAACCTATTCATGAGAGGTTTCTTGAGTTTCATGCACAGGATGACGAAAGTATTGTGCTTAGTGCCGTGCCCGGTCACTTTGCAACAATCCAATCACACATCAATTATTATGTTGATGTAACATCAATGAAGGTTAGAACGAAAGAAGCGAGAGAAGCCGCTAAGCACCTTGCGGCCAAGATGCTTAACAATGTTGAAGTGGTTGATACAATTGTATGTATGGACGGTACGCAGGTTCTCGGTGCGTATCTTGCCGAAGAGCTTGAGAAGTCAAGCTTTCACTTGTCAGGAGCCGCAAGAGAATCAATCCGTGTGGTTTGTCCCGAGGTTAACTCCGTTAACCAGCTTCTCTTCAGAGAAAATATTAAGCCTTCAATCCAAGGTCGTAAGATATTCCTTCTTCTTGCTACAATGTCTACAGGTGAGACAGTAAGACAGAGTATGGAATGTATTGAATATTACGGCGGTGATGTGGTCGGCGTAAGCTCTATTTTTTCAACAAGAGAAGTAGTACAGTCTACGCTCGTATTCCCTCTCTTTACCATAGAAGATCTTCCCGGCTACGAATCATACAAGCCGGCAGATTGTCCTTTCTGCAAGAGAGGTATTCCTATTGAGGCTATGGTTAACGGATTTGGCTATTCTAAATTACGTTAGTATTAGGAGCATATAATGTCTAAGAAACAGGATTATAATGAAAACAGCATAGCGGTTCTGGAGGGATTGGAGGCTGTCAGAAAGCGTCCGGGTATGTACATCGGCTCGGTAACTCGTAAAGGTCTTAACCACTTAATATATGAGATTGTCGATAACGCTGTTGATGAGCATTTACAAGGGGAGTGCGACAAAATATACGTTACCTTAGAGAGGGACGGCTCTTGTACAGTTGTGGATAACGGAAGAGGTATCCCTGTTGGTATGCATGAAAAGGGCGTGCCTGCATCTCGTCTTGTATTCACTACGCTTCACGCCGGAGGTAAGTTCGATGACGGTGCATATAAGACTTCCGGCGGACTCCACGGTGTCGGTTCTTCTGTTGTAAATGCGCTTTCATCATATATGGATGTTGAGATATCAAGGGATGGGTATATTCATCACGACAGGTTCGAGCGTGGTGAACCTACGGAGAAGCTTGTTAAAGGTCTTCTTCCAACGATAGGGAAGACTAAGGCGACAGGTACCAAGATTAATTTCCTGCCTGATCCCGAGATATTCGAGAAAACTGACTTCAAGGGTGATGACGTCAAGTCAAGAATGCATGAGACCGCATACCTTAATCCCAACCTTACAATTATCTACGAAGATAAGAGGAAGGATGAAGTAGAACATATCGAATTCCATGAGCCCGACGGTATCAAGGGATTCGTTAAGGATATCAATAAGAATAATGAGTCAGTAACAGACATTATATATTTCGAAGGAAAAGCTGACGGAATAGAAGTTGAGGTTGCATTTCAGTATATTAATGAATTCCATGAGACAATTCTCGGCTTTTGTAATAACATTTACAATTCCGAGGGTGGTACACATATAACGGGATTCAAGACTGTATTCACAAGTGTAATCAATAATTACGCAAGAGAGCTTGGTATCCTAAAGGAAAAGGACGATAATTTCACCGGTGCCGATGTAAGAAACGGAATGACGGCGATTATATCAATCAAGCATCCGGATCCAAGGTTCGAAGGTCAGACCAAGACTAAGCTGGATAACCAGGATGCTTCCAAAGCGACATCCAAGATTGTAAATGATGAAATTGTTCTTTACTTCGACAGGAATCTTGAGACACTTAAGTCTGTTATAGCCTGTGCCGAGAAGTCGAGAAAGATTAGGAAGACAGAAGAGAAGGCGAAGACCAACCTCTTATCTAAGAAGAAATTCTCATTTGATCAGAACGGTAAGCTTTCCAATTGCGAAAGCAGAGACGCCAAGAAATGTGAAATTTTTATTGTGGAGGGAGATTCTGCCGGAGGGAGCGCCAAGGAAGCCAGGAATAGAGAATACCAAGCCATCTTACCTATCAGAGGTAAGATTCTTAATGTGGAGAAAGCATCTATCGATAAGGTTCTTGCCAATGCCGAGATTAAGACGATGATAAGTGCCTTTGAGTGTGGATTCTCCGAAGGATACGGTAATGATTTCGATATAACGAAGCTTCGCTACGATAAGATTATTATTATGGCCGATGCCGATGTTGACGGTGCTCACATTTCCACGCTTCTTCTTACGCTGTTTTATCGATTTATGCCGGAACTTATATACGAAGGTCATGTGTATATTGCAATGCCTCCGCTTTATAAGGCAATTCCCAGTAAGGGAGAAGAAGAGTATCTCTATGATGATACGGCATTAGAGAAATATCGTAAAAAGCATAAAGGACCATTCACTCTTCAACGCTACAAGGGTCTTGGTGAAATGGATGCGGAACAGCTCTGGGAGACTACACTTGACCCTGAACGAAGAATGCTTAAGAAGGTTGAGATCGAAGACGGAAGGATGGCGTCTGATGTAACAGAGATGCTTATGGGTAACGAAGTTCCGCCCAGAAGAGCATTTATATATGAGCATGCAAGAGATGCTGAGTTAGATGTATAAAAGGAGATTCTTTTATGGCTAGACCTGAAAAACTACTCCACATGGAGTACTCAGAAATAATGCAAAAATCCTATATTGATTATGCCATGTCAGTTATTGTGTCTCGTGCGCTTCCTGATGTAAGGGACGGTCTTAAGCCGGTTCAGCGTCGTACACTTTATGATATGTATGAACTTGGCATACGTCACGATAAGCAACATAGGAAATGTGCCCGTATAGTCGGAGATACAATGGGTAAATATCACCCTCACGGCGATTCCTCAATATACGGTGCTCTTGTCGTGCTTGCACAGGATTTCAAGATGGGTATGCCGCTCATTGACGGTCACGGTAACTTCGGCTCAAAAGAAGGAGACGGAGCCGCTGCCATGCGTTATACTGAGGCAAGACTTCAGAAGATAACAGAGGATGCGTATTTGGCCGATCTCGATAAGGATGTAGTTGACTTTGTCCCTAACTTTGATGAGACTGAGAAGGAACCGGAGGTTCTTCCTGTTCGTATACCCAATCTACTTGTTAACGGTTCCGAAGGTATTGCCGTCGGTATGGCAACATCTATTCCGACACATAACATTTCCGAGGTAATAGACGGTGTCATTGCTTACATGAAAGACCCCGATATTAATACATCACAGATGCTTGAGATAATTAAAGGACCTGATTTCCCCACCGGAGGAATTGTAACCAATAAAGACGACTTACTTGAGATCTATTCCACCGGAACAGGTAAGATTAAGCTTCGCGGTAAGGTTGAGATTGAGAAGATTAAAGGCGGAAAGCAGGCTATTGTTATTACAGAGATTCCTTATACAATGCTTGGCGCCAATATCGGTAAGTTCTTAAATGATGTATATAATCTCGTAGAGAGTAAGAAGACTACCGATATTACAGACATTTCCAATATGTCTTCGAAGGAAGGAATCAGAATCGTCATCGAGCTTAAGAAGGGTGCCGATGCTGAAAATGTTTGTAATCTCCTCTACAAGAAGACTCGTCTTGAAGATACATTCGGTGTTAATATGTTAGCGGTTGCTAACGGTCGTCCCGAGACAATGGGTATTGTCCCTATTATAAGACACAATGTGGAATTCCAATATGAGCTTGCAACTAGAAAGTATACGACTCTTCTCAACAAAGAAAGAGAGAAGAAGGAGATTCAGGAAGGTCTTATTAAAGCATGCGATGTTATTGACTTAATCATTGAGATTCTTCGTGGCTCGAAGAGTGTTAAGGATGCTAAGAGATGTCTTGTGGAAGGAGACACAAAAGATATCAGGTTCAAGACCAAGACATCTGAAAAGGACGCTAAGAAATTACATTTTACAGAAAAACAAGCCCAAGCAATCCTCGACATGAGGCTTGCAAAATTAGTGGGACTTGAGATAGAAGCTCTTATGGCTGATTACGAAAATACCATGAAGAATATTCAGAACTATTCAGATATTCTCTCTAAGAAATCAGCTATGGCTAAGACTATAATTAAGGATCTTAAGGCAATAAAAAAGGAATTCGGAACCGATAGAAAAACTGTTATAGATAACGTTGCCGAAGCCGTATTCGAAGAAAAGCCTATTGAAGAAATTGACGTATGCGTTCTTCTTGATAAATTCGGTTACGCAAGAGTAATTGATATGGCTACGTATGAACGTAACAAAGAAGCGGCTGACAAGGAGAGCAGACAGATTATATTTACGAAGAATATATCGAAGCTGGGAATCTTCACCAATGAAGGTAATCTTCATCTCGTTAAAGTATTGGATCTTCCCTTCGGTAAATTCAGGGACAAGGGTTGTCCTATTGATAATGTAAGTAAATTTGACATTTCCAAGGAGAGCTTTCTTCTTGTGGAGGCACTTGACAATATTCGTGATAAGAAGCTTATATTCGCTACAAAACACGGAATGATTAAGCTTGTAGAAGGAAGCGAATTCGATGTATCGAAGAGAACCACTGCCGCAACGAAATTAGCAGATGACGATGAAGTATTGGGTGTGTATATTGTGAGTGACGGCGATACATTTGTTATGCAGTCTAAGAATAATTATTTCCTTAGAATTGAAGTAGAAGGTGTACCCGAGAAGAAGAAAGGAGCCATCGGCGTAAGGGGAATCAGACTTACGAATAATGATGAACTAATAAAGGTTCATTATCTTAAGGATGGTAGTAATAAAATTGTTTCGGTTAAGGGTAAGAAAATATCCCTTAACAGGCTTCATATTGCCAACAGAGATACAAAGGGCGTCAAGAGATGATAGATAAAAACAAAGCTTATGAATTTATAGATAGAATAACAAAACTTGGTTCTAAGCCCGGACTTTCTCGGATTAAAATGCTTCTCGGTAAGCTTGGTAATCCCGAGAAAAGTCTTAAGGTTGTTCATGTTGCAGGGACTAACGGCAAAGGATCTGTATGCGCTATGGTTAACTCTGCTCTTATTAACTCTGGCTTTAAGGTTGGTAAGTTCCAATCGCCTGTCGTATTTTCCGAATACGAAATGTATACAATTAACAATGATGAGATAAGCGAGGTTGAATACTTAGGCTTTATATCAACCATAATGGATACACTCTCAGACTTTGACGAATCTGACTTCCCGACTCTGTTCGAAGTCCAGGTTGCGGTTGCGATTCTGTTTTTCTCATCTAACCACGTGGATATTGCCATTATTGAAGCGGGAATGGGAGGAGAAGAGGATGCAACCAATGTGTTCTCCGAAACCCTTTGTTCCGTAATTACACCTATCGGATTCGACCATATGCAATTTTTGGGCGACACTCTTACCGATATTGCAAGACATAAGGCCGGAATTATGAAGAAGGGGTGCTATGCCCTGTCTGCAAAGCAGGAGGACGAAGTAGTAGATTCGCTTAATTCTTACTCAAGTGAAATCGACGCTAAGCTTCAATTCGTAGATTATAACCATATAAGGTTTAACGCATCTAAGAATATGATAACATATCGCGAATTTAAGAATGTTAAGATGCCCTTTTTCGGAGATTTTCAGATTGATAATACGGCACTTGCATTAGAGACTCTTCATATTCTTAAATACCAAAGGCTTCACATAGATGTTAAAAAAGCGGGGGAAGGTGTGTCGAATGCTTTTCTTCCCGGCAGGATGGAGAAGATTTCCGACAAGCCGCTTGTCTACATCGATGGTTGCCATAATGAAGATGCGGCAATTAGAATTAAAGAGACTGTTAATAATCATTTTATGGGAAAAGATATAACATTTATAATGGGAGTACTTAAGGATAAAGAGGTGTCTAAGATGCTTAGTATCCTGCTTCCTCTCGGTAAATCCCTTGTAACCGTAACGCCCGATAACGAAAGGGCACTTCCGGCGGGACTTCTTGCCAACGATTGCTTTAACTATGATATTGATGTTACAATAGCATCCGGTTTTGATGATGCGGCTACGAAAGCCATAGATTACGATAATGATGTAATAATTGCGCTTGGTTCGCTGAGTTACCTTAAGGATATTAAAGAGGCGTTCTTAAATGAAAGATGATAATTTGAAAATGATTGGAATTCTTAATCTAACACCTGATTCATTTTATGACGGTGGTAGATTTTTTGATGATAATAAGGTAAATGTTAATAAGGCACTCGACCATGTTAAGTCCCTTGTAGAAGATGGCGCCGATGTAATCGATATAGGCGGTGAATCGACACGTCCGGGATTTAAACCGATTTCAGCGGATGAAGAGCTGTCCAGAATAATTGATGTACTTAAGAAGATAAAAGAGAACTTCGATATTCCCATATCTGTTGACACGTATAAGCCGGAGGTCGCAAAAGAAGCTATACTTGCCGGCGCAGATATTATTAATGATATAGGGTTTCTGCCGGATGACATGCTTGAGCTAATCGCCGAACACGATATCAAATACTGTCTTATGCATAACAGGAACGATATAAAGTGCGCAAGGAATGAGATAACAATTACCATAGAAGAGCTTAATGGCGAAATACATGAGAAGCTAAGGCGAATTCATAAGTATGGAATTAAGAGAGATAATGTAATTATAGATCCCGGTATAGGCTTCGGCAAAAGTAATGCAGACGACATAATGATTCTTAAGAATATGGAAGTTCTTAAGGCTCATAATTATCCTGTGCTCATTGCAGTATCTAACAAAACCTGTATAGACTATGTCCTTTCCGCCGGTAAGAACGAAAGGCTTGAAGGTACCCTTGCAGTAACAGCCAAGGCATTTTATTCGGGAATAGACTATATAAGGGTACATGACGTAAAGGCTAATAAGAAGTTTTTGGATATGTTACGTGCTATACAGTAGATTGCAATTCGAATTGGGCAATTGAGGAGAAATAAAAGTTTATGGACATACATATTAAAGACATAAAAGTATTTGGATATATTGGCGTATACGAAGAAGAGAAGACTGTCGGTCAAGAGTTTCTTATAAGCGTATCTTTTTCATTATCGGAAAGATTGGACTTATCAACCGACAACCTTGACAACACGGTGGACTATTCCGATATGTGTGATCGAATCTCTTCATATTTCACAGATAAAAGATGTGATCTTATGGAAACTGCCGCCGAAGAATTATCCTGTATTCTTCTTAACGCTTATGATATGATAACTGAGTTAACTCTTGAGATACATAAGCCCAATGCTGAGATTAACGTTGAATTCGGTGATGTATGCGTATCCTGTAGAAAGAAATGGGAAAAGGTGTACATATCTCTTGGTTCTAATATGGGCGACAAGGATGGCTATATCAGTAACGCAGTTAATGCTCTTAAGGAATATGATACAGTCAGAAATGTCAGACTGTCTAAGATATATACAACCAAACCTTACGGCAACATGGACCAAGACGACTTTAGAAATGCGGTATGTGAGCTGGAATGCATATGTACACCGTTTGAACTTCTCGATATTTGTAACAAGATAGAGAATGATAACGGGAGAGTAAGAGAAGAGCATTGGGGACCTCGAACCCTTGATATCGACATTATTCTCTTCGGCGACAGAGTAATTAACACAGATAGATTAATAATTCCTCATATCGATATGCATAACAGACAATTCGTGCTGGAACCGTTATGCGAATTGGCGCCGGGAGCAGTCCACCCTTCCCTAAGGAAGAATGTTTTGTCATTATTTAGAGATATAACAGACTCGGATTGAGAGAGACTATATTTAGAAAGTGAGTAACCATGTTTAAGAATTTAAGTGACAGTGTATTATATAGAGTTTTATATCCGCTGGCTATTTATTTTGTGCTTTTTAACCTCCTTTATGCGGTAATGAAATATGCCGATGAGAACCTTTTTGACTCATCAATACCGCTTTTGTATTGTACAGCTTTGTCTGCACTTATAACTCTTGTAGTTATGATATTTATGTATAGAAATGCTAATGTGCATAAAGCCGATCCCATGTTCGAAGCGTCGAAGCTTCCTAAGGAGCTTCTCTTAATTCTCGCTATAGTTGCGGCAGGGGTGGTACTTAACTTTATTGCTTCACATTTTCCGCTTACAGAGGTATCGGAATCATTCTTCGAAGCTTCTAAGTATCTAAGTGACGGAGATATGGTATCTAAGATTCTGGCAAATGTTATTCTTACACCGGCGCTGGAAGAAGTGGTGTTCCGTGGTATTGTGTGCGGAGAACTCGAGAAAAAATTCGATATAGCACCGACTGTTGTTATATCTTCATTCATATTCGGAATTCTTCATTTCAACTGGGTGCAGATGATATACGCATTCCTGGTCGGACTTGTTATCGGATTTGTATATGAAGAGACTCATAAGCTCTGGGTTGTGTATGCCGGACATGCGCTTCTTAATCTTGTGATTGTTCTTGTGGCTACATTTATGTAGTTTTAAAAAGTTACATTTGCCGAATTCCTGAAACCGCATTTATATAATGCTGCTGTTGGAGGTTTTATCATGCCTAATATGACAGATTATCTTAAGTGGAGAGGAGATATTACATTCTCTCAGAATCCATTTAATGATGTTGATAATATAGTGCTTTCTTATCTTGCTTATACCGATTTCGGAAATATTGTACCGGGTCCCGGAATTAATGACAGGATTTCACTTGCCGATGCATATGACAAGTTTTTCTCTGCATATTCAAGAGAAGAGATAATGTCTAGAAAGTCGTCCGTTAAGGTGGCGCCATTCCTTATGGACGATATGGTACACGCTAATCGTTACAAGGATATCTATCTTACGGGATATGTGGATGAAGTTGTGGTGGAAGAGGATTCTCAGTTCTCTGTTACCACATTTATACTTCCCGACAACACATATTATGTCGCTTTCAGAGGTACCGACTCTACTATAGTCGGTTGGAAGGAAGACCTTAATATGGGATATCTGTATCAGACTCTCGGTCAAAAGAAAGCGATGGAATATCTTAACAGTAATTTTAGTGACATAGATTGTCCGCTTCGTGTAGGCGGTCATTCCAAGGGCGGCAATTTCGCTGTATATGCCTCGGCATTCTGTGATTATAAGATTCAGGATAAGATTGTAAATGTGTATACAAACGACGGTCCGGGATTTCGAGAAGATATAACTCTTATGAGCGGATATAACAGAATTCTTCCTAAGATCAGAAGTATAGTTCCCGAGAATTCTATTGTTGGAATGCTTCTTCTTAATAGTTTCGAACATAAGATTGTTAAGAGCAGTAATTATGGCATACAACAGCACGACGCTATGTCATGGCAAATACTCGGAGGTGATTTCATTACCTGTGAGAATCTGTCAGAAAGATCGATTATGATTGATGAGGCCGTGTCGAATTGGATAATCGGGCTTAATGATGAAGAGAGAAAGATATTCATAGATTCTTTGTTCCAGCCGTTAAGTGACGCCAATATTGATACCGTTGATGACCTAAGCGAGGTGTCTCGCAGTAACCTTCACAGGCTTAGAGAAGCGTTTTTTGGGCTTTCCGAAGAACAGCACTCGGCACTTAAGGGTACGGCAGGGAAGCTACTTTCCAGTGCTCTTGACACCCTGAAATCAAAAAAATAAAATTTTTTCAAAAAATTACTTGCACTCACCTAAGGAGAGTGCTAACATAATGACTTAAGGGGAAAGAAGTATTAAATCTGCGTCAAGCTTGCTTGTAAGCAGAGCGAATACTTGTTGACCCGCAACTATATGAGCGCGAAGCGCGAAGCGATCCGTGAGTCATTATAGACAATAATAAAATAAGGAGGCATTATACTATGAAATTAAACCCATTATCTGATCGTGTTGTTCTTAAGCAACTCGAAGCAGAAGAGACTACTAAGTCAGGAATAATACTTGCTTCTTCAGCACAGGAAAAACCGCAAGAGGCTGAGGTTATTGCGGTAGGACCCGGCGGAGTTGTTGATGGCAAGGAAGTAAAAATGCAAGTAAGTGTTGGGCAGAAGGTAATCTATTCTAAGTATGCAGGCACAGAGGTTAAGCTTGACGGCGAAGAATTCATTATTGTACGTCAAGATGATATTCTTGCAGTTGTAGAATAATATTTAAGAAAGAAGGGATAATATGGCTAAGGAAATCAAATACGGCGCTGAAGCAAGAGCCGCTCTTGAAGCAGGCGTTGATAAACTCGCTAATTCTGTTAAGGTTACAATCGGACCTAAAGGAAGGAATGTAGTACTTGACAAATCATACGGAGCACCGCTTATCACTAACGACGGTGTTACAATCGCAAAAGAGATTGAACTCGAAGACGAGTTCGAGAACATGGGAGCACAGCTCGTTAAAGAAGTTGCAACCAAGACTAATGATGTAGCCGGTGACGGTACGACAACTGCAACCGTTCTTGCTCAGTCAATGATATCTGAGGGAATCAAGAACCTTGCTGCAGGCGCTAATCCAATCGTACTTCGTAAAGGTATGAAGAAGGCTACCGATACAGCAATAGATGCTATTGTTAAGATGAGTAAAGAAGTAAGCGGTAAGGATCAGATTGCAAGAGTTGCTGCTATTTCCGCAGGTGACGATGAGGTCGGAGAGATGGTTGCCGACGCAATGGAAAAGGTTTCTAACGACGGTGTTATCACTATCGAAGAATCCAAGACAATGCAGACAGAGCTTGATCTTGTTGAAGGTATGCAATTCGATAGAGGTTATATCTCAGCTTATATGGCAACAGATATGGATAAGATGGAAGCAGTTCTCGAAGATCCGTATATCCTTATTACAGATAAGAAAATCTCTAATATCCAGGATATACTTCCTCTTCTTGAGCAAATTGTTCAGTCAGGCTCACGTCTTCTTATTATCGCTGAAGACATTGAAGGCGAG
This sequence comes from uncultured Lachnospiraceae bacterium, assembly GCA_905233695.1. GTDB lineage: Bacteria > Bacillota > Clostridia > Lachnospirales > Lachnospiraceae > RUG191. The sequence continues at coordinate 80,631 of CAJODN010000004.1, read as the reverse complement.
GCACTTACAACACTTATCCTTAATAAGCTTCGCGGTACATTTAATGTAGTTGCCGTTAAGGCTCCGGGATATGGTGACAGAAGAAAAGAAATGCTTCAGGATATCGCTATTCTTACAGGCGGAACGGTTATCTCCGAAGAAGTCGGACTTGAGCTTAAGGATGCCGAGATGGAACAGCTCGGTCGTGCTAAGTCTGTTAAGGTTCAGAAAGAGAATACTGTTATTGTTGACGGTGCCGGCGAGAAATCTGAGATTGATGCAAGAGTATCACAGATTAAGAAGGCAATCGAAGACACAACATCTGACTTTGATAAAGAGAAATTACAAGAGAGACTTGCTAAGCTTGCAGGCGGTGTTGCCGTTATTCGTGTGGGCGCAGCTACCGAGATTGAGATGAAGGAATCTAAGCTTCGTATGGAGGATGCTCTTAACGCAACAAGAGCTGCCGTTGAAGAAGGAATCATCGCAGGAGGCGGTTCTGCTTACATTCACGCTTCAAAAGAGGTTGCTAAGCTTGCAGATAAGCTTGATGGCGACGAGAAGACAGGTGCTACAGTAGTTCTTAAAGCCCTTGAGTCTCCTCTCTATTACATCGTACATAATGCCGGATTAGAAGCTCCCGTAATCGTTAATAAGGTTCGCGAGTCTAAGGTTGGAATGGGATATGATGCATATAAAGAAGAGTATGTTGATATGGTTAAGGAAGGTATCCTTGATCCTGTTAAGGTTACTAAGACAGCGCTTCTTAATGCTACATCAGTTGCATCAACACTTCTCACAACAGAATCTGTTGTTGCAGACATTAAAGAGCCCGAGCCTCCAATGTCGCCACAGGCAGGTGGAATGCCGGGTATGATGTAAAATGTCATAAGGAGGGCTCCACGTAGTGGGAGGATGCCTTATGACACGGCGACATCGCGTAGCGATGTTGTTCATTGAAATTAGTATTCAATTATGCTATAATACACTTCGTGTGCGTATGCCCACGAAGTGTTTTTTATATTCCTATTAAAAAGGAAAACCTAGGAGGAATTAAAATGGTTAAAGCTGTAGTTGGAGCTAACTGGGGAGATGAAGGAAAAGGTAAGATTACCGACATGCTTGCAAAGGACGCCGATATTATCGTGAGATTCCAAGGCGGTGCCAATGCAGGACATACGATTGTCAACGATTACGGTCGTTTTGCGCTTCATACTTTGCCTTCGGGAGTATTCTATGACCATACTACAAGTGTTATCGGTAATGGTGTTGCTCTTGATGTACCTAAGCTTTTTAACGAGATACAAGATGTTATAAACGGTGGCGTGCCTAAGCCCAGGATTATGATTTCCAATAGAGCACAGATGGTTATGCCATATCACATTTTATTCGATCAATATGAGGAAGAGAGACTTGGTAAGGCTTCATTCGGTTCCACCAAGTCAGGTATAGCTCCTTTCTATTCAGATAAATACGCTAAGATTGGATTCCAAGTATCGGAGCTTTTCGATGAAGAAGTACTTAAGACTAAGGTTGTAAGAATCTGTGATATGAAAAATGTGCTACTTGAACATTTATATCATAAGCCTCTTCTTGATCCTGATGAGCTTCTTAAGACACTACATGAATATAAAGGTATGATTGAGCCTTATGTTGCTGATGTATCGTTATTTTTACATGATGCACTTAGAGACAATAAGACAATTCTTCTTGAGGGACAGCTCGGAACACTTAAGGATCCCGATCACGGAATATACCCTATGGTTACATCATCATCGACATTAGCGTCATATGGCGCAATCGGTGCCGGTATACCCCCTTATGAGATTAAAGAGATAATTACCGTTGTTAAGGCTTATTCATCAGCTGTGGGTGCCGGAGCATTTGTATCGGAAATATTCGATGATGAAGCTGAGGAACTTAGAAAGCACGGCGGTGATAAGGGCGAATACGGGGCAACAACGGGACGTCCCAGAAGAGTGGGATGGTTCGACTGTGTTGCAAGTAAGTACGGTTGCAGAATGCAGGGCGCTACGAAAGTTGCATTTACAGTGTTGGATGCACTCGGATACTTAGACGAGATTCCCGTATGCGTAGGATACGAGATAGACGGGAAGGTTACAACAGAATTCCCTGTGACATATAAGCTAGAGAAGGCTAATCCTGTTCTTGAGACTCTCCCGGGTTGGAAATGTGATATCCGCGGAATAAAGAATTATAACAAGCTTCCCGAGAACTGCAGAAAGTATGTAGAGTTCGTGGAAGAACATCTCGGATATCCCATTAAAATGATATCTAACGGCCCGGGCAGGGATGAAATAATATATAGATAGGAGTGCTAACAATGATTGAGATTAACAACCTAACTAAAAAGTACGGCAATCACTTAGCCGTAGATGACATTTCTCTTAAAATTGAATCCGGTCAGGTGTATGGGTTCCTCGGACCCAACGGCGCCGGCAAATCCACAACAATGAATATTTTAACCGGTTATCTTGCGCCTACAAGCGGAGAGATTAAGATTAACGGATACGACATATATGAAGAGCCGGAGAAGGCGAAGACTTGTATCGGATATCTTCCCGAGATTCCGCCTCTCTATGTTGATATGACTGTATATGAATATCTCAAGTTCGTATGTGAACTTAAGACTTTCGAGAAGTCTAAGATTGATGAAGAAGTAAAGCGTGTTATGGCGCTTACAAGTATTACTGATGTGCAGAGACGAATTATCAATAACCTTTCTAAAGGTTATCGTCAGAGAGTTGGTTTTGCACAGGCTATAATCGGTTCTCCCGATATCGTAATTCTTGATGAGCCCACGGTCGGTCTTGATCCTAATCAGATTAAAGAGATAAGAGACTTGATTAAAGGTCTTTCGGGAACCCATACTGTAATTCTAAGCTCACACATTTTAAGTGAGATCAGTGAGACATGCTCTCATGTATTTATTATCAATAAGGGTAAGATTATTGCCAACGATTCAATAAGTAATTTGTCTAATTATTTTAATTCACATCAGACACTTGAGATAGTTGCCAAGGGTGATATTGATAAGTGTAAAGAGATTATCGAAGGTATTAATGATGTAACATCCGTTACTGCCGTTACCGGTGAAGAAGAAGGTACCGTCAAGATTACGGTTGAAGCAAATGAAAATTGTGATGTGAGAGAAGATATTTCTCTTGCGCTCTCAGCTGAGAGAATATCAATCTTTGAAATGAAAGAAGATACGACCTCACTTGAAGATGTCTTCTTAGAACTTACGGGAGAGGAGGGAGATAATAATGACAGCGATATTTAAGAGAGACCTAAGATCCCTTTTTACCAACGTAATAGGCTGGATATTCATAAGCGTACTTTGTGCGTTCTTCGGACTGTTTTTCTTAATATATAACCTGCTTAACGGAAGTCCGTATATGTCATATCCACTGTCTAATATATGCAGTATCGTTATTATCGTCACACCGATTCTCTGCATGAGAGTGTTCACGGAGGAACGGAAGAATAAGACGGATCAACTGATATTTACGGCACCGGTGCCTCCCATTAAGATTATTATCGGAAAATATCTGTCCGTAGCCGCAACATTTACAATGGCGGTACTCTTTATGGCTATTGCTCCGATAGTTCTTGAATTCTATGGTGCGGGAGCACTTGGTCAGAATTATACCGCACTGTTTGGCTTCTATTTGTTCGGACTTGCCGCAATAGCAATTGCGCTTTTTATGTCAACACTTACGAAGAGCCAGATTATATCTGTTATTATTTCGTTTATTGTACTTTTTGTGGCATATATATCAGATTCGCTTTTCGACCTTATATTTACAGAAGAGAATCTGTTATCTAAGATACTATATTGTATAAGTATAGGTAAGCCAATGCAGAGCTTCCTTAACGGAGTGTTCGATCTTAAGGCGGTTATATATTACGTGCTTTTAATTGTCCTTTTTATCTTCTTCACCTATTGTGTGATCCAGAAGAGAAGATGGTCTATCTCCAAGAATGTAATTTCAAGACTTGTATCAAGGACGCTGGCAATTATAATTGCGATTGTATTATTTATCGGTATAAATGTGGGTATAAGCTACATTCCCGATAATTATATGGAATTCGACGCAACATCGAATAAAGTATATACAATTTCAGATGAAGGAAAAGAATTCTTAAAGAATTATGATCATAAAGCGACAATCTATGTGCTTTCTTCTGAGAGTTCAACCGATGAAAACCTGAAGAAGACGTTAGATCAATTCGACTCAAGCGACAAGATTACGGTTGAGTATGTGGATATGGCATCTAATCCAATGTTTGCATCTCAGTATACATCTGAGAATTTGAGTCAGGGCAGTCTCATCGTTGTCGGTGAAAATGGTAATGCCAAGGCTATAAGCTACGATAACATTTACGAGTATTCGATGAATCAGTCAACTTACAGTTATGATATAACGGCTTATGATGGCGAAGGTCTTATTATCAATGCACTTTACAGCGTTGTTAATAACAGTGATACTGTAATCTATACATTGCAAGGTCACGATGAGCAATCACTTGGACAGAACTGTACAACGGCACTTTCTAAGGGTAATTATTCGATTAAGTCAATTAACCTTCTTGAGAGTGATGCTATTCCTGCGGACTGCGGACTTCTCGTTGTTAACGCACCGTCCAAGGATTTATCGAAGGATGACGTTACCAAGATTAGCGACTACATTTCTAAGGGTGGAAATGTTATATTCAACATTGCAAATGTTGATTCAACCGCAAGATCTATTGTATCAATTAACGATATGCCGAATTACAAAGAACTTCTAAGCAGCTTGCATATTACCGTTAAGCCGGGAGTTGTATGCGAGGATACACAAGGCTATTACTACAGACAGAACTATGCGCTTCTACCTGAAGTGTTAGAGTCTGATGTGTCAACAGGAATTCAAGGAAAGAAGTCGGTGCTTTTATACAGTGCTACGGCAATTGATTATACAGAGAATAATGAGTCTACTTTAACTTCGCTTCTTAAGACATCTGACGGCGCCTATATTAAGGCCAACCTTGATGGCTCGGAAGGAAGTACTACAGAGAAAACGGCCGGTGATGAGACGGGAAGCTTTAAGCTTGGTGTGGAAGAGACATACGCTAATGGATCCGGCATTGTTGTATACGGTTGTCAGTATCTCTTCAATGATGAAATGGATAGCTATGTATATGGTAACAACTCTAAGCTCTTCACCAATACGGTAACGGCGCTTACGAAGAGTACTGACACAGATAAGCAGAATGTAATCATTCCATCTAAGTCACTTCAGACAGAGTCTATAATGGTGACAGGTGCAGCACTTATAATATACGGAATCCTCTGGGGACTCCTTATACCGCTTGCATCACTTATTACGGGAATTGTAATCTGGGCTATTAGAAGGAAGCAATAATGAGTAAATTAAAAAGAATTCTTGCATTAATAGGAGCAATACTTCTTGCCGGAATGTATGTTACGACGCTTGTTGTGGCATTAATTGGTGGTCCCAACCTAATGACTTATCTTGGGCTCTCCATTGCCGCAACCCTGATAATACCGGTGCTTCTTTTCTGTATCATAGAAATGTACAAGAAGATTAAGGAAAAGAAGGAAGAGAACGAGAATTTTTAGAGTTAGCATCTGAGGAGCCGAGACCTGCTAAGTTACCGGCACACCCCATTCGGGGTGCGCATACGACATTTCGTCATGAGCGTGCAGGTACTCGGTCCGAAGGTGCCGGATTAAGACTAAATAAGGAGTACACTATGACATTACTAGAGACATGGAGAAATGTAGCATACGAAAGTCAACAGGACGATGTGAGCGCCCAGGCTTTTTGGAATGAATATTTCCTGCAGGAAAAGAGCGTATACGAGGAGCTTCTCAAGAACCCTGATGAAGTTGTTGAAGGAACAGTAGAAGAACTCTCCAAGAAATACGATATGGAGCTTCTTACATTTGTAGGCTTTCTTGACGGAATTAACGAAAGCTTAAAAGAGCCTAATCCAATTGAAACCATGAAGGACGATACAATTGTTAAGCTTGACTTTGATAACGAGAAGCTTTTCCGTAATATGGTTGAAGCTAAGGCTGATTGGCTCTATACACTTCCTGAGTGGGATAACATTTTCGATAAGGATACTCAGAAGTCTATGGTAATGGAGCAGAAGAGAAGCCATACATTTGTGGCTGATAAGAAGGTGGGTCGTAACGATCCTTGCCCGTGTGGAAGCGGTAAGAAGTATAAGAAATGTTGCGGAAGATAATTAATTAACGACTATGCCGTTTGTAGGGTGAGTCGCCGGAAGGGAGAATACTATGATTATTACATTAAAGGATGGTTCCAAGAAAGAATTTAAGGATAAAGTAACGGGCTTTGATGTTGCAATGGATATTAGCGAAGGTCTTGCTCGTAATGCCTGCGCCGTAGAAGTCAACGGTGAAGTTAAAGATTTAAGAACAGAGATTGATTCTGACTCTGAACTTGCGATTCTTACAGCAAAGGATAAAGAGGGTTTAAGCGCTTTAAGACATACTTGCTCTCATATTATGGCTGAGGCTGTCAAAAAAGTCAGACCTGATGCTAAGCTTGCAATCGGTCCTTCTATTGAGGATGGCTTCTATTATGACTTTGATACAGAGCCCTTTTCAAGAGAAGATCTTAACGAGATTGAAAAGGAAATGAAGAGCCTAATTAAGGCTAAGCCTAAGTTCGAGCGTTTCTGCCTTCCGAGAGATGAAGCTGTTAAGTTCATGGAAGACAGAAATGAGCCTTACAAGGTAGAGCTTATTAACGATCTTCCGGAAGATGCGACGATTTCTTTCTATCGTCAGGGTGAGAATGATTTCGTAGACCTTTGTGCCGGTCCTCATATCATGAATACTAAGCTTATAAAAGCATTTAAGCTTATATCATCATCAGGTGCATACTGGAGAGGCGATGAGCATAACAAGATGCTTACACGTATCTACGGCACAGCATTTGCAAGTAAGGATGAATTAAAGGCACATCTCGACCACCTTGAAGATATTAAGAAAAGAGACCATAATAAGCTCGGTCGTGAAATGCAACTTTTTACAACCGTAGATGTAATCGGACAAGGTCTTCCTCTCTTTATGCCTAAGGGTACGAAGATGATTCAAATTCTTCAGCGTTGGATAGAAGACTTAGAGGATAATGAATGGGGATATACAAGAACAAGAACTCCTCTTATGGCTAAGTCAGATCTCTATAAGATATCCGGTCACTGGGATCATTATAAAGAGGGGATGTTCGTGCTTAACGAAGAGCGGGATGACAAGGATGTTATGGCACTTCGTCCCATGACTTGTCCTTTCCAATATTATGTATACAAGGCAACTCAGCATTCTTATAAAGATTTACCATGCAGATATTCGGAGACATCCACACTTTTCAGAAACGAAGACTCCGGCGAGATGCACGGACTTACTCGTGTAAGGCAATTCACAATTACAGAGGGACATCTTGTTGTAAGACCTGATCAGATGGTGGAAGAATTCAAGAAATGTATGGCTCTTGCCAAGTACTGTCTCGAAGTCCTTGGTGTTGAAGAAGATGTTACATACCATCTGTCAAAATGGGATCCGGATAATCGTGAGAAATATATCGGTGAACCTGAAGTCTGGGAAGAGACGGAAGGTCATATAAGAGATATCCTGAATGAACTTGGTGTGGAATTTACTGAGGATGTTGGTGAAGCCGCATTCTACGGACCGAAGGTTGATATCAATGCCAAGAATGTATACGGCAAGGAAGATACCATGATTACGGTTCAGTGGGACGCACTTATAGCCGAGAAGTTCGATATGTTCTACATCGATGAAAATGGTGACAAGGTTAGACCTTACATCATTCACAGAACTTCAATGGGTTGCTATGAGAGAACTCTTGCATGGCTTATTGAGAAATACGCCGGCAAATTCCCGACATGGCTATGCCCCGAGCAGGTAAGGGTGCTCCCTATCTCTGAGAAGTTCGGTGATTATGCTTATGAAATAGAAGCAGAGCTTAAGAAAAACGGAATCTTAACATCTGTTGATAACAGAGCTGAGAAGATTGGATTTAAGATTCGTGAAGCTCGTCTCGAGAAGATTCCCTATATGCTTGTTGTCGGAGAGAAGGAACAAGCTGATAAGACAGTGTCTGTTCGAAGCCGTTTCGCAGGTGACGAGGGCGTGAAACCGTTATCCGACTTCATTAACCAAATCGCAGAGGAGATACGGACTAAGGAGATACGTAAGGAGATACCGTTAGAAGATAGAAAACAGTAATGCCGAATGAAGACTAATCTAGTAAGATGGCATTACGAATGTGAGGTATAATATCATGATAATAACTGAATTCTTAGAAAGAAATGCACGTTACTGTCCGGGCGAAGAGGCTCTTGTTGAGATTAACCCTACGGAAGAAAGGGACAATGCCATGACATGGCGTGAACAAAGTCTTATCGAATTGGCGCTTCCCGATATGCCCTACAGGCGTTCTGTAACATGGCGTCGTTTTGACCGTATGGCCAATAGAGTAGGTAACTTTCTTCTTAGCAGAAATGTTAAGAGAGGTACGAAGGTTGGTATCTTAATGATGAACTGTATTGAGTGGCTTCCTACATATTTCGGTATTCTTAAAGCCGGGTGTGTTGTTGTTCCTCTTAATTACAGATATGCCAGCGATGAGATTCAGTATTGCTGTGATCTTGCGGATATTGAGATTCTTATATTCGGACCGGAATTTAACGAAAGAATGGATTCTATCTATGATAAGTTAGATGGAACTGACCTTCTTCTGTATGTTGGATTTGAAGAAAGATGTCCCGATTATGCCGAGGATTTAACGAAATTATCTACATTTTGTTCTACAAGTCCCTTGCCGATTGAACTTCACGAAGATGATGTTGCTGCGATTTACTTTTCTTCGGGTACCACGGGATTCCCGAAGGCTATTCTTCATAAGCATAGTGCCCTTGTTGCTTCTTGTGAGACTGAAGCCAATCATCATGAGCAGACGAAGGACGATGTATTCCTATGCATTCCGCCTCTCTATCATACAGGTGCCAAGATGCATTGGTTCGGCTCATTAATAACATGTTCTAAGGCTGTTATTCTTAAGGGTGTTAAGCCTGAATGGATACTTAGAACCGTTACTGAAGAGAAATGTACTATTGTGTGGCTCTTAGTTCCTTGGGCACAGGATATACTTGATGCCATTGATGATGGTCGGATTAAGCTATCGGATTATCTTACAGATCAATGGAGACTTATGCATATCGGAGCACAACCGGTTCCCCCAAGTCTTATTAAAAGGTGGAAGACATATTTCCCCAATCATAAATACGACACCAACTACGGACTCTCAGAGTCTCTCGGCCCCGGCTGTGTTCATCTTGGTGTTGATAATATTAATAAGGTCGGTGCAATCGGAAAACCCGGTTATCATTGGGAAGCTAAGATTGTAAGAGAAGACGGAACAGAAGTCAATGAAGGTGAAGTAGGAGAGCTTGCTGTCAAAGGACCGGGTGTAATGCTCGGTTATTACAAGAATAAAGAGGCTACCGATGAGATCCTTAAGGGCGAATGGCTTTGGACCGGCGATATGGCGAAGACGGATGAGGATGGATTTATATATCTTGTCGACAGGAAGAAGGATGTAATTATATCCGGTGGAGAGAATCTCTATCCCGTTCAGATTGAAGATTATCTCCGTACCAATGATAAGATTAAGGATGTGGCTGTTATCGGTCTTCCGGATCCAAGACTTGGTGAGATAGCGGCTGCAATTATTGAGATTAAGCCTAATATGGATGCTACAGAAGAAGAGATTAATGAATTCTGTAAGGAGCTTCCCAGATATAAGAGACCGAGGAAGGTTATATTTGCGGATATTCCGAGGAATCCTACAGGTAAGATAGAGAAGCCTGTGCTTCGCGAGAGATATTGTGATATGCCACTTGTTGAGGCACAGATAAGAAGCTAGCACATGAATGATTTCCGACTATGAGAACCCCTAAGCGATTTTCTGGTAGAGCTCGGGTTACTCATAGGAGGAAATTAAAAGTATATTAATTGGAGGAACACACTATGTCTAAGAAACTTATGCTGGGCAATGAGGCGGCAGCCCGTGGGTTATACGAGGCCGGCTGCGAATTCGTGTCAAGTTATCCCGGAACGCCAAGTACCGAGATAACCGAATTTGCCGCAAAATATGATGATATATATGCTGAATGGGCGCCCAATGAAAAGGTTGCCATGGAAGCTGCATTCGGAGCAAGCTTCGCAGGAAGAAGGTCATTTTGCGGAATGAAGCATGTTGGTCTTAATGTTGCTGCAGATCCGCTTTTTACAATAAGCTATACAGGTGTTAATGCCGGCATGATTATCGGTGTTGCGGATGACCCCGGTATGCATTCGTCACAGAATGAGCAGGATTCAAGACATTATGCAATTGCGGCTAAATTACCTATGCTTGAGCCTTCCGACTCAACTGAGAGTAAAGAATTTGTTAAGATTGCATACGAGCTTTCCGAGAAGTTCGATACTGCCGTTATGCTTAAAATGTGTACAAGAGTAGCACATTGTCAGAGTATCGTTGAACTTGAAGACAGAGCTGAAGTAACTCATAAAGAATATGTTAAGAATCCTTCAAAATACATTATGACTCCGGCAAATGCCATTAAGAAGCATCCTCTCGTTGAGAAGAGATTAGATGACCTCCGTGAATGGGCAGAAACCAGTGGAATTAACAGGTTAGAAGATGGTAGTGATAACGAGTATGGATTTATCACAAGCTCCACAAGCTATCAATATGTTAAGGAAGTATTCGAGGATAAATATCCCGTCCTTAAGATAGGAATGATTAATCCGCTTCCTGATAATACTATAAAAGAATTTGCAGGAAAGGTTAAGAATGTTGTCGTTGTTGAGGAGCTGGACGGAATTATAGAGACACATCTTAGTACGCTCGGTATTAAGGCAATCGGTAAGGATAAGTTCACTAACCTCGGTGAGTTCTCACAGACGGTTGTTGCAAACGCATTTGACATAGAAAAAGAAGTTCCGTTCAATATAAAAGAAGAGCTTCCGGCTCGTCCTCCCGCACTATGTGCAGGCTGTCCTCACAGGGGACTATTCTACGTTCTTCATAAGAAGAAGCTTACGGTGCACGGCGATATCGGTTGCTATACACTAGGTGCAATGCCACCTCTTAACGCCCTTGATTCAACTGTATGTATGGGAGAGAGCGTGTCAGGTGTTCACGGATATAATAAGAGTGCACCCGAGTATGCCAAGAATACGGTTGCCGTTATCGGCGACTCCACATTTATGCATTCCGGTGTGACGGGACTTATTAATATTGCGTATAACGAGTCTAATTCAACTGTTATTATTCTCGATAATTCGATAACCGGTATGACAGGTCATCAGCAGAACCCTACAACAGGTATTAACCTGAAGGGAGAGCCTGCGGGTAAGGTTTGCCTAGAAGACCTCTGCAAGAGTATCGGTATTAACAGAGTGGTTGTTGTTGATCCTTATGACCTTTCAGAATGCGAGAAGGCTATTACGGAGGAAATCGAAGCTTTTGAACCTTCTGTTATCATTTCAAGAAGACCATGTGCTCTTCTTAAGAATGTTAAGCATCCCGGACCAATCAAGTGTGACACAGACAAGTGTGTCGGTTGTCAGGCTTGTATGAAGATAGGTTGCCCCGCAATTAATATGGTTGATGGTAAATGTAAGATTGACGAGACGCTTTGTCTCGGTTGCGGTGTGTGCGGACAAATGTGTAAATTCGATGCACTTCCTTTGAGAAAGGAGGCAGAGTAATGACTAAGAATATAATGATTGTAGGTGTCGGCGGACAAGGAACACTTCTTGCAAGCAAAATTCTCGGAAGACTTTTTACGGAAAAAGGATATGATGTTAAAGTATCCGAAGTACACGGAATGTCTCAGAGAGGCGGAAGTGTTGTTACATATGTGAGATATGGTGATAAAGTATATTCACCCATAGTAGATAAAGGTGAAGCCGATGTCATCATATCTTTTGAGATATTAGAAGCGGCAAGATGGGTTGAGTTCCTCAAAAAAGACGGCGTACTTGTCACCAATACGCAACAGATTAACCCTATGCCCGTAATAACGGGTGCCGCAGAATATCCCGAAGATATTGAAGGCAAACTCAAAGCTATGGGTGTTAATCTTGATGAATTCGACGCGCTGTCACTTGCAGAAGAAGCAGGTTCGAGTAAGTGCGTTAACATCGTACTCCTCGGTCATCTCTCTAACCACTATGACTTTACAGAGGAAGAGTGGCAGGAGGCAATCAAGTCCTGTGTAAAGGAACGTTTTGTTGATATGAACTTGAAGGCGTTTGAGTTAGGCAGGAATGCGTAGTACAAGTTATTCTAAGTTGGTGGACGAGGTGCCAAGACCTCCGAAATTACCGGTCCACCCCTTGCGGGGATGGACATAAGACATCTAGTCGCTCGGAGGTCTTGGACCGAGGACACAAGATAAGAAAGAAGGTTACTAATGGAAAGATACTATCAAAAAGAAATGGAATGTATGGATCGAGACAAACTTCTCGACTTACAGAACGAAAGATTACTAAAGCAGGTTAAGAACGTATGGGATAACGTGCCTTACTATCGTAACAAGATGAAAGAGAAGGGCGTAACTCCCGATGATATTAAGAGTAGAGACGATCTCTATAAACTTCCGTTCGTTACGAAGGACGATTTAAGAGAGACATATCCTTACGGTCTGTTCGCAAGACCGCTTAAGGACTGTGTAAGAATTCATTCGACTTCGGGAACAACAGGAAGAAGAGTAGTTGCAGGATACACACAGAATGATATCGATCTCTGGGACGACTGCTGTGCCCGAGCTCTTGTTGCCGCAGGCGGAAGTGATGAGGATGTAGTTCAGGTCGGTTACGGTTACGGACTCTTTACAGGCGGTGCCGGACTTAACGGCGGTAGCCATAAGCTTGGATGTCTTACAATCCCTATGTCATCAGGGAATACTCAGAGACAGCTTCAATTTATGACAGACCTTGGTTCTACAATTCTATGTTGTACTCCAAGCTATGCTGCTTATCTTGCAGAATCTATTGAGGAAGCGGGCATTAGAAATAAGATTAAGCTTAAAGCCGGAATCTTCGGCGCAGAAGCATGGTCTGAAAGCATGAGAGCTTCTATTGAAGACATGCTCGGTATCAAAGCTTATGATATATACGGTCTTACAGAGTTGTCAGGTCCCGGTGTTGCATTTGAGTGTAGCGCTCAACAAGGTATGCATATCAATGAAGATCATTTCATTGCTGAAATAATTGATCCCGAGACATTAGAACCGCTTCCTATGGGAAGTAAAGGTGAACTTGTATTTACTTCAATTACGAAAGAAGCATTTCCTCTTCTTCGTTACAGAACGAAAGATATATGTATTCTTAATGAGGAGAAATGCTCTTGCGGTCGTACACATATAAGAATGAGTAAACCTATGGGAAGAAGCGATGATATGCTTATTATTAAGGGTGTCAATGTATTCCCGTCACAGATTGAGAGCGTGCTTATTGAGCAGGGTTATCAACCGAACTACCAGATTCTTGTTGACAGAGTTAATAACAGCGATACCTGTGAAGTTAAGGTTGAGATGCCCGCCGATCAATTTACCGGCGAGCTTACGAAGCTTAACAGTATGGAGCGAGACCTCTCTGATGCAATTAAGACAATGCTCGGTATCAAGGTCAAGGTTCGCCTCGTCGCACCTCGTTCCATCCAGCGTAGTGAAGGCAAGGCAGTTAGAGTTATAGATAATAGAAAGATATAGATTAGATTATTCCGAGGACTCTTAATATTAAGGAGAAAGACCGAGAAGCCAAGATATGCTAAGCGATTTTTGTATGAGCGTGCAGGTACTTGGTTCGAGGGCTTTGGTAAGATAAGAAAAGTCCGAGGAATCATTAAGGAGGCCACTATGAATACTATAAGTCAAGTCAGCGCATTTATAGAGAACAGACCGGGAATGCTTAGAGAGATTCTTGGTATTCTGTCAGAAGAAGGTATCAACTTACGCGCATTAAACGTAGCAGAGAACGAAGACTACGGCATTCTTCGTATCATTCCCGATGACATAGAGAAGACAATGCGAGTTCTTAAGTCCAATGAATATCTTGTATCCGAGATACAAGTATGTGCCATTGAAGTTCCGGATAAGCCGGGCGGACTTGAGAAGCTTCTTGAGAAGCTTGCTGCCGATAATGTTGATATACAGTATATGTATTCAGTATTCGCATTTAAGGACGGTAAGGCATATATGGTAATAAGCGCCAAAGATGTTATGGTGCTGTCTAAGTCGGTAGAGAAGAATAATATTGCTACGGCTGATAAAGAAACTCTGGGGATAAGATAATAGTTATGAAATGTGAAGTTTGCTACAGACATTGTAATTTAAGCGAAGGAAAATCCGGCTTCTGCGGTGTAAGAACCTGTCAGAACGGTAAGATTGTACCGTCTAACTATGGCAAAATTACCGCTGCGGGTCTCGATCCTATAGAGAAAAAGCCTCTTAAGAACTTTATGCCCGGAAGTATGATTTTTTCAGTGGGGTCATATGGCTGTAATCTTCGTTGCCCGTTTTGTCAGAACAGCGACATTTCCTGGGGTAACGAGATTAAATCATTCGCCGGAAGGACTCAGATTATTAATCCTGAGGATATCGTATCCAAGGCTGTTTCGCTTAAGTCACAGGGTAACGTGGGTGTTGCATTTACGTATAATGAGCCACTTATCGGATACGAATTCGTAAGAGATACGGCTAAGCTCTGTAAGAAGAACGACCTCGTTACCGTACTTGTCACTAACGGTACGGCAAGTGATTATGTGTTTGAAGAGGTTTCGCCTTATATCGACGCCATGAATATTGATATTAAGTCATTTAATCCATCTTTTTATAGGAATCTTATTAATGGTGATATAAGCATGACGAAGGAGTTCATAGATAGGAGTGTTAAGGCCTGTCACGTTGAGCTAACTAACCTTATTATACCCGGTCTTAACGATTCGGATGAGGAGATGGCAGAGCTTGCCAAGTGGATTCATTTTCTTGAGATTAAGGCGGGTAAGAAGATTCCGCTCCATATTACAAGGTTCTTCCCAAAGTTCAATATGACTGATAGGGAAGCGACACCGATCGAGACGCTTCATCGCCTTCGCGATATAGCATCGAAGAGTTTATCTATGGTTTATCTGGGAAATGTGTAGAGATTCTTACAAACATTTACAATAAGAAAATCAAATTAGAGACTCTAATGTCTTGAAAAATCCCGGGAACGAGATGTTAACACATTCCTCGTCATCAAGAATGACGGAACCTTTACATATAAGATTAGCTACAGCAAAGGCCATCGCAATACGGTGGTCTTTTTTTGTCTCTATCTTAGCACCGAAAAGCAGATCGCCTCCGTTAATTACGAAGCCGTCATTTGTTGCTTTAATATTGGCTCCCATATTCGTAAGACCATTAACAATGGTATCGATTCTGTTGGATTCCTTGACCTTAAGCTCAGCAGCATCTTTAACAATAGTCTTACCATTAGCAAACGCCGATAGAACAGCTATAATCGGAATCTCATCAATTAGTGTTGGGATGATATCACCTGATATAGTTGTACCGTGCATGTTGGGAGAGTAGGCCACATGAATATCGGCCACATCTTCATTAGACACTTTCCTGATGTCAGAAAGTGAGATATTACCATCCATAGCCTCAATTACTCTGATTATTCCGCTTCGTGTGGGATTGATATTGACATCTTTAATAAGGATATCAGAGCCTTCTGTAATCAGTCCGGCCACCATAAAGTAAGCTGCGCTTGATATATCACCGCTTACAATAATATGTTGTCCCATAAGTCTTGGATTAGGCTTTATTGATACTTCTGTAGGACTGTGACGCTTGATTAGAGCTCCGAAATATTCAAGCATAAGCTCACTGTGGTCTCTTGAAGGGCTGGGTTCTATAACAGTCGTAGGACAGTCAGCATATAAGCCTGCAAGTAGTATTGCAGACTTAACCTGCGCCGAAGGGACACTTGTCTCATAAGAGAATCCTTTGAGATTACCGCCCGATATTGTAAATGGAATGTGATAATCCTCGTCGATTGATAAGAATTTGGCACCCATTTTAGATAGTGGGTCAATGACTCTTTTCATAGGTCGCTTCTTAAGTGAATCGTCTCCTGTAATGGTAGATTCGAAGGGTTGTCCCGCAAGGATTCCAGATATAAGTCTTGTTGTTGTACCGCTGTTTTTTGCGTCAATTATACCGCTTGGTTCCTTAAGACCGTGAAGTCCGACTCCACCTACTATAACTTTAGAACCTTGTTCCTTTATCTCGACGCCCATTTTGCGGAAGGCGTTAATAGTAGCAATGCAGTCTTCACCCATAAGGAAGTTATCAATCTCAGTAATTCCGTGGGAGATAGATCCCAGCATTATTGCTCTGTGAGAGATTGATTTGTCGCCGGGGACTGTGAGTTCTCCTTTTAGGTTATGTTGTATGTCGTTAATAAGAATCTTTTCCATATGTAAAACTATCTATGTATCTCGTAATGATTTCTCGCAAGAATCTCTATAGCCTTTTCCAGCGAATCCTCATCATACATCTCAATCCTAAGAACACCGTTCGTAAATTCTCTGTTATTAATAATACCGATATTTTTGATACTGAGTTGGTTGGCTGCAAGCATAGTAGCGATAGTAGCGATGCTTCCCGCTTCATCCGCAAGGTCGCAGTAAAATTCGTAGACCTTATACATCTTGCCTTTTCCGGTTGTAATTGAATCTCTGTATTCCTTGGCATCTGCGAAGAGTTCTATTATTTCTTTCTGATCGCTACTTTTTATTGCTGTCTTGAATTTATCAAGTTCTATTTCATATTTATCTAAGAGTTCAAGAATCTTATCCTTATTAGTCAGACAAATGTTCTGCCACATAATGGGGGAGGAGGATGCTATCCTTGTTATATCCTTGAATCCCCCTGCCGCAACAGTCTTCATATTGGAATTCTTATCGTTATTCATGACGAAATTGACAAGACTTGATGCAATAATATGAGGTACATGGGATACTCCACCCGTTACAAAGTCGTGATTGTCAACCGTCATTTCAATAGGTATAGCGCCGAGAGACTTTACGAATTCTTTGAGCTTAAGGTACGATTCTTTACTTACACGACAATTATTTGTAAGGATATAATACGCATTTTCAAGTAGACGATCCTTGGCGTTCTGATATCCGATAAGCTCTGAGCCGCACATAGGATGACCGCCGATAAACTGCTTCTCAAGTCCGCATTCCTTAACGGCTTCTTCCATTTCGCCCTTGACAGAACCTACGTCGGTTAAGATACAATCGGGATTAATAATTTGCTTTAGCGTATCTAAGTAATCAATATTAATTGATACCGGAGCACAGAGGAATATAAGGTCGCAGTCTTTCATATTTTCAATAGGGAATGCGCCTTCATTATCGATAATACCTTCGTTGTAAGCTAGTCTTATAGAGTCGGAAGAGTGATTAAGAGCAATAATCTTTGTATCTTCATATATTCTCTTAATTGTTTTGGCTATTGAGCCCCCGATTAGTCCAAGTCCTATGAATCCGATTTTTGTATACATATTATCTCCAATCTTATTAAATTCTAAAGAGTATTATAGCGTATTTCTTGTGATTTGTGGTATATTATATTGTAAATGTTTTAAAAAGGAGAAAAACAATGATTTCATTTTTTGTTGCATTGGCAGTTTTGGTAATCGGCTACGTTGTATACGGTCGTATTACTGAGAAGGTATTCCACATTGATGACAGGAAGACTCCGGCTGTAGCCCTTAATGACGGTGTGGACCATGTTCCAATGAAGACATGGAAGAATTTCTTAATCCAGCTTCTTAATATAGCAGGTACGGGACCTATATTCGGTGCACTTATGGGTGCATGCTTCGGACCTGTTGTGTTCGGATGGATTGTGCTAGGCTCAATCTTAGGCGGTGCTGTGCATGACTATATGTCGGGAATGATGAGTGAGCGTAACGACGGAGAATCAATCGCCAACTTGTCAGGCCGTTATATTGGTAAATGGCTTCTTTGGATTATGCGAATATTTTCTGTTGTGCTTCTTGTTCTATGTGGTACGGTATTCGTTACGAGTCCGGCAGAGCTTCTTAATGAGATAGTTCCGCTTAATATCAGCAGTGCAGTGTGGTGTGTGATTATTCTAATTTATTATTTCATAGCTACGCTTGTGCCTATAGATAAGTTGATTGGTAGGATTTATCCTGCATTCGGTGTGCTTCTTATCGTTATGGCTCTTGCTATAATGGGAGGCATTATATTTTCCGGTGATTATACGATTCCTGAATTCACATTTGACAATCTTCATCCTGCCGGTCGACCAATATGGCCTTATATGTTCGTGACCGTAGCTTGCGGTGCCATATCGGGATTCCATTCAACCCAGTCACCTATGGTTGCAAAATGTATTAAGACGGAAAAGGAAGGGAAATCTGTATTCTACGGTGCTATGATATGCGAAGCCGTAATTGCGCTTATATGGGCACTTGCCGGAGTATCATTCTATGAGACTACCAATATGCTATATGATGCATTGGGCGACGGAGCATCATCTGTTGTATATACTATCTCCAAGGGAGTACTAGGTAAAGCAGGAGCTGTACTTGCTGTTGTGGGTGTCGTAGTATGTCCCATTACTTCCGGTGATACGGCATTTCGTAGTGCGAGACTTATAATAAGCGAGACATTCCATCTCGATCAGAAGAAGATGAAGAACAGGCTTCTTATATCTGTTCCGCTTCTCCTAATCGGTGGCTTCCTTACAGTATTTGCAGTTAATGCACCTAACGGCTTTGATCTTATATGGAGATACTTCTCATGGAGCAATCAGACGCTTGCTATGATAACCCTTTGGGTGGCATCGGCATACTTGATTAAAGAGGGTAAATATAAGTTCGGCTCGCTAATCACGGCATTTCCCGCAGCATTTATGACGGCTGTATGTGTTACGTATATTATTATGGCGAAAGAGGGTATAGGCCTTGACGCTTCCATCGCATATCCCATCGGTATCGCATCGGCTGTAATACTGTTTATTATATATGTGGTGATGTTCTACAGGCTAAGACTTAGAAAAATAAAGTAAAAGTCGAATAATCGAGACACGTAAAGGAACTCATGACACCAAATCAGACATCTTGGGAGCCAAGACCTCCGAAATTACCGGTCCACCCCTTGCGGGGATGGACATAAGACATCTAGTCGCTCGGAGGTGCTTGGTCCGAAGATGCAGGAATGAAAAAACATAAAAACATATTGAGAAATATACGCGTATTTAGTAAAATATTAGACAAGTGGTGTAATTTCGAGCATATATATTGCATGAAATCACATAAATAATGTACGGAGGTTTTTACAATGAAAGTTTACACAACAGAGAAGATCAGAAACGTAGTATTACTCGGTCACGGTGGCGCCGGTAAGACAAGCCTTGTTGAAGCAATGGCATATCTTTCGGGAATTACCAAGAAGATGGGTAAGGTAGAAGACGGTAATACTATAAGTGATTTTGATAAGCAGGAGATTAAAAAGGGATTCTCAATCCATACATCTCTTATTCCTATTGAATGGGAAGATTCTAAGATAAATATTCTTGATGCCCCCGGTTCTAACGATTTTGTCGGCGAAGCCGAAGAAGCAATTTCCGCTGCCGATGCCGCAATTATCGTTGTATCAGGTAAGAACGGAATAGAAGTGGGAACGAAGAAAGCATGGGATATGTGCGAGAAGTATAAGCTTCCGAGAATGTTCTTCGTAACAGAGATGGACGTAGATGATGCAAGCTACAGAGAGATTATCGAAGGTCTTTCTGAACTCTACGGTAAAAAGATTGCACCTTTCCATCTTCCCATGAGAGAGAACGGTAAGTTCGTAGGATACGTTAACGTATTACAACAGCGTGCTAAGAGGTGGAATGATGATGGCACAGTTTCGAAATGCGATATCCCCGATTATTCCAATGAATATCTTGAGAAATACAGAGAGCTTCTTATTGAAGCCGTTGCTGAGACAAGCGAAGACTTCATGGAGAGATATTTTGATGGGGATGAATTCTCTGAAGACGAGATAAGACAAGCACTTAGAGTCAGTGTTGCTGACTGCGATATTGTTCCTGTTCTTATGGGATCTAATCCACAGGCTCGCGGAATGTATACACTTATGGTTGATATTGTTAAGTACTTACCAAGTCCCGATAAGAGAGAGTGCTCTGGTATCAATGCCAAGACTAATGAAGTATTCCCTGCCAATTATGATTTCTCTAAGACGAAATCTGCTTATGTATTTAAGACCATGGTTGATCCTTTCGTTGGCAAATACACATTTATCAAGGTTAACTCAGGTGTAATTAAGACAGATGATGCTCTCTGGAACCATCATAAGGATACAGAAGAGAAGGCAGGAAAGCTTTATGTATTAAGAGGTAATAAAGCAGAAGAAGTGCCTGAACTCCATGCAGGTGATATAGGAGCATTAAGTAAGCTTAACAAGGTTGAGACAACGGATTCGCTTTCAACGAAGGCAAACCCTGTTGTATTCCTTCGTACATCAATCTCGACTCCATATACATATATGAGGTATAAGGTTGTTAAGAAGGGTGAAGAAGATAAAGCGGCTCAGGCTCTTTCTAAGATTATGCAAGAGGACTTAACGATTAAGACAGAGAATGATCCCGCCAATCATCAGTCACTTATTTACGGTATCTCAGAACAGCAGCTTGAACTTGTTGTTGAGAGACTTAAGGATAATTATAAGATTGAGATTGAACTTAAGAAGCCTCGTATCGCATATAAAGAGACAATCCTCGGTAATTCCGATGTTGAATTCAAGCATAAGAAGCAATCAGGTGGTCACGGACAATACGGTCATGTTAAGATGAGATTCGAACCTCTTGGCGATACCAATACGTCTTATGAATTTGATCAGGTTGTAGTAGGTGGTTCCGTACCTAAGAATTATTTCCCTGCTGTTGAAAAGGGTATAATTGATGCGGTACAGGCAGGACCTCTTGCAGCATACCCTGTTGTAGGTGTTAAGGCTACATTATACGATGGTTCATATCACCCTGTTGATTCTTCCGAGAATGCATTTAAGATTGCATCTAAAGGTGCCTTTAAGAAAGGTGTACTTGAAGCTAATCCCGTTCTCCTTGAGCCGATTGCAAGTATGAAGGTTGTAGTTGATAATGATTACACCGGTGATGTAATGGGAGATCTCAACAAGAGACGCGGTCGTGTAATGGGAATGAATGCTCTCGATAATGAGAAGACTGAAATCGAAGCAGAGATTCCTTATGCAGAGCTTTATGGTTATGGTACAACACTTCGTTCCATGACGGCAGGATCCGGCGAGTATTCGTATGAATTCGTAAGATATGAGCAGACTCCTCATGATGTACAGGATAAGGAAGTTGCAGCAAGAGCAAAGCAGCTTGAAGGAGATGAAGAAGAGTAAGATATTATGACTATACGGCGGTGGCTACTGATGTATCGGTTGAAGATAAGAATCTTAAGGGACCACATCCCTTGATGATTGCAAGTATCTTACGGACATTGGCTGGATAGACGAAGGACCATGCCGGAAGATAAAATAGAGGCTTAACATTGATAATTTCTTGACAAAACAAGTGCTTATGCTAGAATTATATCTGGTATAAAAGCACTTTTTTTGTGCAATTTAGGAGGAAATTATGGCAGAGACATATAACCATAAAACGGTAGAGAAAAAATGGCAAAAATACTGGGAAGAAAATGAGACTTTTAAGACAGATGTCTGGGACTTTGACAAGCCCAAGTACTATGCACTTGATATGTTCCCATACCCTTCGGGAGTAGGTCTTCATGCAGGTCATCCTGAGGGCTATACAGCCACTGATATAATGTCCAGAATGAAGAGGATGCAGGGCTATAACGTACTTCATCCAATGGGTTACGATTCATTCGGCCTTCCTGCAGAGCAGTATGCCGTTACAACAGGTAATCATCCTGCTAAGTTCACCATGAAGAATATCGAGACATTTTCAAAACAATTAAAAGAACTTGGCTTCGATTACGATTGGTCTAAGATGGTTGCGACTTCCGATCCTAAGTTCTACAAGTGGACTCAATGGATATTCAAGCAGTTATATAATGATGGCTATGCAAAATATATTGATATGCCGGTTAACTGGTGCGAGGAACTGGGAACCGTGCTTTCTAACGACGAAGTTATTGACGGCAAGTCTGAGCGTGGCGGATATCCCGTTATAAGAAAGAATATGAAGCAGTGGGTTATTGACCAGGCAGCATTCGCCGAGAAGCTTCTTGAAGGTCTTGAAGAAATTGATTGGCCCGAGTCAACTAAGCAGATTCAACGTAACTGGATCGGTAAGTCAGAAGGTGTTGAGGTTGACTTTAAGATTGAAGGTGGCGGAGAATTCTCCATATTCACAACATGTATCGAAACCATCTACGGAATAACGTTCATGGTTCTTGCTCCGGAAGGAGAGATTGTTAAAGGCCTTCTTGACAGAGTAGAGAATCGTGAAGATGTTCTGAAATATATTGAAGAAACAATGACTAAGTCTGATATGGACAGAACTGAGCTTAATAAGACCAAGTCAGGTTGTCCGTTAAAAGGCTTATATGCAATTAACCCTGCTAACGGCAAGAAGGTGCCTCTCTATATCGGCGACTTCGTTCTTGCCAATTATGGTACAGGAGCCGTTATGGCTGTTCCTAGCCACGATCAACGTGACTTCGAATACGCTGAGGTTCATGGTATCGATATGATTCAGGTTATTGATGGCAGAGACGTGTCTGAATGTGCATTTGAGAAGCAGGACTATCTCGGCAAAGACTGTAAACTTATGAATTCAGAAGAATTCGACGGTATGATTGTAGAGGATGCTAAGGAAGCAATAACAGTTAAGCTTGAAAAGCAAGGCGTTGCAAGACGTCAGGTTAATTATCGCTTCCACGAGTGGATATTCGCCCGTCAGCGTTATTGGGGCGAGCCGGTTCCTTGCGTTCACTGTGAAGACGGTAAGATTTACTTTATCCCCGACGAAGAGCTTCCACTTATCCTTCCCGAACTTGAAGACTATAAGGGTAAGAACGGTAAGGCGCCTCTTGAAAATGCGACTGAATGGAAGAAGTACGATAAGAATGGTGTTAAAGGCACAAGAGAAACATCAACTATGCCGGGATCTGCCGGATCAAGCTGGTATTTCTACAGATATATCGATCCCGATAATGATGAAGAATTCGCCAATCAAGAACTCCTTAAGCACTGGCTTCCCGTCGACCTCTATGTTGGCGGTCCGGAGCATGCGGTAGGTCACCTTATGTATTCGAGAATCTGGAATCGTTTCCTTTATGATAAAGGCTTATCACCTGTTAAGGAGCCGTTCCAAAAGTTAGTGCATCAAGGTATGATTCTTGGTGAGAACGGAATCAAAATGGGTAAACGATTCCCCGAATTCGTAATTAATCCAAGTGACATCGTTCGTGACTATGGCGCCGATACATTAAGACTCTATGAAATGTTCATGGGTCCTCTTGAAGTATCTAAGCCTTGGAATTCCAAGAATGTTCAGGGTGCTAAGAGATTCATAACGAGAGTATATAATTTCTTTACAGAATCTGAAAACATTACAGATGATAATGACGGCTCATTAGAGAAGATATATCATAAGGCAGTTAAGAAAGTAACAAACGACTTCGAAGCACTGGCTTATAATACGGCAATATCGCAGATGATGATATTCGTTAACGAAGTGTATAAAGTCGGAACATGCCCGAGAGAGTACGCCGAGAACTTTATTAAAATGTTCTCTTGTATATGTCCTCATGTGGGAGAAGAAATCTGGGAAAAGCTCGGTCATGATAATACAATTGCTTACGAAGAATGGCCAACCTACGATGAAGCTAAGACTGTCGATGATGAAATCGAAATTGCGGTACAGCTTAACGGCAAGACCAAGACTACAATTAAGATTGCAAAAGACATCGACAAAGACAGCGCCATCTCTGCCGGCAAGGACGCCCTCGGCGATAGACTCAAGGGAAATATAGTTAAAGAGATATACGTGCCGGGAAGAATTATTAACATAGTATGCAAGTAAGCAATGCCATAAGAGAATTAAGAGGGATTTACATCTATGAGAACCTCTAAGCGATTTTCTGGTAGAATTCGGGTTACTTATAGTGTAAAATTCATTAAGATGGATACTAGAACGCATTGCGAATATAATAAACCAAGAAATATAAGGAGATTACTAATGAGTAAAATTAATATGAAAACTCCGTTAGTCGAAATGGACGGAGACGAAATGACAAGAATACTTTGGCAGATGATTAAGGAAGAGCTTCTTCTTCCATACATCGACCTAAAGACAGAGTATTACGATCTGGGACTTAAGAAACGTAACGAGACTAACGATCAAATCACTGTTGATTCTGCCAACGCCACCAAGAAATACGGTGTTGCCGTTAAGTGCGCCACAATTACACCTAATGCAGCACGTATGGAAGAATATGATCTAAAAGAGATGTGGAAGAGTCCCAACGGTACAATAAGAGCAATTCTTGACGGTACCGTATTCAGAGCGCCTATCGTTGTAAATAACATTAAGCCCAACGTAAGAAGCTGGAAGAAGCCTATTACAATTGCAAGACATGCATACGGCGATGTATATAAGTCTGTAGAGATTGATGTTCCCGGACCGGGGAAGGCTAAGCTTGTGTTCGAAGGCAATGATGGAAATGTGATAGAAGAAACCATTCACGAATTCGACGGAGAAGGTGTTCTTCAAGGTCAACACAATGTTGATAAGTCAATTGCAAGCTTTGCAAGAAGCTGCTTTGAATATGCGCTTGATACAAAGCAGGATTTATGGTTCGCAACAAAGGATACAATATCTAAGAAG
>CAJODN010000004.1:49414-55497 GCA_905233695.1 uncultured Lachnospiraceae bacterium | reverse complement strand
TGATGCTGTTGCGCGTGTTATGAAGTCAGAAGGCGGATATATCTGGGCTTGCAAGAACTACGACGGTGACGTTATGTCTGACATGGTATCATCTGCATTCGGTTCACTTGCCATGATGACATCTGTTCTCTGTTCACCGGAAGGCTACTTTGAATATGAAGCTGCACACGGAACAGTACAGAGACATTACTATAAGCATCTTAACGGAGAAGAGACATCTACCAACTCAGTTGCAACTATCTTTGCATGGACGGGTGCTCTTCGCAAGCGTGGTGAACTCGATGGTATTAATGAACTTGTAGACTTCGCTGATAAGCTTGAGAAGGCTTGTATTGATACTATTGAAGCCGGTAAGATGACTAAGGATTTAGCACTTCTTACGGATGAGAAGAATCCTACAGTTCTTAATAGCCGTGACTTTATTGTGGCAGTACGTGAGACGTTAGATAAGCTATTATAGGAGACAATAATGACATTACAAGAAGCCAGAGAATTCTTCGCACAAGATAGATATGCGACGTTAGCGACAGGAATTGTTATTGACGAAATAGGTGAGAATTATTCGAAAGTAAGCTTAGAACTTAAGGATCACCACAAAGCGGCAGGCGACCATGTAATGGGTGGTGTGTTCTATACCATTGGTGATTTTGCTTTTGCAGTTGCCACCAATACACCCGACCACCTAACCGTAACAACAACCGGTACAGCAAGTTATTACAGACAACCAAAAGACAACCACCTAATCGCCGAATGTACTTGTATGAAAGAAGGCAGAAGATTTTGCTTCTATGAAAGTACCATCACCGACGGACTTGGTAACAAAGTTGCCAAGGTTAGTTTTAATGGTGCACACTTAAGCTAGTAATGCCGTCCTGATATTAATATTGTGATGAAGCTATGAGAACTCCTAAGCGATTTTCTGGTAGAGCTCGGGTTACTCATAGTTTTGAGCAATTAGGTGAGAAACTCGAACGGCATTACGATGGAGTTTAAAATGATAATATCGGCAACTAACATCACCAAGTACTTTGGCGACACCAAAGTTCTTGATAATGTAAGTATACAGCTTAATGATAAAGAAAAGTACGCCATATGCGGCAGCAACGGCACCGGCAAATCAACATTTCTTAAAATACTTATTAATGAAATGACTCCGGATTCCGGTTCTGTCAATAAAAAGACTGACCTTAAGATCGGCTACCTTGCCCAGTACATTGAAGCTTCATCTGAAGATAATATTCTTGATACGGTTATAGACGCAAGACAGGACCTTATTCTGTTAGAAAAACAATTGTCCGACCTTGAACGGAATATGACGGATGAAGAATCAATTACAACTCACGATGAACTGTTAAATACATTCCGAGATAAAGGCGGACTCTATTATAAGAGCTTAGCGGAATCTGTACTTAAAGGTCTCGGATTCGACGAAAATGAATTTGATAAGACACTTGATATGCTGTCCGGCGGTGAGCTTACAAGAGTATATCTTGCTAAGATTCTCGTATCGGATAACGACATTCTGATTCTCGACGAGCCTATTAATCACCTTGATATTAATGCCATAAGCTGGCTCGAGAATTACCTGGCAAATTTAAATAAGCCGCTTATCATTGTTGCGCATGACAGATATTTTCTGGATAAGGTTTGTGACCATATTCTTGACCTTAATACGACGCCTTCAAGAAACTATAAGGGCAATTACACCGACTTCATTAAGCAAAAAGAGACCATACTTCTTACTAATGAGAGAGAAGTTGAGAAGCAGGAAAAAGAGATTGCTCATCAGAAAGAAGTCATAAAGAAGCTACAATCATTTAACCGTGAAAAATCTATTAAGCGTGCAGAGAGCAGGATTAAGTCCCTGGATAAATTAGAGACTGTCGATAAGATTAACGACAATACAAGTGACATCAAGCTGTCATTTGACGTCAAGACAAGAAGCGGTGATGATGTCTTAAGCGTGAATGATCTTAGTTGCATATATGATGACGGTAAGATTTTTGAAAATGTGTCATTTGAGCTAACGCGACTTGACAGGGTTGCACTGCTTGGTGATAACGGTACCGGCAAGTCCACAATTCTTAAGATGATTACGGGTGTTAAGACGCCTACATCGGGGAAGATAAAACTTGGCGCCAATGTTTGGATCGGTTATTACGATCAGGCTCAAATGAATCTTACCGATGATAATACGATTTTTCAAGAGATACATAATATGTATCCCACAATGAATAATACCAAGGTAAGAAATTCTTTGGCTGCGGTGGGTTTTATTCAAGATGACGTGGAGAAGAAGATCTCATCCTTATCCGGTGGAGAGAAAGGAAGAGTATCGCTTTGCAAGCTTATGCTTTCAGATGCTAACTTCTTAATTCTTGATGAGCCTACTAATCATCTTGATATGGAGTCAAAGGATATACTTGAGAAAGCACTTAATAATTATGACGGTTCACTTCTCTTCGTAAGTCACGACAGATACTTTGTTAATAAAGTTGCAACAAAAGTACTTGAGCTTACTGATAACGGTATTAACGAATATCTCGGTAATTATGACTACTACATTGAGAAGAAGGATACCGTAAGCAACAAATATACATTTACAAGTAAAGAAGAAAAGGCTTTGAACAGTAGCGGTAAGGCTGACTGGAAGAAACAGAAGGAAGAAGCTGCAAGGCAGAATAAAATCAAGCGTGAAATCGTAAAAATCGAGAAGGAAATCGAATCGCTTGAGAATAAACTAGAACAAATCGATAATGACCTAAATAATCCCGCCAATTCAACCAATTCCGCTAAGCTTAATGAACTGACTGAAGCATCAGACGAGATAAATTCGAAGCTGCAATCCCTATACGATAAGTGGGAGAGTGTCAGCAATGAATTAAACGTAGATAATCAGGAATAAAACTACACTTTGTTCTTTAAGTAAAAAGGAGCAACTATGGAAGGACAGATTTCACAAGCAGTCATAAGAAGATTACCCAGATATTACAGGTACTTAGGAGATCTATTATCTAATAATGTTGAAAGGATTTCTTCTAACGAGCTTAGCGACAAAATGAATCTTACGGCTTCTCAGATCAGGCAGGATCTTAACAATTTCGGAGGTTTCGGCCAGCAAGGGTACGGCTATAATGTTAAGTACCTCTATGATGAAATCGGTAAGATATTAGGACTTGACAAGGTTCACAATATGATTATAATCGGTGCCGGCAATCTTGCCAGTGCAATTGTAAAATATCATAAGTTCGAAGAACTGGGATTCAAAACGTTAGCGCTCTTTGATGTGCGAGAGGAACTATTCGGAACAGAGATTAACGGTATCAAGGTGTATTCGACGGATGACCTTGAGATATTTATAAAGAATCATAATGTTGATATATGTGCACTGACTCTTCCGAAGGAAAATGCAGTTGCAGTTGCAAATAAAGTTGTTAATCTCGGAGTAAAATCCATATGGAATTTCTCTCATGTGGATCTCGAACTTAACGATAGTGATGTTGTTGTTGAAAATGTACATTTGTCAGACAGTCTTATGCAATTATCATATAATATAGCAAGCAGGGGTAAAATATGAATGAACAGGCATTTTTAGGAGCGCTTAAGGGTGCAAAAGTACCAATTCTTGTTCTCGATCAGAAGTGGCACAGACTATTCGCGGTAAGCGGTAAGCCTAAAGAAATAATTGAAAATGAAGCATCTCTTAAATTGCTTCTTGCAGAACAAGGAAAGCTTACAAGTGAATTAAAGGAATATAAAAAAGTTAAGAACAATCTTATGCAAGGTATCGTTCAGAACATGGAAGGTGTTGAGCACGATAAGTATGTGGAAGAAGCGAAAAACTTAAACGACAATAAGCGTCTTATGGAAGAATCCAAGCAGAAGATAGAAGAGATAGAAGACAGGCTTATGGAACTTCCTGTTCAGATTAAGGCGATTAATGATAAGCTTATGCTTGACACTATGTCATTTTGTTATGAGAAGCTTCGAACCAATGCTTCCGAGATTGAAGAAATAAGTACTTGGATTACCGAGATGAGAATCGAGCTTAAGAAGAATCTCATAAGGAAACAAAATCGAGAGATTAATAACAGAGAGATCTATGTATATATGAATGACATATTCGGTAAGGACGTTATGAATCTCTTTGATGTAAAATACGAAGACTACGAGCAGAACTTAAGAGCCAACGAAGAGGCTGTTAAGAAAGCGAAAGAAAAAGCGCTTGAAAAAGCCAAGGAAGAAGAGAAGAAAGCAAAAGAGCTTGAGAATATTAAGACTGATTGATAATAAGGATGTAATTACATGCAAACCGTATTAACCGCAGAGGAAATGAAAAAATGTGACCATAATACAATTAACCACTTTGGTATTAACTCTGCCGTTCTAATGGAACGTGCTTCGCTTGCGGTTGCCGAAACAGTTTCTGAAAACGTCAATAAAAAAGAAAGAATTCTTGTATTTTGCGGTCCCGGTAATAACGGCGGTGACGGTGTATGCACAGCAAGAATTCTTCAAAACTACGGTTACAATATATCTATCTTATTATTCGGAAATGAAGACAAATTCTCGACAGATCTAAAGAAACAATTAGAGATTTCAAGAAAGTATGGTATTAACGAAGTCAATGTGTCTGATGTTAGTATTCCCGACATAGATGATTTTGACGTACTTATCGATGCCATATTCGGAATCGGATTGTCTCGTGATGTATCGGGAATTTTTGCCGATGCAATAGAATTATTTAATCGAACGGAAGCCAAAAAGATTGCAATTGATATTCCAAGCGGTATTAATACAGATACAGGAAGTGTGCTTAGTGTTGCATGTAGGGTTGACATAACAGTAACATTTAACTTTAGAAAGGTCGGTCACATTCTATATCCCGGAAAAGAGTATTCCGGAAATGTGATTGTTAAAGATATCGGGATTAACAGCAATAGTTTTCTTGGAAGTATTTCTCCCAATCATTACTGCTATGATAAGAATGATAGTAGGAGGTATCTCTCTGACAGAAAAAACGACAGTAATAAAGGTGACTTCGGTAAGGTTCTTATTATTGCAGGTTCAAATGGTATGAGCGGTGCCGCTTATTTCTCTGCAAAAGCT
Source organism: uncultured Lachnospiraceae bacterium (assembly GCA_905233695.1). GTDB lineage: Bacteria > Bacillota > Clostridia > Lachnospirales > Lachnospiraceae > RUG191. The sequence goes on along the minus strand of CAJODN010000004.1, from coordinate 50,388 downwards.
GCCCTTAGAATGGGGGCCGGACTTGTCAAGATATATACAACGGAAGATAACAGAAGTATTCTCCAGACAAAACTTCCTGAAGCTATTATTGCAACATATGATTCATTTGACAAGGATAGCTTAGAGAAAGAACTTGATTGGTCGACGGAATGTGTAATCGGTCCCGGAATAGGTACTGATAATACGGCTGAAAGAATCACAAAAACTGTTATAAAGAATTATTCTAAGCCACTTATTATTGATGCAGATGCACTTAATATTATAAAAAATGACATATCTGTTCTTGATAACAATTATGATAACATCATTATAACCCCTCATCTTGGTGAGATGAGTAGATTAACCGGAATGTCAATAGAAGATATTAAGAATGATATGGAAGGGTGCTGTACACATTTCACAGATAAATACAATGTAATAACAGTACTTAAATCTGCATCTACCGTAACAGCTATTCCCGATGGTTCGGTATGCCTTAATGACTCCGGTAATAACGGAATGTCAACAGGCGGATCTGGTGATGTACTTACGGGAATAATCGCAGGACTTATTGCCAACAATATTCCCCTAAGAATTGCAAGCGGACTTTCGGTATACATTCACGGTCTTGCCGGCGATATGGCGACTTTGAATTCAAGTGAACATTATGTGATTGCATCTGATATAATTGATATGTTAAAGTTAGTATTAAGAGAAGGATTATATACTGATGAATAAAGAAAGAGTATGTGCATATATCGATCTTAACAATCTAAGACATAATATCGAAGAGATTCGGCGTTGTAATCCCAATGCTTCTATTATGTGCGTAATTAAAGCCGATGCATACGGTCACGGAGCTGTGGAATTTGCGAAAATTCTTGAAGAGTATGACTATGTCTACGGCTTTGCTGTTGCAACGGCAGATGAAGGAATTGAACTTAGAATCAACGGTATAAATAAGCCGATACTTGTCCTCGGGTATACATTCAAGT
>CAJODN010000004.1:0-49398 GCA_905233695.1 uncultured Lachnospiraceae bacterium | reverse complement strand
CACAATTATTTCATATGAAATGGCAAAAGATTTTAATGATGAATGTGAGAAGATGGGTGTTAGAATAAATGCGCATATTAAAGTCGATACCGGAATGGGCAGAATCGGATTTCGGAATAATGAGAATGACTTAGAAACAATAGCTAGGATTAATACACTTCGTAATATTAATCTTCAGGGTATATTCACGCATTTTGCAAGAGCAGATGAAAAGAATCTTAAGTATGCAAAAAAACAGCTTAATGATTTTCATGATATAATTAATAAGCTGTCGGAACGAGGAATAACTTTTGACATAATTCATGCCGCCAATTCCGCATCAATAATCCAGTTCAAGGAAGCTGCATTCGATATGGTTAGGAGCGGAATAATACTTTATGGTTTATGGCCATCTAATGAAGTATCGCATCTTATCGATATTAAGCCTGTTATGTCAATTAAGAGTCATATTGTGTTCGTAAAAGAAATCGACAAAGGTGTGCAGGTGAGCTACGGAGGAACATTTACCGCATCGAAAAAAACAAAAGTTGCTACGATTCCGATTGGTTACGGCGACGGATATCCAAGAAGTCTGTCGGGAAAGGGCTATGTTCTTATTAAGGGTAAAAGGGCGCCTATTCTCGGTCGTGTCTGTATGGATCAATTCATGGTTGACGTAACGAATATTGATGTTAATATATTAGATACTGTGACGCTTCTGGGAACAGACGGTGACGAAACAATTACCATGGAAGATCTTGGTGAAATGTCAGGAAGATTTAATTATGAATTCTCATGCGATATCGGAAAAAGAATTCCGAGAGAATATATAGGAGATTAATTTGGGTAAGAATAGGAAATTCTTTAAGCTATTAAAAAAAGATGAGGCAAGCTCGGAAGAATTAATTGAGATTGTAAATGAAAGTCATGAGCACGGCGTCATTAATACTAACGAAGCCGACATGATTCAAAATATCGTTGAGGTTAGAGATAAGGATGCTAAGGACGTTATGGTTCACAGAACCAATGTTGTTGCTCTTGACGGGAAAATGACTCTTAAGGAAACGGTTGATTTTGTTAACGAGAATAGCTTCTCAAGATATCCCGTATATCTCGATGACCTTGATGATATAATCGGAAGTATCCATATTAAGCAGCTACTTAAATTTATTAGTGAACCTAAAAATATCAATAAAAGAATACAGGATATTGACGGACTTATTCGTGAAATTGGATTCATTCCCGAGACCAATAAAATATATGCAATATTTACAAGGATGAAGATCAAGAAGAATCATATTGCAATTGTTGTCGACGAATACGGACAGACATCCGGCATCATCACAATGGAAGATATCCTTGAAGAAATAGTCGGCGATATCGATGATGAAAATGATGCCGATAATGATACAATCGTAACTCTCGATAAGGATGAATACAGGATTGCAGGTATTACGAGTATCGAAGAAGTCGAAGAGCTTCTTGATATAAAAATCGAAGGTGACTTCGAAACTCTTAACGGATTTCTTACTTATATGAACGGTAAAATTCCTTCGGATAATTCCACATTTCTTGTAAGAGCATACGGATATCAATTCAGAATTATTGATGTAAAAAATAAAGTTATTCAAGATGTTAGAGTAACAAAACTTGCTAACAATGAAGATTAATGATATGATAAAAACTGAACCAAGGTAGTTTGTCGGTTCAGTTTAATAAACAATGGAGTACAAATAAATGTCAGGACATTCTAAATTCTCAAATATCAAACATAAAAAAGAAAAAAATGACGCCGCCAAAGGTAAAATATTTACAGTCATCGGAAGAGAAATTGCCGTTGCCGTAAAGGAGGGCGGACCGGATCCCAACAACAATACAAAGCTTCGCGATGTTATAGCCAAGGCAAAGTCTAACAACATGCCTAACGATACAATCGAACGCGGAATCAAGAAAGCTGCGGGAGATATCGGCTCCGTCAACTACGAATCGTGTACATATGAAGGCTACGGTCCAAGCGGTACAGCTATTATTGTAAAATGTCTTACGGATAACAAGAACAGAACAGCGGCTAATGTTCGTAACGCATTTACTAAAGGTCACGGCAGTATCGGAACTCAAGGTTGCGTATCCTTTATGTTCGATGAGAAAGGTCAGATTCTAATCGACAAAGAAAAATGCGATATGGATGCAGACGACCTTATGATGCTTGCTCTTGATGCCGGGGCGGAAGACTTCAGTGAAGAAGATGACAGCTTCGAGATACTTACAGAGCCAAATGATTTCTCGGCTGTAAGAGAAGCTCTTGAAAAAGAAGGTATTGAAATTGCAGATGCTTCCGTTAGCATGATTCCGCAGAATTATGTTACACTTAAGACGGAAGAAGAACTATGGGATATTAATAAGATACTTGAACTTTTAGATGCAGAGGATGATGTTCAGGAAGTGTTTTATAACTACGTTGTAGAAGAAGAATAAAATAATGTATTAAGGGAGAGATACTATGAAAAAGATTTTGTATGCTGCAAGTGAATGTGTACCATTTATCAAGACCGGCGGACTTGCCGACGTTGTAGGCGCACTGCCCAAGGAATTTGACAAGAAGGATTGGGATATCAGGGTAGTACTACCTAACTACACATGTATTCCACCGGAATTTCGCGATAAGTTCGAATACCTTACCAATTTCTATATGGGAATGGGTCATCTTGTAGGTGAGAAATATGTGGGAGTATTCCAGTATCAGTATCAAAATATCACATATTATTTTATTGATAACTTAGAGTATTTTGAGTGCTTCTATCCTTATGGTGATGTAAGATATGATATGGAGAAATTCACTTTCTTCGATAAGGCAGTTCTCTCAATGCTTCCCGTAATTGACTTTAAGCCGGATCTTATTCATTGTCATGATTGGCAGACAGGTCTTATTCCCGTATACCTTAAGAATGAGTTCCAGAACAATCAATTCTTCTGGGGAATTAAGACAATAATGACGATTCATAATCTTAAGTTCCAAGGCGTATGGGATGTTGAGACGTTACAAGGACTGTCCGGATTGTCAACGGATCTCTTTACTGCAGATAAGCTTGAATTCAATAAGGGCGGTAATATGCTTAAAGGTGGTCTTGTATATGCTGATTATATTACAACCGTAAGTAAGACATATGCCGATGAGATTCAGTCACCTTACTACGGCGAAGGTCTTGACGGACTTCTTTCCGCAAGACATTTCGACATGCAGGGAATCCTGAACGGTATTGATTATGAAATGTATAATCCCGATACAGACTCACACATTTATAAGAATTTCAATGTCGATAACTTTAGAAATAATAAGAAAGAGAATAAGGCTGCTCTTCAAGAAGAGCTGGGTCTAACTGTAGATAAGAAGAAATACATGATAGGTCTTATCTCAAGACTTACAGATCAAAAAGGTCTCGATCTTATTAATTATTGTATAGAAGGAATTGTTGATGAATTCACACAATTTGTTGTTATAGGAACAGGTGAGTCCAGATACGAGAATATGTTCCGCCACTATGCTTGGAAATATCCTGACAGGATTTCGGCTAACATTTGTTATAATGACGATTTGGCAAGAAAGCTATATGCTGCGGCAGATTCGTTCCTAATGCCTTCCAGATTCGAGCCTTGCGGTCTTACACAGCTTATTTCATTCAGATACGGAACAGTGCCTATTGTAAGAGAGACAGGAGGTCTTAAGGATACTGTTGAAGCTTACAACGAATATGAGCATACCGGAGACGGATTCTCATTTACCAACTACAACGGTGACGAACTTCTTAATACAATTAATTATTCTAAACACATTTTCTTCGATAAGAAGACACAATGGAACAAGATGGTTGAACGTGGCATGAAGAAGGATTATTCATGGAATGCATCGAAGTTCAACTATGAAGGGTTATATAACCATCTGATAGGACAATAAAAGACTCCGGCCTATGGCCGGGGCTTTTTTTGTCTATATTGTTGCATTTTCAACATTATCCCCGACCACAATTTATAGGGTATTTTTGTAATTTTTTGTGACATCAACAACAAAATATGGTATTATATAGTGGTATTTATGTGAGTAGAAGGGATAGTGCTAAAAGAATGTCGTCTAATAATGTAGAATTCGACAATAAAATACAGAAAAAAGACCACTTAAAAGATATCCTTCTTTTTGTGGCAATTGGCATTTGTTTGCTTCTTTTCTTAAGCTCCTTCGGAATCTGCGGTAAAGTCGGTAATGTCTTATCCGGATTTTTCTTCGGACTCTTCGGAGTAATCGCATATGTATTTCCCATTATGCTCCTTGGGGGAATATTCTATGTAGCAGTGTTCTATAAGCTGTTCTATGAGAAAAAAACTCCCGCAATCATTAAAATGGTATATATTTTCGTGTTCTATATCTGTTTTAGTGCACTTATTGAAATTGTGATTAACGGCAATGATACGATAGGTCCCGTTAACGCATTCCGGGTTGGCTTCGAAGAGAAGTACGGCGGAGGCTTCTTCGGTGGACTTATTGCAATGCTTCTATGCGGAGGCTTCGGGGAAATCGGGGCACTTGTAATCGATATCATACTGCTTGTTATATTCTTCGTGCTTCATGTTAAGAAAGCAGGCTTCTCAAGTATATTTGATAAAATCTGCAATTCTTCTAAGGACGCTGTTGATAAATCAAAGGATAATAAGAGAAGACGTAAATACAGGGCTGAAGTTGAAAGGATTAAGAAGCAGAAGGACATAGACAGAGAGATAGGCGTTAGTGATAGGACTTCACATAAGGTTAAGGGCGTAGATTTATCCTCAACTTCTCTTAGAGAGACGGAGGCTAAGCCTAACGATACTAAGAGTAATAATAATAAGACTACAGATGTTGACGGCATGAGTGAGATCAGCATCAACATGTATGATGAGAAGACGGATGAGGAGATAGAACCAACTGAGGTTAAGAGAGTTCCCCTTAAGTCTGATAACCGTACGACATCGAAGATTCATTTTGATGATGAAAATGCGGATGTTAAGCATGAAGATGATGTGAAGATACATGGTGCTTATAATGACTCAGATACTTCTGAATCGGTCAGTGAAGCTGTTCCGGGTGAAACGGAGGCAGTTACAACTAAGCCTACTTTGGAACCCACGGCGAGTCCGGTATCTGATACGGTTGCCACAGCGTCTTCGTCAGTAGCTTTGTCTACATCGAAAGCAGAAGCTTACGGGACTAACCTCATGGATGAGCTCAAGAGTAAGACAAGCAGTCCCAATAGAAGCAGTAAACGTAGTGTCAACTATAAATATCCGCCGCTTAATCTCTTAAGTCCCGCAAGCTCAAGTTCTAAGGATTCCAAAGCTCATATCAGAGAGCAGGGTGATAAACTTATACATGTACTTGAGATATTCGGTGTTGAAGCTAAGCTTAGCGATATAACATGCGGCCCTACAGTTACAAGATATGAGATTGTTCCCAAGATGGGAACGAAAGTAAGCAAGATTGTTAACCTTGCCGATGACATCAAGCTTAATCTTGCAGCTAAGGATATAAGAATTGAAGCACCTATTCCCGGTAAATCAAGCGTTGGAATTGAGATTCCGAACGAGAAGAATTCGGCTGTTGCATTTTCCGATCTAATGAGGGATAAGAAGTTTCGGAATACTCCTTCCAAAGTTGCATTTGCGGCAGGAAGAGATATTGCAGGTGACATCGTTATAGCTGATATTGCCAAGATGCCCCATATGCTTATAGCAGGCGCTACGGGCTCCGGTAAATCCGTATGTATCAACACAATTATTATGAGTATACTATATAAAGCAAGTCCTGACGAAGTTAAGCTTATAATGGTTGACCCTAAGGTTGTAGAACTTAGTAATTACAACGGAATACCTCATCTTCTTATTCCGGTTGTTACTGATCCAAAGAAGGCATCACAAGCACTTAACTGGGCCGTGTCAGAGATGATGAAGCGTTACGATATGTTCGAGAAAGCTAAAGTTCGTAACATCGAAGGCTATAATGAGAGGATAAAAGCCGGAGAGATTAAAGTTCAGGGCGAAGACGGTGAAGAAGTTGTCGTCAACGAGAAAATGTACCAGATGGTAATTATTATAGATGAGCTTGCCGATCTTATGATGGTTGCATCTAACGAGGTTGAGGCTGCCATATGTCGTATAGCTCAACTTGCGAGAGCAGCCGGAATTCACCTTATTGTTGCGACTCAGAGACCTTCTGCCGATATTGTTACAGGGCTTATTAAAGCAAATATTCCTTCACGTATCTCATTTGCAGTATCATCGGCAATAGATTCAAGAGTAATCCTTGACGAGGTTGGTGCAGAGAGACTTCTCGGTAAAGGTGATATGCTGTATCTTCCACAAGGAGCCAGCGGTCCTACAAGAGTTCAAGGTGCTTGGGTATCAGATGATGAGATTCATCGTGTTACTGATTATATTATCAGTAACAACAGCTTCGATAACAGCGACGCAGAAGAGATAGAAGAGAAGATAAGAGAGGCTACATCAAGTGTTGCAAATCCCGGCTCATCCACGGGCGGTGGTGATGAAAGTGACAGAGATCAATATTTGGAGAAATGCGGAAGACTTATTATAGAGAAAGAAAAGGGCTCAATCGGAATGCTTCAACGTAACTTCAAGATTGGCTTCAACAGGGCGGCGAGAATAATGGATCAGCTTGAAGAAATGGGTGTCGTCGGCCCCGAAGAAGGCACGAAGCCAAGAAGAGTGCTGGTTACGATGGAAGAATTCGATGAGATGCTCATTCAATAGACAGGGTTATTTAATTAGAAAGGAATAGGAGGAACTTTAATGAAATCAGACATCGAAATCGCACAGGCAACGAAATTACAGCCTATTAAGGAAGTGGCATCGTCACTTGGCCTTACGGAAGACGACCTTGAATTATATGGAAAATATAAAGCAAAGCTTTCTGACGAATGCATGGCTAAGGTAGAAAAAGGCGAGGATGGTAAATTAATACTTGTAACAGCAATTAACCCCACACCGGCAGGCGAAGGAAAGACAACCACGAGTATCGGTCTTGCAGAGGCTTTCGGTAAAATGGGAATAAAGGGATGCCTTGCTCTTCGCGAACCTTCCCTTGGACCATGCTTCGGCATCAAGGGTGGTGCCGCAGGAGGCGGTAATGCGCAAGTAGTTCCCATGGAAGAATTAAACCTTCATTTTACAGGAGATTTCCACGCCATAACAACAGCCAATAACCTCTTATCAGCAATGCTTGACAATCATATTCAGCAGGGAAATGAACTCGGCATCGATCCGAGAACAGTTGTATGGAAGAGATGTCTTGATATCAACGACAGAGCACTTCGTAATATTGTAGTCGGTCTCGGAGCCAAGGCAGACGGAATGGTAAGAGAGGATCATTTCGTAATTACAGTTGCTTCGGAAGTTATGGCAATCCTTTGCCTTGCTAACGATATGAACGACCTTAAGAAAAGGCTTGGAAGAATTGTTGTTGCATATAACTTCGACGGTGAACCCGTTACTGCTGACGACCTCGGTGCTACAGGTTCTATGGCAGCACTTCTTAAGGATGCCCTTAAGCCCAATATGATTCAGACATTAGAGCATACGCCTGCGCTTGTACACGGCGGTCCTTTTGCCAATATCGCCCACGGCTGTAACTCGGTAAGAGCCACCAAGATGGCTATGAAGCTTTCCGATTATACAATTACCGAGGCCGGATTCGGTGCAGATCTCGGTGCAGAGAAGTTCTTCGATATTAAGTGTAATATGTCAGGGCTTAAGCCTGATTGTGTTGTACTTGTGGCTACGGTTAGAGCACTTAAGTATAACGGCGGAATTCCGAAGGATGAACTTTCCAAAGAAAATGTTGATGCTCTTAAGAAGGGTATATGTAACCTTGAAAAGCATATTGAGAACCTTCAGAAATATGATGTTCCTATTGTAGTTACTCTTAATGCCTTCGTTGCAGATACGGATAAGGAGATCGAATTCGTTAAGAACTTCTGTGAGGAAAGAGGCTGTAAATTCGCATTATCAGAAGTATGGGAAAAGGGCGGAGAAGGCGGAATCGAACTTGCCAATGCCGTAATTGATACAATCAATACGAAGGAAAGTAACTTCAAGCCACTATACGATAATAACCTTTCAATCAAAGAGAAGATCGAGAAGGTTGCAACGGAGATATATGGTGCTAAAGATGTTGCATATTCTAATGCTGCCAACAGAGAGATTGACAGACTTACTAAGCTTGGCTTTGACAACATTCCCGTATGTATGGCTAAGACACAGTACTCACTGTCTGATGATCCGAAAGTACTTGGCCGACCTACCGATTATACTCTTAACATCAGAGAAGTATATGTATCTGCAGGTGCGGGCTTCGTCGTTGCAATCACCGGTCAGATTATGACAATGCCGGGACTTCCCAAGAATCCTGCGGCTCTTAATATTGATATTACCGATGACGGTGTTATCACAGGGTTGTTTTAGTATGATAAATGTACAATAAAACATATAATCGAAAGGGGAGAACATGGAACCACTGATTATTGACGGAAAGAAGATATCAACTGATATAAAAGATGAACTTAAAGCTAAAGTAAATAAGATAAAGGAAGATGGCACTGAAATTACACTTGTCGTTATTCAAATCGGTGACGATCCCGCCAGTACCGTATATGTCAGAAACAAGAAGAGGGCATGTGAGTATATCGGAATTAATTCGAGATCATATGAACTTCCTGGAGACACATCTGAAGAGGAACTCCTTGAACTTATTAATAAGCTTAATAATGATTCATCTGTTAACGGCATACTTGTACAACTTCCTGTTCCGGATTATATTGATCCTCTTAATGTAATAAATGCAATATCTCCCGAAAAAGATGTTGATGGTTTCAGCCCTTACAGCATGGGAGCACTCAATCTTGGCGTTGACGGATTCTTATCTTGTACACCGGCAGGTATTATTGAACTTCTGAATAGAAACAATATCCAAATTGACGGTTCCCACTGTGTTGTTGTGGGAAGAAGTAACATTGTAGGAAAGCCTATGGCTTCTCTTATGCTTAATAATAATGCGACTGTTACAGTAACACATTCTCATACCAAGAATCTTAAAGAAATATGTAAACAAGCTGATATTCTAATTGTCGGTGTCGGCAAGAAAGAATTCATAACCTCTGAATATGTTAAAGACGGCGCTGTTGTAATCGATGTAGGCATCCACAGAGATTCGAATAATAAACTGTGCGGTGATGTATTATTTGATGATGTAGCGCCACATTGCAGTGCCATTACGCCTGTTCCCGGTGGTGTCGGTCCCATGACAATCGCCATGCTTATGAATAATTGTGTAAAATCAGTTGAACTAAAGAATAAATAGGAAATAATTCAGATGAAATGTGCTAATTGCGGAAAAGAAATAAGAGCGGGTTCTGTATACTGTGAACATTGCGGTAAAGAAGCAATGATTGTATCAGACTATAATGTTCTTGAAGAAGAGGTTCTTCATTCACTTCTTGAGGATGATGAAGCATTTGCCAAAAGGCAAGCGGCATTAAAGAAAAAGCAGGACGAAATCGATAGGCAAAATGCTATTAAACATAAAGCGGATGAGCCGGAAACGAAGAAGCCTACAGGGAACGCTTTTATCGATAAAATATGGAATGTTAAGAAGAATCGGATAATATTTATCCTAATATGCGTTGCTGTTATTCTTGCAATTGCAGCCGTAATATTCTTCACATCTTTCAGATTCAAGATGATAAGGGGTTCTTCTCTTGATAATAGCGGTAAATACGAAGAGGCAATCGAAGTATATAAATCTGCCTTGGAGCAAAAGCCGGATTCCGTGGAAGCTCGCGTAGCTCTGGGTAAAGACTATATCATACTTGAGAAATACGATATGGCTGAAGATATACTTCTTGAAGCATTAAAGATCGACAGTGAATCTGTTGATGTATATAAGGCGCTGATTGTTCTATATACCGCAAGCGATAACTCCGAGAAGTTACAAGAGTTAGAGAAAAATGCTCCTTCGTCCGCTATAATGAAGCTTTTTGACGATACTGTGGTTACTCCGCCGGCCGCGTCTGTTAAAGGCGGTAAATATAATGAGGATAAAGAAGTAACACTTACTTGTGACAGCGGATGCACAATGTATTATACCTTGGACGGAACAACGCCTACAAAGGAGAACGGTAAGCTCTATTCTTCTCCTATTAAGATAAGTAGCGGTGAGACCACTCTTAAAGCTATTGCATATAACGATAAAGCGGAGAAGAGTATTGTTACAACGGAAAAATATCAGATAAGCTATGAAGCACCCGATTACCCGACTCTTTCACCGAGAAGCGGACATTTCGACAGTCCCACAAGCGTTACTATTTCTACAAACCTTGACGGTGCTAAGATATATTATACATGGGACGGTTCAACGCCAACCTCAAGCTCGGAACGTTACTACGGACCTATTGATATACCGGAAGGAAATAACGTACTTTCCGTTATATTGGTTGACAAGCACGGCATGTCATCGGATGTACTTAGGGCTAATTACGAATATACACCATGAATATTAAAATAATATCTGTCGGCAAAATTAAAGAGAAATACTTCCAAGATGCAATAAAGGAATACAGTAAAAGGTTATCGAAATACTGTAATCTTAAGATAATTGAAGTGGCCGATGAGAAAACAAAGGAAAATGCTTCTGATAAGGAGACAGATATAATTCTTTCCAAAGAAAAGGATCGCTTAATCAATAATATCAAAGATAACGAATATGTAATCGCTCTTGATATTAAAGGGAAGAAGTTGGATTCAGTTGAGTTTTCGGAGGAGTTAAATAAACTGGCAATAAGCGGAAAACCAAATGTAGATTTTATTATTGGCGGTTCAATGGGACTTCATAAAGAAGTGCTTGATATGGCAAATCTTCGGCTTAGCTTTTCAGATATGACATTTCCTCATCAGCTTATGCGGGTAGTCCTGTCAGAACAGATATACAGAGCATTTCGAATTATTAATAATGAACCCTATCATAAATAAATGTGTATAAAAACGGAGTAAAAATGAGAGTTACCGATCTAATTGAGAAGAAAAAAGCGAACAAGGAATTAACAAAAGAAGAGATTCATTGGTTTATCAAGAATTACACATTAGAAAATATTCCTGATTATCAGATGTCTGCTTTTCTTATGGCAGTGTATTTTAATGGGCTAAGCAAGAATGAGCTTACTGAGTTGACTCATGCCATGAGATCTTCCGGTGATACTCTTGATTTGTCAGAGATTAAAGGAATAAAGGTTGACAAGCATTCATCCGGTGGTGTGGGAGACAAGGTTACACTTATTCTTATAGGAATAATCGGTGCTCTTGATGTTCCCTTTGCGAAGATGAGCGGAAGAGGACTCGGATATACAGGCGGAACAATTGATAAGCTTGAAAGTATCCCCGGATTCAGATCAGACCTTTCCACGAGAGAATTCATTGACAGTGTTAATTCAATTAATGTTGCTATAGCGGCGCAAACAACAGAACTTGCTCCCGCTGATAAGAAGCTCTATGCTCTACGCGATGTTACCGCAACAGTCGACGAGATATCGCTTATTGCAAGTTCAATTATGAGTAAAAAGCTTGCCAGCGGCTGCGACGGAATCGTTCTTGATGTTACCGTCGGTAGCGGAGCATTTATGAAAGATGTAGAAAGCGCAAGAAAGCTTGCGCAGAAAATGGTAGAAATCGGTAAAAACTCCGATAAAGAAACAGTTGCCGTACTCACCAATATGGATGAGCCGTTAGGATACGGAATCGGTAATTCCATTGAGATTGCCGAAGCGGTTCGTACTCTTAAAGGATATGGTATGCCCGATGTATTGGAAGTTGTATACACATTAGGTGCATATATGCTTCTTATTGCCAAGAAGGCCAATAATATCGGTGAAGCCAGAGTTCTTATGGAAACTGCCATAAGTAACGGAAGTGCTTATAATAAATTCCTTGAATTTGTACAAAACCAAGGCGGAGACATATCTTACGTCAAGAATTACGACGCTCTTATTAATGCATCAATTATTCGCGAAGTAAATGCGGAAGAGAGTGGATATATACATAGAATTGATGCTCGCACAGTGGGAGAAGCTGTAATGGCTCTTGGCGGCGGAAGAGAAAATCTTGATGATGAGATTGATGCAAGCGTCGGCGTTGTGCTTAACAAAAAGATCGGAGATCAGGTAAAACGCGGTCAAATACTTGCCTATATCTACGGTAATGATGAGAATAAGGTTGATACAGCCTATGAAATGATTGTTTCTGCTTATGAAATCAATGAAGAAAGAATAGAAAGACCTAAGATGATCTTAGATATTATTCAGTAGCTTATGGAAAAATACACCGTTAAAATCAATATCCCCAACAATATAATAAGTGTTGTATTCGGAGAGCTTGACTGCTATGCCAAAATGATTGAAAAGTCAACTAATACGGCAATAATTCCCAGGGAGGATTATGTGAAAATTGTCGGCAATAAGGATAATGTGGCCGGTTGTGAGAAAATAATATATAACCTTGTAGAATCATATAAAAAAGGTAATGAGATTAACGAACAATCCGTTAATTACGCTATAAGCCTCGGAAAAGACTATGACAATTCGTTTCTTAAGCTTGACGGTGTCATATGCCATACAATATACGGAAAGCCAATTAAGCCTAAGACGATTGGTCAGAAGGAATATATCGATTCCATGAAGAAGAATATGATTACATTCGGAATCGGTCCTGCAGGAACAGGTAAGACTTATCTTGCAATGGCAATGGCAATATCAGCATTTAACAGAGATGAGGTGCAGAAGATTATTCTTACTCGTCCGGCGATTGAAGCGGGAGAGAAGCTTGGATTTCTTCCCGGCGACTTGCAGAGCAAGGTGGATCCGTACCTAAGACCGCTTTATGACGCACTCTATCAGATAATGGGAGCCGACAGCTTCCTTCGCAATATGGAAAAAGGGCTTATTGAGGTGGCGCCTCTTGCATATATGAGAGGAAGAACTCTTGATAACTCATATATTATACTTGACGAAGCACAGAATACAACTTCTTCTCAGATGAAAATGTTCTTAACAAGAATAGGATTCGGTTCTAAAGCCGTAATTACCGGAGATAATACGCAGATTGATCTTCCGAAGGGAACCGTATCCGGTCTTGATAATGCAATGAGAGTATTATCAGGTATTGAGGATATCGGAATATGTAGACTTACCGGTCAGGACGTTGTAAGGCATCCTCTTGTTCAGAAGATTGTAAATGCTTATGAGAAGTTCGAAAACAAATGTAAAAACGACCATAAGAAGAAAAATTAATTATAGAATTAATATTTAACACATCATGGAACAAAAACAAGTTGTAAAAAAAAGAGAATATATCGCAAAAATCAGGGTGTTATATCTGCTTATATGCTTTTTCATAAGTCTTGTAAGCGTTATTTCGATATCTATTTATAACCATTTACTGATTGATCAGACATTATGCCTTGTATTTATAACGATTGTATTCGCAATTGTTGTTGCGATATCGGTTATGCATAAGAGAAATCGCAAGGAGCTTGTTGATTTCGATACAAGCTACGGAAGACTGTGTCTCAGACTGCTTTATTGCTGGATTATCATAATTGCGGGTAATTTTCTGCCGGAGTTTCTTGTACCCGTAGCACTTCTTCCTATAATTCTGACTACTGTATGCGATGAGACGGTATCACTTTCCATATCGCTTTATATGATAATCAGCTTATGCTATGTACAGCATTCCAATAACATCGTAATGATATGTTATATTCTTATTATGCTTGTATCTCAGGTCTCATCCTCATATATGAAGACAAGTGAGGATAAGATGCGGCCGGATGTTATTGTTATAATATTTTCATCCAATGTGATGATTACGTTAATATGCTATTATCTCCTTAATTATAATATGCAGTTGCCTTTTGTCATATCTACATTGATACTCGGCGCTGTGAGTGCATTATTCTTCGGGCTTTTATTCAATCCGCTTTTAGAACGCTCAATTAAGGATAATACCAATAAGTATAATACTATTCTGAGTAAGGATTACAGCCTTGTTAAGGATATTAAGAATTATTCCCTTGCTGAGTATACACACGCCGTTAAAGTGTCGAGTCTCGCAAGAGAATGTGCCAAGGTGATTGAAGCGAATGAAATGTGTGCCGCATGCGGTGGCTTTTATTACAGGTTGGGACGTATGGAAGGCGAGCCCGAGATTGATAATGCCGTAAGGGTTGCCACTGAAAACTGTTTTCCCAGAGATGTTATTACGATTATTTCCGAATACGGCGGAATAGTGAGTAAGCCCTCAACTCCGGAATCAGCTATTGTTCATATGGTTGATATGCTTGTAACCAAGATAGAACTTATGGACAGGGAAACCATGTCTTCATCATGGAATCAGGATATGGTTATATACCAGACATTAAACGATTATTCTCAGGCAGGATATTACGATAACTCCGGACTTAGCATGAATCAATTTCTTAAAGTAAGACAGAGACTTGTTAATGAGGAAAGCTTCATATGACAATTAATTATCTTTCAGAATACAATACTGAGTTCGATTTCGATTATGAATCTGTCGCTTCATCGGTTGTGGAAAATGTTCTTAAGGAAGAATGCTTTCCTTATGAAGCGGAGATTGGTATAACATTTGCAGATGATGAATATGTCAGAAAATTAAATCACGATTATAGAAATATTGATAAGACGACGGATGTGCTATCCTTTCCACTTGTCGACTATGATATAGAAACAACGATAACTAATCGAAGTTCGGATATGTATAATTTCCTTTCAGCTAATGAAGAATATACTAATCCCGATACCGGAGAAATAATGCTGGGAGACATCGTACTTTCGGTCCCCATGATTTATAAGCAAGCAGAGGAATATAATCACAGTGTCCGACGAGAATACGCATTTCTGATAACCCACTCAATGCTTCATCTCTTAGGCTATGACCATATGGAGGATGAAGAGAGAGCGGTTATGGAAGAAAAACAAAAAATGATACTTAGTACACTTAATATACTTAGAGAATAATTAATTAGGTACTCATTATTTTATCTATAAAAAGGAGGATGTGTTATGAGTAAAAAAGCGATAATTGCTATTATTATAGCTGTCGTAGTATTGGCAGGGGGTGGTGTAACTGCATATTTCCTGCTTCGTCCAACTGACGAGACGCCAAAGCAGGAAGTAGTGGTTGACAAGCATCCGGGACAGGCACAGAGTATTCTTACCGGACAGTGGCTTGATAAGAATATTGCAATGCAACGTCCGATTGCTGTTATGCATGAGAATGAGAAGCACAATCATCCGCTTTTTGGACTTAATTCTTCCGGAGTTATATACGAATGTCCGGTTGAAGGAAGCTCAACTAGATTCATGGTGCTTTACGACAACAATATTCCGGACGATATGAAGATTGGAAATGTGCGTTCGGCCAGGCCGTATTATTGCTATTTTAACCATGAATTCGATGCCATCTTCGTTAACTGGGGTGCAAGTGTAAGAGCCATTGATATATTACGAAGCGATTATATTGATAATATAAGCGGTGTAATCGATCCTGCGATGGATTCGGTTTGCTTCTACAGAACCAACGATCACGCTTCACCGAGTAACGTATATACAGATCGCGGTAAAATTATGGCAGGTGTACAGCAGAAGGGCTACAGAACAGCACTTGACGAGTCTAAGCCTAAGAAGTTCACATTTGCGGAAGATGATAAGCCGAATATGTTAACAGTAGAAGGTGCAATGGATTGTGCTGTTATTAAACCTTATTTCTTCGTTAACCTTCCCAGATTCGAATATGACGCCGCAACTCAGAAATATAAGAGATTCCAGTTCGGTAAAGAACAAATCGACGGTCTTGATAATTCACAGGTTGCATGTGATAATATCATTTTCCAGGATGTTGACAGTCATGACTTAGAAGAGCATGATACGGCTAACAGCCCTTACATCTGGATTGAGACAACGGGAAGCGGAACAGGTAAGTACTTCACCAAGGGTAAGATGATTGATATCACATGGAAGCGTCCTACAGAGAATGATGTAACAAAGTATTATGACATGCAGGGTAATGAACTTGTTATTAATCAAGGAAGAACATGGATCTGCACAACCGAGAATAAATTCAAGGAAAAGAATCAGTACTATGCGACAATTGAGGAGTATAATGCCGCTAACACGAAAAAATAAAAGGTTATAATCTATGAGTGCTGCGAAGAAAAGCGACCATAATTTCCTTTTACAGGGTTCGATTCTTGCCATAGCACAGATTGTAAGTAAGATTGTTGGACTTCTCTACAGAATCCCTCTTACAGCTATAATCGGAAAGCGTGGTAACGACTATTATGGCACCGCTTTTGAAGTGTACAACATAATACTGATTATTTCATCATTTAGCATTCCTCTGGCCGTCTCTAAGCTGGTGGCGGCCAGGATTGCTAAGGGTGAAGCTAAGAATACCAAGAAGGTTCTTATAGGCTCTCTTGCATTTGCTGCAATTACGGGAGCCGTAGCTGCTTTTTTGGTATACTTCTTTGCTGATTTTTTTACCGGTACGCTTCTTAAGACACCTTATTCAATTATTGCACTTAAGGTGCTTTCACCGACGTTGTTTATTGTAGCAATAGTTGGTGTTCTTCGCGGATTCTTCCAAGGTCTTAATACGACAATGCCCTCTGCCATATCTCAGATTGCGGAACAGATTGTCAATGCCGTTGTTTCTGTGGTTGCGGCTGTGGCACTTGTTGGATATGGACTTAAGGTTGGAGGAGTGCTTAACGATCCCGAAGGCTACAGAGCCGCATACGGAGCCGCAGGAGGTACTCTGGGAACCTTAAGCGGAGCAGTAGTGGCTCTTATATTCATGGTGCTCGTATTCTGTGCTTATTACAGACGATTCAATCGTAAGGTCAGAAAAGACAAGCATAAATACACGGAAAGCTACGCCACAATTATCAAGATACTTGTCCTTACAATTGTGCCCGTACTTCTTAGTACGACTCTATTTAATGTAAGTGCGATTATTGATCAGGGTATTTTTAAGAATATCGCCAATGCACAAGGCTATTCTCCCGAACAGATATCGGATTGGTGGGGTGTATTCTCGGGACAATACAAGGTTCTTATTAATGTCCCCATATCAATATCTTCATCAATTGCGGCATCAGCCGTGCCGGCGCTTACAATGGCGTATGAGAGGAAAGACAGGAAGACTTTGCGTAGTCAGATTCATTCGGCATATCGTTTTATTATGATATTCGCATTCCCTTGTACAGCCGGGCTTATGGTTCTTGCACAGCCTATAATGGAACTGCTATTCGCAGATTCCGATCCCACATCAGGCTATATGTTAATTGTCGGTTCAATAGCCGTCATATTCTACTCAATATCAAGCCTGTCTAACGGACTTCTGCAGGGAATTAATAAGCTTAGAATTCCCGTTATTAATGCTATTATAGCCCTTGTGCTTCATGTAGTATTACTTCTTGTGCTTATGGAATTCTTCTATCTTAATATATACGCTGTTATAATCGCCAACGCTTTCTATGCGGCTGTAATGTGTGTCCTTAATGCAGTACCCCTTAGGAAGAGCACCCATGCAAGGCAAAATGTTAAGATGACATATCTGATTCCTTTGGTATCCTCGGCAATTATGGGGCTTGTGGTATTCGGTGTATATAATTTATTTATGAAGATTTCTTCATCTAACCTTCTTAGCTGTATAATAGCAATAGTTCTCGGAATGATTGTATATGCCGTGGCAATGCTTTTGTTCAAAGGAATTACGAGACATGATATGGAAAGGATACCTAAGGGAGAGTTTCTGATTAATATAGCAGAGAGACTCCACTTGCTGAGATAAGATTTGATAATATGATACTTATAAGAGATGTTAAATGTAAATATAATAATGATAAAGCTGAACAATTGCGTAGTTTGACCGAGAAAACTGCAAAGTTTCTTCATATTAAGCCAAGTCAAATTAAAGACGTTAAGATTATTAAGCGTTCAATCGATGCTCGTCGTAAGCCTTTAATCTGTTATAATTATCATATTGCCGTAAATGCTGATAATGAAGATAAAATCCTTAAGAATATAAGGAACAATAAAATAGAAAAATATCGTCCGGTGGTATATAATGAACCGGACAGTATAGAAAGCAAATCAAAAATATATATTATAGGAGCGGGACCCGCAGGTTTATTCTGTGGGTTAATTCTTGCTAAAGTGGGACTAAAACCTATAATAATAGAACGCGGTTCTTCCGTTGAAAAAAGGCTGTCCGATGTTAAGACTTTTTGGAAAGAAGGTGTACTTAAACCTGATTCCAATGTTCAATTCGGCGAAGGCGGAGCAGGAACATTTTCCGATGGGAAATTAAATACAGGCATCAAAGACAAAAACGGAAGAATAACATATGTCCTACAAACATTCGCAGAACATGGAGCCAATAATAATATACTGTATGACGCAAAGCCTCATATCGGTACTGACACACTTGTAAACGTTGTTAAAAGCATCCGCAGTGAAATAATCGAGTGTGGCGGAGAATTCCTATTTGACACGAAACTCACAAAAATTAATTATAAATTTAATAAAATAGACAGTATTGAATTGTCCGAATCAAAGATTGTTCCTTGCGATTATCTTTGCCTTGCGATAGGTCATTCCGCAAGAGATACATTTAGAATGCTTTATGAATCGAATGTTGAAATGACAGGCAAACAATTTGCGGTTGGGCTTAGAATAGAACATTTACAAGAGGATATTAATAAAGTTCAATATGGAATTAACTATTCGAATTATGCTCCGGATATTGAGCCTGCCGCCTATAAGCTCACAACTAATCTTGTCAATGGCAGAGGAGTCTTTTCCTTCTGTATGTGCCCCGGCGGATATGTTGTAAATGCTTCAAGTGAAGCGGGACTTCTTGCAGTTAACGGTATGTCAGATGAAGCAAGAGACTCAGAAAATGCCAATTCCGCTATTGTTGTTACAGTGGGAGAGAAGGAATTCGATCTAAATGACCCGATGGCGGCAATTGAATATCAGCGAAACCTTGAAAGAAAGGCCTACGAACTTGGTAAAGGCAGTATTCCCATTCAATTATACAAGGATTATAAGGAAAATGTAATGTCAACTGAGCTTGGTTATATTAAGCCTACCGGCATTTGCAAATATAACTTCGCCAATCTTAATGAGCTTTTTTCAAAAGAAATTAATGAATCGATAGTAAATGGTATTGATACCTTCGGTTGTAAATTAAATGGCTTTAATAACGGTGATTCCGTTCTGTCGGGAGTAGAAAGCAGAACTTCTTCGCCTGTCAGGATACTAAGGGATGACAAAATGATATCCAATATAGATAACATATTTCCCTGCGGAGAAGGAGCAGGATACGCAGGCGGTATAATGTCAGCTGCCGTTGACGGAATCAAGGTGGCCGAAGCAATAATAGATAAGATTAAAAGGGACAGATAAATGGGTGAATTAACGCCGATGATGCGGCATTATCTCGACACAAAAGAAGAGTATAAAGACTGTATTATATTCTACAGACTGGGTGATTTCTATGAAATGTTCTTTGATGACGCCAAGACGGTATCGAAAGAACTTGAACTTACACTAACAGGAAAATCATGCGGTCTTCCCGAACGTGCACCTATGTGCGGTGTGCCTTTTCATGCTGCAGAGACATACCTTACAAGGCTTGTCAAAAAAGGGTACAAGGTTGCCATTTGTGAGCAGGTAGAAGATCCCAAGAATGCAAAGGGTATGGTAAAAAGAGAGGTCGTTCGTATTGTGACTCCGGGAACAAATATCGACAATGCTTCTCTTGATGAAACAAAGCATAACTATATCATGGGAATAGTATGTCTTGATAAGGAATACGGTCTATCGGTATGCGATGTAACAACGGGAGATTTCGTTCTTACGGAATGCGATAATGACAAAGGTCTTATTGACGAAATCAATAAATTCGCTCCAAGTGAGATTATATGTAATGAATCATTTCTTGTAAGCGGAATTGATATTGATTATTTAAGGAGCAAGCAAAATATTGCGATTTCACCTCTCCCCAATCATTATTTCGAAGAGTATTCTGCATGTAAAGTTCTTACAGAGCATTTTAAGGTAAATAGCATTAATGCCTTGGGACTAAATGATTTTTCGCTGGGTGCTGTAAGCGCCGGCGGTCTTCTTATGTATCTTATGGATACACAGAAATCTTCACTTAATCAGCTTAATACCATTAAACCTTATATTGCAGGAGAATATATGCTTCTTGATTCTTCAACAAGAAGAAATCTTGAGCTTACCGAGACACTTCGCGATAAAGAGAAGAAGGGTTCGCTTCTGTGGGTTCTTGATAAGACAAAGACAGCCATGGGTGCAAGAACGCTTCGTTCATTTATTGAACAGCCCCTTATTAATCCTCGTGATATCAATAACAGACTTGATGTTATTGAAGAGCTTAATAACGATATTATCAACAGAGAAGAGATACGAGAGTATCTAAGCGGTGTGTATGATCTGGAACGTCTAACAACTCGTGTATCTTATGAAACCGCCAATCCCAGAGACTTAATTGCTCTTAAGAATACTCTCAAGGTAATACCCGACATAATTTCTCTTATCGGCGATTATAAGTCGGAGCTCTTCAAAAAAATGAATAAAGAAATCGATGACCTTAGTGATATATATACTTTAATTAATGATGCCATAGCTGAAGAGCCCAAAATAACAATTAGGGAAGGCGGAATAATTAAAGAAGGATATAATAAAGAGGTTGACACTTTGAAAAAAGCAGATACTGACGGCAAGAAGTGGATTGCTTCTCTGGAAGAAAAAGAACGGGATAATACTAACATCAAAAATCTCAAAGTTAAATATAATAAAGTATTCGGCTATTACCTTGAGGTTACCAATTCATATCTTGAGCTTGTTCCCGATTATTTTATCAGGAAGCAGACACTTACCAATGCCGAGAGATACTATACGGAAGAATTAAAGGATCTCGAAAATACTATTCTTAATTCAAAAGAGAAGCTGTCTTCCTTAGAATACGAATTATACATGGGAGTTCTGGGTGTAATTAACGATAACATCGTAAGAATCCAAAAGACTGCTAAGATTCTGGCGGAGATTGATGTATATACGGCATTGTCCTTTGTGTCAGAGAAGAATCACTACGTTAGACCAAGTCTTAACAGCGATGGTTCTATCGATATTAAAGGCGGTCGTCATCCCGTTGTGGAGAAAATGCTTAAGGATAACCAATTTATTGATAATGATACCTATCTTGATTCGAAGAAGAATAGGGTGTCCATTATCACCGGTCCCAATATGGCGGGTAAATCAACATATATGAGACAGGTTGCCCTTATTACTCTTATGGCTCAAGTAGGTAGCTTTGTTCCGGCCAAGTCTGCGAATATCGGAATAGTTGACAGGATATTTACTCGTGTGGGGGCATCTGACGATTTGGCAAGCGGACAATCCACCTTTATGGTGGAAATGAACGAGGTTGCCAACATTCTTATGAATGCCACAGAGAATTCTCTTCTTATACTTGATGAGATAGGTCGTGGCACTTCAACATTTGACGGACTGTCTATTGCATGGGCTGTTGTCGAATATATTGCCAATCCCAAGCTGATCGGCGCCAAGACTTTATTTGCCACACATTATCATGAGCTTACAGAACTTCAGGGCAAATTAAACGGCGTTAATAATTATTGTATTGCAGTCAAAGAAAATGGTGATGATATCGTATTTATCAGGAAAATAGTACCCGGCGGTGCCGATAAGAGCTATGGTATCCAGGTTGCTAAGCTTGCGGGAATCCCGGATATGGTTGTTGACAGAGCAAATGAAATCCTGAATGAACTTATAGAGAATGATAACCTTGATATAGCAAAATCCATTACCGTCAAGACAAAGCCAAAAAAGCAAGAAAAAGCTGAAGAAATCGACATGCTTCAAATGTCTATGTTCGACACCGTTAAGGATGAAGATATAATAAAAGAGCTTCGGGAGATTAATGTTAACAACATGACGCCTGTTGAGGCTATGAACAAGCTCGATGAACTGTCCAACAAAGTCAGAAACAGATGGTAATTAATATTAAATTATAATTTAACTATTTGTATTAACAAAGGAAACAATATGTCGGAAATTGAATTACTTAATCAGGAAACAATTGATAAAATAGCAGCCGGTGAAGTTGTAGAAAGACCTGCATCCGTTGTAAAGGAACTTATTGAAAATGCAATTGATGCAGGTGCATCTATTATTACGGTTGAAATTGAGAAGGGCGGAACGTCTAAAATCAGAGTGTCCGATAACGGAATCGGAATCAATAATTCTGAGGTTAGGAAAGCCTTTCTTCGTCATTCCACCAGTAAAATTAAGAATGCAGAGGATCTTAACTTCGTAACTTCATTGGGATTTCGAGGTGAAGCACTTTCAAGTATTGCGGCTGTAAGTAAGCTTGAACTTATAACCAAGACGGAAGACGAGATGCTCGGAACGCTTTATGAGATAGAAGGAGCTGTAGAGAAGAAATTTGAAGAAATAGGCGCTCCGGACGGTTCCACATTTATTATAAGAGATTTATTCTATAACACGTTACCACGTAAGAAATTCCTTAAGAGCCCGAGAACCGAGGGGAATCTAATCTCTGAAATTGTTGAGAAGCTGTCTCTTTCTCATCCGGAGATCGCATTTCAATTGTCAATTGATAAGAAGAACAGACTCTCTACAATCGGAACGGGTAAGCTTAAGGATTGTATTTATCAGATATACGGTAAAGAGATAACCAAGAATCTAATCCCAATAGATTTTAGTGAGAATGCTTTTAATATCACAGGATTTATAGGGAATCCTTCTGTCATTAAAGGCAATCGTTCCTATGAGAATATATACGTAAATGAGCGTTTTGTTAAGAGTAATAAGATATCTAAAGCAGCGGAAGAAGGGTACACGGGATTCTTGATGCAACATCAATATCCCTTTATCTGTCTTATGATAGATATAGATACGAGCCTAATTGATGTAAATGTTCATCCGACCAAGATGGAGATTAGAATTGATAATTCCGTAAACTTTGAAGAGTATATTACTGATTGTATAAGTAATGCGCTTCACGGAATTGAAGACATTAGGGAAGACACTATTAATGAGACGCCTTCTATTGATAAGAAGAGCCCTGTTATTGAGCCGTATGAGACTATTAGGTATAGTGAAGCCAAAGAAGAAGTTGAAGATGAGATAAAAGAGGATACTAATTATCATGAAATTCTATCAGAGACCGGTGGCGAACAACTTTCATTTCTCTCCGAAGAAGCAGTTAAGGAGCATAAGATTATCGGCCAGCTTTTCGACACATATTGGCTTGTGGAATTCGATGACAGCCTCTATATAATCGATCAGCACGCAGCACACGAGAAAGTCTTATATGAGAAAACCATAAAGCTCATTAATGATAAGAGAATGACAACACAACAGATATCACCACCTATAATCGTTACATTGTCGTCGGCTGAGGAAGATTTTCTTAATGATAACATAGATATATTCAATGAAATCGGATATGAGATTGAGAATTTCGGTGGTAAAGAATATGCGATTAACGGAATACCCGATAACATTTATAATGTTGATGCTAAGTCATTATTCCTCGAAATGATTGGAGATTGTATTAATATTAAATCAGGATATGATAAAAGTATTATTAAGGATAAGATAGCATCCATGTCTTGTAAGGCTGCTATTAAGGGTAATATGAATCTAACTGTTGATGAAGCCAAGAGTCTTATTGATGATTTGTTACAGCTTGACAACCCATTCCATTGTCCCCATGGCAGACCCACTATTATTAAGATGACTCAGTATGAGATCGAGAAAAAATTTGGCAGAACATTATAGTTGCTTCGTGGAGTTCAAAAACTCTCATGACACATCAGTGGCGGAGAGTTATTTGAATCCACGAAGCGTTAAAAAGGAAACTAACGTATGAATAAATTGGTAATTATAACAGGTCCCACTGCTGTGGGCAAATCCGATCTCTCAATTGAACTTGCCAAGCGTATTAACGGAGAGATTATATCCGCCGACAGCATTCAAGTATATAAGGGTCTGGATATCGGAAGTGCGAAAATAACAGAAGAAGAGATGCAAGGTATACCACACCATCTTATTGATGTTCTTTCTCCGAAAGACGACTTTAACATCTACATTTTCAAGGAAATGGCAAGTAATGCCATTAAAGAGATTGTGAAAAAGGGTAAGATTCCCATAATTGTCGGAGGAACCGGCTTCTACATTCAATCGGTAATATACGATATCGATTTCAAAGAAGAGGATAATTCCGAAATCAGAAATGAACTTGAGAAAGTATTGGACGAAAAAGGCAGTGAGTATCTTCATAATATGCTTAGAGAAATCGACGAAGAATCAGCAGAAAAGATTCATCCCAATAATACAAAGAGAGTAATAAGAGCTATTGAGTATTATAAGCTTAATGACAGACCGATATCCGAGCATAACGTTGAAGAAAAAGCGAAAGATGCCGTATACGACGCTAAATATTTCGTATTAACCGATGATAGGGAAAAGCTCTATAAAAAAATCAATGAACGTGTTGATAAAATGATTGACTCAGGACTTGTGGATGAAGTAGAAGGACTTCTGAGTCTCGGGCTTGATAGTTCATACAATTCAATGCAGGGAATTGGTTATAAAGAAGTTGTAGACTATTTGGACGGCAAAACGACACTCGAAGTCGCAAAAGATAATATCAAGAAGAATACAAGACATTTCGCCAAGAGACAGCTTACATGGTTTCGCCGCGAGGATAATGTCATATGGGTCGATAAGAGTAAATACGACTATGATAACGAAAGGATTCTGTCTTATATGACAGGAATAATCAATAATGGATAAATTAAAAGAACAATACAATAATCTTGGAATTGACGAAAAAATATATGACTACTGCAATAATGTAGAGTCCGAATTAAAGGAGCGATTTGATAACATAGATAAGACAGCAGAGCTTAACCAGTTAAAAGTCATAAAGGCTATGCATGACGCCAAAGTATCGAACGAATGCTTTAATTCTTCTACCGGCTATGGCTACGGTGATATAGGACGAGATACATTAGAGAAGGTCTACGCTAATGTATTCAAGGGCGAGGACGCCTTAGTTCGAAGCCAGATTACCTGTGGAACTCACGCATTGGCTATTGCTCTTTTTTCAAATCTTCGTCCCGGCGACGAACTATTATCTCCCGTAGGAAAACCATACGACACATTAGAAGAAGTCATCGGAATAAGACAGTCTAAAGGTTCGCTAAAAGAATATGGCGTATCTTACAGACAAGTTGACCTTATTAATAATAAAGATTTTGACTATGACGGAATCAAAAATGCCTTAAATGACAAAACAAAGCTTGTCACAATCCAAAGAAGCAGAGGGTATGCCACAAGAGAAAGCTTCGGTGTGGATAAGATTGGAAAACTTATTACATTTATCAAGAAATTAAATTCTGATGTAATTATTATGGTTGATAATTGCTACGGTGAATTTGTTGAAGATAAGGAGCCTCTTGAAGTTGGTGCCGATATGATAGTCGGATCACTTATTAAGAATCCCGGCGGGGGTATAGCTCCTATGGGCGGTTATATCGTCGGAAAGAAGGAATTAATAGAGCAGTGTTCATACAGGCTTACATCTCCGGGACTTGGGAAAGAAGTAGGAGCAAGCCTTAATGCCAATTTATCTTTGTACCAAGGTTTATTCTTGTCGCCAACTGTGACTGCATCGGCACTTAAGGGCGCAATTTACGCGGCTAATATATATGAAAAACTTGGCTATAACACATTTCCAAGGGGAGAAGAGATGCGGCACGACATAATCCAAGCCATTGAACTAAGAGATGAAAAAGCTCTTATAGAGTTCTGTAAAGGTATTCAATCGGCTTCACCCGTTGACAGCTATGTGGCCCCTGAGCCTTGGGATATGCCCGGCTACGACGATAAGGTCATTATGGCATCCGGCTCCTTCATATCAGGTTCATCCATAGAACTTAGCGCCGACGGACCCTTAAG
Source organism: uncultured Lachnospiraceae bacterium (assembly GCA_905233695.1). Lineage (GTDB taxonomy): Bacteria > Bacillota > Clostridia > Lachnospirales > Lachnospiraceae > RUG191. The sequence continues at coordinate 23,203 of CAJODN010000004.1, read as the reverse complement.
AGAACCGTATAACGTATATTTCCAAGGTGGACTTACATGGCCATCCGTAAAATACGGAATTATTAATTCATTACAAAAACTATATGACTCAAAACTTGTTATAGACAGCGACTTATGTTAAAATTTAGCGTAAGTTTGTAGCTTTTGAAGGGAGAAGAAAAATGTCAAATGCTTATGGAATCGATCTCGGAACAAATAATCTTAAAATATATGATAAATCATCCGATCAAATCCTTAATATCAGTAACACAATTGCTGTTATAGATGAGAACCAGATGTATTCTTACGGTGATGATGCATACTCTATGTATGAGAAAGCTCCCGAGAATATTGATGTATCATTTCCCATATCTAACGGTGTAATTGCCGACTTCGACAATATGCAGACTATGGTCTTCAAAATCTTAGAGTCGGATCTCGGTGCAAGACTCAAGAATTCCGATATTACGGTTTCCGTTCCAACTGACATTACGGAAGTTGAGAAGAAAGCTTTCCAGGATCTGTTCCTTAAGTCTAAATACAAAGTAAGAAGCATTAAGCTATGTGAGAAACCCATCGCCGATACTTTGGGCATCGGTCTTGATGTTACGGAACCTACCGGTGTTATGGTTGTCGATATCGGAGGAGATACAACGGAGATATCTGTGATTTCCCTCGGTGGTCTTGTTCAGACGCAGCTTCTTGAATTCGGCGGGAATCTGCTAGATGAATCGATTGTTACACACCTTAGAAGAAAGTTCAATCTTCTTATCGGCATGAAGACAGCTAAGCTTCTTAAGGAGAATATCGGTGCCGCAAAAGAAGGCAAAGATCTTAAGATGACAATCGTAGGACGTAACGTTGTATCCGGACTTCCGGTTGAATTCGAAGTAGAGTCGGATGAAATATTTAACGCAATTAAATCAGACTTATCTAATATATGCTCTGCCGTTAAAAGAGCACTTGAAAAGGTTCCGCCGGAGCTTGCCAAGGATATCGTTCATTCCGGTATTTACTTAACCGGTGGAGGAGCCAACCTTTCGGAGCTATCGGACTTTTTCAATGATGAAACCAACATTAAGGTTAATGTATGCGAGAACAGTGCAGAGACGGTTGTTAAAGGTCTTAATAGGGTCGCAACAGAAGATAAGTTCGCTAAATTCGGCTTCATGATGCAATCAAGAATTGTTGGTTAAGGAAGATAAATGAAAAGAAGAAATCGTAATAAAATTCCAAGTAAAATAATACTCGCCGTAATGGTTCTTGTGTGTATAATTCTGCTTTTCACAAGCTATGTGACTAATTTTACAAGCGGTCCCATACATACAATTGCCAATTACATCTTTGTTCCCATGCAGAAGGGTATCGATTATCTGGGTAATACCATCTTCCTTAATGCGGAGGAGAGTAAGACAAAAGAAGAGCTGCTATCAGAAAACGAAGAGCTTAAGAATAAGGTCGAAGACCTCACCAACCAGATTAACACGATGCAGCTTCAGCAAAATGAGTTAGAAGAACTACAAGCGCTATATGCTCTCGACCATTCTTACGGTAACTACGAGAAGACGGGAGCCAGAATAATTGCCAAGAGCACAAGCAATTGGTTCAATACATTTACCATTAATAAGGGAAGTGCCGATGGAATAGAGAAAGATATGAATGTATTGTCGGGCTCAGGTCTTGTGGGAATCGTTACTGATGTGGGACGTCACTACGCCGTTGTTCGCTCTATAATTGACGATACATCATCAGTATCGGGTATGGTTATTTCTACGGGTGATAACTGTATTGTATCCGGGTCTCTTAAGGATATGACTAATGAAAATATGATACTCTTAAGTAATCTTGAAGATAAAGCCAATGCCGTCAACCCCGGAGATTCCGTTGTTACATCTAATATTTCCGACAAATTCCTTCCCGGACTTTTGATCGGATATGTTACAACTATTTCTGATGATGATAATCATTTGACGAAGTCAGGTAAGATTTCGCCGGTTGCCGACTTTAAGCATATGCAGGATGTACTTGTTATAACTACTACCAAGGAGGAGCTAAATGCCGGAGTGGAAGCCTCTGATTAGAAAAATTGTAATTATAGCATTAATAATAGTGGTAGCTTATCTTCTCCAGACAGCTATCTTTTCTCATCTTGCTCTGGCAAATGTGACGCCCAATATTCTTATTATCGTTACATCTGCCTTTGGTTTTATGAGAGGAAGAAAAGATGGCATGATGGTGGGATTTTTCTGCGGACTTCTTCTTGATTTAAGTTCGGGCTCATATTTCGGAATGTATGCTCTTATATATCTTCTTGTGGGATATCTAAATGGTCTTTTCGAGAAATTATTCTACGGAGACGATATTAAGCTTCCCATAATACTTATCGGTGTAAGTGACCTTATTTATTCCGTTATTGTATATATTGTTCTGTTCCTTGTTAAAGGCAGATTTGATTTTTTGTTCTATTTAAGATCGGTGATTTTGCCGGAGATTGTATACACGATACTTGTTAGTATAGTATTATACTTTATTCTCTATAAATTGAATGTTTTAATTGATAAGCCGGATAAAAGGAGTCGAGGTAGATTTGTCTGATTGGTTAATTTCGTTAAAAAACAAAATATTTTCAAGCAGAACAAATATCGTAATGGCTATCTTTGTGCTCTTTGCGATTATTTTGGTTATCCGACTCTTTGTGCTTCAGATTATTCTGGGTTCAAGCTATCAGGAAAACTATGATCTTAAGGTTGAGAAGACTCAGTCAATTGATGCAACAAGAGGAATAATATACGACAGAAACGGTAATCCAATAGCATATAACGACCTTTCCTATGCCGTAACTATACAAGACGTGGGAGAGTATGAGACTGCCGATGAAAAGAATGAGACACTTAATGAAGTTGCCGCTGATCTCATCACCAATATCGAGAAAAACGGTGATGTAATCGTTAATGACTTCGGTATTGTCCTTGATTCCAACGATAATTATCAATTTACCGAGGATGAGGGGACCGCTCTTCAAAGGTTCAGAGCAGATGTGTTTGGATACGCCGATATTAATGATCTTACATACAATAAGAAGATGGGCTTCGATGAGTCAACTGCCTCAGCAGACCAGATTATGGATTATCTATGTACGACCAGATATGACATTCCCAAGAGTTATCCTAAGGATATGCAATATAAGATTGCAATAATAAGGTATTCCATGGGTCTTAATTCATATCAGAAGTATATCTCTACCGTTATTGCCAATGATGTAAATGAAAAAACGGTTGCTTATGTTGAAGAGAATAAGAACGATCTTGTCGGTGTTCAGATCGAAGAAAAGCAAATAAGAAAGTATGATGAGGCACCGGCATTCTCATCAATTGTAGGATATGTAGGCAAGATTTCCACGGAAGAATTGGAAGAACTTCGTAAGGAAGACGAGAATTATGAGCTTACCGATACTGCAGGTAAGGTTGGCATCGAAAAATATATGAACAAATACCTTACAGGTAAAAAAGGCTCTGAGACTGTATATGTTGATTCTCTCGGTAATCCGATTTCATCATCCAAGACAGTCGATCCCGAGCCCGGTAATAATGTATATCTCTCTATTGATAAGAACCTTCAGATATATGCTTATAAGCTGTTAGAGCAGGAGATAGCAGGTATCTTGGTGTCTAAGATTGCCAATATTAAGGATTATCCGACTGACGAGAATACCAACGGATCAGATATCCTGATACCTATATATGACGCTTATACAGCGCTTATAACTAATAATCTTGTTGATGCTTCAAAGCTGAATGATGATGACGCAACAGACTGTGAGAAGAACATTTATAATGCATTTAAGGCAAAGGAAGAAGAGGTTCATAACGCCTTAAATGATATACTTTACGATGAGAAAACAGCATTTAAGGATCTTCCCGAGGAATACCAGAATTACATAACTTATATTATTAACGATCTTAAGAAAAAAGAGATTCTCATTGCCGATGAAATCGATAAGGATGATGATACATATAAGAAGTGGGCCAACCAGGAGTTAAGCGTTAATGAATACCTCAAATACTGTATTAACGAGAACTGGATTGACATTTCCAAGCTTTCTTCATCAAGTAAGTATAACGATACTGATGAAGTGTATGAATCCCTCGTTAATCAGGTTCTTACAGGTTTATACAAGGACTCAAGCTTTACAAGGTCGATTTATAAATACGCTATACTTGATGATTACATTTCGCCTAATGACCTTTGCGCAGCTCTTTATGATCAAGGCTTCCTGCCGAAGGATGATTCCACCAGAAATGCCGTGGCAAGAGGTGGAATACCGCCTTATAACTTCATAATTGACAAGCTTAGATCGCTTGAGATAACACCGGGACAGCTTGGTCTTGACTTATGTGCCGGTTCAACGGTTATTATGGATTCTAAGACGGGTGAAGTTCTGGCTTGTGTATCATATCCGGGATATGACTCCAATTTACTTGCCAATCCGAAGGATTCGTCTTATTATACATTTATCAGCCTTAATAATTCTAAGCCCATGTACAACTATGCTACACAGCAGAAGACGGCGCCGGGATCTACATTTAAGATAGTAAGTTCAACCGCCGGCCTAGCAGAAGGCGTGATTGATACAGGCACCACAATTACGGATCTTGGTGTATATGAGAAGGTATCGAACCACCCGAAATGTTGGTATTATCCCAACACACACGGTACAATTAATGTAGCCCAGGCCATAAGAGATTCTTGTAACTATTTCTTCTATGAAGTGGGTTACAGGCTTGCAGGTAATGAATATTATAATGACGCTACCGGAATAAAGAAGCTTAATAAATATGCTTCGTTATATGGCTTAGATGCTAAGACCGGTGTTGAGGTGGAAGAGAGTACATCTCATCTTGCCACGGAATATCCGGTAATGGCTGCTATCGGTCAGTCTGATAACAACTTAACAACAATTGCAATTGCAAGATATGCTAACGCTATTTCCAATTCAGGTAATGTATATGACTTAACACTCTTAGATCATGTGGCTGATCCTAAGGGAAATGTTATAGAGAAATATTCTCCGACTCTTAAGAATGAAGTTGATGTATTAGATCAAAGTGAGTGGGGCGCAATTCACAGCGGTATGAGAATGGTTGTTGAGACATACGAAGGCTTCGCCGGATTCCCTATTCCTGTTGCAGGTAAGACCGGAACGGCACAACAGTCTTATGACAAGCCTAACCACGCTTTATTCATTGGATATGCACCTTATGATAACCCTGAGATATCAATTGCAACAAGAATTGCATTCGGATTCACATCACATAATGCGGAGGACGTATCAAAATATATAATCGGATGTTATTATAATCTTCCGGAATATTTGGGAATGGTAAACGGTGCCGCCAATAACGTTGCCGCAGGCGGTGCACATACAGATTAATGGATATTATATGAATAGTTCTGTCATAATAAAGTCAACTAAATACGGAATACGCCTTTTACTTGATGAGAATGCACCATTCGAGACACTTGTTACGGATCTCTGCCATAAGTTCGCTGATTCACGTAAGTTCTGGGGTGATGCTCATATGATTATTACAATCGAAGGAAGAGAGCTTACAAGCGGAGAGACAGGCTGTATCGTTGATGCAATTGAGCTTAATTCCGATGTAAAAGTCACACTTATCGAAGAAAATGATGTTATTAAAGACATCAGAATGAAGGATAAGATTGATAAATACTATCATGATGAAATATATGCAAATGCCAAGATAATTAAAGGCAGCATTAAGAAAAATGCCAAGATCACATCAGACAGCAGTATTGTTATACTCGGAGATGTAAAAAAGGGCGCTAAGGTAGAGGCTGCCGGCAATATTATGATAATAGGAAGCTTAGAGGGCGAAGCATATGCAGGCTTTCCCGAAGATAAGACAATGTTCATTGTTGCGTCAGACTTCTCATGTGATACCGTAACAATCGGAGGAATTAAAGGCGAACCCATGATGCATAAGAAATGGTCGCTTCGTGCTAAAAATAAAGAAACAGAGCCACTTGGAGTTATTGTATGGAACGGAAAAGAACTTCTTATTGAACCGATTAAGAGCGGTTTATTAAAAAGTATCAACATAAAATAGGAGTATTATGTTAACATATCTAAGAAATTACAAATTCAAAAATTACAGAATAAAGCTTGTAATATATGTTCTTATACTTACTATAATAGGAATTCTCGTAATCGGTTCGGCCAATGAGGACTACCAATCCAAGCAGATAATCGGTCTTATTATCGGTATTGTAGCCATGGTTGTCGTATCCCTTATCGATTATGACTTTATATTGAATTTCTATTGGATATATTACGGTCTTGCATGTGTTCTTCTTCTTGTAGTACTTATATTCGGTACCACAGTCGGTGGAGCGACGAGATGGATTGATGTGGGTATACGTTTTCAACCGTCCGAGCTATGTAAGATACTGCTGATTCTGTTCTTCGCAAGGTATCTTATGATATATGAAGAGGAGATCAATAAGCCGAAACGACTTATAATAACTATTGTACTTGCTGCAGTACCTTTGATTTTAATCTTGCGGGAACCTGATTTGTCTACTACAATAGTTACGTTCCTTATTATATTTACAATGATGTTCCTTGTAGGATTAAGCTGGAAAATAGTAGCTGTATTCTTCGGTGTGACCATTCCTTCAATTGGAATACTATTACTTTTGGTACTCCGAAAGGGTCAGTCAATACTAAGTGAATACCAGGGACTTCGTATACTTGCATGGCTTCGTCCCGAGGATTATCCGGAGAGTTCCTATCAACAGCAGAATTCCATTATGGCCATAGGCTCCGGTCAGTTCCTTGGAAAAGGTTTATATACAGACAGTGTGGAGTCCGTTAAGAACGGTAATTATATATCGGAACCTCAGACAGACTTTATATTTGCGGTAACAGGAGAAGAATTAGGTTTTATTGGAACCGTAATTATAGTATTATTATTATTGGCAGTTGTAATAGAATGTATTGCAATCGGAAGAAAGGCAAGAGACTTATCCGGCAAGCTTGTATGTATGGGAATGGCAAGCTTCATCGGATACCAGAGTTTCGTTAACATATGTGTTGTAACCGGTCTTATGCCTAATACCGGTCTTCCTTTACCATTCCTAAGCTACGGTCTTACCAGTCTAGTCACGCTATTCATAGGAATGGGTCTGGTGCTGAATGTGGGATTGCAATCGAAGAAGTACTGACGTACTAATCTCGATATACAGCTATGAGACCTTTTCAGCCGCGGGAGTCGTAAAAAGGTGCTCATAGTGTATATCGATTAAGCATGATATTATACGAGGGGGTATTACAATGAATATAGGGTTCGCAGCGCACGACTCTAAAAAGAAACTTATGCAGAACTTCTGCATCGCCTACAGGGGAATACTGTCGAAGAACGAATTATTCGCAACAGGCACAACCGGTCGCCTTATTGAAGAAGCCACCAACCTTCCCGTCCACAAATATTTGACGGGTCATCTCGGCGGCTCTCAACAGCTTGGCGCCCAAATCGAACATAACGAAATTGACCTCGTTATCTTTCTTCGCGATCCCTTGAATGCGAAATCACATGAGCCGGATGTTAATAATATCGTAAGAATATGCGATACGAACAACATTCCGCTTGCAACCAACCTTGCAAGTGCCGAGCTTATGATTAAATCACTTGACAGAGGAGATCTTGAGTGGCGTGATATGTACAAATAGACTTAAAAAGCTTATTGCTATTGTCGGAGTTTTATTAATTGTAGCTCTAACTTTAACCGGATGTGACGATAATAGGACATATGACGTGTATGAGAGTTCTAAGGGTTATAATCTTATTGAAGGCGACGCTACAACAAGTAATAATATGTTCGCAAGCGATTTATGTATTACAGACGGCACCAATATGGGTGTTGAAAGAGTGGAATCGCAGGTTGCGGGTTCTGCCATCTTAGCGAATCGTACGACAGAGGAGATTAAATACGCTAAAGATGTATTCAACAGGATGTATCCCGCAAGCACAACCAAGATTCTTACAGCTCTTGTATGTGTAAAATACGCTAAGCTTGACGATGTTGTCGTGGTTTCGGAAAATGCATGCGCACAAAAAAATGATTCTTCCGTATGCGGACTTAAACCCGGAGACAGAATCACATATAAAGACTTATTATACGGACTGCTTCTTCGAAGCGGTAATGATGCGGCTGTGGCAATCGCAGAGGGTATGAGCGGTAGTGAGGCGGAATTTTCCAAGCTGATGAATAAGGAAGCTAATCTATGCGGTGCAACTCATTCCAATTTCGTTAATTCCAACGGTCTTCACGATGATAATCATTATACTACCGTATATGATATGTATTTAATATTTGATAAAGCCCTTGATAATAAGCTTCTTCACGATATTGTGACAACAGCAAGCTATGATGCGTCCTATACCGACGCCAACGGAAGTCCGGTGCATCAGAGGTGGGACAATACTAATCTATATCTTACCAATCAGGTCAGACAGCCTGTGGGAATAACTGTTCTCGGCGGTAAGACCGGTACAACTAATCCGGCGGGATATTGTCTGGTACTTTTATCAAAGAATTCCAAGAACGAGGAACTTATCTCTATAGTATTTAATGCTGATTGCAGAAATAACCTCTATTATCTGATGAATCAGATACTCGATACTTTTGGCTCATAAAAGGTTGTTATTTTTGCGTAGCTATAATATAATTTATCTATAATATTTTAAAGGGGGTCTTAATTATGATTGAGATTGTTGCAGGTGAGAAAGGAAAAGGAAAGACTAAGATACTTCTCGACAGAAGTAACAAGGACGTTGATACGATAAGTGGAAGCATTATCTTCATTGACAAGAGTGCAAAGCATATGTATGACTTAGATTCGAAGGTAAGACTTATCAACATAAGTGAATATCCGCTTAATACAACAGGCGAATTCTTAGGTTTCTTAAGCGGTGTTATTTCTCAGAATAACGATATTGAAGAGATATTCTTAGATTCATTCCTTACAATAGCTTATATCGATACTAATAACGGACTAACTTCATCGCTTGAAGAATTAGAGCAGATTTCGGAATGCTTTGGTGTCAAATTCATCTTAAGCGTTTCCTCAACAAAGCAAGATCTCCCGAGCGAAATACAAGATAAAGTAATAGTTGAATTATAAAAATATAATAAGATAAGAAGAGTGGTACTTTTTCAAAGAAGAAGTACCACTTATTATATAAAATGATGATGAAAGGTATGTTACTCCTTTGAAGAAGAAAAAGAATCAAAATATTGTAAAATTTCAAAAGGATTACAAATTTAATATCGGAATCGTTATTATCGTTATCATTTTTATCTATGTATTATTCCATTTATTCTCTTATATTACAGACAAGAATATCAAGGTATATGAGGTAAAGGAAGGAACAATCAGTGCGTCTCTTAAGAAGGATGCTTTGGCACTCAGAGATGAAGAGGTTTTTAACTCCGGCACTAACGGTATCATCAAATATTTTAAGCAGGATGCATCCAGGGTAGGAGTTAAGACCGTTATTTATTCCATTGATAAAAGCGGTGAGATAACGAATAAGATTAACAGTATGAATACTGATATAGGCAAGCTGTCACCTTCTATGCTTAACGGCATATATAACGAATTCGGTGCCTTTTCTGAGAGCTACTCTGACAGTAACTTCTTCAGAACGGGCATTTTCAAGAACAATCTTAATACAGAGCTTGATCAGATTCATACGGCAAATGCTCTTGGTTCTCTTCAAGGTGAGATTGATAATGCTACGAAAAACGGCACTTACGAACTGAACTATTCGCCGAAAGCCGGGCTGTTTATGCTGACAATTGACGGTCTTGAGGGCACTAACCTTGATAATTTCGATAAAGAAAGCTTTGATGTCAACAGAGTTAACAAAGTAGGTCTAAGAAGCAATGTCAACGTTAATTCAGGTGATCCAATTTACAAAATTATATACGGCGATAAATGGAACTTGCTTTTTCCTGTTAATGATGATGAAAAGAAACTTCTGGGAGATGAAGACTATATTAACGTTAGGTTTAATCTTGATGACTTTATGACATATGCCGAAGCCAAGATAATTCATCAGGGAACAGAGGATTATATGAACCTTGCTTTCGACGATTCTATCGAAAGATACGCAGATAATCGCTTCCTTACGATAGAAATGCAGCTTAACAACAAATCAGGGCTTAAAATACCCAATTCAGCCATTACCACTAAAGAATTCTTCGTTATACCCAAGAATTATTTTATGAAAGGTAATGATTCAAGCTCCGAAGGTATAATGGTTAAGCGCTCCGGCGGAAATGAGTTCATAAGCCCTACAATATTCTATGAGACGAATGATGCCTATTATATTGACAGTGAGAAGGTAGATGCTAAAGATTATATCCTTAAGCCCAATTCCAATGAAGAATATAGAGTTGATACGAAGACGGATGAGCTTGAGGGCGTATATAGCGTTAATAAGGGTTATGCTGTATTTAAGCAGATAAAGGTATTAAATCAGAATAAGGAGTACTCCATTGTGGACAAAAATACAAGTTATGGTATAGCTCTGTATGATAGGATAGTACTTGATGGTTCGCAAGTGGAAGAGAATGATATGATATGATATAAGCTCAAACGAGGTACATATGAATATGACCGAGTCCGATTAAGTATATTACCGGGAGGATATTATGGAAGACTTTAAGCAGAATTTAGAAATAATAGAAGAGAACATACGCAGGGCTTGCGAGAGAGCAGGCAGAAGCCGAGATGAGGTCACTTTAATAGCCGTGTCTAAGACTAAGCCCATACCCGACCTGCAAGCCGTATATGACCTTAATATAAGGGATTTCGGAGAGAATAAGGTGCAGGAGCTTATCGGCAAGATAGAAGAGATGCCGGATGACATAAAGTGGCACATGATAGGGCATTTACAACGTAATAAGGTTAAATATATCGTTGATAAGGTGGCTTTAATTCATTCGGTGGATTCCTTACGTCTTGCCGAAGAAATCAGTAAACAAGCGATAAAAAAAGAGGTTAACGTAGATATTCTTATAGAGATTAATATCGGAGACGAAGATAGTAAGTTCGGCGTAAGTACAGAAGAAGTCATCAAACTTGTAGAAGATGTGGCTAAATTAGAAAACATTTACGTTAAAGGATTAATGTGCGTAGCACCATATGTTGTGGATTCTGAAGAAAATCGGGCATTTTTTCACAAAATAAAGGATTTATCTCTTGACATTATGAAAAAAAACATAGATAATGTCTCTATGAGTATTTTATCAATGGGTATGTCCAATGATTACGAGATTGCCATCGAAGAAGGAGCAACAATGGTAAGGATTGGATCCAACCTGTTCGGTAAACGTGATTATTCAAATAAAGGATTATGATAGGAGTTAAAAATGGGCTTTTTTGATAAGTTTCTTGGCTTAGACGAAGATGACGAGTACTATGATGACGACGATCTGTACGAAGAAGAAGAGGAAGAACCTAAGAAGAAACCTCTCTTCAAAAAAAAGGATGATGCCAGGGCAGATGACACCGTCACTGAGAAGAAGAGTACACCAAAATTTACACCAATCAGAAATAACAAAAAAGGAAGTAGTGTTCCAATGGAAGTATGCATTATTAAACCAACAGGTTTTGAAGAATCGAAAGACGTTGTTAACACGTTATTATCCGGAAGAACGGTTATTCTTAATATAGAAGGTCTTGATATAGGAATAGCGCAAAGGATAATCGATTTTACATCGGGAGCGAGCTTTTCTATAGGCGGTACGCTTCAGAAAGTTAGCAATTATATCTTCGTTATTACTCCTGATTCCGTTGATGTGTCCGGCGATCTTGCCAATATAGTGGATGCATTCGACTTCTCCGGAGTGCAGACAGGCTTTTAATATAATTTGACGATTGTAACCTGTGATTATATCACAGGTTTTCGTTGTTTTTAAAGGAAATTATATCATGAATAAATTATTGACCGTAAACTGCAAAAATATGGACGTAAAATATGATATAAAAGTCAATTCTGATTTTTCTGAATTATCAGATTATCTCCACAATCTTGCTCAAAATGGTAAATATAATTATGCTAAAATTTGTATTGTATCAGACTCTAACGTGGCAAATATATACCTAAATGGGGTGCGAGACATCCTAAAAGCACAATGCCACGATGTTTATTCACATATTATTGATGCTGGGGAAGCCTCTAAAAACTTTAATGTTCTTAATAAATTATATGAAGAATTAATTATTAATCATTTTGATAGAGGCGATCTTCTTGTCGCACTTGGCGGAGGAGTGGTCGGTGATCTGACTGGATATTGTGCCGCAACATATCTTCGCGGAATTGATTATATTCAGGTTCCGACATCCCTTTTATCACAAGTAGATTCAAGCATTGGCGGTAAAACCGCTATTGATTTTCTTAAGTATAAGAACATGGTTGGGGCGTTTTATATGCCCAAGCTTGTGTATATTAATATAAATACTCTTAACACACTCGATAATGCTCAGTTTAGCGCCGGAATGGGTGAGATAATTAAGCATGGATTGATAGCTGACAGGTCATATTACGACTTTATTGATGCTCAAAAACACGAAATCAAATCTAAGGCTTCTAACAGGCTCATAGAGCTTGTTTACGGAAGTTGCCTAATAAAGTCTAAGGTGGTCGAAAAAGACCCCAAAGAAAAGGGAATTAGAGCCCATCTTAATTTCGGACACACAGTAGGTCATGCTATAGAGAAGCTAAGCGACTATAAGTTATTGCACGGCCAGTGTGTAAGCATTGGGATTATGGCTGCTATGTATATATCCGAGAAGCTGGGTAATATTAGTATTTCGGATGTAGAGAAAGCAAAGGAAATGCTTGAATATTTCGACCTTCCCACAACACTTTCAGGACTTGATATTCCTGCCGAAGCAATACTTGACGCCACGAAATCAGACAAAAAAATGAGAAGCGGTAAGATTAAATTTGTTGTTTTAAAATCAGTGGGTGAAGCTACTGTTAACAATGAAATCAACGATTCGCTTCTTCTTGAAGCTATAAATAATATTATAAGTTAGAACGCTATGGATCAAAACGAGATATATGAAATTAACGAAAAAGATGAATACAGATTAAAGCCTGTTATATCAATTTTCTTGATTGTAGCACTTGTTATAATCGATCAGATCACCAAAATTTTTGCGGCTGCATATCTTCCGAATACGCCCGAAGGAGTATCTGTTGTAAATGGCGTATTATCGCTATATTATGTCGAAAATACAGGGATTTCCTTCTCGCTTTTGGCATCTAAATTAGTGCTTATTATAGTTGTGACATCAATAATAATAGCGACTCTTTCCTATGTGCTGTTAGCAACTCCAAAGGAGAAAAAATACCTGCCGTTTTCAGTTACTCTAGCAGTAATAATTGCCGGTGCCGCAGGAAATCTTATAGATAGGATTATAAGAGGATATGTGGTTGACTTTATCAAGGTTGATTTTATCAACTTCCCTATATTCAATTTCGCTGATATATGCGTATGTCTTGGGCTTTTTGTCCTTGTAATTCTCATAATCTTCAAATACAAAGAAAATGATTTTCGTTTTATATTTAAAAGGGAAAAATAAGTGGAGAAAATAGTAGTAGAAAAAGATAACGAGAACTTAAGAATCGATAAATATCTTAACGAATATTACGAAGATATCTCCAGAAATCATATTAAAAACTGTCTTAAAAACGGCAATATTCTTGTAAATGGAGAAAAAGTTAAGGCAGGATATAATATTAAGGCGGGAGACGAGATAGAAGTACATGATATTGAGCCGGAAGAGGTAGATATTAAGCCACAAAATATCCCGATTGACGTACTTTATGAGGATAACGACGTCTTAGTAGTCAATAAACCCAAGAATATGGTGGTTCATCCGGCACCGGGACATTACGAGGATACCCTTGTTAACGCGGTTATGTATCACTGCAAGGATAATTTATCCGGGATTAACGGAGAGATTAGACCGGGAATCGTCCACAGAATCGATAAAAACACCACAGGAGCACTTATTGTCTGCAAAAACGATAATGCACATAATTACATAGCCAAACAAATTAAAGAGCATACCATAAAACGACGTTATATAGGCATTGTTCATGGCACTTTCAAGGAGCTTACAGGGCGTATTGATAAGCCGATAGGCAGAGCAAAGAACGATCGGATTAAGATGTGCGTAACCGACAAAAACTCAAAAGAAGCCATAACAAATTACAGGGTATTATCGCAAAATAACAGGTTTTCTCTGGTAGAGTTCATCCTTGAGACAGGAAGAACTCATCAAATACGAGTTCATATGTTAAGTATCGGTCATCCGCTCTTAGGAGACGATTTATACTACATAGGAAAGAAAAGTAAAAAAAACAGCTACTCCGATAGTGCGACTACTCTTGAAGGGGTAGAAATGATTGGACAATGTCTCCATGCAGAGACCATCGGATTCGAAAATCTTTCAAAAAAATACATTGAAATTCATGCCCCCCTTCCGGAGTACATGGAAACTCTGATAAAAAAGCTGGGATTAGAAGAGAAGGGCGAAGAATAAAACAATTGAACAAAGCATAGTACAAATTGTCGTCGAAAGAGCTTCAATATTGACAACAATATGATTCTTAGTCATATAGTTAATCAGGAGTATAATGTCCGGCATTGGGCGTGCGGAAGAAGCGTTTGTAAAGCGGTTGAACATAGTTGATTGTATTTTCAACCAATACAGCATATGGATTTAAGCCATTTTGTTATATGCATTATTAATGTTTAGAACAATATATTGTAATTAATATACAGAATCAATATGAGCGGAATTATCATATATTTTATGTTGGTTCATATTTCAACCAATAATTATTCGTAATCCGAAAGGAGCAAAAATGAGACTTGTAATTCAGAGGGTTTTGGATGCAAAATGCACTATAAACGAGGAAACTAAATCAGAAATCGAAAAGGGCTACGTTGTTTTTCTTGGCGTTTCTAACGACGATAATAGAGAAATTGCCGACAAAATGATTCGTAAACTAATCAATCTCAGAATATTTGAAGATGAAAACGGTAAAACCAATTTATCAATTGATAATATAAATGGTGAGATAATGATAATTTCTCAATTTACGCTTTATGCTAACTGTAAGAAAGGCAACAGACCATCATTTATAGAAGCCGGCAATCCTGATTTGGCTAACGAGCTTTATGAATACTTTATAGATGAGATCAAAAATGCAGGAATCAATGTTGCAACCGGAGAGTTCGGAGCTGATATGAAAATTAGCCTTGTAAACGACGGTCCTTTCACGGTTTGCCTTGATTCCTATGAGTTATTTTGACAAAAGAGAAGTATTATGATAATATATATCTATGTGATAAATATCAGTTTATCACATAGATAGTGCGTATAATATATAGTATTATATTCCCCGTGGTATATTTACATGATTATTCTAATTAGATTACCGAGGTATTTATGGGTAAAGATTCAGAATTCTATAAGAATAAAAACAAAAACAAGAAAATCAAATTACGCTCTTTAATAAGTGAACTGCCGGGATTCGCCAAGGATTATATCCATAGCAAGGAAATATCGTCCCAAAAAAGCACTTTAATAAGTTATTGTTATGATTTATTAACATTCTTTAGGTTTATGTCAGCAAATAATCCTACTCTTAAAGGCGTACCTATTACTGACTTCGATTTTAAGTTGCTTGAATCAATAACTGCTGAAGATATTATCGAATATCAGCGTTATCTTGAGCTTAATGTTGAGGGTGAGCTTCATGAAAACGGCAAAAAAGCCATTGCCCGTAAAATGAGTAGCCTCCGCGGCATGTACGAATATCATTATATGCATAAGAATATTAAGGATAATCCAATGCTTCTTGTGCCGCTTCCGCACCTAAAAAAGGATAAAAACATCGTTCGTATGAATAATTACGAGGTTCAATCCATTATAAACGCTGTTGAATTTGGTAATTCTAATATGTCAGAACGACAGCTAAAATATATAAAAAAGACGAAAAAACGTGATCTGGCCATACTTGTGCTTATGCTTAACACGGGTATTCGTGTAAGTGAATGTAACGGACTTGACCTTAATGATGTGGATCTGATTGTTAATTCTTTAACAATAGTAAGAAAAGGTGGTGGTCAAGATATAATCTACTTCGGTGATGATGTTCATAACGTCTTGGAAGATTATATTGAGACCGAAAGAAAGCTTATTACGCCCGCTGAAAACCACGAAAAAGCGTTATTTTATTCACTTCAAGGTAAAAGAATCAGCGTAAATTCGATAGAGAATCTTGTTAAAAAGTATGCTAAAGTAGCCGTTCCCAATAAAAAAATAACGCCACACAAGCTTAGAAGTACCTATGGTACTGCCCTATACCGTGAAACAGGCGATATAAGGCTTGTAGCGGACGTTCTCGGTCATGAAAATGTTAATACAACTATTGACTACTATGCCGCTATTGAAGACGAACATAAGCGTCAGGCGGCCAATGCGGTAGACTTTAGTCGTAAGGATTACTGATCCACCCCATACTCCCACATTGTATCTATAATACGCGTCTTAACTTCTTCAGCAAGTTGCTGCGTATTCATATCGGCATATTCCTCCGGCATTATTGGCTTTAGGAAAATAACCTTATTAGTCACAGGCCCGATAGATAGGGAATTAAAGGGCTTATATGTATCTATTAGACATACAGGAACGACCGGAACCTTGGCCTTTGTGGCGCTTTTGAAGCTTCCCGGCT
The DNA here is from genome assembly GCA_905233695.1 of uncultured Lachnospiraceae bacterium. Classification (GTDB taxonomy): domain Bacteria; phylum Bacillota; class Clostridia; order Lachnospirales; family Lachnospiraceae; genus RUG191. The sequence continues at coordinate 6,374 of CAJODN010000004.1, read as the reverse complement.
TGAATTCCTGTAATGTATTGTGATTGATGGTATATCCGCCTTCCGGGAAGATAATATATTTCTTTCCTTCTTTAACATCTTCAATAAGTTCATTTATAACTGTAAGAGCTTGTCTTACATTATCGATCTCCATTCTCTTAGCGTCAAGAAGATCCACTATCTCATTAACCAAGAACATATACGATTTCTTCTTATCCATTACGAATGAACAAGGTTCGTCGTGCCCCGACACAATGGCAAGGACATCATATTTCCCTTGGTGATTGGGAAACATCATATATCCGCCTTCTTTCGGCAAATTATCGACTCCGTAATACTCAGTCTTAATATGTCCGGAATTCTTTACATATCTAAAGGTCTTTCTAACCATGAGATAACGCATCTTAAGCGAGTAATTCTCGGGATTCTTAGCCATTTTCTTGAGACGATATATAAGATACGGTGCTCTAAACAAATTCTTTAATATGACATATATAAATCGTAACATTTCCCCACCAAATCAAAGCATTTACACACTAATAGAATTATAAATATTTAGGCATATTTTTTCAATATCAGAAAAACCTCATAACACCGAAAACTTTACCGAGAATAAGGCAATCATCGACGATAATCGGATCCATGTCGTCATTCTCGGGTTGAAGCCTAATATGGTCCTTTTCCTTATAAAATGTCTTAACTGTTGCGGAATCATCCACAAGAGCCACTATAACATCTCCGTTCTTGGCAGTATTCTGTTGCTGAACGATTATAGTATCGCCGTCGAATATTCCTATATTAATCATGCTATCGCCCTTAACCCTAAGCATAAAGGACTGTGCATTAGGCATATATTCGGCAGGAATCGGAAAATAGCTCTCGATATTCTGGACTGCCAAAAGCGGTTGCCCCGCAGCGACTTGACCAACCATAGGGACAGAAACCGTCTCGCGTCTTAACATATTATAGTTATCATCAACAATCTCAATTGCACGAGGCTTGCTTTCGTCTCTTCTTATATAACCGTTCTTCTCTAATTTCTCTAAATGTTGAAATACAGATGAAGTCGACTTAAGATTGACCGCTTCACATATCTCTCTTACGGTTGGCGGGTAACCGGTAGAAAGGATCGTATTCTTAAGATAATCAAGTATTTCTTGCTGCTTCTCAGTTATCTTACCATATGCCATAATAATTTCCTCCTTATTTGAACTACGACCATTCTAACACAAATAAATTTATATTGCAAATATATGTTCGGAAAATTTGTTTGCGAAAATTTGTTCGAAAAAAGTGTTGACAAACATTCGTTCACATGATATGATGCATTCAGAACAGACGTTTGCGAACGTGTTTTCGTAAGCGTGAATTTTATGGAAAGAGGACAAGGAGTATGAGAACAAGACGTGCCAAAGCAGTATATGTGAAGGAAAAAAGAATTAACTTAACGGAATTTCAGAAAAGGGTTGCAATTATTGCATGCGTACTAACAGCTATTTTATCACTAATCTTAGTTTTTAACGTGACTACTTCTGCTCATAATACTTATGATACAGAGACAGTCTATACTAATCACTATATTAATGATGGTGATACATTATGGGATATAGCTAATGATAATTATAGCCCCGAATACGGAAGTTTCAAGGAATATTTAAGTGAGATTCGTTCGCTTAATCATTTAACAAGCGATGTGATACACGCCGGAGAGTATCTGGTAATACCCACGACTATAAGTCGTTAAGCCCCACAACCTCTCCATCTCTCCATATGCGTTCAAGATCATAGAAGTCTCGTCCTTCTTCCGTGAAGAGATGAACGATTATATCGCCGTAATCCATTAGAATCCAAGGAGAATTCTTGCCACCTTCAATCTGCTTTGGCTCGATTCCTTGTTCAACCATTACCTTATCAGCGGCATCCTCTATGGCTTCTAATTGATTGGGATTACTTGCAGACGCAATAATAAAGTAGTCTGCAACAATAGATACATTACCGATATCTATAATCGTAATGTCAATGGCTTTTTTGTCGTCAATGGCTTTGTATATCTTCTTAACATTCTCTCTTATAGTTTCTATTTCTCTTGACATTATTCATCATCCTTTCAATTTAAGTGACGTGGAGTTATTTAAAGCTCTCGTAATCCGCCAAATAATCATTTATAGTAATCATACGTATCTATTGTTCTTTCGTCAATAAAAGCATCGATATCCTTAAGATAATTGATAGTATCCTTAAGAATCATAGCCGTTGCAATATCAATATTGTAATATGCCATCGCCCTAATTTCATTAAGTCTGTTAGCCTTGCACCTTCCGGGCTCAATATAATCGGCAACAAATACAATCTGTTCAAGTAAACTCATAGCCGGACGACCTGTTGTATGGTTTATTATAGCATTCAGAACACGTTCGTCCGTAATATTATACTTTTTCCTCGCGATATCGGCTCCAACCTTACCGTGCAAGATATGTGGTGCTTTATATTCCGAATCTAATATCTCAAGCTTATTATCTTTACAATAGTCGATAAGACCATCATTATCGAAGCTTTTAGCTACATCATGAAGAAGTCCCGCATACTGACATAGTATTAAGGATACGTCATATCTCATACCAAGATTAATAGCCGTATGCATAACTCCGATTGTATGCTCATACCTTGTAGGCTTTAATGTCTCTACTAAATCCCTCTTAATATCGCCAATTTCAGTGTATCCTGCTGTGTTAACACCTTCGTATACCATATGGCGATTCACATATTCAAAAGTATTATCATCTATATATTCGGGCTTTACATCAGGATTATCATAAAACTTATCTCTAAGTTCCGTAGATGATACATCAATAAATTCTGATTTAAGAAGTATAAATTCTCCGCTATATTTCTTAGAATACTTTGTAACAAGAAGTGCGGCGTCCTCATGACTATCGCTTCTTATGGCAACAATTATAGACGCGTATTTACATATAAGGCCAGGTTTCTTCCATGATTCGAAGGTCCTAAGTGAGTCCTCTCCCATTAAAAAAAAGAACTTGTAATCAGGATAATTGCGGCTTAGCTTCTCTAAAGTCTCATGAGTATAGTTATATTCCGTGGAGTTAAGTTCAATATCAATGACTTTGAAATTATCATAAACAGAAATAGCTTCTTCGACCATTCTGTACCTGGATATTGACGATACAGTGTCGCTTACAGTCTTATGCGGCGGGCAACCGTTAGGCATAAACCATACTTCGTCGAGAGCACATTCCTTAAGCGCTGACAACGCCATATTGATATGTCCTGTATGTATGGGGTTAAACGTACCACCCAAGATACCGATTTTCTTATTAAAATCCATGTATTCTCCTTAATATAATACAAACAATCTTAATCCGGAAGCTCAATAACAGGCTTCTTGGCAGCCCTATACAAGATAATCTTCTTACCAATGATCCTTACAACATCGCTGTGTGTACGTTCTGAAATAATTTCGGCAATCTCTTTCGGATCATCCATACAATTTTTAAGAATAGACACTTTAATAAGCTCACGAGCCTCTAAAGCTTCGTCTATACCCTTAACAATTTCAGGTGTAAGTGATGATTTGCCAACATTATATATAGGTTTTACACTATTAGCCTTAGCTGTTAGGAATTTTCTTTGTTTTGAGTTAAGCATATATTATCTCCGATTTATTTATAGTACTCAAACGTTAAACCGTACATTTTCACGGTATCGCCCTCTTCTATCCCCATTTCCTCAAGCTTCTCATTGATTTTATTCTCCTTAAGGAAATTCTGGAAGAAAAGGAAGCCCTTTTCTGACTCGAGATTGGTATAAGAAAGCATTTTGTCAATCTTAGCGCCTTCAACTACGAAGGCTCCGTCCTTATCAATCTCATATGTAATGGAATCTTCTTCGTTCCTAAGTTCCATAGGGTCGAATTCAGCCTCATAGGTTATTATTTCATCATTGCAATTATTAAGCAAGTCATTAATATGCCACAACAGTTCATTAACACCTTTGCCGGATACAGCAGACATACCGTATACTTCAACATTTTCCATATCGATACCTGCTCTAATGTCAGATAGGATATCTTCTTCTGTGTCAGGACATACGTCCATCTTATTGGCGACAATTACCTGTGGTTTCTTAAGAAGATTAGCGTCATATTGACTCATCTCCTTATTAATGGCCTTAATATCCTCTATAGGATCACGACCTTCCATGGACGCACCGTCAATAATATGAACAATTACCTTGGTTCTCTCAATATGACGAAGAAATTCGTAGCCAAGGCCAACACCCTCGGAAGCACCCTCGATAAGTCCCGGAATATCTGCAATTACGAAGGAATTGCTATGGTCAAGATCAACAACGCCCAAATTAGGCTGTAATGTTGTGAAATGATAATTGGCAATCTTCGGATTAGCGTTGGTTACACGTGATAAAAACGTTGATTTGCCAACATTGGGAAAGCCAACGAGACCGACATCGGCAATAACCTTAAGTTCAAGAATTACTTCTAGCTCAATGGCGTCACCACCGGGCTTTGCGTATTTCGGCGCCTGCATCTTAGATGTGGCAAAATGCTGGTTACCGAGACCACCTCTTCCACCTTCCAGTACGGTGACTCTCTTATTATCGCCTGACATATCACAGATAACTCTTTTATTCTCCGCATCAAGAATAACAGTGCCTTCGGGGACTTTCAAGACGATATCTTCACCGTTTTTACCGTGGCAGTTCTTCTTACCGCCTTCTTCACCGGGTGTTGCGGCAAATTTCCTTCTGTGACGATAGTCAGCAAGCGTATTTACGCCTGAATCAACTTCGAATATGACATCTCCGCCTTTTCCACCATCTCCGCCGTCAGGACCACCGTTGGGGACATACTTTTCCCGTCTGAAACTTACGTGACCATCCCCGCCACGCCCTGATTTGATTATAATCCGTGCTCTATCTGCGAACATTTTGTCTAACCTTCTAATGCTATTTTTTAATTTCTAACTAAAGGTTTTGAGCTTATATACTCCTAAGCGACTTTTCGTATGAGCGTGGAGTATATAAGCGCAAAACCCGATTTGTAAATAATATAAGCCCCTCTAATATATTAGAAGGGCTCAATACTATTACTCATTTACAGGGTATACAGACGCTACTTTCTTGTCTCTTCCCTTTCTCTCGAAATGTAACACACCGTCAGCCTTAGCAAAAAGTGTATCATCTCTTCCGATTCCAACGTTAGTACCCGGATGAATTCTTGTACCACGCTGTCTATATAAGATATTACCGGCCTTAACGAACTGTCCGTCAGCTCTCTTAGCTCCTAATCTCTTAGATTCTGAGTCACGACCGTTCTTTGTGGAACCCATTCCTTTTTTATGAGCGAAAAATTGAAGGTTCATATTTAACATTTCCTACACCTCCTTAATATTAATCTGTAGATAATCATCTGAGTATGATTTCTGTATTTCCTCTAAGCCAAGAATCATTGATTTCATAAGTAAATTGCACTCTTCGCTTGGTTTATTGATAATACAATCGATAAATCCTTCTTCTTGATTGCTGTCAACTTCAGGATTAGATGAAGTTAAGCGCTCCATGGAATTAATTGTATTAATAACAAGTACCGAAACGCCTGCACAAACAACATCGCGACCACTTTCGTCGAATAATGCGTGACCGGAAGTTGTTACCCTAATGAAATCATCGCCATTTTTTGTAATTGATACATCAATCATTGGTATTAACCGTTGATCTTCTCGATTTTTACTTGTGTAAATGGCTGTCTGTGACCATTCTTCTTGTGGTAACCCTTCTTGGGCTTATACTTGTACACGATAACTTTCTTAGCTCTGCCTTCACGAAGTACAGATGCTTCAACTGTAGCTCCATCAACTGTAGGTGTACCTACTTTTAATGAATCGCCACCAATTGCTAATACTTGGTCGAACTTTACCTTTTCTCCGGCATCTTGGCCAAGCTTTTCAATTGTAATGATATCGCCTTCAGATACTTTGTACTGTTTACCACCTGTTGCAATAATTGCGTACATAAGCTTTCCTCCTTTTTATCATTACTCGCCGGTAGAGGTGAATAATGTTGTTAATCGTCGTAGACGATTGACTACACGTCGAGCCTCTTTTCCCATAGGGAAAACTAAAATGAGGCGAGACTCATTGTGAATACAAATTATTTCTTTATTACCTGTTCCGAGCGGCACATACCGTAATATAATACATTGATTTGCCGGATTTGTCAAGGGATTTATATGAGTCCATACTGTTAATTAGGTTTTGTGCTTACAGCCTCCTAAGCGACATTTCGTCATGAGCGTGGAGGCTGTAAGTGCAAAACCTTTAAGTGTAGATCTTCATAAAATGTTCCTTTACTGAAAATTC
>CAJODN010000003.1 GCA_905233695.1 uncultured Lachnospiraceae bacterium | reverse complement strand
TGCACGGTTAATTCTATAACCTGAAGATAACTTCTCTGTGCTCTTTGCCTGTTGATTAGCTGTAACGTTTAATACTCTTGACGCATTAGCTGCCTGCATGTTGTGTTGTACTACCATAATAGTTTCCTCCTTGAATTGTTTCGTCATCCTTGACGATGTTTTAATAGTTTATCACAAGCACTGTCTTTTGTGCTTTCAATTATTATATCGACCGCTTCCGGAGAAACTTTATAGCTAAATATAAAATTATTTAGGAATTATTTAGGAAGTTTGATTCTCTTTTTAAACTCATTTATCATATCAACAAATGATTGTTCAGCGTTTAATAATACAGACGCTCTCTCCGTTGCCATATCTGACTTATTCTTATAATAATCAAGATCTCGACTATACTTCTCTATTTCATCTTTCATATCATCATATGTATCCACTGTAAAGCTTTCCCCAACATTAACTGCAACGTCTCCATAGTTAGTTGTAATAACAGGAATTCCAAGTGACATAGCTTCAACACATGATGTCCCCCCGCCTCTTCTTGTAGGATTAACATATATATCTGCGATAGACATATATCCCAAGGGATCATCCTGCATCCCCAAAGCATATACTTTATCAACAAGATTAGGGAATCCCTTTAGCCCAGGTTGTATTTCATCCTGACCACATCCCAGAATTATTATTCTAAGATTAGGTATATTACATTTATCCACCATACTCCAGAATTCTTCATCGGCTTCCTTTGGAATCCTTGAGCCAACAAGAACTATTACGAAATCACTTTCATCAAGGCCTATATCTTCCTTTGTCCTCTTTAGCTTAGCATCCACAATCGAGCTTCCAAAAACCGCTTTTATTACATGATTCCTATCTCTTCCCACATATTGAAGTAATCCAACATCTTCATCTGATAATTCTCTAGAATAGGCTTGACACATTCCCTTCGTAGGCTGAATCTCTGACGGCGACATTCCTATTGTCAGTACCGGAATCAGTTTAGATACCAACGACACAACAACACTTCCTCCCCCGATAGAAATTGCATATGCCGGTCTAATATGCTTAATCATAGACACAATGGAACGAACTTCATTTGTCTCCGGCATATTGTTTTGACATTGATAATACGGTACTATTGTTCCCTTCCACTCTATCTTATCTATTTTCAGATATTCCTCATTATATGTTCCGATGCGAGCATTATAGAATAATGTATTCCCTATATGTGAATCACCCTCAGCAGTGTTAATAAGGAACACTTTCTTACCCATATTCTCAATAATTATCTTGCAACGATCAAGTGCTGACTTGGTCGGTCCATGCCCCACACCGATTAATTGATCTGTAAAAACAATCACCATATCATCATTTAAAGGCTCTTCTATTGGCGAAAGCTCCTCGGCATAAAAAGAAATATACTTGTCCATAACCGAATCGTATAACTTCCATGACAACTCCGACACCTGAAGTGTACTCATCTCCGGCTTCATGAATATGATTATTCTTATCTGACTATACAGATAATTCAGAGTGTCTAAGCTTATATCGTTAATATTATCTAAGAGATAAGAAATCATTTCTATAAGATACTTGTTATTATTACTGTAATGAACAAGAACGGAAAGCATAAACACTTTCTGTTGCCACCTGCCATGTTCGGATATCTCACATAACACATTCTCAATCGACAACTTATCCTCTATGTTGTCGCGATTACTTATAATTGTTTCGGCATAACTATAAGATTTCGTTGTCACATTGTCAGGATTCAATGTCACTTCGTCCGCCAGTCCCATTAATGCTTCTTCTATCGCTCCCATGCGCTCTCCTTTATTATTAATTTTATAATTCCTTATCATTCTAACACTATTAACTATAAATAGCCATAAAAAAAGGAACCGCCGAAACGGTTCCTTAATATGGTATTGTGTACGAATACTCTTATAAAATTCTCATTACTGAAGTAATGAAAGAACTCCCTGAGTTGACTGGTTAGCCTGAGCAAGCATTGACTGTCCTGCCTGTGTAAGGATGTTATTCTTGCTATACTTAACCATTTCATCAGCCATATCTGTATCACGGATACGAGATTCAGCAGCTGTAACGTTCTCAACAATGTTATCAAGGTTATCTACTGTGTGCTCAAGTCTGTTCTGAACTGCACCAAATGCAGATCTGTACTCAGATACTGTGTTGATGTAACCTGAGATATTACCTATAAGATCCTTAGCAGAAGAACCTGTTGCGTCAGCTGAAAGTGACATTGTAATGCTTAATGACTTACCTGACACTGTAATTGTGTTAGAAGCATCTGTCTTATAACCAACGAAGATTGCAGCGTCACTTCCTGCGAGCATCTTCTTACCGTTGAAGTCTGTTGTAGATGCTATACGAGCAATTTCGTTGCTAAGAGCTGTAATCTCTGATGCGATGTATTGACGATCAGTTGAAGAGTTAGTTCCGTTAGCTGCCTGAACTGCAAGCTCATTAGCTCTCTGAAGCATTGAGTGAACTTCTGCAAGTGCACCTTCTGCTGTCTGTGCTGCTGAGATACCATCCTGAGCGTTAGTAGATGCTCTATCAAGACCTCTGATCTGCTTTCTCATCTTCTCAGAAATTGAAAGACCAGCTGCGTCATCTGCTGCACGGTTAATTCTATAACCTGAAGATAACTTCTCTGTGCTCTTTGCCTGCTGATTAGCTGTGATGTTTAATACTCTTGAGGCATTAGCTGCCTGCATGTTGTGTTGTACTACCATAATTGTTTCCTCCTTGAAAATGTTCCCTGCCATCCGTGGCAGATAGTGTTAATTAGTTGTTAAAAAGTAATAAACTTATTAAGATTAGTCGTACACCCTAATCTTCAATTTTATTACTGATTTGCACCTCATGTGCTCTCAGTAATTATATCGGAGGTTACCCGTATAACTTAACCCCTCTTTTATAAATATTTTAACATATTTCTATTTCTTTGGAAACCACAAGATATTGTATCCTAACCTTCTACCAGCCTAGCGATATATGTTGTAATCTCCCCCAGCGCATCTGCCCACTGCTTCCTTATGTCGATAATCTTCTTAATCAAGCTTATCGTCTCAGCAACATTGCTATTATCAAAACTACTCATCATATCCTGAATAATCCACGCCAAGTATTCTTCTTCTAGAAGATCTTCCGGCCCCATAGCATCTAGTTTGTCACCATATTTCAACTCACAGTAATATATTCTCGTTTCCGCATACCCTGACATCGTACTCAAGATATACTCTATAGACTCTTGTTCAGTTTTATCCATATTATAGTACTTGATATTGGAAAGTCTATAATCGCATATCTTAGAAAAACAGTACATCTCCTTAATTGACCCCTCTATAACGTGATTAAGTAGCCACGTCTCCCATATCTCAAATAACTCTGCATCGATATAAGGCATAATCATATCTAATTGATCGGTATACTTATCAGTGTCTGTACTCCATATCTCTTTACAGAACGGCAGCTGTTCAAATAACTGTATATACGAGTCATCTTCGCATGCGCCAAAAACCATCGTCATAACCCATGTCTTATAATTCTCATCTCTTACCAAGAACAATACATCATCTCTTATTTGATTATTATTCAACGATTCTAGCGATTTCCGATCTTTGGTGTGTAGCGTGCCCGAGAGAATATAGCAAAGCATCTCACTTATATTATTACTACTCCAGAATTCAAATCGCATAAGTTGTTGCTCGTTATAATCATCCGGATGATTCTTGTAGTCAATATATATATGAATTGCATTTTCCCCTAATCTACATACATTGTCATAATCTTCCTTTTCCCAATATGCTCGAATCAAATACTGATGCACTCCAAAACCATCATAAGGCAAAAGCTTTTTATCAAGAAATTGCTCACCATATTTTATGACTGAATCCCAGTCTTTTTTAAACTGGTAGCAGAACAGAATATTATTATGAATCGCATCCCAATATTCCGATTCGCTTTCTATCTTAATTGCTTCAAATGACTCTTTTATCGACTCGTCAATTTGTTCTGTCGGCAAAAAGTTCTTAACCAACTGATGCCTTAGTCGCATATCTGTCGGATTGTCTTTTATTTCCAACATTAATAGTTCATAATTTCTATTAAACCTTGATATATTATCTTCCTTTGATTTAAAAACATATCCGTAGTGATGAACATACGAATTAAGAATTTTCTTCTTGCTGACTTCTACTCCGGTATATGTCTCATGAACTCTATGCTCAAAATGTAACTCCGGTGTGATTCTTATAATCCTATCAACATTATGATCTATATATTCTTTTCCGTCCCAATCTCTATAATTTCTCTGGATATAACATGCTACATTGTATTTATCACATTCATTAGAATTAAAGAATTCCACTATCTCTGTAACATCTTCAAACCACTCGTCGTCATCAACAAAAAGGAACCATTCCCCCTTTGCTTCTTTTAATCCTACATTCCTTGCTGCGGAGAAATCCTTTATCCATTCAAAATCAATTATATGGTCACTGTAGCCTTCTATTAACGCTCTCACCTCATCTCCACAGCCTGTGTCGGTAAGTATCAGTTCAGATGCCACTTTATCCATAATTGGGCGCACCGAATCAAGGCATTTTTTTACACCATCGTAGTTTCTCGATATTAAAACAGAAATCGTAAGCTTCGGCTGCATCTATCGTCCCCCTTCTCAAATTCGGCTATAACAAAAAATCGACTTTACTTTATCTTGATATTATATATCGATAAAGTAAAGTCAAGTGTTAATCTTTATTTCTTCTTGTCCCAGAATTGAGACCCCTCATACCGGTATTGCCCATCATACTGGCATAATAGGAGGCAACTGCCTTTTGGCCATGCTTAGACTCTCTTATCTGTGTTCTGACATGTGAGAATCTGACTTTCGCAAGCTCCTTATTCTGCATCTCTTTAGCCTGTATATCTGCTGAGAGATCCGTAATCTCCTTAATAAGCTCCTGCATACTCTTAATATCACCGGCATAAGCATCTCTGTTACCGTTAAGCTCTTCCTTAACCTTATCGAAGAGTCCTTGGAATCCCTCGTCCATTTTGTCTAAGCGATCTATTATCGAAGACTTTTTCTCCATATTATCATCAAGGTCTTCCGGTGACGATTCATTATCTTCCAGTATATTCTTCTGTTCCTGATTAAGGCCTTGCAGTTGCTTAAGAAGATCTACCTTCTTCTCAAGGCTTTCTACCATCATCTTAACATATTCTTGATTAGTCATATATATCCTTTAGCCTGCCTGTGTTCCGGCTGTTTTCATAACTTCTTTCCATGTATCTCGCATAGTTCTAAGATGCTTAAGTGCCTCCTCAAGTCTGTCCGTACTCTTCTTAACATTTGCCTGAAGAAGAACCCATCCGATATACTCATATACATTATCGAAATCCTTGGCGACGGGATATTTCATATCAAGCGTTCCTCGGAGCTCGGCAACAATTCTTTCCGCTTTCTGGATATTGGTATTGGCTTTCATATAGTCTTTCTTCTCTATAGCGACAAGGCCTATATTACAGAACTTAATGGCTCCTTCGTATAACATAAGTACCAGTTCTCCCGGCGTTGCGGTTAGAACCCTGTTCTTCTTATATGAATCGTATGCTCCCGGTAATGGCATTTTGCTTCCTCCTTAGCATATATTATTATTCATGTACTAATTATTTATTAAGCCTGTCAATGATGATGTAGCATTTTGTAATTTGGCCAATGTAGACTCCATCTTAGAGAACTTCTTATAGTATCTGTCCTCCATATCGGCAATCTTATTCTCCCACTCCTTAAGAGTCTTGGTATATGACTTCTGCTGTGCATCCATCTCTTTATCGTTATATGCAGTATAAGCTGAACGAAGATTGGTGCTCTTCATTTCACTTCCTACAGTGTCATATAGATTAGCCGACAGTTTCTGCATAAATTCTATAACAGTGTCCGGATCTTCATTAATCATCGCCATAAGCTTATCTTCTTTTCCGGATACAGAAGAGTCATCCTGATCACCGTAGATATGATAAGCATATTGCTCATTCTTAGCCGCATTGAGATATCCCAACGTCTGAATACCGAAGTCAGAAAGCGAATATCCCCGTCCGTTAATGGTGATTGGCTTATACATAGAGCTTGTCATCTTATTGATAAGTGTTCCGAGACTTGAATCTCTTCTTAAGATTGCGCTCTTAATCTTGTCTTCCCACTTCTCAATCTCTTTCTCTGACATCTCCTCCTTCTGATCATCGGTAAGAGGTTCATATCCTTTGGCAGAATCAGCGTTATATAGAGATTGCATCTCGTTAATTATCTCATTATACGTTGACAAGAAATCCTTAACCTTATCGTATATACCCTGGCTGTCCTGAGTCGTATTGATTGTGATAGCCTGGTTACCTGTCTCAGCTAAAGCATTAATATTAAGTCCATTGATAGAGAAGGTAGAACTGCTTGATGTATACTCCGCCCCGTTAAGAACTATCTTAGCATCCTTCGCCGTTACACGAGTTGCACCTGTATTACCGGATATAGTAACGTCTTTGTTGACTACCTCCTTGGCGTAATCTATCTGGTTTGCAATTGAACTAACCAGCTTGTCGAAGTCCGATCCTTCCGTCGTATCAATCTTACCATCCTCACCATAGTATGCGGTGTAATCCTTCTGATCCCAATACGCATTCTCAGAGATAAAGATCTTATTGCTCGCTACTGTAGCTTCATTATCTGATATGTCACTCTTAGCCTTAGCAATTTTTTCTTCAGAGTCAAGATACTGCTCTGCATGGTCAACGTCTTTATACTTGCCTGTAAGCAATGCATTATTGGCTATAAACTTATCGAAAGCGGTAGTATCTTCTGTCTCTACCGTCTCTCCTTCTTCTCCCTCAGAGGACTTGGTCGTAATAAGGCCAAGTGTCTTGGCATAAGACTTAATCTTATCATCAATACCTGTAAGCTCCGCTCCGTCTGTAAGCTCTAAAGCTCCCTCTTCATCCTCCGATTCATTATAGTAAATGCGTACGCCGTTGCCCTTGTCAACCACATTCTTATATGTCTTACCATCGTCGGCAACATACTGTGCTCCGTCATTCTTCGCATTAACAAGATTAAGAAGAGCGGTTCCTGTTACGCCATCTTCACTTAAAGCTTTAACTTCCTCTACTCCGTTATAGGCTTCGGAATACTCAACCTTAGCGCTTAATGTGGCATTATCAGCGGTAAGCTTAACATTCTCCGCATACTTATCTGCCAAGTTCTCAAGAAGACTTGCTATGCTCTCCCTAGTTTTAGCGGCATCATATGTGCCGTTAGTTAACGCATTACCGTCTTCATCATACTTTATATTGCCTTCTTCGTCTCGGACATAATAATCCTCGCCGGCAGTGTTCTTAGCGAATACGGCACTGGCCTCGTAGCCTTTAATGTCTCCTTCTTCCGTTGTAAGAAGTCCCAATGCTTTTAACGCCTCATTGCCCTCGGTAGAGCTTGCCGTAATTGCGAAATCATTCTCTACACCGCTCTGCTTAGAGCTTACGAATATTCTTCTGTTATTAGCATCATAGCTTGCGTTGACACCGGCATTCTGAAGTTCACTTATTACATCAGATATCTTAGTATCCGCCTTAAGTGTAATGTTCTTCATATCGCCGGTTCCTGCTTTTACAGATATAGTAGTTTCACCGTTATTCGAATCATAACCCAAGTCTGCTAATGTTGCAGACTCGGTTGTGCCCTTCTTAAGCTGCGCGCCCGTAAGGTATCCCGCCTTAGCAAGCTGTGTAATCTTAAGTGTCTGTGTTCCTATAACCGCATTGGAACTTGCCGAAACAGTTGCCTTGGTGGCATCTGATACGGTAGTCTTCTTAAGGTTATATGAATTACTGAAGCGCAGACTTCCTACTTTACTGTACAACGAATAAACCTTGGTATTCAAGGCCTTCCATGCGTCTTGCTTATATGTTAACTTCGTCTGGGCTTTTTGAACTTTATTCTTTTTATCAACGTAACTCTGGACATATGCTTTAACAACACTTTCAGTGTCCATACCGGATATCATACCGGATACTCTTGTAGGTGATGCCATAGTATCCCCCCTATCTCTTCTCGTCTACTGTAAGTCCCCCGTCTTCCCATACTTTGCTAATAAGCTTAAGGGTCTCTTCAGCAGGGTACTGAACAATAGTCTTGTCAGAATTCTTATCTACAATCTTAACATATACACGATTACTGTCATCGTCTACACCGAAGACTGCTGTTACACCTTTTGCCTTCTTGTTAATCTCTTCAACAGCATCATGTATCTGTTCCTTGGTCGCTACTTTGCCTTCTTCACCAATTAAAGGTTTTGCTGCTTCAGATTGAACTGCTTCAACTTTAGCGGTATCTCTAACAGACATGTGAACTTCCTTGTCCCTGATAATTGCTGTTAACATTAATATTACTTGTTAATTCCATATCTCCACCTCCGTGTGAAATTATATTAGGTCTTGCCAAAAGGGCGTAAAGACCTAGCCACCTATAGTTTCTCGTAGTATGTATCGACCACTTTTATTAAATACTTTATAGCAAAACATAAAATTCTTTCATAAACTTTTCGGGGACAAAAATCCCGACCTTTCAGTCGGGATTAGTGATTACATTAAGTTCTTCAGTGCCTCGAGACCGTCGGCATTGAGTACCGCCTTATTCTCTTCCTGAATCTGGAGATATACTTCCTTACGATAGATTGGCACTTCCTTCGGTGCCGATATTCCTATCTTAACCTGATCTCCTCTTATCTCGAGAACCGTCACTTCTATGTTGTTGTTAATTACGAGGGACTCGCCCTTTTTTCTTGTAAGTGCTAACATATTATTCACCTGCCCCTTTCTTAAGAAGATCATAGATAGGGAAGCGAACTTCTACGTCATCTTCTACTATTATCTGTCCGCCAATTAAAGTATCCGTATTAATTATAATGGGCGCCTTAAGGTTAATTGTCATTTTCTCGACATCTCTCGGAACCTTAACTGTTACCAGAACATATGTATTATTCGGAGTAAGTTCGCCCAGGGGCTTAAGAAGCTCATCTTCTATTGTGGGATTATAGTCATCCACAATCTTCTTGGGATCGATTACCGGCATAGCGAATGCAGGCTCATCAAGAGATTGGAACCATCCTATGTTCTTCTCTTCTTTCTCGGAATCGAATATAAGAGTAAAGAGTCTCATATCCGGGAATCCAATAATGCCTTTGTCGATAGTAATAACCTTATCTTCTTCGACATTGATTTCGCCAAATATTCTTGTATTAATTACCATGTTAAAAACCTTCCTTTACATTATTTATATAAATATGTTAACCTCTTCCGGTATAATATGCAAGAATTATTTATTAAATGTAATTAAGAAGGCTAACCTGTCCTAATTTACTTGCCGCTGTAAGAGATGCCTGGTATGCTGTGTAAGCCGATGTATAATCAAGGATTATCTGTGATAGATCTACATCATCGTTATCTGATTGAAGCTTACTTACGGTACTCTGCTGATTGCCAACTCTGTCCTCCGTAATTGACAGCTGGTCGCTCTTACATCCTACTTTGGTTATGGCGAGGCTTATATCCGAAAGGTATGAATCCGCATGTCCTATATATGCGCTATAGAGCTTCTGCACATTGTCATCTGCGTAATCGGCTTCCTTCTGGGCTGCTTCTAACCATTCCTTGAGCTTAGCTTGATAATCGTCGGTAGCATATTGATTCTCTTTCATCATGCCCTTAATCTTATCGATCTTATCATGAGCGTTAATCGCCTTATTTATGGCACCAATCATATCTCCCACATCTTGAATAAGGTTGCTGTTGAATACATCAATGGCCTCTATATTGACACCGAGGTTCTGATTAGCTGCTACGTTATATTCTATATCGTAGCGAATAAGCTCACCTTTATCATCGTACCTCTTATAATTAATCCAATTCGCTTGTGTCGGATTAGTCTTATCTGTACAGTCGTAATAGAATTCCGGCCGAAGTTCGCCCGAATTGAATCCGCTCTTGTCATAGTCAACAGTTATGTCTGCCTTGCCCTGTTTAAGCGTAGTTGCTATCGTTTTACCCAGTACTATCTCGCCCGTATTCTTAATTACATAAACGGAGTCATCCGGAACCTTCTTCTCGTTACCATTATCCAGTGCCCACGCCTCTTCATCATCATATATCTTAAGCGTAGGAGCGGTAATCTCAGTCTCTGTATCACCTATTTTATACTTAAAAGAGGTTACTGTATCGATACTATCATACGGAAGCCTTATTCTATTATATATAGTCTCCTTTGTATCGTTTGCATCTTTATCATAAGCACGCACATCAGCCTCCGTTGCGGGCATTTTGACACCACCCGTATAATATCTCATCTCTCCCATATCTTCAATGGCGCTGAATTTCTGTGTTATCTCATACTTTGTACTAAGCTCATCATCCGTAAATGTAAGCGTTGAATTAGTTCTGAATCCCGTGAATACTGTTCTTCCTGCATAATCCGCATTTCCCTCGGAATATATCTGCTTCTGAAGTGCCTGAAGCTGACTTAAGATTGTATTACGGTCATCTGCTGTAAGCGTTCCGGTAGAGCCGTTAACACACTGTGTTCTAATGTCGGTGATAAGAGACTTCATATTGAGGATTGCCGTCTCTGTAGTCTCAAGCCATGATTGAGCGTCCGGAATATTCTTATCATAATACTGGTCAAGCTTACTTAGAGTTGTTCCCAGACGAAGAGATCTGATTGCAATAACCGGATCCTCTGACGGACGAGATATTTTCTTATTGGTTGTCATCTGGTTGTTCTTGTCATTAACATTTATCTTAGTAGCGTTAACGTTCGTCTGTGATGACTTCATTATCATATTATTGGTTACTCTCATAACAACCTCCTGGTATTGAATCCTCCCATACTTCGTATGGGCCCCTCCTCATGACTTATTATACTCCGGTATTAAGAATCAACTGATCGTACATTGCCGTCAGTGTTGATATACATTTTGCAGCAAGTTGATAAGCATTCTGGAACTTAATTAAGTCCATGGCCTCATCATCTTCGTCTACGCCGGATACCGACATTCTCTGTTGTGATATTACATTCTTAACATTGGTATAGCTTTCGGTAAATACGCTACATTCCTGCGTGTCAACAGTAATATCTGCATATATACACTGAAGGAATGAAGAACCTGAACCACCTCTGAATAGTTTAACCTTATCTTGTAATGTCTGAAGATCATCAATAAGGTCATTTGCAGATTCTCCTTTAGCAACTTGAACGCCGCTAGCGTCTTCTTCATACTTTGTGGTAGCGAAGATATTGGGGTCTGCTTGTGATGCTTTATTAACTCTACAGTTATCACATGTCATTCTGTAATATGTGTCAGCCTGTGAGTCAAAAGTTGCACTCTTAATGTCGAAAAGTCCCTTCTTCTCTTCTCCGGTCACTCGATCATATGATACGAAGAAGGAGAACTGATCTAACTGATTGCCATATCCATCCTGACCTGTCTGTTCTATCTTGTTGAATTCCCTTGTAAATGCTCTGAGGAACTCATTCATCTGATTCATATAATAAGGTATTCCCTTGAAGTCAACAGTCTTGCCGACTACAATATTTCTTCCAACAAGACTCGACTGCTCTTCCGCCGTAAGTGCCTTCTCTAATATGAACTTATAAGATGTAATATTGCCATCTGCATCGGTCGTAGCTTCAAAATTCGAATAGGTGTAGTAAGTATTGTTGACAAGTATTGTGCCCTCGTTCGGCATATTCATCTTGTCAATCTCGGTAATTGTAGGAAGTATAATCGTAAGCTCGTTAGATTCCGCCAGCGAAACCTGACCCTTCAGGTTCTCTGCGTCATTACCGTCTCTTACGTCGAACATGGCTTTAAGTTCGCCTTCCATAAGCCTGTTGGAGAAGTCAATAATTGCTCCTGAGTTATCCCATTTTACATCATATAATCCCTTGATGTCGGATTGATTGGCCTTCTTATCTCTTGTTACAACACTAATGGTATTATATTCATAATTATCTACAAGAAGGTTGCCGTTAAGCTTAACTTCGAATCTAGTAACACCTGTCTTCTGATCTGCGAAGTTGGAGTTGGTTACTTCCATTTCCTTTGCTTCAATGGGAACAAGCCTTGATAATTCATCGAGGATTCTTGCTCTCTCATCACGAAGCTCGTTAGCCATTCCGCCTTCCATCTCGATAATGTTAATCTGCTTATTAAGAAGGGCTATCTTCTGTGACGCTGAATTAATTGTATCAACGCTTGTCTTAATCTCGTCATTAATTGAGCTCTGAAGATCCTGCATCTGTGTTGCTGTACTGTTGAAATAATCCATAAGCTCCTGCGCCTGGCTTATGAACTCATTTCTGACAGATGTATCGCCCGCATTCTTGTTAACGCTCTGAAGTCCGTTGAACATCTTGGTATAAAGCGTTGTGAATCCGGATATCTGTGAATTATCGGTATAATAATCTTCAATCTGGTGCATATAGTAGAGCTTCTTCTCGAAGAGACCAAGCTTGGTATTATTATTCCAATACTTTTCGTCGTAGTATAAGTCTCTAACCTGTGTAACCTTAGTTACTTCTACACCGGTTCCTATACTTCCGTAAGAAGTGAAGCAACGTTGTGCGGCTGCCGCAACACGTCCCACTTCCTGACGCGAATATCCCTCTGTATTAACATTTGCAATATTATTGGCTGTTGTATTAATTGACGCTTGCGCTGCGTTTAATCCCGTAGCCGCTACATGTAATCCGAAAAATGATGAAGGCATATAGTCACCTGCTTTCCTTTGATATATAATCTAATATCGGCAATTTCTACTACAATAATTACTCTTTTATCCCAATGCTGACAGTAAATGTTCTATCATCTCCGACAGTACGTTGATATATCTTGAGGCCGCATTGTAAGCCTGCTGGTACTTAATCATATTGGTAAGCTCTTCATCGGAAGATACTCCGATAACCGCCTGCCTGTTATTGTCAATCGTATCGCTTGTATTCTGCAAGCTCTGCGAAGTGGTTCTGTATATTGAACCCACATTGGCAAGCTCACCGATATACTTTGTATAGAAGCCTGTGTATGAACAAGGTGTCTTGTCGCTTGGATTAAGGGTATATTTCGAATCTTCCCATATATCCACCAGCTTCTTGCCAAGGTTATAATCTATTGCATCGTTTTGTGTTAAATGTGCGAGAAGAGTTCTGTTCTCTACAAGATCCTGATTAATCTCAAGAGATCTTGTTGTATAACACATGGTGGAATCGTTCTTATCTTCTTCGTTGTATAAATATATCTTATTCGTCTTAGTGCCGTCCGAAAGAGTATATTCATGATCAAGGTTAACCACCGTATATCTCTCGCAACCTCTTCTTATGAAGAGCTCCCTCGGCGGAATCTGACCATCGGAACCAACGGCACAGTTGACGGTGTCGGCAATCCTTGTTCCCTTTTCGAGCTCCACGGTGTTACCTTTCTCATCTACTCCCGTAACCTGTTCGGTTAGTTCCGTAAGTGGACTTATCGCATCATTAATAGAAGTAATAATTGAATGAGCCAGTGTATCAATCTCTGCTTCTGAATTCATCATTACCGAATTGGCGAGACCATTCTCGTAATCTCTCTGACTGAGTCCATCCATGTCATACCATGTGCCCCTCTTATCTCCGCGAGCAAGAAGAAGCGCTTTAACCTCTCCCTTATCGGTATTATGTGCGGCACTGATATTCGAAAGATCGTATACAGGATAAATGTCATCATTACCTGTAGCAGACAGATGCGGCCAATATGGTGTGACGAATCCTGTCACCGTATCTAAATCCAAAGCCATGGGATACATATTGAAGTCATCGACGAAATCTTTCTCTTCTACCTTAATATGATATACACCCTCTACTGTCTCTGTACATCTTACATTGACAAGCTTAGAAAGTTCATCTACAGCCCAGTCTCTTTGGTCACGAAGATCCATGGCAGTCTCTGTCTTACCTGCCTCTATTCTTTCTATTTTTAAATTAAGTTCGTGGATTTGTTTTCCGAGTTCGTTAATGCGCTTAACATCATCCTTAATCTTGGTGTTAATTGTCGACTGATAATTCGACAGACCTTGATAGAGATTCTGCTCGCGTGTTAAGAACAGTGACGCTTTCTGAACAACCAGGTTCTGATTAACGCTATCAGAAGGGTCCTTGGCAAATTCCTGGAAAGCACCATATAAATCACTAACAGCCTCGCTAAATGCTTCTCCGTTAGCTTCCTGTAAGAAATTCTCTACTTCTAAAACCGCATCATAACTAGCGGCATAAAATGAATACCTTGAATTCTCGGAACGAAATGCCTTATCTAAGAACATATCCCTCGTATGGATTACATCAGCAATCTTGACGCCGGTTCCCTTCATCTGATCGGAAATTGCGGCGCCCTGGAAAAAGGAATATGTATCGTCCGTGAACATGACTTGTTCACGGACATAACCATCTGTATCAATATTAACTAAGTTATTAGCTGTAATGTCAAGTGCAGTCTGTGATGTGCGAAGTGCTGCTGCACCAACATATAAACTACCAAACCCATTAGCCATAGTTAGTCTCCTCTTCTAAACTAATCCTGGCTTCGGATTTATAGACACAATCTATGTAATCACTGCTTTGTGTCAAAGCCACTGTTGCCTAATATCTCTCCGGTATTGTAAGCATTCTTATCGTAATTCGCTGTCTCCGGAGCCTGCTTTAGGCTCTTAAGTAAAGTTAAATCGAACTCGACCATCTCCATAGCATGGCGGAGTAGAATCTCATTTTGCTGATTGGCGAGTTGCATTTCACTTGCCTCGGCTACGAGCTCATCCTTCGCTTGGATTAGCTTCGCCTGTTCTCCCGGTTGGCGCTCTAACATCTCTATCATATCGGATATAGATATCTCTTCGCCGTCCTTGCCGAGTACAACAGCCATGTCCTTGAGGATCTTGACGCGTTTGTTCTCCAGGTTCTTAAGGTTACTTGTCTCGTCCTGTTCCTTAGAAGATATTGAATCGAGCTTATCTACGTCTCCTTGTATGATACATACCCGCTTCTCTTCAGAAAGACTCTTAAGATTAGTATAACCTTGCTTTTCCCGTCTTAGTACACCTAAGAGCTCATCCATTAAACTCGCCACTTATTCGTCCTCACTTTAGCTTGTTGTCACAACAGTAGTTCTTAAAGTCTGCTGTTGTAGGCGTTAAGTAAAACGCTTGCAAAATCCTCGGTATCAACGTTGTAATTTCCTGAGTTAATCTTTTCCTTTACTTCAGCAACTTTATCTTCCCTGATATCCGAAGCTTCTGCGACTGCCTGTTTTGCAATTTGGAAATCACGACCTGCAGACGAAATCTGTACTTGATCTCTGCCCATAGATGCTATTCCGCTAGTCTTATTCGTTCTTGTAGCCTTAGGTGGTTGATATACCTGAGCTATTTGACTTAAAGTATCTACACGCATAACGGCACTCTCCTTTCCTCCCTGAAATAAAGTATCTTCCGCTCAAACCACGTATTTACGTGCATATTTAAAGCATTAGAATACTTTTCATTAAGTGTATCGGACACTTTCGGGAAAATATTAACACTTTTTTAAAAATTTTTTCTGCCCGAATCCATCAATTTGTGCACTTACTCATATCGCAGGGCATCAATCGGATTCATCTTGGCGGCCTTGTTAGCGGGCATATATCCGAAAGCGACTCCTATTCCCGTTGAGAACAGAATTGCGAATATTACTCCTCCTATAGAAGGGGTAGCCGCATATCCCATAATCGCTGATAGTACAAGACCTCCTACAAGTCCTAGTATTAGGCCTATTATTCCTCCTATAAGGCAGATAACAACCGCCTCAACAAGGAATTGTACTCGAATATCCTTATTTCTCGCACCAAGCGCCTTCCTGGTTCCTATCTCTCTCGTTCTCTCCGTAACGGATACGAGCATAATATTCATAACTCCGATTCCGCCGACAAGAAGTGCAATTCCGGCAATAATAGATATGGCAAGGGTAACCGTATCCATTATGGACGTTAATACCGATAGAACTCCTTCGAAAGTAACAGCGGTAACAGTCCTTTTATTATTACCTGCATAGTACATTTCAAATGAATTTCTTATTTCCTTGGCAAGCTCCTCCGGATCTACTCCCACATTGGCACTTAACCTAAAGTACTCGTATTTTCCGGTGGTGTGATTAAGAGCTTTACCAGTCTTAAGCGGAAGTATTACGGAAGCCTCCCCGCCTTTCATGAGACCGGCTAAGGCGCTCATCTGTTCGCTTCCCGTCATTTCCGAATCCCTCTCAACAACACCTACGACAGTGCAGTATGTGGGATTGACACCGGTGAGCCTAAGTTCTATCTCCTTCCCTATGGCCTTTTTCGGATCACCCTTAAATAGTTTATCTACAAGTGTCTGGTCCACAAGACATACGTATTTTGTATCCTGAAAGTCATTTCCGGAGAATAAAGAACCCTCAACAACCCTATATTGATTAGTAGTAAAATATCCGGCAGATGCACCAATGGCACGCACATCAACCTTTCCGTTCTGATTATATGCCGAACCGCTACCGATTATTTCGGAAATCTGGACTGCGTATATCTTATCCTTAAGCCTCGTACACATTTCATTAATCATATCGGAGGTAATGTAGTCCTCATCGCGCATTTTGTCCAGCTTGATTGACTCGGGGTAATTAATTCCATCCACATCATAGGATGTGTCTTCTTCCTCTTCGAATTTATCGACCACAGCTACATATATATCGTTTGAGCCCATAGATTGCATGCTTTGCTGAAGAGACTTGGTAAGAGAGTTACCCACAGTGAGAATTGCAATAACCGCCGCGATTCCGATAATTATTCCGAGCATCGTAAGGACAGAACGCATCTTATTGGCCCGGAGGCTTCCGAAAGCCATTCTTATACATTCCCTAATCATGACGCAATCCTCCCGTCTATTAATGGAACGATTCTGTCGGCTCCGGCTGCCAGCTCTTTTGAGTGTGTGATTAATACTATGGTCTTATTCTGCTCCTTGTTAAGCTTATGGAACAGATTCATTACAACACTTCCGGTCTTCGAATCCAATGCTCCCGTGGGCTCATCGGCAAGAATAATGGAAGGATCGTTAGCCATTGCTCTTGCTATTGCGACGCGTTGCTGCTGTCCTCCCGATAATTCTTCCGGCATATGGTTTACTCTATCGGTCATCTCTACCATTTCCATTAGCTTCATTGCCCGTTCATGCCTTTCATTATAAGACATGCCGGCATAGAGCATGGGAAGCTCCACATTTCTTATAGCGTTATTCCGAGAAATCAAATTGTATGTCTGAAATACGAAGCCTATCTTTTTATTTCGAATAGCAGACAGTTCATTATCGCTCGCTCGAATAATGTCTATATCATCTAAATAGTATTTCCCCGATGTGGGGCGATCGAGAACACCTATTAAGTTCATAAGAGTCGATTTACCCGAACCCGAAGGACCTACGATTGCCACGAATTCCCCTTTGCCTACAGAAAATGATATATCATGAAGGATCTCTAATTCATTGGGCTTTCCTATATTAAATGACTTCACAATACTCTCAAGGCGAATAATCTCACTCATCTGTTATACTCCTGTATTGGCACCCAAACGCTTCATAATCTCGTCAACCGAGCCCGACCCCGTATCAGCAGGGATATATACATATGCGCCTTCTTTTATTCCCGTTCCATGTACTTCTATATAATATGTACCAACCACTCCTTGGTCCACATATACTTTCTCTTTCTCATACGGGATAGAATAATCATCTTCTACCTTTTCCATATTAGTTATGAGTTCAACATATTTCCTGCCGTCCTCTTCTTCCTGAACCGCTTCATACGGAACAGCAAGAGTATTAGTCGCTTCGCTTGTAATAATGCTTAGCTTAGCGTTCATTCCAAGTCTTAGTCTCGGATTCTGTTCATCCAAAGATACCTTAACACGATACATCGCAGAAGAACCCACAGCGTTTGTAATAGTAGATCCTGCTCCTGCTCCTCCTACGAGTCCCGCCAAGGCACTGTTATTAGCAGATGTAGTCGAATTGGCTCTCGGTGCAACGAAAGTAACTACACCTGATAATTCCTGGTTACGAGTGGCATCCGTCTTGATTCTGACCTTCATTCCCGGTGCAATGTCCGGCACATCATATTCGCTAACCTCAGCATCCACTAACATTGACCCAACATTTTCTACTGTACAAATCGTTCCGCCAAGGTAAGTGTCTCCCACTTTCACGGGAAGACTTGTTACAACTCCGCCGATAGTGGTTCTTACGGTAGCTTCGCTGATACTCCTCTGTAGCTCTTTCGAGGCATCTTGCAATGCGTTTATGGTACTGTCACTTGCGTCATTTAATCCGGCACGTAACTCACCAACACTCTCTCCGTTATCTTCGACGTTCAGGCTTTCATCAAGCGCCTCTTGATAAGCTCTTGCCTTATATTGACTGATCTGTAGCGATATCTCCAGATTAGAGATATTAGACTCCATCTCAATTGCTTCTTCATCCCACTCGCTATGCTCGGGATCCTGAAGATACTGGGCATACTTGTTCCTCTGCTTGTCAAGTTCAACAGCCGTAAAGAAGGTCTCTGCCTGCGCATTGGACACTTCCTGTCTTAACTCGTTAATCTCCTCATCTCTCTCCCTTTGACTCTCTGAAAGAGCCTTATCAATATCCTGATTACTCTTGATCTTATCCGCCTTGGCATCTGCAATGCTCTTCTGCATCTCTGCATATTGTTGTTGCAAAGCTGTTGTATCAAGTTGTGCTACAACCTGTCCGGGAGATACTGTTTCTCCTTCCTTGACGTAGAGCTTCGTTACCTTGGTTCCGACAGTTCCGCTTACAACATCCTCCATGTCGGTAGAGTCAACTACTCCCGTAGCGGCAATTGACGTTACGATATTCTCCCTTGTTATCGGCTCTACCGCACCATCATCTTCCTCTGCCGGAGTATTACCTCCGCATGCTGTTACGGTTGCAAGCATTGCGACAATAATCAGACATGATACTATCGTATAAATAATTCTTTTCTTATTCTTTCCCATATCTCTACCCTTCTCCGTTCCAACAGTATGTACATAGTTGACACGGGTCAATTCCTACAGAGTCAATCATATCATCGAGTCTGTTATACATAAGAGATGTGAATCCCATCTCTTCCTTAATCATCTCTGTCATCTTAGCGTACTCTTCCGAATCGGAATCAGTGTATTTCTTAAGGATCTCTTTATCTTCTTCTGTGCTTCCGTCAACCATTCGTCCTTCCAGCTTATTGATTACTCTTCTTCCGATAAGTTCAAGCTCGGAACGTGACCTTGAGAAGTTAAGATATTTACAACCAAAAAGAATCGGCGGACAAGCCGGTCTTACGTGGACCTCCTTTGCTCCTATATCGAACAGGAACTCTGCCGTCTCGCGAAGCTGTGTTCCTCTTACAATCGAATCATCTATAATAAGGAGGCTCTTATCCTTAATAAGATCGTCTACCGCAATAAGCTTCATCTTGGCGATGAGATCGCGACTCTCCTGTATCGTCGGCATAAATGATCTCGGCCATGTAGGCGTATACTTAATAAGCGGTCTTGAAAACGGAATATGTGCTTCATTGGAATATCCGATAGCGTGGGCCGTTCCGGAATCGGGAACACCGGCAACCACATCGGGCTTAACATTATCCCTCTTAGCTATATTGGCTCCGCACCGATTACGCATTTCCTCCACGGACATTCCCTCGAAGGTTGTAGACGGATAACCGTAATATACCCAGAGGAACGTACATATCTTCATATCCTTGCCGGGGTCAACGAGAGTCCTGACACCGGTCTCCGTAATTACGCAGACCTCACCGGGTCCAAGCTCCTTATAATATTTATATCCGAGATTCATAAAAGAAGTATTCTCAAGACAGACACAGAAGCCCTCAGCCTTCTCACCGATAACCGCAGGGGTTCTTCCCATCTTATCTCTTACGGCGTAGATACCCTTCTCCGTAAGGATAAGCATTGTCATGGAACCGTCGATAACCTCCTGGGCGTACTGTATTCCTTCAATAAAGTTATCTTTCCTGTTGATAAGGGCTGCCACCAGCTCTGTCTGAGATATCTCACCGTTAGACATCTCGAAGAAGTGAGTGTGGCCTTCCATTATGGTGTCCACAAGCTCATTTAGATTATTAATCTTACCGACTGTGGCAATAGAATATGAACCGTGGTGACTTCTGACATGAACCGGCTGTGCCTCGAAGTCAGAGATGACACCTATTCCGTAATTTCCCTTCATCTCGTGGAAGTCCGATTCGAACTTCGTTCTGAAGGGGGCATTGGAAATGTTATGAATCGCCCTGTTGAATTTGCCGTCGCCGAGAACACTCATTCCCGCACGCCTTGTTCCGAGATGTGAATGATAGTCAGTTCCGAAGAATAAATCGAATACGCAATCCTTCTTAGATGTCACGCCAAAAAATCCGCCCATAATAGCTGGTCTCCGTTATTTATGTTAGTAATCTTTTTCCATACAACATAATATTATAACATTAAAGAGTGTATGTATAAAGGGGAAATGTTATTTTTTATACAAAAAGAGCCTGCATATCTCAATGCAAGCTCTTAAAACATTTCATATAAAATCTATAAGTCAGATTACTTAAGAGTTACAGTAGCTCCTTCAGCCTCTAACTTAGCCTTAACGTCCTCAGCTGTTGCCTTGTCAACGCCTTCCTTAACAATTCCGGGAGCTCCGTCAACAACACCCTTAGCCTCTTTAAGTCCAAGACCTGTAGCCTCTCTTACAATCTTAATAACCTTAACCTTGTTAGGTCCTACTTCTGTAAGCTCGATATCGAACTCATCCTTCTCTTCAGCGCCTGCGCCGCCTGCTTCTCCGCCTGCTGCTACAACTGCAACACCTGCTGCTGCAGATACGCCAAACTCTTCTTCACAAGCCTTAACAAGCTCGTTAAGCTCTAATACACTAAGCTCTTTAATAGCTTCAATAAATTCTTCTGTAGTCATCTTAGCCATTTTCTTTTCCTCCATTATTATTCTGATTAAATATTATTCTTCTTTTGCATCGTCAGCTTTTTCTTCAGCTGCTTCTTCCTTAGCTTCAGCCTTTTCCTCTGTAGCTTCTGCCTTGGCTTCTTCCTTAGGCTCTTCTGCCTTAGCTTCCTCAGCCTTAGCTTCCTCAGCCTTCTCTTCTACTTTCTCTTCAGCCTTGTCCTCTGCTGCGCTGTCAGCGCCTTCAGCACCGCCGTTCTCAGCGATCTGCTTAAGAACTCTTGCGAAGTTACCGATAGGTGACTGAATGCTTCCAAGCAACTTAGATAAGAGCTCGTCTCTTGAGGGAACAGATGCGATAGCTTTCATACCGTCTGCATCATAGTAAGTTCCTTCTACAACACCGGCCTTAATCTCAAGTGCGGGAGCTTCCTTCGCGAACTTAGAAATTACTCTTGCGGGAGCTGTTGCATCATCAGTAGAGATTGCAATTGCGCTTGGGCCTGAAAGTACATCCTTAAGACTCTCGAAATCAGTATCCTTGAATGCGAAGTTCATCATTGTGTTCTTATATACCTTATAAGTAACACCTGCTTCACGAAGCTCTCTTCTAAGCTGTGTATCCTCAGCAACTGTTAGTCCGCGGTAATCCACAACGACTACTGACTGAGCATCCTTAACGTTATCAGAGATTTCCTGAATGATGGGCTGCTTAAGTTCCACTTTAGCCATGATATATACCTCCTTATAGATTTTCTTATGTTACCGTCATGTCGCCTCCGGTCACGTTGCAACCAATATAGGCAAACATCAAAAAACCTCTTCGCCATAAGACGAAGAGGGTAATAATCATACATTTACAATATAATTCTTCACACAGAAGCACTATATTATCTTAATGATTGTTCCTCGGTAGGGACTGACTTAATAGCCAAAATTACGCTTTCGCACCTACTGTCTTTGGCAACATACCTGTAGAATATATCAGAGTATGCCGCATTTGTCAACGAAAATGTTCGCTTTTATCTCGAAAAATCGAAATCCACAGTCCTTTATTCGCCATATTCGCAACCGCAGTTCTCAACTTCGATATAGTCAAGAAGCTTCCAATCAAGCTTAAGACCGTCAGCGGAACGCTCATATATCTTAACGTATCCTGTACCCGTACCGCCGAGCCACAGCTTACTGTGAACGATATCGCCGTTGGGGTTCTCGTAATTATTGTTAAGCATCTCGCTCTTTTGGCACTCAATGGAAGTATATACTTTAGTTGCGGGTGTCTGCTGAATAATCTTCCATGTAACCTTATTCTTACCTTCCACGACTCTGAACTGTGTCTTCGGAAGTGTGAGTGGCTTAGCGAAGTTGAATTCAAAGGGCTGTCCTTCATACCACACCGCTCCGAGAAGCTGACCTTCCAAGTCCACAGATCCCACAACGGGGCGTCCTCCACCGATTACAAATGCGGAATTCTCAAGTCTCTTACCTGAGATTCTGCTGACAAGGTTATTAGATGAAAGCCAGATCCAAGGCACTGTATAATCTCTACCCCAGTTCTTATCGGCATATCCGTAGCAATCGTCGGGACGAATAACGTACTCTTCTTTACCGAGGGTAACAGTTCCGCCGTAAGCACTCTTAATTCCTTCTGCGTGCCATGCCATTTCATACTTGGCAACATCTCTTACAGCCTTATCTGTTCCGACGCCCACATTAAATGCAACCTGCTTATCAATGAAGAGATCCCACGACATGCTTCCGCCGTCGCACATATACTCGGGATGCTCCTTTGCTTCCTTCTTCGTAAGCTTAACATTTCCCACAATCCTGTTCTCGTTACATAAGCAGTCGCCGGCCTTAACTTCGAATGACACGGCTTTGCTTACTTCTACTTCATCCCATGGGAAAAATCTGTGAAGCTGAACCGGCTTCTCTCCGAGCGCTCCTGCCTTAACCATCATATACGAAGGTCTGATTCCCACTTCCTTATTCTCAAGAAGCTGACCGTATACAACGTCGCTTCCGCCGAGAGCGGGATTAATGAGATAATATTCTATGAAGAACGTCTTCGGCTCGCCTGTCTTCTTATTATATCCGGTGAATGAATGCCACCACCAGTCGTATCCTTCTTCCGCAAGATCCCCTTCAAGCATGAACCTGTTCTTCTCCTGATCCTGAACATTGAATCCGGTTCTGTTGGCCGATATGTCTGCTCTGACCGTATCCAGATATTCTGAAAATGTATCTTTTAAGTCAGCACTGTCGGATGCGAACTTATCCATAAGCTCAGCTCTTCTCTCGCCGAGTCTCTCCTTAACCGCTTCTCTTCTCTCCGAAAGCTTCTCGTGGATACCCTCTCTCTTCTCCTTAATATCCTTCTTAGCGCCTTCTACCTTACCCTTAATTTCGTCAATTGCATTTTCCTCTTCGAAGAAATCTTCATCCTCGAATGCTTCCTGATTCTCTACCTTATCCATAAAACCCCTCCTTAAATATTATGTCTTGTTATTAAAGTGACTATAGAAATAATTATACAGTAAATATTATTATTTTCTAGTATAAATTTTTAAACTATTGTGACTATTTATTCTGTGGATTATCCTTTGTAAGCTTCTTCTTTTCTTCGAAAAACGTTGACCATCCCTTGATTGGATGACCGTTGGCAACATCCACGATACTGTCCACCATCTT
This sequence comes from uncultured Lachnospiraceae bacterium, assembly GCA_905233695.1. Lineage (GTDB taxonomy): Bacteria > Bacillota > Clostridia > Lachnospirales > Lachnospiraceae > RUG191. Next base: position 107,141 of record CAJODN010000003.1, on the reverse strand, counting down.
GGCATTCATGGTTCCGCCCGTAAGCTTACCGACAGCCCTAATCGGCATATCCAAGATTCCCGCAAGATTCGCCTTCTCTTTAAGGTCTTTCTTGCTATGCTTATATTTAAAGTTAAGATATGACACAATAACCTTACCCACAAGGCTCTTAGAATGCTTGAGGCTTGATATGCTGTCGTTTCTTCCGATAAGTCCGTTGTTCTTCTCTTCCGTAAGAGACGTGCCGTATAGCTTCTCATATTCTTCATCGCTTACGTTCTTAATGTCGCCGGAATAGAAGCTTTTAATATTGGAAATGCAAGGCCCGATATCAATCGTCTTCTTAAGCCTTACATCTGTCACGCTTGAAGCAACATATATGGTATAGGTGCCGGGCTCTACAACCCAGTTGAGTGTGTTGACATCATAGTATCTAAATGCCTTATCATCGAGCGAAATTGTTATATGCTTCTTCTCGCCGGGTTCTAAGCTTATCTTCGTAAAGCCCTTAAGCTCTTTCTTAACGCGATATACGGATCCCGCCTCGCGACCGATGTAAACCTGTGCTATTTCTTTTCCCGCAACATCGCCGGTATTCTCTATGTCAAATGTTACTTCCTTCTCGGACACGCTGATATCAGAGTACCTAAAGGTTGTATAACTAAGTCCGTAACCGAATGGAAACAGAACCGGAGTATCGGTCGAATCGTAATATCTGTAGCCCACATAGAGACCTTCCTTATATACAATGTTCCTACTCCTGCCGGGGTAGTAGTTATTGCAAGGAACATCCTCGAGATTCATAGGGTATGACTCCGCAAGCTTACCGCATGGGTTGAACGCTCCCGTTAATACATCGAGTATTGCACCTGCTCCCGCCTGTCCCGGAAGATAGCCGTGAACAATAGCCTTAACCTTGTTAATCCAGGGCATTGCGATTGGTGAACCGCCGAAGAGCACCATAATAACATTTTCATTAACCATACACACTTTCTCTACAAGTGACTCTTGATTGGCAGGCATATCAAGGCTCTCTCTGTCGAAGCCCTCCGACTCCGTATAGTCATCAAGACCGGCGAACAGTAGCACACAGTCGGATTTCTTGGCCAGCTCTACCGCTTTCTCTTCCTTGGAAATGTCAATTCCCTCTCCAAGCTCGTAGCCTTGTTCATAACCTATGTACTCAATATCATAATCCTTAATCTTAGAGACAACGGACTCAACTTTTCTGTTAGGAGTAACTATAGAAGATCCACCGCCCTGAATTCTCATATTCTCCGCAAGCTGACCGATTAGGGCAACCTTCCTGCCCTTCTTAAGGGGAAGGATGGCGCCTTCATTCTTAAGAAGGACGATTGACTCTCTCGCCGCTTTCCTTGCCAATTCATGATGGGCATCGTCATCGGAAGATGTATCTTCTCGCTTCTCGAGGAGCACGTTCTGATTATCATCCTCTGTAAATGTTGCTTTATAATGCTTGAATTCATTAGTCCAAAGAATTACATCAAGAAGCTCGCTTACCCTCTTATCGAGAATTCTTTCGTCAAGATCCTGTTCCTCGACAGCCTTAATCACTTCATCTGCCGTAACGTCGCCACAACCCGGCATCTCCAAGTTACCACCGGCCTTAAGACTCTTAACGATGTCATTGCAAGCACCCCAGTCAGATATTACGCAGCCTCTAAATCCCCATTCGTCTCTTAGAATGTGCTTGATTAGATGGCGATTCTCAAAAGCATATACGCCGTTAACCTCGTTATAGCTTGACATTATTGCAAGTGGCGATCCTTCCTTAACTGCAATCTCGAAGCCTGTCGTATATATCTCCCGAAGTGTTCTCTCGTCTACAACAGAGTTAGAACACATTCTGTGATACTCCTGACTGTTGGCTGCAAAATGCTTAATACAAGATGCCACACCTTGAGACTGAATACCTCTTACATAAGATGCCGCCATCTTGCCGCTGAGATAGGGATCCTCAGAGAAATACTCGAAGTTACGACCGCAAAGGGGACTTCTCTTAATATTAAGACCGGGACCGAGAATCACATTTACATCCTGGCTTATTGCCTCTTCACCGAGAGCGCGTCCTACTTCTTCACCAAGCTCTTCATCCCAGCTATTGGCCATGGTGGCCGCAGGCGGAAAGCACGTGGCAGGTGAACCCATTATAAATTCCACGTTATTGGTGTCGTCGCCCTCCTGCTTACGAAGTCCGTGAGGACCGTCGGAAGTTGTCATTGAAGGAATGTGAAGTCTGTCTATGTTATATGTAGACCACATGTCCTTGCCCGTTATTAAGTGGGCCTTCTCCTCCAGTGTCATGTCGTCTATGATGTCTCTGTACTTAATGCTCATAATGTCTCTCCTTATATAAGTGGCGCGATGAGTCTTCCTACAGCGCCAACCATTTTACCAAATATTGGCTCCTTCTTGATAGACTCCAATGTATCTTCCTGACACTCCAAGAGGCTGTCTTGGAAGTCCTTCTCTACCTTGGCTATAACCTCTGTCTTATACATATACACTCCATTCTCAAAGTGGTGGTAAAAGCTTCGGTAATCCATATTAATAGAGCCAACCACTGCCTTCTTGCCGTCACTTACTATCGCCTTGGAATGTACGAATCCGGGCGTATATTGATAGAACTTAACACCTTCTCTTACGAGCCTCTTACGGAAGCTCTTGGTAATTGCATACGCAACCTTCTTATCCGGAATATGCGGAATCATTATCTTAACATCAATTCCGCGCTTGGCCGCATATATCAGCGCATTGGATACAACTTCGTCTATTACAAAATACGGCGTCATAACATGTACATACTTCTTAGCCGTGTTGATAATTTCAAGATATATCTGCTCCGCAATCTTATCCTTCTCTAAAGGATTATCTCCAAATGGAATCGAATATCCCTTCTCGTCCTCGTACTTCTTCGCGTTCTCCGCCAGCTTTATATAATCGCCGAAGTCATATTCTTCTTTCCCTAGATTCCAGCATTCTAAGAACAGTCTTGTAAATGTCGCAACTGCGGGCCCCTCTACCTTAAGGCCGTTATCTTTCCATACTCCGAAGGGGGGATCGATATTAATATATTCATCTGCCAGATTGACGCCGCCGGTATAGGCAGTCTTACCGTCAATTACAAGAATCTTACGATGATCTCTGTAGTTATATGCGGTAGATACGAATGGTCTTATTCGGTCAAATATCTTACATTTGACACCATACGTCTCCAAATCCTTCGGATATCTGTGCGGAAGATTGACGAATTCATTCATGCCGTCGTAGATTAGTCTTACTTCCACGCCTTGTGATGCCTTTTCCACCAACACCTCAAGGACTTCGCCCCACATAGTACCTTCCTTGATAATAAAGTATTCCATGAAAATAAACTTCTCGGCTTTCTTCAAGTCTTCGAGAAGATGGGGGAACATTTCCTGTCCGATATTATAATAATCAATCTTATTGGATTTATACGGATAGTATCCGCCGACATTAATAAGATAATTGCTCCTGTTAGACAGGCTCTTGGCATTAACCTTGATATCTTCTATAACATCGATCGGAGCATTTTGTTTACTCTTTCCTTCGGCAGTAACATCAGATACATTCTTCTTAAGTCTGTGGTGACCTACGTCGAATCTGGTGAACCAATATAACAGAATGCCAACGAACGACAGACCGAGAACGGTAATTATCCAACTTAGCTTAACGGTGGGATCCGAGTCGGTTGAGAATATTTCTATGGCGGTAAGAAGACCTATTCCAAAGAACACCCAGTAGAAGATGGTAAATTGTAAGTTGAGCCAGAAGAATAGGGCAAGTATAATGAGTATTTGGACTGCAAGCAGAAGAATAATAAACATGGTTCTGCCGAAGATGACGTGGTGGATACCCTTTTTACTTTTTTTCGCGAATTCGGTGTCTTTGAAGTCCTTTAGATTATCCATGAGTTTCTTTCCTGCGCCTTCGGACCAAGTACCCGCACGCTCATGACGAAATGTCGCTTAGCGGGTCTTGGCTCCTCAGCCGCTTGCTAAGTATTATATCGAGTGCTTCCAAGTATAATTTTATGACTGAAGCCTTATTTCAAGCTTGGAAGTACCGGATTATTATTTACCTCCTATCTTGCTTTCTTCAACCAAGTATAGTGGCCTCCTCTTCGTCTCCAGGTAGGTCTTGCCGATATATTGGCCGAGGATACCCATGCAGAGGAGTTGGATGCCGGCGATCAGAAGCATGATACATATCATGGACGGCCAACCGCTGGTGGGGTCGCCGTATACAAGTGTCCTTACAATAATAAATATTATTCCTATAATTGCAACGAAGAAAAGTACTATTCCTGATATGCTTGCAATTACAAGGGGCGCCGTCGAGAACGCAACTATTCCGTCAATTGCATACACAAAAAGGCTCCAGAATGACCACTTGGTCTCTCCTGCAGATCTCTCAATATTCTCGTATTCAAGCCATTCCTTCTTATATCCTACCCAGCCGAATATACCCTTGGAGAACCTATTATATTCACCCATACTGAGAATCGCATTAACAACCTTACGTTTCATAAGCTGGAAATCTCGTGCTCCGTCCACAACTTCCGTATGACTGATCTTATCCATAATACGATAGAATCGTCTCGCGAAGAAAGACCGAATAGGAGGCTCACCCTTACGGTCTACTCTTCTTGTGCCGACGCAGTCACAATCCTTCGTCTTAATTATCTCCATCATTTCCGGGAGAAGTGAGGGCGGATCCTGAAGATCGGCGTCGAGAATTGCCACGTAGTCTCCGATAGCATTATCAAGACCGGCGTAGATTGCGGCCTCTTTACCGAAGTTACGGGAGAAGGATACATAGTGGACGCGGTCGTCCTTCTCTGATAGTTCCTTAACGACTTTCATGGTGTTGTCCTTCGAGCCGTCGTCTATGAACATGAATTCGATATTAAGTTCTGTCATGTCGCTTACTACTTTGCAGGCCTCGTCATAAAATATGGGGAGAGCTTCCTCCTCATTGTAACAAGGGACTACCAAGCTAAGCGTTTCCTTTTCTGACATATTTTGCTCCTACGAGAACATCTCCATCAAATTCTTATGTAACCCTTCAAGCTTCGCATCCGCATCTTCCATAGAAGTTCCCTTCACGCCAAAGTAGAACTTAATCTTAGGCTCGGTGCCGGAAGGTCTGATACATGCCCACGAATTATCTTCCAGTTCGTAGTAGAGAACGTTAGACTCCGGAAGTCCGGTTTTTGTTGTCTCGCCGGTTGCAGTAATTGTCTTCGTATCAGCCTTATAATCGCTTACGGAAAGTACCTTGTATCCGCCAAGCTCTTTAGGTGGATTCTGTCTTGCGTTATCCATCATCTCCTTAATCTGAGATGCTCCTTCTACACCCTTAAGAGTGATTGCTTCCTGACCTTCCTTGAAGTAACCATACTTCTCATACAGGTCAAGCATTGCATCCCAGAGAGTCTTACCCTGCTTCTTATAGTAAGATGCAACCTCACAGAGAAGCATAACCGCAACAGGTGCATCCTTATCTCTTGCATAAGTTCCGGCAAGGCATCCATAGCTCTCTTCCATTCCGAAGATATAATTGTTAGAGCCTGTCTCTTCGAATATCTTAATCTGCTCACCGATATACTTGAATCCCGTAAGAACCTCGATAAGCTTGACATTATAATCTTCCGCAATAAGATGTCCCATATTAGTAGACACGATTGTCTCGATGAATGCAGGATTCTCAGGCATTGTGCCTGTAGCGATTCTTTCCTTCATGATATATTCGGCAATAAGCATTCCTGACATATTACCGGTAAATGACACGTACTCGCCGCTCTTATTATCCTTGCAGTATACACCTAATCTGTCGGCATCGGGATCTGTTGCGAGAACAATGTCCGCATCCTTTTCCTTGGCAAGCTTAAGAACCAATTCCCACGCCTTGGGCGACTCGGGATTGGGGTAAGCAACCGTCGGGAAGTTACCGTCCGCAACAGCCTGCTCCGGCTCCACATACACATTTTCAAAACCAAGCTCAGAGAGCACGCGTTCTACGGGCTTAAGGCCTGTGCCGTGAAGCGGTGTATAAGCAATCTTGAAGTCTGATGCCATCTCCTTAATGATCTCGGGATGGATTGACTGCTTCTTAAGCTCTTCCATATATGCGTCATCAACTTCAGCACCGATTGTATTGAATAAACCTTGTGCTTCAGCATCAGCCTGGCTCATTGTCTTAACCATAGACCAATCGGTAACGGCTGCTGCCTCCGCAAGAATTCCTGTATCGTGAGGCGGTGTGATCTGCGCGCCGTCCTCCCAATACACCTTATATCCGTTATATTCTCTCGGGTTATGACTTGCCGTAACGTTAATACCCGCTGTACAGCCCAGATATCTTACTGCGAATGAAAGCTCCGGTGTGGGGCGAAGCGACTCGAAACGATAAGTCTTAATACCATTGGCATTAAGGCAAAGAGCCGCCTCAGTTGCAAATTCCGGCGACATATTTCTTGAGTCGTATGCAATGGCAACACCCTTATCCTGAGCACCCTGCTTAACGATATAGTTGGCGAGACCTTGTGTTGCCTGGCGAACCGTGTAGATATTCATTCTGTTGGTTCCTGCACCGATGACTCCGCGAAGTCCACCGGTTCCGAATTCCAAGCTTCTGTAGAATCTGTCCTCTATCTCCGTCTCATTTCCCAGGAGCATTACAAGCTCCGCCTTGGTATCGTCGTCAAAGTAAGGATCCGTGCACCATTTGTTATATTCTTCCTTGTAACCCATATTTCTTCTTCCTTTCTAAACGTTATCTTTGCTATACTATATATAATACTAGATTTCCCCCAATCTATAAAGGGCGTTATTGAAAATTCTTGTCCGCCAGCTTCTTTCTTAAGAAATTCCCTAACAGTTTGTCAATCAGGATATAGGACAACACCCCTACAGCACAGTTGATTGACACAATAATTAAGTAAGTAGTGATGCTGCCGTATGTGAAGGATTCTCCCATTAATCTCTCAACGAACCTTACCCATATAAATACGGGCAGGTTCCACAAGAATATTCCGAAGGAAATCCCCCCTAAGAATTTCACCACCACATTGGAGCATATATATTCCAGCGGGAAGAACCCAATGAAGAACATTACGATCGGACATACGATAAACAGTCCGAACTCTATGCTCTCACTCATAAGGAGATTGTGATCGCTTGCGAAGAAGTACATACACACCATTAGTATACTTACCGCACACATCAAAAGATTACCTATCCAATTCACCTTCCCATAAATCTGTGCGAGGAATACACCTATGAAGAAGAATATGTATCCTCTTGCACAGCATACAAACATCATTGGTATACTCATGGGATTAATATAAAAGAATATTCCGAGAATGATAATAACCGTAAAGGCAACATTCTCAGCCCCCTTCGAACCACGACACAGCTTAATAATTCCATAGAATAACAGATAGCATATCAGAAGTACTGTTATATACCAGGATGGTCCGTTAACCGATGTGGTATTTGTAAATCCCGATACGGTTCCACCATTTAATCCTAACAGATTAAGGAATATGGCAAGCAAAGTGACTGCGCTGTCATTAGATACGGCCTCATCCCACATATGGTATCCCAGCCACATAGGTATGATAGTTACGATAACCGATATAATCATTGCAGGATATAGTCTTACTATTCTGTCAGTCAGATATTTCGTGAATATGGTCTGTCCTTCTCTTATACGCTCAGAATATGCTATATACATAACAAAGCCTGATATGACATAGAAAAGCTCCACTACGTATCCGCCATACTTATTAAGTGCATCACCTACTATATTGCCGCTTACCGGAGAGTCACTGAAGACAATAATATAGTGAAAGAAAAATGCTACCGCAAGCGCCGCCAGAAAGCGTAGCAAATCTAATCTTGAACAATACTTTTTCATAACCACTTCCTCTTATACTTAAATAGTTCCCTCTACACAATCCATTTCCCGACGAATGGTATTTTCTTAAGAATAAAAACTATTAGAATTGTTGCTATCAACACTATTATAAAATGAACGGGAATAACAACAAATACATTGCCGTTAAGCGGTAATATAATTCCCAATACATCAACAAGTATACTATGTATCAAGTATATTCCCAAGGTGTTTTGGGAAATATATCTTACAACCGGATATAATTTACCCTCTTTTTCTTTCATTGAGCAACACTGTTTTATTAAAATGAATACCGCAATGGCGTAAACCATTGTAAACGGCGACAAATAATCATTAATATTATACTCCCCTACTGCCGGATTCTCAAAAAACTGATCTTTTGACAGCCCCACAAAAGCCAAAGACACCAGAGCTAAAGCGTATATTACATATCTTACCTTCTTGGGTATATCATACTTTGCTATATACGCCCCTCCTACAATGTATATTGAATACCCGCAGAACAGCCATATATACTTCATATCATTGGTCCATCCTGCCAATATCGCTACTTGAGGCATATTAAGGAGCATCAGCATAACAGCAGCTACAAAACACATTATGAGATAGTATTCTATAATTCTCCTGCTCGCATTATCCACAATCACTCTGAAAATCGGAAGCATTAAATACACACATATAATTGCGTACAAATACCAAAGGGATGGAGCAACATCTATATTCAGTATTCCTTTTATTGTTTCTTTTAGAAAAGAAAGCGCTCCCATTTGACCATCTATTAACTGCTCCCTCTTCATAAATGCTGAGTATATGAAAGAATACAGTAACAAACAGACAAATAGCTTGGGAATGTTTTTTGTAAAGAGCTTTTTTATGTCCATCCCTTTAATGTGAAGGAATAGTGCACCTGTACACATAAAAAACAGGGGGACTCCGATTCTCACAACCCACGCCAGGGCATAAGCGGCCGTATATTGCACTTCCGGTATCGCTTCGTATCTATACCTTCCGCATAGATGAACAACTATTACACATAATATTGCTATACATTTTATATAATCAATATATTTTACTCGCATTAACTCGCAATACTCTCTTTCTATAGTAGCTCGTCTCTCCCCTGCTCCTTCAGCGCATCGACTATCTTCTTAACATCCTGTGCACGATTCTTATCTAATACCATAATCGCATCATCCGTCTCAACAATGATTAGGTCTTCAACGCCAATTGTCGATATAAGACGCTTTCTTGAATATGTTATACAATTCTTCGTATCAATTCCCAGGAAGTCTCCTGCAGTGATGTTGCCGTCAGAGTCTTCATCGTAGAGGACACCAAGATTGTCCCAGCTTCCCACATCATTCCAGCCCATTTCGGCGGAGATTACACGAACCTTATCAGACTTCTCCATTATTCCATAGTCAATTGAGATACTCGGAATTGTGGGATAGACTTCGTTAATTACTTCTACTTCCCCGGGAGTACCCAATGCATCTTTGATTTTCTCGAGGCAAGTATACACATCGGGAAGCAGAGCTTTGAACTCCTCTAAGATAACCGAAGCCTGCCATACAAACATTCCCGAATTCCATGAGTATTCACCGGAATCAACGTAAGCTTTGGCTGTGAATTCGTCAGGCTTCTCCTTGAATTCCACCACCTTCTTATCAAGAGTTGTTTCGCTCTTATCGAACTTGATATAACCGTATCCCGTTGAGGGAAATGTGGGTGTGATACCGAGAGTCACAAGTGAACCGCCTTCAGCAACCTTAATGGCTTCCTTTAAGATTCTTGTAAATGAACTTTCATCCTTGATAAAATGATCCGACGGGAAAATACACATTATTCCGTCGCCGTATTTCTTGACGATTTCAAGTGCGGCATATCCTATGCACGCTGCCGTATTTCTTGCGGAAGGCTCTGACAGGATATGGTCTTCCTTAAGTCGTCCTTTCGTTGCAGCCTTCATTCCCGGAACCTGATCCACATTGGTAACAACGAAGATATCATCCTTGTCTGCAAGTGTTGATACTCTGTCAATGGTCTCGTTAATCATCTTCTCTTTTCCCGACAGATTGAGAAGCTGTTTCGGAACCTCATGTCTTGAAAGAGGCCAGAATCTTGTTCCGCCGCCACCTGCCATAATTACACCGTAAGTCTTCATAACCACATTTCCTTTCTTATCTCTTCTATCTATACATTACTTATTATTTGTAACAACTTCTTTATATACCTTGTCAGCCAACAATTTGTTCCCTTTATCATTAGGGTGAAGACCGTCAAGAGTAGAGTCCCTTAGATTATCTTTATTGAGACACTCATCCTCTGTTAACTCCACTACTTCTATTCCGTTCTCCTTTGCCTTCTCTTTAATCACGTTGATGTAATCATATAAGCTGTTACCAAGGTGATTAACCATCCCCGACAATATATATTTTCTCTCACCATAATAGTCTCTGTAAGGTGGTGTCAAAAAGATTATCCTTGAATTGGGATACTTTTCTTTCACCACTTTTATCAGATTCTCTAAATCAATCTCATATTGGTCGAGAGGATTATCAAGTCCGAAATCATTTGTTCCCATCAGTACCGTAACAATATCCGGATTATAATCAACATCAAGAAATCCGTCGCCTGCATATGACACAAGTTGCGCGGTGTACATTCCCGGGACGCCCTTTTTATCGGCTATAACTTCAGAATGTTCTCTTTCAATATAATCAAGATAGCATTTCCTATAGTAGCCTTCTCCCCATGTCAAGCTATCGCCTACTGCGAGCCAGGTTACCGGTTTCTTATCATTCTTAAGCATCATACCGCAGTATACACCCGCTCCTATAACGAACAGGGCAAGTGCAATAATAACTCCCAGCACTACTTTTTTCTTCTTCTCTGATTGCATTATCTTCTCCTCTTATTAGAATTATGCTATCTCTTCATTCTTCTTGTAAAATGTTGTTGCTATCGAAAGATATACAGTTAAGAATATAAGATACGTATATCTTATAGATGTAGCTAAGGGCGATGCCATTATAAGCGTCAAAACAGTTACAAGCCCCGCTGTCTCAATGAATACAGTCTTATTCCTCTTCCATATCTTAATAACGAACATATACAGCATAAGATACACCAGTCCGCCGATTTCAAGGAACTGATAGAGAATGGGATTATCCTCAAACAGTTTTGCGTAATCATTTAAGAAATCTGCAAGGCCCGGCACTATGGCTTTTCTGTCATTTTCTATCTCATAGGCAATGTCCGCCCATACACTGTTAGTCGGATCATATGCACTAAAATCCAATGATGTATTACCATAGCCCGGAGCAAAGTAGCCATGCGTCTCATCAACCCATGCCTTCACATATTCCCCGGGATACTTAAGTCCGGTTCTAATATATAATTTAACATAATCCGCTATATGTTCTTTGAAGTATTCATCTCTTCCGAAGAATTGAATCCTTCCCTTCATATTGTCGGAAATGTAAGGCTCATATTGTTCTTTAATAACATCCTCTTCAACAAGGGCAAAAATCATATCCTTATCTTCATCATCCAATTCATACCCATCATATACAACACGACTCACCTGCTGTATCGGGATAGAAAGGCTTTCGGAGAATTCCGTGGGCTTAACTCCCACAGCATTTCTTACCGGCGTGTTAAGAACAAATATAACCACTGCAAGTGACGCAAAGGCTATCATAAGCTTTTTTCTGACTTCGCTCTTCATTATAACAGCAGCTATCATCGTTGCCAAAAGAATTACAAATCCATTTCCCCTGAAAAGGCCGAATCCCAATGCTCCGATTATCATATATATATAGTCCCTTTTATTGACCTTTCCTATACCAAGGATTATACGTGTAAGCGCCAGCAGGAACAGAAGTGCCATGTATACATATAACTGATCTTTATCAACAAAAGGTGCATACTTCAGGCTGATGGGATTAAAAATCAAAAATGCGAAGCATAGTACCATAAGGACTATCGGCACTCTCATCTCATATAACGTCTTCATATAATAGCCGACAATCAAGCCCACAACGATTATCTGAAGAACAGTATATATAAATAAGGCATTTCCCGGTCCGATTCCCGTCACATAACCAAGATTAAAGAATAATCCCAGAATCCAAGTATGATATATAGGGTGATGATTAGTATAGTCTCCGGATTGTATCTCACCAAACTGCCACAATGAGTCGTAGAAATAATCACATGGGTACTTGCATAATACAAGAATCAGTATGTTTAATATTATATATATCAGGCACGCAGATATAAATACAATTAATCCGGATATTCTATACTCTCTTTTTACTGTAAATGTATAGTTTCTTAATACCACATATCCAAATCTGAATATATAGTAAAAGACAAAGAATCCGGTAATCAGCATTGTGATTATTGCAGCATATGTCAAGGCTCCACTGTAATTATCAAATACATAATAGTGGGCTAATGCTACGAGTCCCGACAGCAATAAAGAGAGCACACATACCACAATCTTAACCGATGGTTTGTCTATTCTCTTACGAGAAGATACACACATTACTACGGATACAATTGCTATTATAACATATGACAAAAGTGACCCGCTAATATCCTTAAGAGTATATATCCATATTATTGATACAACAATCATAAAAATGCCGCAGTATACGGATCTATCATTCGCTTTATTCAGTTTCTTCATAATAAGTCGTATCAGACTCTCGAATACAACTCCGCATACAGTGGCACACAGAACAATCCATAACAGATTAACTATTTGAGGAGCGTTATTAAAAGGTATACCGAATATCAGAAGTAACACGACAAAGAAGGAGTGATTCATATATACTCCATATGTATACCCACTTATTGTTGTAACAATTTTATTCCGGAAAAAAGCCCCTCTATGTTCTGAAAATGACATGAAAACGCATACTGCCATAATTAAAAGAAGAAGATAATCAAGCCTTGTATGTCTTGTAAAAGCAGTTGCAACCAGAATAGCTACGTATCCTATTAATTCAACAATAAAAGCTATTTTTGAATTTATTTGTTTTTCTGAAAGTTTCTCTTTTATAACATATATCAGTATACCAAGACCTATCTCCGCATACGCCCTGAATACGCCCTGGCTAATAAATAGAGTCTTTTCCTCCCATAGATCCAAATGTCCTATAAATATAAAGCAACATATTAATACAGCCCCGGAAGTTACGGCTGTAAAAACAACAAATGCTTTCTTCGGTAAAAGCTTCATTAGAATGAAATATAGAAGCGCGACCCAGAATAACGCAGCCACATACCATGCCGGTGCATTAATGTCAATCGGTCCGCTCCCGAACAGCTGAAGCATTAGAACGCTTTTCCAATTTGTCGCCGTTTTTTCTATCAGATCTATAAAGAACAGTCTTACCGAAAAATCCCGCGATGCAAAATCAAGAATTGAAAAGAACACCAAGAATACCATCGCCGTAACAAAATACATAGGATATAGTCTTTGTATTCTTTTTTTAATATATTGCTTTAGAGATGTATGCTTATCGCCGTAATAACCCTTCGCCAGCAAAAATCCGGATACAAGAAAGAAAAACTCTACAGCAATATAGCCCCCTTGTGTAAATCCACAGTGGAGCATTATTATTAGAAGTGTAAATATTATTCGCCAAAAAGAAATGCTATTGTTTCCCTTTTTTGGTGTGTTCATATATAAGCTTCCTCGTTTTCTCCCTTAACAAATCCACTAAATCTCTTAGGCCAATCACAGAAGTCACCGTAAAAATAGGCAAATAACTTATAAGCAAACGTGAACTTGTCTCAAATATCATTGAAAAGATAAAAACTCCTACAAATGTTAATGATAAGATTCCCGCAATTATTTCTTTGTTTCTGTTGAACACAAAGTAAAACAGCATTAACGATAGGATGGGTATCCACAGTATTTGTCTGAAATAAACATAGAGCCAATAATTATTGCCGTACCCCTCTGTCTGATTATTCATAACAAATCCATACCCCGGCGAGGGATAATAAATATCTCTTATAAATTGCGATAATTCCCCTTCTCTTATCGGAATATCTTCAAAGGTATAATCAGCCACGCCCCAACCGAATGTGGGATCGTTATAGAATATGTGGCTTTCGTTAACCCAATGCCTTGCCAATCCCAAAACTCCCATGTCGGCAATTCTGTTTCTTACGCATTCAAACGCCTTACTGTCTCTTTCTTCCTTTTCATCATAGGAAAAGATTAAGTTATAATCATTGAAATTAAACTGACCATAGGTATTATAGTTTGATCCCAAAAGAAGATACCATGAAATATCAAGCTTCATGTCATCATCAGGAGTAATATTAACTGCTTTTTCAACACATAAATGAATTAACAGACCAATAAAAAAAGCAAGTACCACGCCTGCTATAGACATTAATACTTTCTTAAGCCCATCTTCCCTGTGCAAAAAAGCGGAAATAAGTATTGCTATTATGATAATAACATTTAATGCCTTAAGCGAATATGTAAGCAAGGGGACAATTGATATTATAAGCCATTTTAATATCACATTTCCCTTCCAATCACGCATTTTCAGATAAATGTATAGCGTAAGAATGGGAAATACTATTGACAGAGAATCAGTATACGGAACAACAATCCACGCCTGCAATGCAAAAAGAAGCGCACCGATAACGTATGTAAAATAGACATAGCATCTTTTTCTTGTTATCTCCCATACACAAAGTCCGGACAATAATACCGATACATTAGCTAACAATGCTGATATAACCGCCAGTATCAGATTTGCATTTATATTAATAATGCTTGCTATCTTAAATACAATAATATAAATGGCATAAATATACAGATTATTGGGGGCATACTGATAATAACGCTGATTATAGAACTCATCAAAGATACCGTCTGCAAAGTACTCGGCCCCTGTTGCAACAATTCCGGCATCATTTCCCACAGAGAAATATGTTGTATACACAAGAACGATTTGCATTATTAACAACAATACAGAGGCAACAATCAAGAAAACCTTGGGAAGTGAATCTACGACTTCGTCCTTTTTTCTTAAAAAATACAAGCAAACCACAAGTATTACAAAGAAAACTATCAGCCATACTATATTGGGAATAACCTCTGATACAAACACTTGATTCGAAATATCAAAGACATAGTTTTCCTTGTCAGGTTTTATAACAAATATAACTAATGCTAAAAACAGCGCTGTAACAACTATTATTATCTCAGTTATTATTATTAATACTTTCTTAAAACGTGCCATAATGCCTCTTTCCATTGCCGTTATAACATTAGATATTTGTTACTATCAGCTTGCATTCACCTATAATATGCACCCTCTTTCTTCCCGCTGATATAAAGAAACTGTCTCCCGGTTTTGCTTCCTGTTCTTCTTCGTTACAAGATATCTTACACTCACCTTCAATAACAACTATTGACTTAAAAGACGAATCATCTATCATTATTATTTCATGCTTCGGTATATCGTAATACTTTACTTCAAAGTATTTGCATTCACAAAGAAGCCTCTGCTCCGATCTCGCGTATTTTATTACCTCGCCAACTCCGTCGGTAGTAATCTCGAATCTATCCGTGTTAACTACGTCCATGGCTTTGTCCATGTGAAGCTCTCTGAGATTGCCGTTCTTATCTCTTCTGTCATAATCATATAATCTGTATGTACTATTGGAATTCTGTTGTATCTCGCAGATTAAGATTCCTTTTCCGATAGCGTGTATTGTTCCGGCCGGAACGAATAATACATCTCCCGGCTTAACATATACTTTATTAAGAATATCGGTAATTGTCTTGTCTTTAACCTTTCTTCTAATCTCATCCTTAGAGGTGTCTCTGTTAAGACCAAGATAGAGATATGCATCTTCATCACAATCCAGGATATACCACACCTCATTCTTACCGAATTCATTTTCATTGACAAATGCATAATCATCCTCAGGATGTATCTGAATTGACAGAGAATTGGTTGCATCAATAAACTTAATAAGGATGGGAAATGTGTCAAAGACATCTGACTTCCAGCCACAAACCAAAGTCTTGTATTTATCAATAAACTCCTTAAAGCTTACATTGTCATATTCGCCACCCGAGATTATGGATGGACCGTCTCTGTGGGCAGATAGTTCCCATGACTCTGCCGTGACTTCATAAGGGGTATCCTTCTTATATATTTCCTTAAGCTTATTGCCGCCCCAGAGATAATCCTTATATGCAGGCGTAAGCTTATATATATTGGGAAACTTACTGTTATCCGGTGCATTAATGCTTCTTGCGAATTCATCCTCATGAACCATATCCCACTCATCAATTTCACCGCCTGTGTCAACCTCTATTAAGATTACATCTTCGTCGGTGTTATTTCGAAGAAGATGCATAACGTTCGGTTCAACATTATAGGATTCACCTTCATGAAGCTCTATAACTTCATTGTCCAGTTCTATGGTTAGAACACCCGATACCACGGTGTAGTTCTCATTCCTCTTATTATGCATATGATTAGATAGTTTTAGACCTGCGAATATCGTAATCTTTCTTACTCTAAAGCCCGGCTCTTTTTTTAGAATCTCTCTTATGCCCCATGGTCTGTTGTCTATGTAGCTATGCTCGAACTTACTCGCTATCTTGGAATTTTCCCGGAGAATATCCTTTATACGCTCCGCCTTGTCCTTATCGGTAATATAGACAGCGTCCGGCGTATTAACAATGTATGCATTGTCAATTCCATTGGCAACTACAAGCTGATTAGAGGATGTATTAAGCACATCCACATTGTTGCACCAGGATAAAATGGCATTATCGTAGCCTGTAACAATAGACTCATTAAAAGATTCAAAATCACATATATCTATCCAAGAGCAATCAAATTCTTCCACGGATACAATCTGAGACTTTGCAAGAACAGCGGTATCGAAATTCCTTATATCTCTTATATCTTCTTCGCTTAGCGATAATACGTCACCGCAATAAGTCTTTATTTCCTGTTTCAGTACCTCCGACTTGGCAATAACCATTCCCGAGTTCCAATATACATCAGTCTTCGTAAATAAGGATTTAGCCATCTCTTCAGAGGGATAGGCAATGAATCTTTCTACCTTTCCTTCTGTGTGGCGAATATAACCATAGGAATTATTGCTACTGCTTGGTACGATTCCGAAGAGACAGATGCGTCCGGTCTTGGCAATATCCTTAGCAGCATATATGTGATTGGAATATGTGCTTCCGTTAATAAGAAGATCCGAAGGTACCACGAATACTATTTCATTATCCTTTATATCCTGCAATGCAAAGGAGAGTGCCATGGTTGTTCCCATGCTTTCCTCTTCCATGCAGAGCGTATACTTTACAGATTGAAATTGTTTTAATTGTCCTTCGATTATCTCCTCATATTCCTTATTGGCAACAATAATAAATTCATCACAAAAAGGTATGTTTCTTGTGATTGCATCTTGGAATAAAGATTTCTCATTATTAAATTGTATGAATTGTTTAGGATAATTCTTTCGAGACAGGGGCCAAAGCCTATCTCCCGAACCTCCTGCTAGAATTATTGCTTTCATATCACATTTCCAATCTACTATCTCATACTTATAATATCTTCTTAACTCCCGGAATCAGCTTCACAACATATATTATTATAGCGGTAACCAGGAATACAAACAGGCACCAAACCCAGGCGGCGGGGAAGCGACCGATGTGCTCTGCCAGGAAGTCATACACACCCACCGTCTTCGTCCTAATCATATTCTCAGTAAGATACACGCCGAAAACCGTACTTCCCAGAGCTGTAATTATAAAGGAAACTCCTTTAGGAACTTTTCTCCCCTTGAATAAAAGCTTAGCTATGTAGAAAAGTCCGACATCCAATATCAAAGTAAATCCTGTCGTGAACAACCCCTTATCGTATGTCGTAAATTCTTCATAGGGCATATTGCGATACAGAGTCATCACAACAATAAGTGCAAGAACAAGTATCATAAGTCCTATCCATTTTAACATACCCTTCGCGTTATATCTCTCCTCTTCAACACGATGCTCCATATAGTAACCAAGAAGAGGATAGATAACTATTCTGTTGAAAAACGGAATTACAAAGAAACTATTATACGTTCCGTCATACAGAATAAATAACACAAGAGACAGTACGCCTTCAACTATCAAAAACAGAAGAAAAAGATACTTGAATTCTTTATTGGTCATATTCTTCGCCAGTTTTCTTAAGAAGGGTAAGCAAATCAAATATGCAATATATGCATACAAATACCAATATGCCGGAACAATATTATCCGTAAGCGTATTCTTAAAAAAGTATTGTATTGACAATTCCTCTTTACCGACTATTATCTGAAAAGCATATTGGATAACGGAGAAAACCACCAATACAATAACCATTCTGAGGACTCTCTTAAGATACAAGTCCTTCAGAGATTCCTCCTTGGGAATAAGTAAAGATCCCGATATCATGAAGAAAACCGGAACGGCAACGGCAATAAACGCTCCTGTTGCAATATATATTATTTTAAGCGGCATAGAACAATCAAATGCATACAAATAATAACCCTTTTCACTTGTATGGTTATATATTACGAACAGTATTGCAATTATTCTAAGTAAATCCAGATACAGTTTTCTTTCTTTATTCATTAGCTTCTTCCAATTGTGAAATAATTAATAATAAGATACAGAATCACAGGTATATATTGTATTATAAAGCACGTCTTTTTATACCATTTTGCCGGTTCTCTACTATTTTGTTTCTGCTTAAAACGATCTGTATTCTCAATAAAATATACCATACATACTAAAAGCATACAAACCATAAATAAGGTAGAACCTATTTCATATGCTGCCGTCCTCTCATCACTTAATGTATCAAACATTGATGAATAATTGTTTCCAAATCCCATTAGCTCCAGAAATGTAAATTTAACTCCCGGCCTGAAGAATCTCTCCGTAAAGAAAATATAGATAACAACACCTATATTGCATCCGAAATTCAAGAGTTCAAAGTCCTCTTCATTTCTGAACTTAAGACCCATTATAACTAAGGCCGGAATAATTGTTATAAACCAGTTACAAGAAGGCGAAACAAAGATTCCGTATGCTATATACATGAGAGTCGGGTATAACAAATAGTCCTTCACTCCGGCTTCTTCGCGAAGCCCTTTTCGAAGTGATATGAAACATATCACAATTACTACTGCAAGAAATACGAGCACGTTATTAATGTGAAGATTAAATACCTCTTCAACTCTCGTAAATCCCAATGCTTCTTTATAAATCTCAGCATTAAGCTCTTTCATGTCGGAGTAGCCCGGCATAAGAATTCTTGTTATGGTGTAGTCTATCACATAGGGTATTATCGTAATAATCCCATATAAAAACACTCTTCCTCTGAATTTCGATATCGCCAGGAGATAAAAGGGAACAATTGCAAGTAACACAAAGGGTTTTGTCAAAAGTGCCAGGCCCAAAAGGATCGCCATATAAATATACTTCTTTTTAATAAAGCATAATACTCCAAGCAATATAAACGTGACACTGAAGATATCTACCTGACCTTTGGCAACTACACATAGACAAACTATGGCAGACAGCATATACAGGAGTATTCCCTTAATCTTCTTTTCTTGATTAAAATCCAGGGCGTCAAGCAGGTGGTACAGAATCACTATATCTATAATATGAATTGCCAGAATAAGCACCTTATACCACACATCATAGACAACAGGGTTAACAGATATTCCGGCAAAGAATTCCACAAGAAAAATCGGGGAGATAAAAACCGCTGTTATCACGCTGTCAAACAGGCTGTAATTATTCGGCATCATATGCATCTCATATGTATACTCGGGATAACCGCTTATATTCCCGTCAAAAATTGACCTAAGCAAATCGTAGCCCCACATGGTTATGGTATTGCAATCAACCTGTGCCACCGTAAATGCATATAAAAAGCTTATAACGAATGTGGCTCCTATCAATATTTTTTCGTTTTTCTTAAGGTTCACATTATTAATACTCTTCATCAGATTCACCTAATTGTTATGTAGCTTATAACAAGATATGTCACAACCGGTACATATTGCAGTATAAAACAGAACTTGGTAAATGTCTTATTATCCTTAGAAACACGCGGCTTCTTCTTGACATTTTCCATATAGAACAAAATACATATAATCAGCATACATATAAGGAATAGTGTGGCTCCCGTCTCGTATATGGGATACCTGTAATCACTAAACCTCTCATATATGGGTGATACGGAATTGCTAAGCCCCAACAAATCAAAAAATGTATAATTGGTTCCCGGTCGTAAGTGCTTCTCCAGGAAGTATATATATACAACCACACCTATGTTACTGCCAAAATACAGAAGCTCAAATTCTCTTATATCAGATAGCTTAAGTCCCATTATTACAAGTGCCGGAATAATTGCTATAAACCAATAGCTTGATGATGAAACAAATATTCCGTAGGAAATATACATAAGCGACGGAAACACCAGATAATCCCTGAGCTTAGCATCCCTTGCTTTACCGATATAAAAAGCAATAAAAGATATTATAAGTATCGCCGCAAAAAACACGAGCACATTATTAATCTTAAGATTAAATAATTGTTCTACTCTGGAAAGCCTGTACGATTCTTTAAATAACTGAGATGTAATCTCTTTGTACTCGCTGTAGCTCGGCATAAGAAGCTTCGTTATAGTCTCATCGATAACAAAAGGAATAATTGTAATAATTGAATTAACAATAACCTTTCCCCTAAGCTTATGTATCATAAGTAGATACAGGGGTGCGACTATAAGTATGGCAAAGGGCTTAATTACAAGGGCAAGTCCCATAAGAATCGACATATAGATATACTTTTCATTCATAAAGCATAAGATGCCAAGCATTACAAATGTAACAATATATATGTCAACCTGCCCTTTTCCCAAGATGGTGATGCATATTACGGAAGAAAGCATATAATATATAACACCCTTCACCTTCTTCGTATGGGTAAAATCCAGTCTGTCCAATATCCTGTAGAACAAGTAAATATCTATAATATGAACAACCAGTATAAACGTCTTATACCACATGTTGATTACGACATAATTAAAGGTAAACCCTATTATTTTCTCAATAACAAAAATCGGTAGAAGAGATATTGCGGTGATAACATTGACAAGCAGACTGTAATTCGTCGCAGTTCCATGTGTCTCGAATGTATAGGCGGGAAATTCCGTTAACTCCCCACGAAAAAGTGATGATAACAAATCATGTCCCCAGAGCGTAATTGTGTTGCAATCAATCTGAGAAACGGTATATGCGTACAATACACTTATAAAAAGTGCTATACCCAAAAAAATCTTCTCTTCTGTTTTACAGTTTTTAAAGCTATCTTTTATCGCTCTCATCTATTTAAACTAATACACTCCAATGTATTTTCCTATCTTTTTACCGAATATTTTCTGAAGTATGAAAATTATAATAAAGTCGACTACAAGTACGATAATCGCCTCTATTATGAACCAATAATCACTCTTAATCATAAGATTGGGGAGAAGTCTTCCCCATATTCCGATTACAAGCTGGTGTGTAAGATATATACCAAATGACGTATCTCCGATAAGAACAAACAGCTTAAAGGGCTTCTTCTCACTCTTACTTAATATGATAGAGCTTATTAGAATACACACTGCTATTCCCGTGCACATTGTTGAAAGCTTAACCTGGGTTGTTGCCAAATCGTCTCTCCCGAGTCCAAGCCAATAATAACCTTCCAATAATTCCAACGCTATACACACAAGACTTGCGATGATACATGTAACATTTATCTTCGGTGAAGATACCTTCTTACCCTTCTCGTACCTGATTCTTATGAACATTCCGAGATAGAAGAAGATAAACCATACAAAAAAGTTGTTGATATTGTACGGATATGTAATATCTACTCCGCGGATAATCAAAAAATACTCTGTCAGTATTGCTAAGGGCGTAATAATAAATCCTACCCACCATATCTTAGAACGAATAAGCTTTCCCACAAGAGGCGCAACAATAACGAGCTGCATATAAACCAGAATATAATAGAATATGCTGCAACAGTTGCCCGTAAGAAAATCCTTAATTGCCGTATCGTAACTTCCCTGAAAGACAACATAGATTATCGACCAAAGGGTATACGGGATAAATACGCGAAGGAGCCTTCTCTTATAAAAGGAAAGTATATCTTTTCCACGTATTTCTTCTCTCGTTAACATTCCCGAGAGAAAAATAAATATTCCGACTGCCGGATTAACAAATGGTCTTATGTATATCTCATATGGATTCCAAAGAACCGTATGCGTGACTATTACCATAAAGATTGCAACAGCTCTTACAACCTGTATCTTTTCTTTTTGATTGTCCTTAAGAACGAATTCCATTTTAGCTTCCATTTCTTATATACCAGACATCGCCTTTATCCAAGACCAAAGCCATGATATAAAAGTCTTCCCACTGCTTTACAGATATATACATCATAAAATGGCATATATATGATAGGATACGCCACCAATATCTCTGCGACATACACTTTCGTCTTAACGGTATGCATAAGCGACTTGATATTAGACCATATTATCTTATCTCCCATCGCCATCAGACAAAGAATTGCTCCGAGATAATAGAATGTGAGTGAGTATGCATACCTACCGTAATCAATCTTAAGTATTAACTCCGGCAAATTGGTGGCACCGCCAAGGAGCAACATAAGATATTTAAAAAACGTCAGTTTATCACCTTTTGCATCTTTTAAAACATTTCTGAAGAATAAAACAAATAAAACGATATACGGTGAAAACAGAACAAGAAAGATTGGTGTTTCCACATAACAAATCACATGATACAGCCATTCGTCTGCAAATACGTCTTTGCCGAAGACTTCGTGATTGATAAGCGACTCGCCGTATTCTTCGCCATCTAAGGACAGACTCTTGGCATATTCAATCATTTGCTGCCCTTGTGCCTCTGTTAGATCATAAGTCGAAATGAATTCAAAATAAATAAACAGAGCGGAAACCACCAAAAGCGTGATAACAAACAGCGCCATATATTTACGTGAAATCTTCGTGGTATCCTTTAACGCCTTAAAGAGTAGCAGAATCAGGATAATATTTACATACATAAATACAAATCCATGATGAAACAGCATGGCAATACCGCAAAGGATCGGCACAAGCCATTCCAGGATTCCCTGAACTATTAACATGCAACATATGAATGTTAATATAACAAGTATTACATCCACCCTTCCGAAGTTATGCTTGTCTGCAAAAAAGGGAAAGTTAAATATAGAAAAGAACACAATGAGATAATACATGTATTTCTTATCCTGCTCTTTTGTCTTAAGGATAAGTTGAAGGAAAAACAGCATTAATACTATTAAAAATACAACGAGCATGAGCTTCGACAATGCATATATTCCGTCGTAACTCATTGTATTAAGTCCCGTCAGCTTCCCAATTCCGCTCCATATTGTTCCGAGCAGTCCTCTTGATACGAATCCGTAATCATATGACATAACATAGAGTGTTGTATTCTGTGGGATTATTTCCTTATCGAAGCTCCATATTACAAAAAGAATTCCGAATATGCCAAGTATAATCCAAAATTTAAAATCTTTGCTTTTAATAAAATTCTTCATTTTATCTCCACTACGGCATTATACTTCTTACCAAGATACAAACTCTATCAACTAATTCCGCTATAACAATATCGTTAAAGGGCACAAAGAGTATCGGATAAGCAAATAGGAGCGGGGTAAATACCTTGCCGCTTACCGACTTAACATCTCTATGGGTTTCTTCTATAAAATCCCTGTCTCCCAATGCTATCATCAGTATAAAGACAAGCATATAGTAGCAAATTACCGCATATGTCCAGCGACCGAAATCCACTTTAAACAAAAAGTCCGGAAGCATTGTCAAAGAACCGATTCCGAGTGCCAGGTACTTCATCTTCTGCCAGAACATTTTCTGTTTCTTAATCAGTCTTACAAATGTCCTAAGTACAATAAATATATAAGGACACATAAGTACTACCCAGGCAATTATTTCTTCAACATTACAATATCTGTATATTTTTTCTTCTTCTGTCAGATCAACACCCTGTATCTCAGCTCGTATTAAATCAGTATGCGCTTTGCCATTCCTTCCTACGAGCTTCGCATTTTCCAGAATCTCATTAAAGTACTGAGCTGCTCCGCCTCTGAAAACAATCTGGAACCATATAAACAGTGCCGAACAAATCAGTATCGACGATACCATGATAACTATGTATTTCCGCTTCTTGTTCTTATCCGAATCTATGATCTTCACGAACAGGATTACCAGTACGATATTGTAAAACATAAATACGTAGCCTTGATGGAACATAACACCAATGGCTGTAAGGGGTATAACAAGCCATTCCGCTTTCTCGATCAAGAGTAAGATTATGGCTGCTATACTGGATGCAAGCATGAATATATCTATTCTTCCGAAGTTAAATTCACATGCAAAGGTGGGCACCGTAAAAATCGTAAGAAGAAGTATAAGATACTGCATTATCTTCTTTTCTTCCACTGCTGCCTTTCTTAATGCAATCACCATTGCAACGGCAAAAAGAGCGTAGAATATTACAGTGCAAAGAAAATAGAAATTCTTAGCCGCACCATATGTCCATATATCAACTCCCAAAAAGGATCCTAAGGTCTGATATATGGTTCCGATAAGGCCTCTTGATGTGAAGCCGTATTTGTATGATATTGCAAGAAGTGATGTATTATAGGTCTTACACCAATTTGCATACCATGTCATAAAAAGGCCTATGGTAAGTAGTGTCCACAGGAATCCAAATATTATATTGTTTCTTTTCTTAGAATCTTCAAATAATTTCTTCATAATAATCGTTATCTAAATAGCCACCCCGGTAAAAATATATCACATAGTCTTAAGGTAATATCAGATATAAACCAATCTGAAAACGGCATGAAAATGAGCGGATAGACTATCAAAAGCTTCCCAAAACTTATTTTTTCATTTACCGACTGCTTTACGCTGTTAAATACACTTATTGTCTTATCATCCTTCATGACAATAAGGCAAATAACAATCAGAATGTAATAGAAGAATGTATAATATGCATACCTTCCGTAGTCAACCTTAAGTATCATCTCCGGAAGAAGCGTAAGAGCGCCAAGTACAACCGCCAGATATCCCAGTAACCGTCCGCCCTTTTCTCCCTTAAGAAGCCTCTTCGCGAACATAATAAAAATTATAATATACGGACAAAATGTTATAAGGAAGAAGGGCAGTTCCCTAAGATTAATTATGTGGTATTCTATCTCGTCCTCAAACACTCCCTGTCCCAAAATCTCATGATTAAGAATCGTCTCGTTGTAGTCGCTTCCGCTTTTCGAAAGATTCATGCTGGTACTTATTAATTCATCAACCACTCCCGTGTCACTGATATGGCTGAAGAATTCGAAGAACAGGAATAATGCGGATATTTCAGCAAATGTAATAATAAAGTATATTAAGTATTTTTTCCTTATCTTACTATCTTCATCCGTCATAGCCTTGAAGAACAATAGGGCAAGGATCAGATTGGCATTGGTAAATGTAAATCCCTGGTGGATGCACATACATATTCCGACAAGAGGTATTATAAGCCATACACACTTATCTTCAATAATGAGTATTACCGATAACAGGAGAAGCATTATAAAATATATGTCGATTCTTCCCAGATTCTCCGGTGTCCAGAAGTTAGAGAATGTGAATACGGAAAAGAATACTATTAACATTCTCACGTTATGTAAGTTATCGATACTGCATTTACTGAGGCAATAATAATAAAACAAGAATATCACTATAAGAAGTACTACCGTCATTATTATTGAAAAGACATACAGTCTATTATATGTCATCAAATCAAATGGCACTATCTTATTAAGAAGGTGATAGCATGTGCCCACAAATCCTCTTGAGATGAATCCATACTTATAAGAAAAGGAATACAAGGTAGAGTTATAGTAACTCATATTGCTTCCGAAATCTTTTAAGAAGCAGAGTATGGCAAATACTAAAAGCGACAACAAAAATATTAAGTTTTGCTTTCTTATCTTAGTGTCAGTATTCATTAATGAAGATCTCCTAATCTACCCATAAATGAAGTAAGCTGTTATTCAAATCACCGCCGAGATGTGCTGATACCATACATATGTTAACATCCCACATGGGCGTTACCATAAGGGGCAAGACATAAAAGAGAAGCACATAAGGTTTTGTCTTAATCCTGCCAATCTCACTGTTAAGAAATGCGGAAAACATTCTGTCTCTTGTTGCAATCAAAAATGCAAAAATCAATATATAATATATTATTATGGAGAATACCCATCTACCGTAATCTACTTTAAGAATCAGATTCGGAACTATTGTAATCACACCGGCAAGCATAATTATATACTTGCATTTGTCTTTTGTTTCGCCCGACTGCTTTATTGCATTTACAAACGCACGAACCACAAGAATTATATATGGTAGCATTATCAATATAAAAATAGGAAATTCCACAAAGTTCCTAAGATGATACTCCCATTCGGAGGTTGTGGGATCTATTCCCATAACTTCGTGCTGCAAAAGCGCTTTGTGATAGCCCTCGTCTTCCTTGGACAGGGCAACGGCATCTTCAACCACACTGTTATATACATTAATATCCGATGTATGAGCATAGAAATTAAGATACAGAAACAGTGCCGATGCCCCCACAAAAGATAGTATAAACAGGACTAAATATTTTATTCTTCCTTTTTTGTCCGATTCAATGAATCTATATATGAGAATTACAAGGGTCACATTGAAGAACATAAATACGTAGGCCTGATGAAACATTACGGCAAAGCATGAAAGAGGAACGATAAGCCATTCCATTTTTCTCCAAAGGAGAATCAGAACACACACTATTGCAGTTGCCACAAGATAAATATCTACTCTTCCGAAATTGTAAGAATTAGAAAAAAACGGAATCGAAAATACCGCAAGAAGAATTGATACTATCTGTACATGTCTGTAATTATCCTCATCGGACTTATGGATTATATAAAAACAAAAAAGCCAAACAAGCAGCATAAATACTGCCGTAACCACCTGAGAGTATCTAAGTACTCCGTTATAATTCATCATATCAAGGGGCAGAATCTTATTAATCAAGCGAAAAATCGTTCCGCCAAGTCCCCTTGACATAAAACCGTACTTATACGACAAAGCATAGATAGATGAATTATATGAATTGACATATCCACCATAGTCTCTTAGGAAAAGCAATACTTCCACAACTGCCAAAAAACCCAGAAACCATGCTTTTTTCTTCTTAAGATCCATACGTTTCTCCAACATTCTTATTATCCTTATTGCCGAGTGGCAAATAATCATGTCCGATTGCAAAAATATAGGCTACAAATATCGGTAGCAGCGAATACAAATATCTTGCATTTGTCTCAAACAAGCTTAAGAAAACAAATATTCCCAAAATCGTAATTCCCGAGATTAGGGACACGACGTCTACTTCAGACATTGATTTTTTTAAAAAGAGCAACCTTATCGATTGTAAAAAACAAAGGATTAAAAGCATATACCATATTATCTGTGCCATGTTGGCAAAAATCGAGAAGTTTTCTCCTCCTTCAGGGAATGCATTTTCTTCTCGGAGAATATTGTCTCCGCCCAAATAATAGTAACTTCGAAGTGCATTTCCCAGTGTCGAGTCGTTTTCATACATTTCATTTACGAATCCGGCTTCTTTACCCCAGCCCAAAATACCATTGGAAAAATTAAGATATGTCTTATTGCATAAATGCCTGATATATTGTACGGGGAACATCTCTTTATATCGTCTTATGACTTCTTCTGTATCCGCCTTCGATTTCTCTTCTTTACTCGGGAAGCTACAGGTATAATCATCATCCATGCCATTATATTGACCGACCATATTATAGTTCGATCCCAGTAGCAGATAATGACTCATGGGCATAACGTAATTATCATTAACCTTATAATCAATGATTTTATATGATACGGCTTTCGTCAAGAAAATGACTGCTACCGCAGCACCGATTCCTATAAGGATTCTAAGAAGGGCTTTTAATCGATCCGGTCTTCCTATTAATTGAATTAATTCATATATTGCTATGGCAAATAGAATGAATATATTGGTTGGTTTTATGGCATAGGCAATGCCAGGTAGTATTACAACGAGAATGGGCTTAACATACCATTTGATTTTGGAATCTCTGACCACTAAAAATATATAAAGGCCGGATATAGATATTAAAACAGAAAAAATATCGGAATATGGAGCTATCATCCAAGGTGATAATCCGAAAAGCAGTGCACTCACTACGTAGGCAATATATCCCCAGGCACGTTTTTTAGAAACTCGGTATACAACAAGTGATGTCATAAAAACAGATAAATTATTCAGAACCACACCGAAATAGACTAAAGCCTTGTACCCGTTAAAGCCTATGGATTTACCAATTGCAACAGAAGCAATTGTAATTATATACATAAAAATATTATTGGGATTCTTCTCAAAATAATGCTTGTGAAACTCGTCTAAATTGTTGTCAACATATTGTTCTGCTGCCTCTTTTAGGTAAGACACATCCCATCCGACTTGAAAGAAAATATTATCAACAATAACTATTTGCAAAACAAGCAGAACCACTGTCGATATAATTAAAACTATAAGATAACGTTTTGTATTCTGTGTGCTTTCTCTTTTTGCACACATATTGCCGAAAAAAATCAAAGCAAAGGCTATTATTAATGAAGACACAAACAATATCCACTGAGAAACGGAAAAGTCATAATACGACCAATACTGATCTTGTCTCTGAATTAAAAGATTTACACCTATAATAAACAAGAATACCAGGGCAATCAGTCCGTATACGATTTTATTTAAAATGCTTACCGCCTTCATTTACAAAAGATTCCTTATTGCTCGTGATATTCTGCTTCCGTATTCACCGACCATACATTGGTGTGATCTGTTACGTTATTGGTTATATTCTTTACTGCTTCAAATGAAGTACACATTGAGTGATCCATATTGTTATATCTATGTTGACCATTTCTTCCCACACATAAAATGTTAGGGAATTTTGCCAAGTAATCTTTTACCTCATCAATGCGATTATATGTGTCAAAATATGCCGGATATGCCTTCTTTACACGCTCCACATGTGTATCGAGTAAATCCTTCTTAGATTCCACAACTCCCATTCTTATAAGCTCTTTGGCGCCGAGCTTTGCGATTTCCTTATTGGGCATGTTCCAGAAATCATCGCCTTCTTCACAGAAATACTCAAGTCCCAACCATACTGTATCATAGGGATTCTTCACCATGTACGGTGACCAGTTATTATATACCTGGAATCTACCCATTGTAACATTACGATCATGAACATATACCCAGTTATCCGGGATAATATTGTTTAATGTAGGAATATTGGTCTCATTCTTTAATTTCAGCTTCTTAACAAGCACACCTACGGTAACGTAATCTCTGTAAGGCAAGCCTTCTGCCACCTCGCGAACAGACGAGGGAACATCATTCATTCCCACAACCAGATCCTTAAGAGGCATAGATGATATTACATAATCACATTCAACAAATTTCTCTTCACCGTTTTGTACAATATTAACACCTGTTGCTTTACCATCCTCAGTGCAGACATTTGCAACCTTTGTGTTTTTAACTATTGTTCCGCCGTTATTAACAATCTCCTTGGCGGTTATCTCCCAGATCTGTCCCGGTCCCAGCTTAGGATATGAGAATTCTTCTATAAGAGACGTCTCCACGTGGCGATCCTTTTTCCCCACCTTCTTCTGAACCATGTCTCTAAGAATTGCCATTATTGATAATCCTTTTACACGCTGAGCTCCCCAATCCGGAGATATCTCGGAAGGATGTCTTCCCCACAGATTCTCGGTATATTTCTCGAAGAACATCTCATATAATTTCTTACCGAATCTGTTTATATAGAAATCTTCTAATGACTCTTCTTTTCTTTTGAAAATAGTACCCTTTAAATAACTAAAGCCTACAACGATTGTTGTTATAAGACCCATGTTTTTTATGGTCTCAAACTTTAAGGAAATGGGATAATCGAAAAACTTCCTCTTGAAGAAAATTCGTGACAGGCGCTTTCTCTTAAGCATTACCCTATCTTCTTCATCCGGATTCGGGCCGTTTTTAGAAACATTTCCCTTTCTGGATAATTCTCTGTCATCAAATGCCAGCGCTCCCTGAGTTGGCATCATTTCTTCCCACCAAGTGTTGACGTCATCTACTTTGGAAAAGAATCTGTGACCGCCCATATCCATTCTGTTGCCTTTGTAATTGACAGTACGGGAAATACCTCCGAATGTACTGCTTTCCTCGTAAACCACCACATCATATTCTGACTTATTCTTGGATAACTCGTATGCTGCTGTAAGTCCTGCCGGACCGGCTCCTATTACAACTACTTTTTTCATTCCGTTCTCCTTATCGCCCTTTTTACAACCTTAACTATCATTCCTACAATAACGGCACCGAACAAGGTGATTAAAAATCTCATAATATATGCAACAAAAACTCCTATTCCTGTAGTATAAATCTGAGGATAGTATGTTGCCAAAACCAGCAAAATCACATAATTGATACTATCTGAGTATAAATACAGATCAAATGATATATTGCCGATCTTCTCAAAAATGGTCCAGCTAAGCTTTTTGAAAACAAGCGTGGTGTATAATGTGAACACCGACCCTACGATACCTGTAATTATAGTATAAATATATTGAAAAAATCCTTCATAAAAGAATTGTTTTCCAACAAAAAATACTACAACATATACAATTACGAATAGTAATGCCTTTAACGGGTATAGCTTCCCGGTTTCTGTTTTGGCTCTTAGCTTCTTTTCGAATAAGACACCAAAGTAAAACCATATACCATATTGAAAGGCAAGTAGCGCCATATTTCCTTCCAAAAAGAATCCTAATATAAAACATGCACCGGCAATTATTATGCTGATTTTAGTAATGTTAAAATACTCTATAAACGCAACCGCCACAAAGATTATAAACAGAACTACGAGAAACCACAGATGGCTGTTACCGAATAACAAAAGCTGACCGAACATAGCATTTTTTATGTCGTGTTGAAAATACCCGCTGACCGCCTTTAAAGGTATCTGCCAAAAAAGTGTTACCAGAACAAACGGTATAAGAAGTCGCTTTGCTTTCTTAAATATAAATCCTCCGACTTCTTTTATTGTATTTATTTCTTTTCTTGTGTACATGTATACGGCGCCGGAGATCATCATGAATAACGGCATGTGAAAGCCATATATCATATCGACGAACAGCTGCAATGCGTTATTTACTTTCATTGCTTCGTCGCCTTGTATCAGATCAAAATACGAAAACCCTCCGTATCCTCCGCCTGCTGCCATATACAGGCTATGTCCGAGCAGCACTAACAGAATAACCACGCCGCGCAGGTATTGATATATCTCTACTTTTTTCATATATCTCTACATCCTAAACATAATCTCTATACTATAATACAAATCAGGGTTCCTTAAATACAAACCGCTTTGTATGTTGATAATCAGAAATGCCATAATCTGAACGAAGAAACTTAAAAGCACGGCAAAGTTAACCAAAAAGTGCTTGATTCGGCTATCAGAAGCCGCGCCGCTTTCCGCATTCCAAAAAAGAACAATTACTCCTACCATTACAAATATAAATGTAAAGTCATACATGTAGCGATTGGTTATTCCGGCCATCCAGATATCCGCTAAAACAATTACACACGCTATTACAAATAAAATAATACCGAACTTCTTAAGCTCACCCCTTCTTTTCTTAGAAAAGATTCCTAACGACAGCATACTTAAGGGGAAGAGCCATATCATTCCACCGTACATATCATGTAAATAAAAATATCCCAGATAATCCGATGACAAATCTCTTAACTGCAAATACGGAAAATGATCTGCGATTGTAAAAGGCGCGAATATATATTCCCATATTCCTTGAATAAACTTAACACCGGAGCCCACCTGGTGCGTCATATCAACTCCCGTGAAATTGTACTTTGCACCGAATTCGAATATGGAATCAAAACGAAGGTAATTATATGTCATAAGTCCGACAGCAACCACTATTATCGGTAATGCAAATGACAACAAATTCCATATTCCTTTTTTTGAGAAAAACCTTGAATTCTTAATATCTTCATAAAAAATAACAAGACTTGCCAAAATCAAAATAGCAAGATGCGGCCTACAGCCTGCAGTGAGTGCCATGCATAAGCTTCCAAGGACAAGTAGGGGCTTTGACACTTTACCTTTCCCATCAGAAGAGAACAGCCAGAATGAAAGCCCTAAGAATACAAATGTTATACCCGATAAAATCGCAAGAGAATAGGTGTTGCCGGGATAAACCAGACTAGTTCCGCCCGCAGACATAAGAAGCGCAATGTGTGATAGTATAAACTTACCGAAGGACAGTTTCAATCGATATCGTTTGATCAGGGAATATAAGAACATTGTTATTCCCGCGAACAAAAGGATGCCGAAAAAGAAAACCACTTGATAAGTCTTAAGAAGTATTCCCGTTATTAAATATATTGGTAAATACAATAGAATTACAGGGACTATTCCGAAATAAACATAGTAATTATGATTGTAATATGCTATATCAAACAGATAGTCTCCGCCGGCTTCTATTCTGCTTTGGAAATCATAGGGATTGTCAAGATCATTAAGCTCCGGCGCCACTTCATAATCCAGATATAAGTGTCCTTCAGAAAGTGACTTTGTCAGCATTTCATATTGTCTTGTAGGGGCCGGCTCCGTGCACCACGCATCATAAGATAAGTTTGATTTAAGAATTCCGAAAATCAACAGTCCATAGAACACCAAAAGAACGCCCATTACCGTCAATTGTTTTTTGTTTTTTACAGAGAACTCCTCTTTAAACAAGAAGGATTTACGTCTAAACAAGTAAATACTGCCCAAAACAACAAAAAGTACAATTAACCTTATAAATGAAAAATCGAAAGGTCTTTTTTCATTTATTCCTATCCCGTTCACCTTGAGTTTCTCCGCATCGTTAGCAGATAATTTGACCAGGATTTTCTTACTGTCACCTGATAAATGAAGTCGCAAATACTTACTCTGTTCATTACCGCTTACGATTTTAGTGTCAGGTAATTCATAATATAGGGAATCTGCCGCGTCTGTTTTTGAAATGGTAACAAAAATCGGCTCTCCGGCATCCACCTCTGAATCCTCATCGCAAAGATCAACGTCCAAGAATATATTATCAACGTGCTGATTTATATTATCCATTTCAATATACAATGAACCGTTTTCTGTTCTGTACTGCGTCGTAAAATCAGCCTTTTCAAAAAACATTGATTCAAGTGCACGAAAATTAAAAAACAACACTTCTATTAGAATACATACGGCTACAACTATTAACCATCCTATTATTTCTTTCTTAAGCTTCATTATCAGTTTTCTTTCTTTTTATTCTCTTTTATCTTTTTTAACACAAATGAAGTTCCCTGTACCAGGCACCACATAACGATTGATATGCCAATAGTAATAATATACACCATATATGATGAAAAATCAGGCCAAGTATCAAGAATTATGGTATGAACACAATATATAGGTAAGCTTATGGCTCCGAGAAAACATATTACTTTTCCCTTTAAACGTGATGTAAATGTCTCTCCGGATAATGTTAATCCAAGACCTACCGCAAAGCATGCAATGACAATTATTTCACTTCTCAAATTCTCCAGCGACGCCAAGAATATGACTGCAGCATAGATCAATAGTTCCATTAGCCCGAAAAGAACCGTATAAGCCCTTTTTTTCTTAATCTGTTTTTGAAATGATAGACTAAATCTATATGCCGCCGCTCCCAGAAGTAATCCTGCCAAAGCTCTCATAAACAGCGCCGGATATATCCACAGCTCATTATGGAAGCCGTCTATGGTTCCCGTAGACATAATCAAAACGCCGTAAAGAAGCATCGGGAAAAAAGTATATAACCATATACCTATTTTATCCTCCAAATAATATGCTAAATACATCATTACGGGCAGCGCCACAAATAATACGATAATATACCACAGAATCGGCATAAGCATTGAACCCATTGTCCAGCCATCGCCCAATTCAACTTCACCCGGTACCATTCCCGTTCCGTTTAACAGTGTGACATTTTCAATAAAATATAAGACAAACCGACCGATTGTCTTTTCCCCTACACTTAGAAGCTGATCCTTTAATTCAAGTACAACAAATAATATCATTGACAAAAATGTGTACGGTATAATCCTAAGTATTTTTTTTACTGTATACTTCACGGGAAAATCTTTAAACGATTCTCCGGACTCTTTATACTGCAGGACCTTTTTATATGCGAAGAATCCACTTAGCATAAAAAAGAATTCTACGAAAATCCATCCCGAATCGAATACGAATCTTGTATGATATCCGACTATTATTGTTGCCGCAAGAAACCGCAATAATTCTATAAAAACGTTCTTCTTCATCTTTACTCCGATTTTAAACCCTTTACCCTGCTTAAAACGAAACTCTTTGACTTATTATACAGCCATACCAAAACGGAGAATAACACTACCTGTGCCAGAATTAATACGAATAAATTATCGCCCAGCTCATTCCAATCATATACCGTAACCGTTACATTTCCCATATACATTATAAGCAAAGTATTCCGTCCCATGAATCTGAAATAAGTGTTAATAACGGGGATCTTATCCAAGTACTTACACGCATATAAAACTACGTATGTTCCTGCTATTGCACCTATTACACAAACCGGGAAAACATGATATATTCTGAGAGAAAGTACTATTCCTCCGTTTAAAATATCTATAATCCATATTCCAAGCGAGACAATCAGCACAAGTATTTTCACCTTCGCAGATATCTCTTTCGAATACTCTTTATATAAATGTCCCATGGCTAAGAAAACTACGCAAAGCAGTGCCACATCCCATTGGTAAATATGGGCTTCGAACAACGATCCGGCGTACCATCCGGCAACCGTTAGTATTGCTAATACAGCGGCATACAAGATTTTGTTATTCCATAAGCATTTATATACAAACCAATAAATTATTGACGTTAAAAAAAGCGCTATCAGAAACCAGCCTAAGGATAAGCCGTCGCACCCCAGCAGTATTCTTTTTATCTTCGCGCCAAACTCGACTATATCGAAATTATTTCTGTCTCTTATTACGACAAATACCAGCGCTATTACATTTAATATCACATATGGTATTAACAGACCTTTTGCCTTTTTTACCAGATATTCTTTGAATGGTATATCTTTGAAAAAGTAACCGCTCAAAATAAAAAACAGTGGCATGTGAAAGGATGTTATAAAAGATCCTGTCTTAATTATGTGATCTGCTAACATCAACACAATTGCCAACCCTTTGGCAAAATCTATTACGGTATTTCTCTTCTTAACATCACTCATAATATTTCCTTAGAGGCCAAAGACATTGTATACAAAGCTCTCCATTGCTTTACAAACATATACATCATAAAAGGGCATATATATTATTGGGTAAGCTACAAGAATCTCCGAAACGTACATTTTCGTCTTAACCGTATGCATAAGCGACTTAACGTTAGACCATAATATCTTATCTCCCATTGCCATAAGACAGAGAATTGCTCCGACATAGTAGAATATGAGCGAGTACGCATACCTGCCGTAATCTGTTTTCATTATTAATTCCGGCAAATTAGTGGCTCCGCCAAGAAGCAAGAAGAGATACTTAACATATGTAAGGGCATCGCTTTTTGTCTCCCTAAGAACGTTTCTGAAGAACAGTACGAACAGCACAATATAAGGCGAAAAGAGAAGTAGCATTATAGGTGTCTCTATATAACAAACCTTATGAAATCTCCATTCGTCAGCAAAGACACCCTTGCCAAGCACCTCATGATTAATGAGGGACTCGCTGTATTCTTCTCCGTTAGCGGAAAGGCTCTTGGCAAATTCCACGATGCTTCCTGCCTGCTCTTTTGTCAGATTATAAGTGGAAATAAACTCAAAATATATAAAGAGAACTGACACCACGAGAAGTGTAATAATAAACAGCGCTGCGTATTTCTTGGAAATCTTCTTCCTGTCCTTTAATGCCTTGAATAAAAATAGGATTAATATGATATTTACATACATAAATACGTATCCCTGGTGGAAAAGCATGGCAATACCGCAGAGAATCGGCACCAACCATTCCAGGACACCCTGAACAATCAGCATGCAGCATATAATTGTTATTATCATAAGTACTACATCGACTCTTCCGAAATTATGCTTGCCCGCAAACATGGGGAAGTTAAATATGGAGAAAAAGACAATAAGATAGTACATATACTTCTTATCTTCCTCCTTAGTCTTTAGAATAAGCTGAAGGAAGAAAAGCATTAATACAATAAGGAATACAACTAGCATTAGCTTCGATAATGCATATATTCCGCCGTAGCTCATGGTGTTAAGGCCGGTGAGCTTACCTATGTAACCCCATATGGTTCCAAGCAGTCCTCTGGATACGAAGCCGTATTCATATGACAAGGCATAAAGTGTAGTATTCTGCGGAATTATTTCTTTATCGAAGCTCCATATTACGAACAGAATCCCGAATATGCCAAGTATAATCCAAAATTTAAAATCTTTGCTTTTAATAAAATTCTTCATAATGTCTTCTAAATGCCAATAATATTTCTAAACAACACACACAAACGATCTGTAAACACCGTAACAGCCACGTCCATAAAAGGAATGAATAAGAAGGGCATAATAAAAATAAACGGTCTGTATACTTTATTCTTAAGCCTTAAAAGTCCTTCGTCTACGCTTTCAATTATGTTCCTGTCATTAATTGCGTACATGAAGATAAACACCAGTAAGAAATAGGATACTCCGGCAAAGGTCCATCTTCCGAAATCGACCTTAAATATATAATTGGGAAGCAGTGTCAAGGGTCCTAAGATTACCGCTAAGTACTTTAACTTACTAAGCGTCTCTGTCTGTCTCTTTATTGTTCCTATAAGCGCTTTTCCCACGAATATAATATAAGGCGAAAAGAAAATAATGAATATTATTATCTCTATTACGTTGCTAAGCCTGTATTTTAATTCCTCATCATGAAGATCGACTCCTAGTAGCTCCGCCCGAAGCAATTCCTCGTGAGGCTTACCTTCAACGCCCATGGTGGCGGCGTGCCTCATTGCTTCGTCGTAGTATTCATGTGCTCCGCCTCTGTATACAATTTGGAACCAGAAGAATAAAATTGCACATATTACCAAAGAGAGAACAAGCACCGTTATGTATTTGCCTCGTTCCTTTCCCTCCTTCGATAATATCCTATAGAGAAGAAGGACAAGCACCGCGTTGTAGAACATGAACACATATCCCTGATGGAATATAACACCTATTGCGGTAAGGGGAACGACAAGCCATACAAATCTCTCTATCGCAATCAAATACACGGCTATTATGGTCGCAAGCAGCATAAACATGTCTATTCGTCCGAAGTTCTTTTCCGTTGCGAACATGGTAATGAAAAACATTGTAAATATCAGTATTAAATACTGCTCCATCTTCTTATTGTCGACATTTGTCTTCTTAAGGAAAAGGAGCATCATTACTGCAAACACAATGTAGCAAACTGCTGTACATATGACGTAGAACTTAAAAACCACAAAGTAGTTCCATATATCTACGCCCACCAGGCTTCCCAAAAACTGATAAATGGTTCCCAGAAGTCCTCTGGATGTGAAGCCGTATTTATAAGAAATAGCCAGTATTGATGAGTTATATGAGTTAGCCGTCCAATCAAAGGTTCTCATAAAGAGCCCTATGGTTATAATGCCCCATATAACAAGAAAGAAAAGCATATTTCTCTTTTTTTCATCTTGAAGTATCTTCTGCATATCTTAACAAATAACAAGTGGGAACTATCCTTATAATAGCCCCCACTATCTATATTATCTTCTGTTACTCAGCTAACTTTGCTTCCTGCTTGGCAAGCTCTAAGTCATGCTCCGCCATTATACGACAAAGGTCTTCATAGCTTGTCTTCTGCGGGTTCCATCCAAGCTTTGTCTTAGCCTTGGTAGGATCGCCCCAGAGGTTAACAACATCTGTAGGGCGATAGAATTCTTCCGATACTTCCACAAGAACATTTCCCGTAGCCTTATCGATACCCTGCTCGTTAACGCCTTCGCCCTTCCATTCAAGGTCGATTCCCACATACTTGAATGCCAGCGTTGTGAATTCTCTTACAGTGTGCTGAACGCCCGTTGCGATTACATAATCATCAGGCTCGTCCTGCTGCATTATAAGCCACATACACTCCACATAATCCTTGGCATATCCCCAATCGCGAAGTGAGTCGAGATTGCCGAGATAGAGCTTATCCTGAATTCCCATCTTGATACGACCTGCTGCACGTGTAATCTTACGTGTGACGAATGTCTCACCGCGCCTCTCCGACTCGTGATTAAAGAGGATTCCGTTAACTGCGAACTGACCGTATGCTTCTCTGTACTGTCTCATCATCCAGAAGCCGTACTGCTTAGCAACGGCGTATGGGCTGTAAGGGTGGAAAGGTGTATTCTCGTTCTGAGGAACCTCCTCAACCTTACCGTATAATTCAGAGGTTGACGCCTGATAGATACGACATGTCTTATCCATTCCAAGCATATGAACAGCCTCTAATATTCGAAGAACTCCGATGGCATCCACATCACCTGTATATTCTGCTGCATCAAATGACACTCCTACGTGAGACTGTGCAGCCAGGTTATAGATTTCGTCAGGCTTAACGAGATTAACAATCTTAACAATTGATGAGGAATCAGATAAGTCTCCGTCATGAATTGTAATTGTGCCTGCCTTAAGAAGATGGTCGATTCTCTCTGTAGAGTGAATAGAAGACCTTCTTATAATTCCGTGTACCTCATATCCCTTCTCAAGAAGGAACTCTGCGAGGTAGCTTCCGTCCTGTCCCGTAATACCGGTGATAAGTGCTTTCTTTGCCATGTCATTCTCCTTTATATTGTAAATGTTAATTGTTCTTCATGATCTCTACCATGTCTGATAATGTCTGACGAAGCGGAATCTTAGCTTCCCAGCCGATGTCGTTCTTAATCTTGTCGGCGCATCCTATAATCTGTCTGTTGTCGTCAGGTCTTACGAACTCAGGATTAACCTTTCCCGTAATATCAACTCCCACGATATCCGCTATCTCAGATATTATCTCGGAAAGGGCAACGCCTTTACCGCCGCAGATATTGTATACTTCTCCGGGTGTTCCTTCCATAAGGAGTCCGTAGTAGGCTCTTACAACGTCTCTTACGTCTACGAAGTCGCGGATAATCGTCGTATCTCCCGTCTCGATTATGCCTTCGCTTCGGCCGCCTTCCTTTACATCAAGGATTCTTCTGATAAATGAAGGAACAACGAATCTCTCATCCTGATAAGGTCCCATATGGTTAAAGCTTCTTGTAAGAACAATGTCCATATCGAAGCTGTCCACATATACCTTAGACATCATCTCCTGGGATACTCTTGCCACAGCATAAGGACTAACCGGTGTTAAGTCCATGCTTTCCTTAAGGGGTAATTGATCCTTCGATACATTACCGTATTCTTCCGATGAACCCACAGATAAGATTCTGCAATGCTTCTTAAGGTTCTTAACCGCATTGGTAAGATTCAGGAATATCATGGTATTGTTGCTGAAGCACTCTGCGGGATGCTCCCAAGAATATGCAACAGATGAAAATGCCGCAAGATGAAGTATATAATCAGGGGCGAAATCTTCTACCACTTTCTCTACCATATCGGCGTCCAGCATGTTACATTTTGTAAATGAGACATCCAAGACGTCGTTATAGCTCTCTATGTCTATCTTAGGCTCATTGATGTCAGCGCCAAGCACCTGAAATTCCTTCTTGTTCTCATAGAGATAATTCAAGAAATGACGGCTTACAAATCCCGAAAACCCCGTTATTAAGATCCTGTTCAAATCAGTCCTCCTTTACCTTCTCTTCGTACCTTTTATCTTCCGAATCAACGGATACCTCCCCTGTATCCGACTTTTCTTCTGTCTTATCCGTCTTATCTTCTTTCTTCTCTAAGAACAGCTTACGTGTTACGAAGTTGAAGACCATTACGACCGCTGTTGCAATTATCTTAGAACCAGCCGTTGCCACTCCTTCAAATGTCATATCGAAGAAATGATTAACAATGCCAATACACCAATCAGTAAAGCTGTGGCACCATCCCACATTATTGATAAGAGTCATACAGCCGAGTATTATAAGCTCATTTAAACCGAGTCCGATAGCACTGAGTACAAGGAATATTGTGAATTCCTTGGCGCGGTTCATGTCGTCCTTCCTTACGAATACCCAATGCATACTAAGGATATAGTTAACTATAATTGATATTAAGAAACCAACCAGGGCACCTATCATGGCGGCCGTTGTGGCTTCTACGCCGATTTCTCTTATGAGAAGCGCTACTACATTCGTTACAATAAAGTCAACTATGAATGATATTCCGCCGACAACGCAAAAACGCAGTATCTGAGTTAACAATGAATTTTTTTTCAAAATTTTCTCCTATCTCTTGGGCAGCCCCGCCTTAATCCTAACGAAGAACAGTCTAATCAGTGTCGATATGAATGTTGCTATGTAAGGGAGTAATCTTCTCTTGGATTCTCCGTACATTCTCTTCTGAAAATCAATGGGAACTTCGCCAAACTTAAGTCTGTGATTCTTCTTATTAAGCTGAAGCATGAGAAGAACCTCTTCAAGAACGTCATAATTCTTGCATTTAAGCTTAACTCTCTTTAATTGTTTCGTGTGATACATACGATAATCGGTTGATAAATCGTGAGCACGAAGTCCAAGAACCACTCTGTATGCAAAGTTAAGAAGGTGACTCATTATCTGAGACGACTTCGTATCGTTGGTCTTACCGCCCTTGCAATAGCGAGAGCCGATTACCACATCACATTTATCATTAACGAATTTCTTATGAATTGCGGGAATCGCAACCGGCGGATGAGAGCCGTCGGAGTCCATAATAAGGAACTTGTCCTTCTTAGCGGCTCTTATAGCCGTCTTGAATGCTCCCGCGAATCCCGGAAGCTTTTGATTTATATATCTTGCGCCGTACTGTTTACACACCTCTTCTGTATTATCGAGAGGCTTTTCTGTATCGACTATTATAATCTCATAGTCTTCGCCGCACTTTTCAACATTTTCAATAATCTCGGGAAGAAGCACCTTCAAGTTCTCTTCTTCTTTGTATGCAAGTAATGCAACACTGATTCCCATATTCTTCTCCTAATTCTTCATTCAGAGCAAAGCTCTTAATGTTACATGTCACAACTTAATTATTATACATTGAAATCCTTGTATTATCAAGGTTTTTAGACTGTAAATGTTGCGTAAATATTACATAAATTTTTCAGAATTTTTACGTCTTTTTAATATATTTTTTACAGAGCTTTACTATCGCCATATTGATAATGCATATGAAAAAGACCATGGCAAAACTTACCGTTATTCTTAATATCTCGTTGTCGCTTAGTACATTAAATACACTTACAAACTTAAACACGGCGATATGCCACATAAAAACAGGCATACTGATATCTCCGAGATACCCCATTATTCTGCTGTGCCAGGGCTTCATCACCGTTAAGTCCGACATCAGTATCATCATCCACACAACAAAGCAAATTATATATTCATAGCTTAAGAACATGTTCCTATAACAGATGATAATCGGTGCGATATACGCTACCGTAAACAAAATCGTACATATCCATTCTACGGCCTTCGGTACATTTAGTTCCTTTATGTAACAAGACAGATAGTAAATCGTTGCACCCAAGAGCATTCCCATAAATGCTCTTAGAAGCTGATTAACGGGATTTTGTGAGGTATAATCGGGAGTCAACACATAGTATATGACCGGAAGAATCGTGCCGGGTATTATCTTAACCCACTTTCTCTTCAGGAAGCAGAATGCGATAAGAACGGGAAGCGTAATAAACATTGCGGACAAAAACCACATTACGAAAAGATGGGCTCCCGACGGTCT
This sequence comes from uncultured Lachnospiraceae bacterium, assembly GCA_905233695.1. Lineage (GTDB taxonomy): Bacteria > Bacillota > Clostridia > Lachnospirales > Lachnospiraceae > RUG191. Next base: position 64,905 of record CAJODN010000003.1, on the reverse strand, counting down.
GAATACTGATAAGAACAGTACCTCAAGTACAATATCCTTAAGATTATCCCATAATCCCTGAATATTATCCGCCAAGATAAAAGTGTAGCTTTCTACGGCGTAGACACCTATAATCGCCGGAATCGTATAGGGCATGAATCTTAAGAATTTCTTAAAATGATATTTTAAGACTTCCTTGGCACCGCTTCCTTCCTGCCACTTTAGATCAAAATGCCTTGCCGTAAAGTACCCCGTTACCATAAAGAAAAACTCAACAAACTGATACGATACAACAAAGGGTAATTCCAGATTCGGTAACACATAATACAAATAGTGCCCCATCATAATGAAAAGACATGCCAAGAATCTGTATAACTCAATTTTGCCTTCTTTATTCACGCTTCACCTCTGTTAATCAGTATATATTAACTCCCTTGTCGAGTCCGACAATATAGCCGTCTATATAATAATAATTAAGATTGAATCTGTCACCGTCCGGCAGATCCTCTTCATCCGCCCTTAAGAAAAGATACATATGATTGGGATATGTAATTCCTTCACCTCTATTACAGAATTCCTCGTAGGTATTACGATCCGCATATTTCGAGAGATTCCTGCTGAGATACGTTATATTCATGGACATATCGTGCTCCTTGGCATATATCTCGAAGGACATTGCACTAAGATTGTCCATGTATAGATCCCTACTGGGGGGACAGGTTACAATTGTATCGCAGCTTCCCGCAATTTCCTCCCAAGCCAATGATTGAAGGTCTGATACATATTCCGTATCCTTGTGGAAATCATACCTCTTCTGCATAATTGCAGATGATAAATCGATAATCTGAACAAGAAGACACAGTGCCATAATGAAGATTACCGTTATCCGCTCCTTCATAAACACATTTTCGTGAGGAAACAGACTCTCTGCATACGTATTATTCTTCTTATGAACAAATATATAACTCGGAATAATAAGAGAGAGACTCATAATCATATAATAGGTTGGCCATATGAATCTTCCCGATGATCTGTATATGCTGAGGGTATCCCATATTATATCCGGGTATGGAATACTGAAAAGCTCTGTTTCGCCGATAGTCCAGGTTGGACTTAATGCCAGAAAGGTAAACACGACAAGATAGACCGAAAGTGCAATTACATATGAGATTACTTTTCTTCTGCCCATCTTACTGAGAGGTCTGTCTGCGTACCCGTACTTACCGAGCCTTATATTTCTCTTAACTATCCTTCTCCGTCTTATGACATACGCTATTAATATTACTATGGAAATAATCGAAAGGAATATCATTCCAAGTCCCAGATAAGCAAAGCCCTCGTTCTGACGCGGGTCAGCAAGAGAAAAGCCATCGATTATCGAAGAATATGTAATCTCCCTGTAGCCGTATGTAAAATGACCGAAATCGGATGCATAAGTTACAGGATTAACTAAGGCGTCCATATTAAATGAGTGAATTGCCAGCCCTCCACTTCCACCGGGATTGGTATCACCGTAGAACATACCGATAATCCATGCGGCAAAAATGGTTACTGCAAGAGGAAGGACTATATCCACTATACAATGCTTGACTTTCCCTCCGCTTATTAAATCCTGAAGAACGGCACAGAGAAGAATTCCGTATAAAAACGGCGTAAAATACGGATTAATAAGGGTTCCGCATGCCAAAAGAACAGTCCACGACAAAAGAGCTTTCCCACGCTTCATCCTGTCTCTGTAAAGCCATACAACAATTCCCGCTACAATCAGAAAATGTGCGGCGAGGGCGGTATGAAGATACATCCTGTTAAGAAGTACAGGCGATAATACGAAGAAAAGCGCCGATATAACATTTACAATAACATTCGAAGAAAAGCGCCTCGTAACAAGGGCTCCGAAGCCACCCATAAGCGCATAACAACATAGACCGAATATTCCCATGTATTGAAAAGATGTCGGAAGAATCCCCGAGAAAAGCTTAAAGAATACAGCAAATAGAGGGATTGAGTCGGTGTACACAACAGACACCGGCTTAATATACAGACCTTCTGTAAGACCTATCGGAAATGTCCAAGGTGTATCCCTATAGTACACCCATCCCATATAATGCTGTGTAAGATCGATACTTCCCTCGATATCGTCCGAGTGAAGAAGCCATGTCACATTACATGGATTAATGACATTTATTCCGTAAATAATTATAAAAACAACCAGACCTAAGAGAACGCCAAGTAAAAAGGCATATCTGTCTTTTTCTCTGTATTTGTTAAACATAGAAAAATGCTCCGATAATCTTATCTACTTTTCTTCTCGTGCTTCTGATCGTAGAGAAGTTGCAATTTACGAGACACATAATCATCGTCATTCATCTCGTTAATCCTTGTCTTGATTCGAGCTTCCTGCTGATCAATATGCTCTATCTTCTTTTGGAGTTGTTCCTTCTCCTGCTCTAGCTTACGTAGCTGCAAGTGAAGATCGTCTAACTCCCTTTCCTTCTCCATATCAAAATCCAAAGCCATTTTTACACCCCGTTTTCAATATTAACTCATTTATTCTTGTGTATTATAACAGATTAATAATTCTTTTGTAACTATTCGAAATGCCGATTTTCATATGATATAACAGCGATTTTTTGCACTATTCTTTTAATTTATCTACTACTTCTCTGTCGGCTTCGCTGACCGGCCTGAATAATAAGGCTATAAGGTACGGCGTCGCGAATATTACCGGCATGATATACCTGGAATTGCCGTTGTCCGGTCCCACCATACATATGGCATATATAAGTACGGGAACAAGATACGTCAGTACATATTTCCCCCTCTTCTGGAAAAATGTAAATAAAATCATGTATAATATCAGCCACGGTAAGAGTCCAAGAGATGCAAATATATTCACAATTGGCGTTTTCTCCAGCATAAGTACCAGCTGATATACGGCATACCGTTCGCCACCGGTGTTGTAATTATGTGTTACATAAAGCTCCGTATACTCCTTATTCTTATCATGCTTCTGCAAGTATGGCTCGAAGGAATAGTATTCGAGATCCGAGATCTTGTCCATATCCCAATATTCGTAGGTATTATTAAGTATAGATTCAATATATGTGCCCGGGTGCTTTAAGAACATTTGCCACCATGCACTGAAGTACTTCGTCAAGTCTTCGGTAGTTGATTCTTGTTTAAACTTCTCTTTAACCCAGTCACTGAGCATTGGCTCATATAGCTTCTTAAGCTTATCATAGGGAAGAACTCCGTTAATCGCTTCCTTTTCTTCTTCCGTTACTTCTTCGCCATATTCCGACACATATCTGGCTGTCTGCTGGAAGGGAACGCTTAAAGCCTCCTGCTTTCCCACCGGCGCAACGTTCCAAAGCGGAAGAAGCACCATGATCCACAAGAATTGATAGAGAAGGATTACGGGAAGGAAGGATATAAGAATCCTTATTATATATTTCCTGTATGCTATCATATAAACGATTGCAACCACTATAAGTATATACATCCCGTAGTTCTTCGTAAGCATTATAAGAGCAGAATCCACTGCAAGCAGTACATCGAACTGCCATTTCCTGAAGCATTCGCCCTCGGTTCTCGCCACCTCGTACATCATAATCATAAGTATAAGGAGAAATGCCGAGAACAGCGTATCCTTCACCATACATATGGAATACATGGGGAAAATGGGTAGGAACATTATAATAAGCTGAATGAATAATATCCTCTTCTTGGTAATTCCAATGTATTGTAAATATTGCAACGCACCGGCAAATACCGTGGCAAGAAACAACATATGTAGCACAACATAGATGGCAACTCCGATTCTGATGTCGCCAAACAAATATAATCCTGTTTTAAAAAACAGCTCAAACAGCATAGTTGTCGCAAATGGATGATGATTCGTATAATAAGTCTCCGGCGGATGGATTGTGGTTAAGTCATTAATGTAGCTTGGTATCTCGAAGCTTTGCATCATCTGAACTACGGTATCAACATTTGCCGTACCGGGGTAGAACAATATGAAATAAGGAAGCCAGGCCACGAAGAAGAGACCAATCTTAAGCAGCCAATTCTTCCAAGTGGGCTTCTCTGAAGTAGCGAGCTCCTTCTGGATGCAGTATCGCCTTATCAGATACGTTATTATCTTAAGCACCATGTAGCATACAATAGCCAGGGCAACACCGTGAACCAGGGATCTTACTACGTTGATCCCCTTGTCGAATATAAAGTCCAGGTTATCATCTTCCTTAAATGACTGCGCCAAAAGCTGCATAAAGGAAAAGACTACCGAGAATGCAATAAGCGCTATTTCCTGCCACTTCTCCAAAATAATTTGACTGCCCTTATATATGATTACAGCAAGACAAATGGCAAGAAGAGCCATTGCAACCTTGGATGTTCGCATAGAAAGGTAAAATGTACGAACAGCCACTATCATCTCGTTACCGAAATCTATCTCATCCGTATTCTCCGAAGAGGCCTGCATAACAATGGATAATTGTATGCCAACACTGCAGAAAATCCCAAGGAGAAGGGATATTACACCGCGTATTCTGTTAGATGAACTTTTAAGCGTACTCATAGGCACTATTTAACCATAAAAATTATACATTTACAAGAAAAAACCCGATTAAGCATATGCCTAATCGGGAAATAATCTTAATTATGTGAGGGCTTACACCTTGATGTTCTGCCGAACCAGCGCCTTCTTAAGAGCAATTTCGGCTCTCATAACGTCAAGGTTCTCGTCCTTCTTAGCGAGCCTGTCTCTTGCTCTCTCTTCCGCCGCATGAGCTCTCTCAACGTCGATCTCGTCAGGCCACTCGGCAATCTCTGCAAGGAGGGTTACTTTATCGGGAAGAATCTCCGCAAATCCCGCATGCACCGCCGCCTTAACGCTGTCATCCTCCGTCGTTATCGTAACGATTCCGGGGGCAATTACCGTCGTAAGCGCAATATGCTTGGGATATACACCTATCTCACCCTCAGTAGTATTAAATTCAATCATTTTCGCCTCGCCTGTGTAGAAAACTCTGTCGGGCGTAATGATTTCAACAGCTACCATATTCTCTGCCATAGTCTCACTCCTTACTGCATACGAGCCCTGACTTCGTCAATAGATCCGGCGTTAAGGAAATGTCCTTCAGGGATATCGTCATGCTTACCTTCAAGTATCTCCTTGAAGCCTCTTACTGTCTCATTTATAGGTACGTATTTACCTTCAAGTCCGGTAAACTGACCTGCTACGAAGAAAGGCTGAGAAAGGAATCTCTGTACCTTACGTGCACGGCTTACCACCAGCTTATCTTCCTCTGATAATTCGTCCATACCGAGGATTGCGATAATATCCTGAAGCTCTTTATACTTCTGAAGAATCTCCTGTACACCGCGGGCAACCTCGAAGTGCTCCTGTCCTACGATACGAGGATCAAGGATACGAGATGTTGAACCAAGGGGATCAACCGCCGGATAGATACCAAGCTCGGCGATCGAACGCTCAAGTACGGTTGTTGCATCTAAGTGGGCAAATGTTGTTGCCGGAGCCGGGTCAGTTAAGTCATCCGCAGGCACATATACGGCCTGAACCGATGTAATTGAACCGTTCTTCGTTGATGTGATACGCTCCTGAAGCGCACCCATCTCAGTCTGAAGCGTTGGCTGGTAACCAACGGCTGAAGGCATACGTCCGAGGAGCGCTGACACCTCTGAACCTGCCTGTGTAAAACGGAAGATGTTGTCGATGAAGAGAAGTACGTCCTTACCGCCTTCATCACGGAAATACTCAGCCATTGTAAGACCCGTAAGACCAACTCTCATACGGGCTCCGGGCGGCTCGTTCATCTGTCCGAATACCATACAGGTCTTATCAATAACGCCTGATTCCTTCATTTCGAAGTAGAGGTCGTTACCTTCACGTGTACGCTCTCCAACACCGGTAAATACGGAATATCCACCGTGCTCTGTAGCGATATTATGAATTAACTCCTGAATAAGTACTGTCTTACCTACGCCGGCACCTCCGAAGAGTCCAATCTTACCACCCTTCTGGTAAGGGCAGAGAAGATCTACAACCTTGATACCGGTCTCTAACATCTCCTGTGATGTTGCCTGCTCCTCGAAAGTAGGAGCTTTTCTGTGAATCGGAAGATACTTAACATCCGTCGGAGCCTCTATCTCATCAATAGGCTCGCCGAGTACGTTAAATATTCTACCAAGCGTTGCCTCACCTACGGGAACGCTTATAGGATGTCCCGTCGCTTCGGCTTCCATTCCACGTACAAGTCCGTCCGTAGAACCCATGGCAATACATCTTACAGTGTCATCTCCCAGATGCTGTGCAACTTCCACTACCAGCTCTTTACCGCTATTCATCTTGATCTTGATGGCATCATTAATCTCCGGTAAATATCCTTCCCGGAACTTAATATCAAGTACGGCACCGATAATCTGAGTGATTTTTCCAATATTATTTTCTGCCATTTTCTTACTCCTTAAGTTTACTTATTTGTTCGTCTACGATATAGCCTCAGCACCTGCGATAATCTCTGTAAGTTCCTGAGTAATCGATCCCTGACGAGCTCTGTTATATTTAAGTGTCAGATCACTGATAATATCCTCTGCATTGCTTGTCGCAGAATCCATAGCCTGCATACGTGCTCCGTTCTCGGAAGCAACGGCCTCAACAAGACCGCCGTATACGAGACTTGTAATATATTTCGGAATGATCATATCAAGTGCTTCTTCCGGCTCAGGTTCGAAGTTCATAAGCATCTTAGAATCCTTACTCTCTTCTGCGTCGCCTTCTCTCTCATTCTCCGTTACATCTACGGGAAGCAACCTAAGCATCTTAGGGTCGTGACTTACGGTGTTTTTAAAATGTGTATACACAAGGTAAATCTCGCCCACTTCGCCGCTTGCATAAGCATCGAGCACTTCATTGCATATCTCCATGGCATCATCATATGTAGGCGCTTCCATCACGTCATCATGTTCCGACACCACTTCGTAACCCTTGTGCTCCAGTAAATCATGTGCCTTCTTACCGATTGTATAGAGCTTAACGTCTTCCGGCTTAAGCTCACTTCCGGTAACTACTTTAACTACGTTACTGTTATATCCTCCGGCAAGTCCTCTGTTAGAAGAAATGACAATTACTGCCTTCTTCTCAGTTTCACCCGCCTTAAGATACGGATGATTGATATTTCCTGCCTTTTCAAGCATTGAACATACCGTATTATACATATAGTTAAAATAAGGATCGGTATTCTCAGCTCTCTGCTTAGCCTTCTGCAACTTAACAGTAGATACAAGCTTCATGGCTTTAGTGATCTTCTGAGTGCTTGTTACACTCTGTCTTCTTCGTTTTATGTCTCTCATAGAGGCCATAATACATTACCACCTTTCACTTAACCTACTTCTTGAAGTCGTCCTTACATTCCTCAATAGCCTTAATAAGCGCTTCCTTAGTATCGTCACTTATCTCTCTCTTCTCACGAATTGTAGCAGGTATATCCGGATACTTCGTATCGATATATTCAAATAACGCCTTCTCGAAAGGAAGTACATCTTCAACGGGTATATCAAGTAAGTACTTCTGTGTAGCCGCGAAGATAATCATTATCTGATATTCTACAGCCATCGGTGCATACTGCGGTTGCTTAAGCATCTCACGGATTCTTTCACCTTGAGCAAGCTTCTCGGCAGTATCCTGATCAAGCTCCGAACCGAACTGTGCGAAGCTGGCAAGCTCTCTGTACTGAGCAAGCTCCACACGGATAGGAGCGGCAATCTTCTTCATGGCCTTAATCTGTGCAGCACCTCCAACACGGGATACCGAAAGTCCGGCGTTAATAGCCGGTCTGAAACCTGCGTTAAATGCGTCTGTCTCTAAGTATATCTGACCGTCTGTAATCGAAATAACATTTGTCGGAATATATGCACTAACGTCACCTGCTTGTGTCTCGATGATAGGAAGAGCCGTAAGGGAACCTCCGCCAAGTTCATCACTAAGTCTAGACGCACGTTCCAAAAGTCTTGAGTGAAGATAGAATACATCACCGGGATAAGCCTCACGTCCAGGGGGGCGACGAAGCAGAAGTGAAAGTGTACGATAAGCTGTAGCGTGCTTACTTAAATCATCATAGATTACAAGTACGTCTTCACCTTTTTCCATCCACTCTTCACCGATGGCACATCCTGCATACGGTGCGATATACTGAAGCGGTGCAAGCTCAGATGCAGTTGAAGCAACAACCGTTGTATAGCTCATGGCGCCGAATTCCTCAAGCTCCTTAACTATACTTGCAACAGTAGATGCCTTCTGACCGATTGCCACATAGATACATTTAACATTTTCACCCTTCTGGTTAATAATGGTATCAATAGCAATTGCCGTCTTACCTGTCTGCTTGTCACCTATAATTAACTCTCTCTGTCCTCTTCCGATGGGAATCATTGAATCGATAGCCTTAATACCTGTCTGGAGAGGTGTATCAACGGATTTTCTCTCGATAACACCGTGTGCCACTCTCTCAATCTGTCTATAGCTATCAGTCTCAATAGGACCTTTACCGTCTATTGGTTGTCCCAGCGCATTAACAACACGACCGCACATCGCATCGCCAACCGGAACCTCAACAACACGACCTGTTGTCTTAACCGTATCACCTTCGTTAATATTACGGTGATCTCCGAGAAGTACGGCACCTACGTTATCCTCTTCTAAGTTAAGTACCATTCCGTACACTTCTCCGGGGAATTCCAACAGCTCGCCCTGCATAGCCTTCTCTAGCCCGTGGACTCTGGCAATACCGTCGGCAACCTGAATAACGGTTCCCACATCTGCCACTTCAAGCTGAGAAGCATATCTTTCCATTTGCTCTTTTATAACAGAGCTGATTTCTTCTGGTTTTAAATTCATGGAGCAGTTTCACCTACTTTCAATTGTATTTTGGACATTGTCTTAGATAGTTCGTATATCTTCGTCTTAATTGAGCTATCCACGATTCTGTCGCCGATACGAATTACAAGACCGCCGATAAGATCGGGCTCGATTTCATAATTCATCTCGAACTTAACATAGTCGGTAGTATCGAGAAGCTTCTTCTCAATCTCCTTCTTCTGCTTATCTGATAACTCCATAGGGGACTTAACATAAGCCACACCTATATTCCTATACTCTTTAACACTGTCGATATAATAAGAGAAGATATCTTCCATATTCTTGAAATGGTCTTTTTCAATTACCATTACCATTAGTCCAACTATCTCGTCACTCATGCGACCTTTGAAAATGTTTTCAACCACTTCAATTTTTTCTTCTTTATCAATTTTCGGATGACACATCATCTTGGATAAATCGCTGTTTTCTTCTAGAATCTTAATAAGCTCTTCAGACTCTTCGTAGAATTCATCGATTCTGTCCGACTCGACAGCCAATTCAAACAAAGCGTCACCGTATACTTTAGATACTAACTTTGCCATGTAGAATCACCCATCTCTCTTAATGTCTCGTCAACCAGGGAATCCTGTACCGACGTATCAATATTAGCAGTAACAACCTTCTTCGCCATAAGGGCAGCGATTGTTACCATCTCCTGCTTAACCTCGTCAGCTACACGCTTCTTCTCGAGAACCGCTTCTTCCTCGGCTCTCTTAATAATTCTCTGCGCTTCTTCCTTCGCTTCGTTAACTATCTTCGTCTCATTCTTAAGAGCCTTCTGTCTTGCTTCCGCGAGAATTGCGTCTGCTTCTTTATCGACATCCTTAAGCTTAGCCTCATATTCGGCCTTTAGCTTAGCGGCTTCTTCCTTATCGCTCGTCGCCGAAGCTATATCATTTGCAATCTTATCCTTACGATCCTGTAAAAGCTTCTTAGCCGGATTCCATAACAGATAAGACAAGATAGCGAATAATACCAGTACTGATATTGCAAGTAAGATAGTATCGTGTATCAGCTGGGGGTCAAGATCGAATAACCTTTCCATTCGCTATGTTCCTCCTTTCTTTATCGCAACTTAAAGGATTAACCTACAAGTGGCTTAACGAAGAGAAGTAACATAGATACTAACAGACCGTAGAGACCTGTTGTCTCGGCAACGGCTTGTCCAAGTAACATAGTACCTGTGATATCAGACTTAGCGCCCGGATTTCTTCCTACTGCTGCAGCTGCCTGTCCTGCCGCATTACCTTGTCCGATTCCGGTACCGATTCCGGCCATAACCGCGAATCCTGCACCAATTGCCGAACATGCCAAAATTAATTCCTCACCTGTGATATTCATTTTCTAATCCTCCTAAATATAATATTATTCATCATCTCCAATGGCATTCTTAATATATGTCATTGTAAGCATACAGAATACATATGCTTGTATCGATCCTGAGAACAGATCGAAGTATCCGTGTAATGCTGCCGGCCATACATAAGCTATCTTAGCTAGCAAGCCGTAGAGCAGCGCCATCATTACCGTTCCCGATAACACATTTGCGAACAAACGAAGGGATAATGATATGGGTACCGCTATATCACCTATAAGGTTAATGGGTAGCCAAATAGGAAGCCAAGGCGGTAGTGGTGAACACTTATCAATCCATATTTCCTTCAAGCTGTTATGCTTAAATGTGTTAAACCATATAAGCACGAATGTTATTAACGCAAGTGGTAATGTTGTTCCGTAATCCGCTGTCGGTGGTCTAAGTCCGAACAACCCCGAAATATTACTGAAAATAATAAACGCAAAAATCGTAAAAATGTAATTGGAAAATCTCGGGGCATGTTTACCCATGGTAGTTCCGACCATTCCTTGGAGCTTCTCAACCATGAGCTCAACAACATTTTGTAATCCTGTGGGAACCTCTGTGGCATGCTTCATCTTCCTGTTGGCCACAATAGCAAAGCCAATAAGAACCAGCATAACAATTAAGATACATACATGGCTTGTTGTTATCCAGAATGTGTGTCCGAATAACTCATATGATATAAGACCATGTATCATAAAATCTATATTATCTGCTGACGAATCCGCCAGAATAAGTCCGTTCACATCTTCACCTCCTCCTCTTCTTTTTCTTTAATATCCCTATGGAATATTTTATTAATATAAGGCTGTGCATACGCACTTACCTTTAGACCCATAACTGCAATAAAGGCGGGTATAAAATTCCCTAAGTCAAAGTATACCATAACAAAAAAGACAATTACCACTATTAAATAACGAAATATTGACTTAAGTCGAAGTATACCGACCTTCGAGCCTTTAATTATTGCCGAATCTATGACAAGCGCCATATTGATTGCCATGAACACAGCAAGCGCCGTTCCAATCCACGTTCCCGTGGAATACCTTACTTTATCCTCCACAAACCATATGCCCGTAATCTGAACAAGTACTCCCCACACTACTATTCCGAGAAGGAGCATAGGCAGTGCCTGATTAATCGTCAGGATTCTCTTCATCATCTTCACTGTTTTCTTCCTTCGCTATCTCGTATGGTTCCTTTTTCTTCTTTAAGTACTTTTGGATAAGCTTATACACATTTCGCATGCCTGCCGCCGCACCTACTATGAAGAGGATAATGCTTATCCACTTAATTCCTGTCTTATTAACAATGAATACAGACAGCGCAACCATTAGACCAATCGGTACTATCATGCTTATACTGACCTGCATTAAGAGCACAAGCATTTCCCCGATTTCATTATTCTTCTTCTGCTTCTTCAAATATTACTCCTAGAGAGTCATGGTAATCTCTCTTCCCGATGACTCGTACTTTCGAAACTCCACACCCGAAGCCGTAAGCATTCTCTTCGACGCAATGACCGAAGGTGTTGAAGCGTATTTATCACAATCATATATAATGGTCTTAATTCCGGCCTGGATTATGGCCTTGGCACACTCATTACACGGGAAAAGCGATACATATAATTTCGTTCCCTCTAAGCTTCCGCCCCTGTAATTAAGAATGGCATTAAGCTCAGAATGAGTCGTATAGAAATACTTGTTGTCAAGAGGATCCCCTTCTCTGCACCATGGGAAGTCGTCGTCTGAACATCCGATGGGGAATCCGTTATAGCCCATAGACAGAATCTTATTATCCTGACTTACGATACATGCACCAACCTGTGTGTTGGGATCTTTTGAACGCATTCCGGACATTTTCGCAACACCCATAAAATACTCGTCCCAGCTTATATAATCTGTCCTCTTGTCGCTCATGTCCTAGCCCTCCTGATCTAATACGTTAACCAAACTGTTAAGTGTCTCTTTAATTGATTCAAAACAAAGTCCGTAAAGCTGAAGCGAACCGCCGTAAGGATTGGGAATCTCAAGTTCGTTGCCAACATACTTCGTTAATACAAATGTATTATCTTCGTTCGCCCTGTCTATCGTCTCTATAATTCTGTCTCTGTGAGACTCTTCCATGGTAAATACTATAGTTGTGGGAGTGATATCTTCGCTTTTAAGCTGCTCGGCGTGATAATCCTCCACTTCTATCCCGTTACTCTTAAGAACCGCTTCAATCTTAGGGTTCAAAGGCTCCGGGAACTGAACAAGAATCCCGCGAGAAAGAATCTCGTAGTTCTTATCCATCTTCATGGTCTTAAGAATGCTCGCTGCCATTGGGCTTCTGTTCGAGCCGTTCTTACCCGCGAAGATAATTCTCGAAATAGACACCTTATCGGCACTTATTACCTTATGGCCTGCCGCTTTTTCCAGTCTATTCATTATTGCATCCGCATTTTCAAGATTATCAAAGCTCTCCGAGTAAATCCTGTCTACCTTAAGATCATCGAATTCCCTAAGCGTACTGTAGAGATTATGCGCTATCTCCTTCTCGTCCTCTAAGGAACCGATTGTCTTAACGAAGTCGCCCCCGTATCTCTTCCGGTTCTCCTCGCTTGCTATAATTCCCGTTGTAAGACCGAGTAAATTACCCTCTCTTATCTGTGAATTAATATATGATGCAACCCTTGCCGGCCTTCCTTCAACGATGGTAAGACTCGCCTTGGGTGCGTAATGCTTGTATTTCATGCCCGGTGCCTTGGGCTTGTCGTCCGACTCTTCCTCTGACTTAGATGCGTCTATAATAACCCTTCCGAGTACCTGCTCGATCATCTCCTTGGTAATCATTCCGGGGCGAAGTATTGTGGGAACATCGGTCGTAAGATCAAGAATCGTCGATTCCACTCCCACTTCGCAGGGGCCCGCATCAATTATTGCATCTATTCTGCCATTAAGATCCGCCTTCACATGCTCTGCCGTGGTGGGGCTTGGGCGCCCTGATGCATTTGCCGAAGGTGCGGCAATTAAACATTCGCTCTTAATTATAAGCTCTCTTGCTATCTCATTATCCGGCATCCTAACCGCAACCGTACTAAGTCCTCCGGTCGTATGTCTTGGTACGGATCTGTTCTTATTAAGTATCAGTGTCAGCGGTCCCGGCCAGAACGCTTCCGCCAGGTCTTCCGCATATTCCGGTATATCCTCAGCCACCTCATCGAGCTGGCTTATGGTGGCTATATGTACAATAAGGGGATTGTCGCTGGGTCTTCCTTTGGCTCTGTAGATTCTCTTCGCTGACCGGGAGTTCTTGGCATCGCCTCCCAGTCCGTATACAGTTTCCGTGGGAAATGCCACAAGTCCGCCGTCTTTAATTATCTTAGCCGCCTTCTCTAAGGCCTGTTGACCTACGTCAGACCAATCAACTTTAAGTATACATGTATCCATAGAGGTATTATACCATTTTTCGTATTTCAATCAACGGAAAACTAAAATGTGTGGTTTAGTTTCCTCGACTGCGGGACATCGTCGATTGAGGAAGAAGGAATTTAGGCAGAAGCGGGGCTGAATCTATCGCACTGTGTCTGAGATCATCTTCCATGTATCAGCCGTCTCGTTACCCAGCTTCCAAGCCGCTATACCTGCGAGCTTCTTCTCCATTACGTAGTTCACACGCTCCTGAAGGGATTTATTGTCCACAATCCAGATACTGTATTTCTTGTCGCCGTTCGACCACTCGGCGTAATTCTCCTTGTTCTCCTTAAGCCAATTTGCCGTAGCGTTATTCTGCTCTAAAAGCGCCGGGGTATCCTTAAGCGTAACGGTTTCACTTGTTACAGTGTCACCCGATTGAATCCAAAGCCTTGTATAGAATGGAATCGCAAGGATTAGCTGAGACTTATCTACGCCTTCGGCGAGCATTCCTTCCACGCCCTTCTTAACCCAATTAATTGAGTTGTTAGATCCCGCTTTACCGGCTCCGGTCCATGTCTCGTCGTATCCGAAGAGCACAACATAATCCGTGAACCTGGCTTGAACATCAACATTGTAGTCAGCGGAACTGATATTATAATTGTCTACCGAAAGAACCAGGTTATTCTCTTTACATTTCAAAGCAAGTGTCTTAATAAACTCCGTATAGCCATCGACGTTGTTATCGCCTACCGACTCTATATCAACGTTAACACCATCGGCACCAACGGCCGTAACGGCGCTTACTATATTGTTAACAAGTGCATCTCTCGTTGATGTTACGTTGAATAACTGATTTTCATCAACGTCACGTTCAATATTGCTTACGAGCACCCACACCTTGATACCTTTGCCATGGCAGAGGTTAACATAATTGTCATTAGACAGGTTATTAAGTGAGCCCTTGTTGTCCTTAATCTGAAGCCAGGTCGGACTTATAACATTCATGCCTCCTGCGGTGCTTAAGACTGACTCAACCTCGCCGTTTGCCGCACTTGAAAATGCCTGGTGCCAGCCAAGTCTTATGGGCTCGCTCATAAGGTTGTGCTTCAGGCTGTCTTGTGCCGCGCCCGTCTTATTCTTAACAGTATCCTTGTCATCTATGGCACTGTTGGGAACGCAGCCGAGGATTCCGTCCTCTGTAAGAACCTGACTCCAGCTTCCGTAATTCTCGACAACCGTAATCTTATCACCCTTCTTCGCCGTAGCAAGAATCTTACTTCTGTTACCGCCGAAGCGTCTCATCTCGATATCTTCATCGATTTCGGCCTTCGTTCTCTCCGCTCCGGGAGTGTATATTGCCGCCCTTGCGGGATCCTGGTTAAACGTATATTCCGTTCCCGTTGTATCCTTAACGAATCCGAGAGCTATGTATCCCGTGCCGTTTGCTTCTATAAGCGGCACATAGTCAGTGGCAACGTTCTGACCTTTGAAAGTGTATCCGGTGGCGCCGGCTGTACCTCTGTACGTTCCTTCCGTAGTGGTGAAGCTCACCTTATGCTCGGAGTTGTCATAAGCGTAGACATCTTTAATTGCGTCATTTATTGTCTTACATTTTACATAAGGAGTATTATTCCTGACGATTCCGTCGGGAGCGCCGTCAATATTAGAGAGAAGGTCACCGTCAATAATCACCGCCATCTCATCGCCCTTAACCTCATAATACTCGTTAAGAGTCATTGTTTCGTTGCTGGGAGAGTACCTCTTATTGTAGATAAGTATTCCCGCAACAACAAGCACTACAAGAATAATAAGAATTATTATGAAGCGTTTGTCTGTGACTATTTTACTTGCTAATTTTTTGAATTTATCCATAGATGTCCCCGTTAGATATATTGTTTTTAAGGTCTTCAAGTAATACTTTGCTACTGCAAGCAGTATCAAAGTATTACTTCAATCCCTAGTATATTAACACAAAAAGACCACCGGGAAAAGTCTTCCCGGTGGCACTTCTTAATATCTTATTTCAATTGAATTCCGTAGTATTATCAGTTTTTTAAAACGCAGGCATGCAGACAAAAGAATCTTCCGATTATTCTATGTCGGGTTCACCCGACGCCTGCGTTGATTTCGCTCCTCCTTTCAAAAATTTGCGGCAGCCAGATTACTTAGAAATATAATGTCACTGTGTGTTAACTTGTCGGGATCCTCTATTAAGCGAAGCTCCCTGACATCAGAAAGAACCTTAGACCTTCCCATGGTATTTCTGTACCACTTTTTGTCCTTTTTATTAAGTAAATAACTGTAAACTTCCACATTCACTATGTCATTCTCAAATACATATTTAATCCTACAAAAGGAACGCCTATTGTATTTTGCAATATTACATAGAAAAAGTCTCCTGTCGCATTGCTTGAAGCTACTCATATAACCATGGCTTATATTCTTGTAATCCCAGATAATAACGTCGTAGGGTTCACTTTCTAAGACCTTAACCGACTCCTCATTAATATAGGGATAATAATCAACCTTCATCCGCCTGAAGCCAACGAGGGACTTATCTTCGGATACGGTAAGCTTACTTTTTACATCTTCTTTTGACATATCGGATAGATTGCCTTCACCCACTTCGCCCAGCGCCACCTTTTTCTTAAGATAGCTTGCGAAGTAATTAGCAAATGCAATTGCAAGTCTTGTACTTCCCGTTCCGTATATTGCAATCTGTGTCTTTCTTCTGATCTTAAATTGTTCTCTCACTTTTTTCTCCCGTCAATCCGAACTATTTGGTATAATCTTACTAATAATTCTATCTAACACCTGGTTTTTGACTTGGGTTATAGCAAACGGATCTTCATCTATGGGAAATGAGTAAACTTTCTTCGAAAGCATCTTGGCAATCTCTACTCCTGTCCACACAGACCTGGGGTTAACTATGACACATGTTCTTTTCTCGAAGGCTACATCATCAATTTCGTTACTCTTATAGAGCCTTGATGATACGACATATATTATAATGTCGCTTCTCTTCGCTTTATCGATACACGTACCGCAGTCTATGACCATAAGCCCGGTCGGAGGGATTTTTTCTTCTAAAGCTTCGCCGCTTCGGCGAAGCCCCTTAAAACAATCGTGGTATATAATATTATCCTTCTCATTAAGGCTTCTGTCTCTTGCCGACAGTTTCTCAATTACATCGCCTGCACTTTCATCAATATAAAAGCTTTCAATACCCTTATTGTTAAGATAACAATTAATAGCTATGGCAATGTGACTTACGCCTATCCCCTTATCATTTCCTACAACCGCTATATTCACATCGAGATGCTTCTTTTCCTTATTTTCGTCTGCCAAAAGGAAAAGCCACCTTAGCTTTTCTTCCGTAGCCGTGCCGTTAACATCACACTTTAACAGACGTTCTATCGGAAGGCTGCGCTTCTCCTTAGAGCTTTCATATATTTTCTTAAGCGCTACCTTGGTACTTATAATGTCATTTGACACGTCACATTTACCCTGGAGCTGCGCCTCCGATACATATGAAAGTGTTCCGTACATAGGACTTTCTTTATCCCTAAGATAAGTTGCAATACCGTAATCGATAAGGACTATTCGCCCCTTCGATAAATAGATATGCTCGAGCTTCATATCCTGATAGCAGATCGGTGTCTCGAAGTTATGGAGGTACTCCAGTACGTTATATAATTCCGTCGCTATCCGTATAAGCTCTCTATGGGAAATGCTTTGATGCAGATATAAATAATCTGCCATAGACTCTCCGACAATATATTCCTCTACCAGATAGAAGTAATCTTCATCTTCTTCAAGATCGTAGAGTATAGGTATGTTGGGATGTCTCAGATTCAAGAGGATGTCAGCCTCTTTTAAAGAATTGTCACGACCTTTATCCGAACTTTTTGCAATTCTCTTGATAATTCGTTCGTGCCTAAGACTCTTTAGCCTTACAAGTATTACGAGACTGGCTGCCGATTCATATATTACCTTAATCTCATCATACTTGTCAGACAATTTCTGTGAAATGTTAATTCTATCGCCTCCTTCTTTCGAAAGAAGCATCTCAATTATTCTTATACCAAAGTTTAATTCGACATGCAATACATCGGGCGAAAATTTAATAAAAATTTAAGAAAGTGTTAATAATTCGTTAATAAAGTTAAGAAAATGTTAATTATTTTATTGTTTACATGATATAATTTTACCCGTATAATTATAGTAGGGGAAAGAATAATTAGGGTGTTTTTATGAAGATAGAAAAGATTAACGACAATCAAATCAGATGCACGTTAACTAAGGAAGATCTTGAGCTTCGCCACATTAATCTTACCGAGCTTGCATACGGTACCGACAAGGCAAAGTCTCTCTTTCGTGAAATGTTAAAGTGGGCATCATATAAATACGGTTTTGAAGCTGAAAATATTCCGCTTATGATAGAGGCTGTCCCTCTCTCTGACGATAGTATTGTGCTTATCGTTACGAAGATTGAGTATCCCGAGGAACTGGATACTAGATTTTCACATTTTACAGAGGATAACGGAGAGTACGAAGACGGCGAATACGACGATATGTACGACTATGATTACGATACGGACGACTACGAATTCGAGGATATCGAAGAGAAGCGTCGTACGTCTGCCAGTGACATTATCGACCTATTCAAGAAGGCTAAGGAAGTAACGGAGACTCTTAAGAAGGCCGGCGGTCAGAACACCGAGCTGGAGATTCCCATTGATGTTACGAAGCTATTCGTATTCGATTCTCTCGATGATGTTATTAACCTGGCAAATGTGCTGGGTGACTTCTACCACGGAGAGAATGCGCTCTACAAGAATAAGCATAACGGCAAGTATTATCTTGTCTGCAGTAAGTCAAGTCACACGCCGGAAGAGTTCAACAAGGTGTGTAATATAATATCTGAGTATAGTGAGCAGCAGAATCTGTCTATCGGAAGTGATGCGTATTTTACTGAGCACTATTCTTCTGTTATTCTGGGAAATGCCATAGAGACACTTCAGAAATTGTAGATACGTTAGACTCTGATCGTGGCTCTGTAACATGAGCCCCGACTAGGTCAACTCCCCAAATCCCGGCCATACAAGAAGCATAATATAACCTGCTGCAATTGCTACCAGCATACGTACTACAGTTATGGGGAAACCTGACTTCAGCATCTTATTAGGTTCTATTCCGTGACTTACAGTAATAGCTCTTACACTTACCGGTAGTAGCGACTCGTAGTTCATCGCCATTGCCGTCGTGAATATATATGGTATCGGATTAAGACCTATCTTCGTCGTAACGCCGATTACAATCGGTATCGTAACGGCAGCCGACACTGTGGAATTGGTCATCTCAGAGATAATACATGCAAATACAGCAAATATCGCTATTGTTCCGAGACCTCCGGTTAAGTTCATCTTAGATATAACTTCAGCTATTACATCGTTAGCTCCCGATCCCGTAAGAATCTGACCTAAGGCAAGTCCGCCTGCGAAGAGGAGTAACATTCCCCACATAACTTCTTTCTGAGCCTTATCCCATTCAAGAAGCATAGTCTTTTTATCAGCCGCAATTATAATGAAGTTGATAAGTCCCGTTATTAAGAATAGATATGCCGGAACAAGACCCGGAATAAGGTCTGCATAGAGCGGACGAAGGAATGAACCAAGCATAGCTATTACGAAGAGCACAAGACTTATCTTCTCTTCTCTCTTCATGGGACCGAGCTCTGCATAAGCCTCTTTAAAATACTCTTTTGTTCCCTCTAATCTATCAACTTTTCTCTTCTTAAATATCATCATAAGAAGGACAACAATTGCTGCAACTATGGTATAAGGGAGCATCCTTATAATCCAGTCGACATACATGAATTCTTGTCCTGTGTACTTCTCAATAAAATCAATGGCTGTAATATTCATGGCACCGCCGAGAGGTGTTCCCGCACCGCCAAGCTGTGCTCCCCAGGCTATTGCGCAGAGAATGGGAACGGCGGGCTCGCATTTCTTAATATCTTCATAGCCTGCTGCCTTGAGCATTGCAACGGCAATAGGTGTAAATATCGCTACAACCACAACGTTCGGCATCATATTGGAAAGAACTATTGCAGCCAAGAGCCATACAGCTATCTGGGACTTCATGGAAGGTCCGATTAATGAAAGGGCCTTAAGTGAAATCCTCTTATCAAGACCGATTGATGCCCAGGGCGCAGTAAGAAGGCAAGATCCGAATATAAGAATAATACTGCTTGAAGAATACTGGCTTATAATATCTTCCATTGGAACAATGGAGAATACCGCATTAATTGCCGCGGGAAGAAGTGCCGTCACCGTTATATCAACAGGTCTTGTAACCCACCAATATATCATCCATACTGCTACACCGATACCTTTAGCGGCGGTCGGATCGATTACACCTGTAAGACCAAGTCCGTAAGCGATGGCAAGATAAAGCGCGAATCCCACAATCAAGTTGATTATTCTTTTTTTCATACTCATTTTAATCCCTCTTCATAATAATTAATTAAAGCCTTTAATTAATTTACCACAGACTGATTCATTTTTCAATGGGAAATGTATTTTTTTGCACAAAAAAGCATTGACCATTGGCCAATGCTTTCCTTACTTAATTAAATATCATGTTATGGTGCCTGGATAGCTCCTGTAGGGCAAGCACCTGCGCATGTTCCACACTCGATGCAAGCATCTGCAGAGATTTCGTAATGAGCGTCGCCTTCAGAGATAGCCTCAACAGGGCACTCAGGTGCACAAGTTCCGCATGATACACATTCATCAGTAATAACGTATGCCATAATAAAATTCCTCCTTAGTTTAATATATACCCATTTGTAATTTCATTCTATCGTAGTATATTCCTTTTTACAATATAGTTTCGAAAGAGTTGCGGTTTTGTATTGAAATTAGTACAAAAAACGATTATAATAAATGATGCTACAATTTAATAGGTAAGGAGGAATTATAATGGCTAAGGTAGATAAGAACACAATGATTGGAGAACTTCTTCAGATAGATGAAAATGTTGCACCGATTCTTATGAATATCGGAATGCATTGTCTGGGTTGTCCCGCAAGCCAGATGGAGACTATAGAAGAGGCTGCCGCAGTACACGGCATCGACCCTGATGGATTGGTAGATGACATAAACAATTACTTGGCCAGCCAGGCTTCATAATGACGACAAATTCCCGGCAGAAATGCCGGGAATTTTTAGTGCTCTCTCTCTTTATTCGCAAATTTAGTTAGTTCAGGAATCCAGGCAAGCTCCACTGTTCCCACCGGGCCGTTTCTCTGCTTAGCCACATTTATCTCAGATATATTCTTCTTCTCCGTATCCTTATTGTAATAATCATCCCTATAGATAAACATTACAACATCGGCATCCTGCTCAATTGCTCCGGAATCACGAAGATCCGATAGCATCGGTCTCTTGTCATCACGTTTCTCAACGTTACGCGATAACTGAGACAGGGCCACAACAGGTACGTTAAGTTCTCTTGCGAGCGCCTTAAGAGACCTTGATATCTCGGCAATTGCAAGCTGATGAGACTCAACTCTTCCGCCTGTCTCCATAAGCTGCAAATAGTCAATTATTATAAGTCCTATATTCTTATCAAGCTTATATTTCCTGCATTTACTCTTAAGATTATTAATGGAAATGCTTGAGGTATCGTCAATAATAAGCCCGCTTGAGCCGATATTGGACGATGCTTCGGCCAGAATCATCCATTCGTCTTCTGTTAGGTCTCCCGTACGCAACTTCTGTGCGTTGATTCCGGTCTCTAGGGAGAGGAATCTATTGACTAGCTGCTCCTTTGACATTTCCAGTGAGAAGATAACAGTCGGCAAGTTATTACGGATGGCGGTATACTGTGCAATATTAAGGGCAAATGCGGTCTTACCCATTGACGGTCTTGCCGCAATAAGGACAAGATCCGATGGCTGCAACCCGGCCGTCTGATAGTCAAGGTCTGAAAACCCTGTAGCAACACCGGTAACCGGCCCCTTCTTCTTACTCGCCGCTTCTATTCTCTGAAGTGCGTTGAATACCACCGTGGAAATGTCAACGTAGTCGTCCACGCTTCTATCCTTAATAAGAGAGAATACTTCCTTCTCCGTCTTCTCTAATATAGTCTCAACATCATCCCTGCCGGAATAGCAATCATTCTCTATATCCTGATTAACTTTGATTATACGACGAAGAAGCGACTTATCCCTAACGATAGTCGCATAGTCCTTAACCTTAATTGATGTGGGGGTGGCATCCATAATGTCGAGAATATGTTCTCTTGATGTAACGCTGGGCGGAAGATCGGTACTCGTAAGCTTATTCTGAAGGGTTACCTCATCGATTTCCTCGCCCTCATTATACATATCCACCATTGCACGGAACATATGAGCATATTGCTTATTATAGAAGTCATCCTCCGTAATAATTTCAGAGGCCTGCTCAACCGCATCCTTATTAAGAATCATAGAGCCGATAACCGCAAGCTCCGATTCATCGCTTCTCGGCATCGCCCTGCTTACAGCATTTTCCTGAATATCATCCATAATCTATTTCTCCGACACGTGAACCTTCATTGTTGCAGTAACTTCCGGATGAAGCTTAATCTTAACCTCGTATGTTCCCAGATTCTTAATGGGCTCCTCGAGTACAATCTTCTTCTTATCGATGTCCTTACCATATTGAGTCTTGGCAGCCTCGGCTATTTCCTTAGAAGAAACGGAACCGAATGCTCTTCCGCCTTCTCCGGTTTTAATCCGAACTTCTATTGTCCATCCAGCAATTTCGTTCGCAAACTCCTTGGCTTGTGCCAAGTTCTCTGCCATAACCTTCTCGTCATTTTTCTTCCGAAGCTTAAGATCGTTAAGCGCCTTGGGTGTAGCCTCAACGCCAAGCTTCTTCTTAATTATCATATTACGGGCATATCCGTCGCTCACCTCGATAACGTCGCCTTTTTTACCTTGATTCTTCACATCCTGTGTAAGTATAACTTTCATAATTTACCTCAGATTTTCCTTATCTATAAATTTATCAATAACCTCTATAATCATATCCTTAACTTCATCAGTGGTCTTACCCTTAATCTGGGCTCCCGCCACATTGAGGTGACCGCCTCCGCCCAGCTCTTCCATGAGCTGCTGCACATTTATCTCATCGATGGAACGGGCGCTTACGTATATCTTATTATTGTATTCCGTAAGCACGAAGGACGCCTTGATTCCCACAATGTTAAGAAGCTCATTGGCCGCCTGTGCTCCGACAATTGTGGGGCTCTCCACATTTTCACCGCTGTAAACGGATATTGCGAACATATTGTTATATACGGACGCATGTCTTACAATCTCAGCCTTCGCCTTATAAGCAGCCATATCCTCACGGAGAAGCTTCCTTACACGGCTAACCTCGGCACCGTTTCTTCTAAGATATGCCGCCGCTTCGAATGTCCTTACCCCCGTCTTCGTCATAAAGTTGTTGGTATCGATAAGTATTCCCGCGAACAACGCATCCGCTTCTTCCGTTGTAAGCTCAAGCTTATCAGAGAAGTAAGGGAACATCTCAGTTACCATTTCACAGGTAGAAGAAGCGTAAGGCTCAATATATGAAAGGAGCGTATTCTCAATTGTATCCTTCCTGTTACGGTGATGATCGAACACCACTATAGACTCACTACGGGATATAAGCTCCGGACACTCAGTATAGCTCGGTCTATTGGTATCAACCACAACTACAAGAGTGTTCTTATCCTGAATCATAAGTGCGTTGGGGCTATCTATGAATAGGTCATCGGGATAACCCTTTTCCTTTGAAAATGTCTCTACAATCGGACGAAGTGAGCTAGTAACATCATTTAGTACGATATGAGCTTTCTTTCCAAGAGAATTTGCCGCACAGTATATACCTATTGCAGCACCAAAGGCATCTACGTCCGAGATGGAATGACCCATGATAATAATATCGTCTCTTGTCTGCATAAGCTCACGAAGGGCCTGGGCTTTAACACGCGCTTTAACACGGGTGTTCTTCTCTTTCTCCTTACCATATGCACCGTAGTATGATATTTCATCGCCTTCCTTAATAACGGCCTGTGAACCGCCACGACCCAGCGCCACGTCAATTGCCGCCTTGGCATATTCCAGATTCTGATTATAATCCTCTGCCGAAATTCCTATACCGATACTTAAGGTGGGCTGTACGTCCTTCGCAACAGATGTGGTCTTGATCTGCTCTAGGATAGCGAAATTGTCAGCCTCCATAAGCTCTAAGCCCTTACGGTCGGTTACAACAACATATTTATCCCTGTCGGTTCTTCGAACCAGGGCTTTCTTATTCTGGAAGTATTTATATACCTTTCTCTCAATTACCGCTCGAACAACTGAGAGCTTCACGGCATCCACTGCGTCTACGATTTCTTCGTAGTTATCTACGTATACGAGAATTGCCGCCATCTCCCTCTGCCTGTAACTGATCTCAAGTGTCTTCTCTTTCGTCTCGTCATAGAGCATAACGGCGTACACTACGTTCTCGCCTTCCTTGAAGCCTATCATATCGCCGTCCTTCATAATCTCGGCTTCGTAGGCATGAATCGTAACCTTGTAGAACATTTCCTCATATTGTATTGGAAATGTGATAGCTTCACCAAGCTCTAATGCCGCAATCTTCTCTTTCGTAATCTGTGGGATAATTGACGTTATTGACTTAGAATATGTCTTATCCCTACCCGTGGTATCGCAAAAAGCCTTATTCATCCAGAAAAGCTTACCGTCCAACGTCGTAAGAGCGTAGGGCACGTCCAAGTTCTCTAAGATAGACTTCTGCACGGTGGCATATCCTACCGCGAAGTTAATAAGCGACTGGTCGATTGATTTCTGATTGTATACATAGAGAGCTATTATAAATACCGCATATGCCACGATCATTATGGTAAATATAAATCCCATACGAGCGTGATCGAATGCGAATAATAATATGTCTCCCACAATAAATATAGGTATAAGATATAGCGGAAGCCTTACATAATGCTTGAAGGCTTCGCTGTATTGTAGCCTCTTCATTGCTTAAACCTTTCCTCTTTTAAGATAGGACGGAGATTATCCGATCCTCTTGGCTCCGTCGCCGATATCTACTATATAGACTTCCGGTCTGAGCCCCGTCTTAACGAGGTATTCCTCTTCAACATATTCTTTTAATTTCGAAACGGCATCATTCTTAACGATACTTACGGTACATCCGCCGAATCCGCCGCCTGTGATTCGAGAGCCTATTACTCCCTTGGTATTCCATGCAAGCTCAACAAGTATATCAATCTCATCGCAGCTTACTTCATAATCATCCCGGAGAGAGATGTGTGACTCATTCATAAGCTGTCCGAATCTCTCCACATCGTTCTTCTTAAGGGCGTCCACTGCCTCTATTGTACGCTGATTCTCGTATACGGCATGCTTAGCGCGCTTTTTTACAATTTCACTCTTAATAAGGTCCTTATTGGCCTCGAATGTATCAATATCAAGGTCTCCAAGGGTCTTAATGTCAAGCTTTGTCTGAAGATCTGCGAGGGCAGACGCACACTGCTCACGTCTCTCATTATAAGCAGAATCCACAAGTGAATGCTTGACTTTACTGTTAATTATTACTATCTTCTCATCCGGAAGGTTAATTGGCGCATATTGATATGAGAGGTTACTCGTATCAAGGAACATGGCGTTATCCTTCTTACCCATTGCAACGGCGAACTGATCCATAATTCCGCAGTTACAGCCGTTGAAATTATTCTCTGAATACTGACCGATAAGCGCAAGATCAAGCATGCTCAAGCTCTTAATCTTGTAAATATCCTGAAGCATTTTACCCATTAATACTTCGATGCTGGCTGAACTCGAGAGTCCCGAACCGTTGGGAATATTTCCCCATATCATCATATCGAAGCCGGAATCTAACTCTATTCCCTTTTCCTTCATGGCCCATACTATTCCGAGAGGATAATTAGCCCAGTTATATTCTTGCTTGTAGCTGACATCATTAAGATCAACTGTAATTACCTGACCGAGCCTTACATTTGCAGATGAGAAATTCATGGTAGAATCGTCTCTTTTCCTCATTATTCCGTAGGTTCCGAGGGTGAGTGCACACGGAAATACGTGACCGCCGTTATAATCGGTATGTTCGCCGATTAAGTTAACGCGACCGGGAGAGAAATACTCTCTTATATCACCGCCGTCTCCGTAGCTTTCAATGAATTTCTTTTTTAATAATTTCTCATCCATACCGATTCCTCCCAGAGAATAATCCATATAATTATTCAGAACCTATTCGAAAATACTTCGTATTTTCTCATATTGGCTCTCGCCAAATAAATTTTCACCCATATACTTTTACGAATGCAAGCATTCGACAAGTATATGCATGAAAATTTGCTTGCTTCTGAATAGGTATATTTTACTATTTTTCACATTTCTTTTCAATAAGAAAAGACACCCTCTAAAGAGGGTGCCTTAGTAAGCATAAAATGTTCTGATCTTATACTTCGTCCTTAGCCTGCTTAAGGAAGCCAAGATACTTGAAGTATGCAATTAACTGAAGTACTACATCAACAAGTACGAATATTACTGCGATGACAGCCATTGCTGCATAAAGTCCTATTAATGTAAGTATTACAAGAACGATAGTTACTACTATCTCAATGATAATTACTATCATGTAGAACTTCCATGTACTCTCAGCTCTCTCTGCTAAAGCAGAGTTAAGACCTGCACATCCGAATAAAACATTGTATGTAACGAGTAAGCTAATGATAAAGTTAACTATCTTACCAATGTTTTGAATCCATGTTGCATCAGACCAAATTCCTGCAAAAATTGCCATAACAATTGAAACAATTAATCCGATGATTACCCACATGAATGCTGACTTAATCTGTTCGCTATCCTGTCCTGCTTTGCTAAGACCAACAAGCTGAAGGATAAATGCGATGATGCCAAGAACAGCCATCGCAAGTCCACCAATAATAGTTCCCACTACAGGAATTAATGTTAAGAGCGAACAAAATACAGAAACAATTAAAAGAATTTCTGCTGTGAAAAGTTTACCTACACCGTTACGTGCATTTTCATGTTGCATGATTATTTCCTCCTTTTTCATTTATGCTTCTTTTCTTGCAATATTAAGGAAGCCCAGGTACTTGATGTATGCGATAAAATCGAATACAAGATCGATAAGTACAAGGATAACAGTTGCGATTGCAGACACATCTGTAACTCCCATTATTGCCAATATAAGGTCGACTATGGTAATTGCGATATCAAGAATAACGACAATCATGTACATCTTCCATGTACCCTTCGCTCTTCCCTTTAATTCGGAATTAAGCTCAGCGCAACCAAATAACACGTTATATGTAATAAGAAGTGATAATACGGTTGTAAAAATTCCCTCGATTTGCTCCATCCAAGTAACCTGTAAAAAGGCTCCCATGATTCCACATACGACTTCCACTATTATGGAGACCATCGTAAGTGTAAAAGCAGTCTTAAGTCGTCCGTTCTCTTTACCGGCTTTGCTGAGTCCCACCAGCGAAATTATTAATCCTATAAGATTAAGAACTAATACCGATATTCCTGCTATCATAAGTCCCATTCCGGGAATAAGAGAAAGCAATGTACAAAAGGCCGAGATGATTACAAAAATCTGACCGATAAACACTTTACCTATTCCATTTCGGGCATTTTCGTTTGCCATAGTCCGTCTCCTCGTAATATTTTATTATTACCCGTAGATAATACTAAATTTTGACCATAATTGCAAGTATATTGTGCAAAAAAAAGACATCCCCACAATATATTGTGGAGACGCCTCCTTCGACAAATGTTAATCTACTATACCTCGTTTCTTGCCTGTGCTAAGAACATAAGGTACATAACAAATGATACAACCTCGAATACAACATCAAGAATAATCAAGATGTATGATGCAACTGCTGATACAGCAGTAACTCCGAGAATACCCATAATAATTGCTACGATTGCAATTACGATATCAAGGATTACAACGATCATGTACATCTTCCATGTCTTTTCAGCCTTTTCCTGTAATGCAGGGTTAAGCTCTGCGCAACCCATTAATACATTATATGTAACAATAAGACTGATGATGAAGTTAACAAGGTCACCGATGTTACCTGCCCATGCATAAGAAGCGCCAACTAATGATTTAATAATACCTATAACAATTGCAATGATTAATCCAATGATTGTAATTGTGAAAGCACTCTTAATCTTGTCGTTATCCTTTCCTGCCTTGCTGAGACCAACAAGCTGAAGAATAAAACCGATAATAGACATAACACCACCTGCAAGTCCGAATACTACTAAAAGTATAGCGCTTATTCCCGCACCTACCATAGCGTCAGATGCTGCAGCACCAATTGTTACGGCTGTACAAATAGCTGCGATAGCATAGCAAATAGCTGTTATGATAAGTAATATCTGAGCAGTGAACACCTTGCCAATTCCGTTACGTGCATCTTCATGTGCCATAATTCTTTCTCCTTTCTATAATATTTCACCGTGTAAAATTGTACCAAAACCTACATATAATGTATAAGTCAATATTTAATAAAATTATTAACAATCTTCCTTATTTATTGTACAATTATGCTTATAGTATTTTCTTTTTTTCGGGAGGGGTTATTATGGATACAGAGAAGGTAGCTAAATTACAAGAATACGTGGATGAATCAAATCATATTGTTTTCTTCGGCGGTGCAGGTGTCTCCACCGAAAGCGGCATTCCGGACTTCAGATCGGTAGACGGACTATATAATCAGAGGTACGACTATCCACCGGAACAGATTCTGTCTCACACATTTTTCATGCACAAAGTAAAGGAATTCTATCGCTTCTACTATGATAAGATTATGATTACGGGAATTGAGCCTAACGCAGCACATAAGAAGCTTGCAGAACTTGAAAAAGCCGGTAAGCTTGACGCAGTCGTTACACAGAATATTGACGGACTTCACCAGAAGGCCGGAAGTAAGACGGTATTCGAGCTTCACGGAAGTACACTTCGTAACTACTGTATGGACTGCGGTGAGTTCTACGACGGCGATTATATTTTATCTTGTAAGGACAAGCCGGATTTTGACGGGGTTCCGAGATGCGAGAAGTGTAACGGAATTATTAAGCCGGACGTTGTATTATATGAAGAAGGTCTTGATGACTATCAGGTTAGCGGTTCGGTAAATGCCATATCCAATGCCGACATGCTTATTATCGGAGGCACCAGTCTTACGGTATATCCGGCAGCAGGACTTATTAATTACTTCAAAGGAAAGCATCTTGTCCTTATTAATAAAGGGGCGACTACAAGAGATGCGCATGCCGACCTTGTAATAACGGATCCTATCGGAGAGGTAATGTCCCAGATAAAGTGCTAATTACTGTAAACGAACCCGAGACATAGATATGTTCTCGGGTTTTTTGCATTTCTTAATTTTTTCTTAACTTTTTTGTAAAACTCTTGTCATTTCCCTAAAATAGTGATAATATATAGCCTCGTGGTATATAAAATATCCTTGGATAATGCTGTTGCACTATCCCAACTAGTCCAAAAGGAGGTAAAAGCATGAACAAGTATGAATTAGCACTCGTTGTTAATGCGAAGATCGAAGAAGACGTAAGATTAGCCACAGTTGACAAGGCTAAGGGTTACATCGAGCGTCACGGCGGAACAGTAACAGAGGTCGAAGATCAGGGTAAAAAGAGACTTGCTTATGAAATTCAGAAGATGAATGAAGGCTACTACTACTTTATCCAATTCGACGCTGAACCGGAAGTTCCTGCTAAGCTCGAGAAAAATGTTCGCATTATGGACAACGTTCTTCGATTCTTATGCGTTAGAAAAGACGAGGCATAGGATTTAACCAAAGGAGAACATTTATGAATAAAATATTTTTGATGGGACGGTTAACCCGTGACCCCGAGATTAGATACACTAACGATAATAAGCCGGTTGCAAGATATTCAATTGCTGTTGACAGAAGATATAAGGATCAGAACGGTAATTATCCTACCGATTTCTTCAATCTTACATCATTCGGTAATACGGCAACATTTGTTGAGAAATATCTTCGCAAAGGAACTAAGATTGTTGTGGAAGGCGAACTTCGTAACAACAATTATGAGAAAGACGGCAAAACCGTGTATCAGGATCAGATTGTAGCGAACAATGTTGAATTTGCCGAGAGCAAGAATGCTCAAGGAAGCGGCGACTTTGCAGATGCTCCTTCAAGTGCACCTACAGGTGATGCAGGCGACGGCTTCAACCCAATTGATGATGCTACAGAAGATAATCTCCCATTCGTGTAGGTTAACCACATTTTATAGGAGGAAATAATCATGGCTTATAATAAAAGTGAAGGCGGAAGAAGAAGACCTGTTCACAGAAGAAAAAAGGTATGTGTCTTCTGCGGTAAAGATAATACTATCAGCTATAAAGACACAACAACACTTAAGAAATACATTTCTGAAAGAGGAAAGATTCTTCCTCGTCGTATCACAGGTAACTGTGCTAAGCACCAGAGAGCTCTTACAGTAGCAATAAAGAGAGCACGTCACGTAGCACTTATGCCGTATGTGATAGAGTAATAACAGTAATTAACTATTAAAAGGGGCTGTCGCTTTAGATGAATAATCATCTGGGCACGGCTCCCTTTTTATTCAATATACGCCAAGAGGAAGTACAAGTATTTCGCAGACACGCTCTCGCTCTAATCGGGTACCCCTAGCGGACGCTAAGCTCTTGCTACGCAAATCGCTAAGCGCCGAGACCCGAAAAGGTCTTGCGAAACACTTTACTTCCTCTTGGCTTATGTAGTGTCCTATCAAATATAGTCTAGAACTTCTTTTAGATTATTTGCGTAAGCAAATAGCTTAGCCATAAGCGCTGGTTCTGCGGGGGTGAGGTCCGGAACCATGATAGTGTTGCAGCCTGCTGCCGCGGCAGAATCCACGCCGTTAGGCGAATCTTCAATTGCTATTGTTTCTTCAGGCTTTACTCCTATTACATCGCAAGCATAGAGATATGGCTCCGGGTAGGGTTTACCGCGCTTGGTGCCGTGTGCTGATATCACTTCGTCAAAATATTCCGTTAGACCAACGGCACTTAGCCTACCCTTTATAATCTCAGGTCTTGTGGCGGATACAAGAACCACTCTCTTATCCCTCTTCCTTAATTCTTCTAAGAATTCCCTTGCATAGGGCTTAAGCGGTGTACCCTTTTCCTTAAGCTCGTTCAAGGTACGGTTGGCGCAGGTTTCCTTCAGCTTATCGAAGTCGAAATCATCTCCGAACTTTATCTGCATAAGCCTGACAGCATAAGGATACCAGGCGCTTCGAAGCTCCAACGCATCCTTTGTGGTAAAATCGTTATATCCCAGTGACCTTGCGGCTTCAACCCACTGACGTTGATATATTCTCTCTGTATCGGTAATTGTTCCGTCAAGATCAATCAAAATTGCTTTAATATCCATTAATTGTCCTCGTTCTTCTCATTGAGTAACTCTTGATATACATCTCTCTTGCTGACTCCCCTGTCCTTTGCCACCTTTTTCATGGCTTCTTTCTTATCAAGACCTTGGTCAAGATAGATCTTCATATGTTCAGAAAGTGGCGTATCTTCCCACTTTTCTCGCTGTTCGTCTTCCTGTTCCTGTCTGGATTTTCCCTTAATCACAAGAACATATTCGCCCTTAGGATCATTTTCTTCGTAATAAGAGAGGGCTTCCTTAAATGTGAATCTCAGCTTTTCTTCGTGACGCTTGGTAAGCTCCCGGGCAACGGTAAGCTGTCTGTCTTCACCTAATACGTCTGATAATTCCTTGAGTGTCGCCTTAAGGTGATGGGGGCTTTCATATATAATAATTGTCCTGGTTTCTTGGGCCAATTCCTCAAGCACATGAACTCTATACTTTTTATCCTTGGGAAGAAATGCTTCAAATGCAAATCTTCTGCAAGGCTGTCCCGACATTGTGACTGCCGTGATTAAAGCGGCCGCTCCGGGAAGAGAGGTTACGGTAATATCGTTCTCATAACATAGGTTAACAAGCTCTTCTCCGGGGTCGGAGATTCCCGGGGTTCCGGCATCCGTGATAAGTGCAATATCATTTCCTGCCTGCAGCTTACTTATAAGAACCTTAGCCTTCTCAATCTTGTTGTGCTCATGATAAGAAGTCATCGGTGTGTTGATTTCGTACCGATCTAACAGCTTTCTCGAGGTTCTTGTATCCTCTGCAGCAATAAGATCCGATTCTCTCAGAATCCTAACAACTCTGTATGTTATATCTTCCATATTGCCTATCGGCGTTGCGCATAGGTAAAGTGTTCCTGCCATTCTCTACTCTCCGTAGTATATTTCTCCCACTTCTTCCATATATTTCCCATCCGAATCGTATATGATTAAGGGCTTCTCAACCTTCATAAAGGCACCGCCGTCGCGAAGCGCTTCAATAAGCACCATACTGGCCTCCTTATCAACATAGGAATGAACTGTTCGAAGTCTCTTAACCTCCAGATTATATTCCCTCATCACACTCATAATCTCCATAAGCCTTGAAGGTCTGTGAATCATATAGAATTTACCTTTATTCTTAAGAAGCTTCGAGCTTATTCTTACGACATCTTCAAGTGTTACACTGAGCTCGTGCCTTGATAATGCCTTCGTATCATTAGGGTTAATAAGACCGTCATTTTCCTTTATATACGGAGGATTCGTCGTTATTACGTCAAAGGAGCCGGGCTTATATAAGGAAAGAGCGTCTTTCACATCAATATTTTCAATAACAATCCTATCGGTAAGATTATTGAATGCGACTGAGCGTCTTGCCATATCGGCCACATCCTCTTGTATCTCAAGGCCGATGTAGTCATGCCCCCTGTACCTGGCCTCCATGAGAATCGGAATGACGCCGGTTCCGGTTCCGATGTCAAGCACCTTGTCCTCCGGACTATTCTTGGCACGCATCAATCCCGAAGCAAAAACGATTGGGATCTTGAATAATCCTGTATCCATTCCTGTGAAGCTCGTCAAGTCGCTCATTGCCTTTAAGTGTTACGTTACCACTCATGGGCTACTTTTCATCCTTTTCATTTTTCTTATTCTTGTTGAATCTCTTGTTTCTTCTCTTCTTGCCTCTATGCTTCTTGTTTCTTGAGTGGTATGAATCGTCCTTCTTTTTGTCATCGGAACGATTGTCAGCTGATTTTTCGTCACTGTTTACTTCTATTTCATCATTCTCGTTATCCTCGAGAGCCTCCAGCTCTTTTTCCTCCTCATCAGTGACCTCTACATCGACACCTTTCTTGCCCTTGAACTCGATCTCGCTTACGTGATACGTTATTCGTTCCTTAATATCGTCCTCACCTTCCACAACAACAACGACTTGCTGACGAAGCACTCCGAGCTCTTCAACAACTGCTTCCCGACCGGTAGGTGTAATTATTGTATCGCCTTTATTGGGAAGATTGCTGTTAAGGTACTTATAAGTCTCGTTCTCATTCTTGAGACAGCACATAAGACGACCGCAGTTTCCCGATATCTTAGAGGGATTCAAGGGAAGTCCCTGTTCCTTCGCCATCTTAATCGATACCGGAACGAAATCCGACAGATACGATGCACAGCAAAGCTCTCGACCGCATATTCCCAGACCACCGAGAAGCTTGGCCTCATCCCTCACTCCAATCTGACGAAGCTCTATTCTCGTTCTGAATACGCCTGCCAAGTCCTTGACAAGTTCTCTGAAATCAACCCTTCCGTCTGATGTGAAGTAGAAGAGAAGCTTCTTATTGTCGAATGTATATTCCGCGCCCACAAGCTTCATATCAAGACCATGCTTTGCAATTTTCTCCTTACAGGTCACGCATGCGTCCTTCTCTCTATTCCTGTTCTCCTCGGCATGTGCGATATCTTCTTCGGAAGCAACTCTCTCTATTCCCTTTAGGGGACTTACTATGCTTTCTTCGTCGACTTCGCGTTCAGACAACAGAACCGTTCCGAGTTCCAAGCCCCTTGCCGTCTCAACAATGACCTTGTCCCCTACTTCGAGTTCGAATCCCGTAGGATCGAAGTAGTATATTTTCCCTACATTTCTAAATCTTACTCCAATTACTTTTACCATCATGTGTTATATATCTCCTTCATATTAGTTAGCATCATTTCTATAGCCAGGTCAGGCGTTACAGCGGCTTGAATCTTCTCATCAGTGTCTTTTACTATATTAATAAGACTGTTAAGCCTGCTTAAGCTCATCTTCGACATTTCCCTGATTAAGCGAATCTCCCGTGCGAACAAAAGTCGCCCTTCATCACCCGTAGTCTTAAAGACAACTGCGTCGCGAAGAAGCATCATCAGAAGCTCCATGTATTCGCCCATGTTCTCCTTATCCTCTTCGATTCTCGCAGCCAGATTGGATATTTCCCTGACGTGATAGTGATTAATATCGCGAATTATATTACATACCGTCTTACATCTCTCTTGAAAATAAACGTCATTTGCGATAGACAAGGCTCTGCCGGGATTACCCTTTGCGAAGCTTACGGCCATATCCGCCTGATAATCCACTACCCCGTTATCCATAAGATGCGCCCTAATCTCCGCCTTGCTTACGGGCACTGTGTTAAGACATACGCACCTTGATAATACGGTTGGAAGAAGCTTATCAACATTTGTCGTAAGAAGAATTATGGTTATATAGTCCGGCGGATCCTCAATAGTCTTAAGTAATATGTTTTGTCCCGTCTCATTAATTAACTCTCCGTCTTCGATTATATAGATTTTCCGCTTACTTTCGTATGGGATAATATCCACGGTGTCGACTAGCTCTGTCCTGATCTCATCGGCCGATATGATATTGGGTTTCTCATGGGAAATGTAGATTATATCCGGATGATTGTGATGACGAGCCTTCTTACAGCTTACGCATTCTTCGCAGGGCTCGATTACCTCGGGTTTCGGCTTTTTTGCCTCTATTCCCGGGAAAGATATCTGATTCTCGTCATGATCCGAGTTAAGTTTTTCGCAAAGTAAAGCCTGAGCAAAGGCTTCCGCAAGAGCTTTCCTGCCAAAACCCCTTTCACCGTTAATTATGTAGGCGTGGCTCACCTTACCAAGACGGATAGCGCTCTTAAAATGTTCCTTAAGCGCCTCCTGCCCTTGAATATCTTCAAATTTCATCTATAACCTCAATAATCTATAACCACTATACATACATTATGTCAGTTTCGAACTACTCTGTCAATTGCTCCCGTTCTTTCTTTTTTGCCCGTCTATTATAGTACATTTTAAATATAAGTATTCCGACCAAGACTCCGGCAAGAGCGCCGGCGCTATCCAGACCCACGTCCTTTAATTCTCCGCTTCGCCCCACCACAAATGTCTGGTGGAATTCGTCTGAGGCTGCGTAAAGTGTGGACAGAGCCCATGCGATAATCGCCTGCCATACAACCCTTAGCTTTAAGCCGTATATTATTCCGATTACCAAGAAACCCAAGATTGCATATTCCATAGCATGTGCCGTCTTTCTTACGGGATGATCTATCATGTCGGCAAATTCCATCTGTTCCTCGAAAGACTTATCTTCAAAGCCCGGTACAAAAATTGTTCCGATTATGAGTCCGACTTCGTTGCTCGCCCTGGCAGAGTCATCGGCTTCTTTGGCGGAGAATACGAATATTACAATCATCCATATAATTGTAAGTACTATAAAAATCTTTCGTCTCATAATATGATTATACCACAGGATGTGTTATAATCAATTCATCAAGAACAAAGACATTCAATACGTTGAAGGAGGTAAATTCTTATGAAGTTTTACAAATGTAACACATGCGGTAATATTATTACGAAGCTCGTTGATTCGAAGGTTCCCGTATCCTGCTGCGGCTCAGCTATGGAAGAGCTTAAGCCCGGAACAACCGATGCGGCGCTAGAAAAGCACGTTCCTTCCGTTACGGTTGACGGAAATGTAGTTAAGGTTCAGGTCGGTGAAGTAGAGCACCCAATGCTGGACGAACACTTCATCCAATTCATTGTTCTTGAGACGGCGAACGGAAGCCAGACTAAGACACTTAATCCGGGTGAGAAACCAGCGGCAGAATTCGTAGTCGCTGACGGTGACAAACCTGTTGCAGTCTATGAGTACTGTAATCTTCATGGACTATGGATGAAGGAAATATAGTTAGTTGATTTTAACATGTTGAAATGCACAAAAATGCCCCTGTCGGTTTGTTTAAATCGACAGGGGTTGTGTTTTGATAAATTTGGTTGGTCATTAGGTGGACAAAAGATACACTAGGTTGAAATGTCGAGGAGCAGTCCGCGAATCTCGTCAATATGACCGAGGATTGCGATATGATCCTTTTCTTCCTTAACAAGCTCTTTAGCGAGACTGTCAAGGTTATCATCGACTTGACGAATCATACCGTATACTCTGTGACGACCTTTCCTATCCAGGAAATTCTCTCTGGTAAATTCATGAGAGCGATTTACCACCTCATTCATGAACTCTTTTACCAATTCGCGGTACTTCTTCATATCAGCTATATCCATATGCTTGGCGATTCTGTCACCTTGTTCGTTAATCTGATCCATAAGCCCGGAAAGCTTATCCTTGAGATTAGCATCATCTATCTTGGATACAAGCGTGAATTTGAATTTGTCGTCAGTTTGTTCTACTTTGGGCGCATCCGTTGTCTGATTGACCGGTGTTGCACTATTAACCTTTATATCCATAATATTGCCTTTCTTCGTTAACTCACGGCATTACTTCTTATATATTCTTTAATCTCGTTTACAGTGTCTTTAATAACAATATTCTTGAAAATGCGATTAACTCCGGCCTTCTCCAACTTGTCCTTAGAGAAATCTTCATCATCCGTAAGGAATCGCCTGCACATTTCGTTATACTTAGGATGCTTCTGCTTCTTCTCCCGATTGAGGGCGCGCTGAAGCCTGATACCATCCTCTACTTCTATATATATCGGCAGGATTTTGGTATTTCCGTAGTAGTCCCGCATCTTTTCGTAGGATTCAAGGGTTCCGATTACGATATAGTTCTTCTCATCAATGTTCACTTGTCCGTCGTCAACGGTGAAGTAGTCCCATGGACCGTAGCAAGTATTGTATGTTCTAAGCTCTATGATCTTGCCTTGGCTCTGAAGGTCGTCTCGCTTCGCAGTGTCAACGAAGTGGTATTCCACGCCATCGGTTTCGTTGGCACGGATTGGGCGAGTTGTGTAGCTTACGACATTTTCTAAGCCCAGTTCCTTGTCGCTGAGTAGCTTTTTGAAAATTGTGTCTTTTCCTGTTGAGCTTTTGCCCATAATACAGTATAGCATGGGGTCTCCTTCATATAGTCTACGTCGCTTTCATCAATTATTTCTCCGGGTATTATAACGGGTATCCCGGGTGGGTAGGCAGTTACTACTTCGCCGGCAATCTTGCCTATAGTTTCTTCAACAGGCATCGATACAGTGTTCTTAACGGCTTCAAAGGGTTCCATTCTCTTCTCGTGGTGCCTTAGATAATCTATTCTTTGTCTCAAGTCGGCATCCCCCTTAGTCGAAGTATCTATAATCTGCCCTGGCTCCGCATCACATTTTGCAGAAATATCTATACCCTTATCTATCGTAACAAGTGCCTCCGCCAGGCCATCCAGTGCTTCCGCAGTATCCATACAACTTGTCATGGCGAGGACATAATCTCGCCCGTACATTTCAAGCTCGAAACGGTAATCTTCTCGAAGAGTCCTGCCAAGTTCATCTCCGGTCAGGTAATTATTCGTATAGATTACGATTTTACCCATATCCCTGTCACTTGAGATGGGTTCCACCGATAAAGTCCGTAAATCCGCCGTTTTCTCGTAGAATCTGCGAAGATTAGCGACATATTCGGGGAACGGGTTCTTCTCATCAATTAACTCTAGCGCACGGCTCATACTCTCTATTATTACATAACTGGGAGAGCTGGTCTGATACATGCTAATGTATCTCATGACATTTTCAGGATCAACCAAATCCGAGTTGACATGGATAATGGCGCCTTGGTTAAGCACCGGCAGTGTCTTATGTGCACTCATTATGCATATGTCAATATCACGAAGACTGTCCTCCGGAAATGCGCTATCAAAGTGAAAATGCGCTCCGTGAGCCGAGTCCACAATAAGCGGTATGTCCTTAGAGTGAAGGAACTCGCTTATTCCCTTGACGTCTGAGACGACTCCTTCATATGTGGGGCTTGTTATAACAACGGCTTTCGGCTTCGTGCCACGTGACTCGAGTGAAGTAACCGCCTGCATAACGCTACTTACCGAAACGAATCCAATCAAGGAATCGTTATACATCTTTGGATTAATATATTCCACATTGAGCTTCCGAAGGATCACTGCGTTAATCACGCTTTTATGGCAATTCCGTGCGATGAGTATGGTATCGCCCATATCTGCAACCGCCGAAATGGCGCTTAAGTTACCGCAAGTAGAGCCATTTACCGTGAAGAAGCTCACTTCAGAATAGTAGTGGTCGGCAATGGACTTATTCATCTCAGCAATGATTCCTCGCGGACTGTTCAAGTTGTCGAATCCTTCTATCTCGGTTATATCGTACCTATAAGCACCGTCAAGTTGCCTCTTATGTCCCGGCATATGAAATGGATATGCCCCATCGGTTTCTAAGTTTCTAAGCTTCTCACTAAGGGTTTCCATTAAGTCTCCTTTGCGGGTTTAATCAAGGAACCTTCCTATCTCCGGAATCCAATCCCCGAAGAAAAGGTCGTCTGAAAGCATCGCCTTATAAATTGGCTCCGTGAACTTGATTATAAGTTCATGAACCTCTGACCATTCCAATTCGTCTCGCTTCGCCTGCCTAACGGCGCGCTTCCACTTCTTCTTCATGTAAGCATAGTCACCATAGCTTCGAAGGACCTCGAATCTCTTCATATCGAATCCGCTTTTTTTCTCACATTTCCCCGAGAGACATTCCTTAACCTTACGCCCTTCAACAGTCTCCGTCTTCAGAATATCGTATAGGTCTATGTAGGAATTCATCTCATTAAGTAACTCTAGCTTATCAAGAATATCGAATACAAGCTCTGATATCCGTTCCTCAAGAGGGTATTCCATGTAGTGAATGGCCTTCGCATTCTCTAAGGTAAGCATCAGCGTCTTCTCTCTTGGAAATGTGTTAAGCTCTCCCGTCTTCTGCACAACAAGTACGAAGGGAATGCGCATTTTCAATATATCCAGCCGAAAACAAACGGTACTCTGAGACAGAAACTCCGTAGCCACCTTGATATCAAGATTCATATAATATGACACGATGGACATTGAAAGCTTCCGTACGAAATCCTCCATTTCTTCCGAGCCGGAATAGGATAGAATGAGGGTATCATTCAAGCTTCTCTTATATGAAGCAAGCCCTAAGGCACTATCGTTAATCACCCACAGCTCTTCCTTGTAGTTCGAGGATACGAACTTCACCGTCTCCTCAAGAATGCATCCCATAAGAAGATTCTCATAGGGAATGTCCAGTTCCTTGGATTTAATTTTAATAAGATTAGGGTTCAACATCTACAGCCACACACCTATCATATTCTGAACTTTCTGTCTTACTTTGCGCTTAGACGCACATTCCATAAGGGACGACACATCCTTGTCATCATCCTGAATATAGGCAAGCGCGACGGTTTTAAAGTCCTCGCGCTTCATCTTATCTTCATATTTAAGCACATCGCATATGAGACGATCCTTCGTGTAAATGTTCATTGTTGAGTTGCCAATCGTGGTCTCCGTTACCCCGAGGCTAAGAACTTCCTTCTCAGAATAATATGGCTCAAGAGCCGGATAATCCATCTTGAAGCGGGACTTGGATGTGTTCTTACTCACCGCAATTTTCCAGACAAAGGGGCGTGTCTTGAGATAACCATAGTAATAAAGCGCCGTCTCCATAGTGAGCACTCCGTCAGGAAACATTCCCGCAATCAGGTCCTCTTCATTGTATGTGTCGAGATTGATGGCATAGTATCCGCTTTTTACCCTGATAAGTCGACCTTCGTCCACATAAGTTATAATTCTTCTATAGTCAATTCCCAGATCAGTTATTTGCTTCGTCCTGACTATTCCGTTATTTTCATCAATCAGCTTCTCGATTACTTCGAATTCGAACTCTTTTTTCTCGCTTCGATCCATCGGAAATGGTGCTTCCATACTGTCCCCCTTTAGATTTTGGTTTTATAACACATTTTCCATATCGATTATCTTCGTCTACGTCTTCTTCGAGACTTCTGTCTACCTCTTTCGATTACGGTATACCTCGGCTTCTGCCTTCTTCTGACTCTCGTATCCGTCCTTCTCTTTCTCTTAAGGAGAATTACGCCGGATTTTCTCTTCATGAATTTATACGTTGCAAATGCTATTAAAAGAATCGCGATCACAATAAGTATCATTTTAAAGTCAATTCTTAAGTACTTAATCTCGCTTCCGCCGTATTCGGGATCGATATTGTGGAAGGGATACGGCACCTTCCTCGCCTTATGGTAAATGAGGTCCGCTGCGCCCACATACCTATCGCCGTAATAGTATTGTATCCGTCCTGCGACGTCGTCTTTTCCATTGTTAACCGGGACTAATTTGCTCTTAGTGTCACTAAAGTCCGCTCCGTTAGGGAGTATTACGCTGGAATTCTCCCCCTTCATAATGTATTTACTGTCGCTGTTAAGAACGCCCAGCTTGCCGGTCAAGTTGTCAACACCGACCTCGCTACCGGACGACAGATTATACGCAGTAAAGTTATCAAAGCAATAATTCAAAATATTGGTAGTATCGGTATAATAAGTCTGAGTATCGCCACCCAAAGTCACGGCCACCAAGGTCATATTATTCTTCTTCGCATAGGTCACCAGTGTGGCGCCGGCATCATTGGTATAACCGGTCTTACCACCGACGCAAGGCGGATACAAGTATCTGCTGGTCTGATAGAAATTAAGCATCGCATGATGATTATTGAGAAGTGTCGGCTCAGC
Organism: uncultured Lachnospiraceae bacterium; assembly: GCA_905233695.1. GTDB lineage: Bacteria > Bacillota > Clostridia > Lachnospirales > Lachnospiraceae > RUG191. The sequence continues at coordinate 24,141 of CAJODN010000003.1, read as the reverse complement.
ATGCTTATTGGTGGGCGGAATCGTGTAAGACTTTGTTCCGGTAATCTTATCGAACATTTTATTCTGATAAGCCTCCCTGCTGATAAGCGCCATATCTCTCGCTGACACGTAGTGGTCAGGGTTCGGGAGTCCGTTTGGATTGGAGAAATGTGTATTCGTACAGCCAAGCTCCTTGGCTCTGTCGTTCATCATCTGTATGAACTTATTGATGTCTCCGCCACCTACGTGCTCGGCTACGGCGTAGGCACATTCATTGGCAGATTCAAGCATAACGGCATAAAGGCACTGCTCCATTGTCATTTGCTCGTCAAGATCTCGACCGATGTGTGATGAGGCGCCCTCGTTCTTGAATACTGCATCCCCTGAAAATGTTACTACCTCATTAAGGTCACTATTCTCAAGTGCAAGAAGCACTGTTAAGATCTTGGTAATACTTGCGGGATAGCACTGAGTGTCAATATTCTTCTCGTACAGAATCGCTCCGGAATCAACATCCATTACTATTGCGGATCTACTCACCGTATCCACTGCGCCGGGCCACGGTTCAAGAGCTTTGACCTCTGCCGTTTTGAGAAGTGTTCCCGTAAGTACCATCATCAGTGTAATTGCAACAATCTTTATTTTGAGTTTTTTCTTTTTATTCATTATTTATTCCTTTTTAGGGTAAATGTCATAAAATTATGCCAATTCCTTTTTTTACAAGTGGCAAATTAATTATAACAGACATCAATTCTTATTAATATAAGCAATTATTATTTTTTTGTATCGAGTAGCATGCACGATTCCTACATGTCAGGGGGAATTACTGTATTAAACTTTCTATTAACGTCTCCAAGTTAGACTTATTCTCTGTGTAAAAAATGAGACCGTCGCTTGAATCTACTATTGTTACGTATTTTCCTTTAAATGTCTCTGATTCTTCTATTAGAGTCATCAGATAATCCTTGTATTTTTTCTCCGTTTTAAGAAAGAATGTCTCGCAGTTCGAAAGATCTACACTTGTGGCATTAGTAGCACGAAGTAATTTGCCAATCTCCCTGTCTTCCTCCATCTGCTCGCTCGTCTTATTAATAATGAAATAGCCGTCATCGTCTTTCGGAAGATCCATCGCTTTTATCGCGCGCTGCACCTGCTTGCTAAGACTGTCGCCGGCAAGGTACAGAGACTCGAAGTAGCGCATGAAGTCTTTTGCAGATTTGAAATGTGTATTCTTGCCGTTCTGCAATACCTCTGTCATCAGTATTCTTCTTATCTGGTCTTCGCACTCTTTTCTTGAAGGGTTTTTTCTGATAGAATCCATGTAAGGTCTCCTTGTAAATGTGATGGTTTGCGACATAATATATGTCGTTCTATGTATGTTACGTCATTTTTCATCATAATAGTTGTCGTTATATTGTATCACGACACAATTTATGTCTTTAATTATACATCCTGTCTTCCTATATATCAATTGCTTTTTTGTGTTATAATATTTTAGGATTTGTTAAGCTACAGCTTACCGTCGTAACTATACATTTATAACATGACGCTTACCAAAGAACCTATACATTACAGGAGAAACATATGAGACTAAGACACATCCCCGCTGCGGATGAATATATAGAGAAATCAGAGTATATCATACACAATGTTGAAGAGTGTAGAGGTCATTGGTGCGAGGGAATCTTTCGAAAAAATGCGCCTCTTCACATAGAAATCGGCATGGGCAAAGGCAAATTCATAACAACGCTTGCCGGTGAAAATCCCTCCATAAATTACCTGGGACTGGAGCGCTATCCCACTGTTCTTTATAAAGCGCTTATGAGATATGAAGAGAATCTCCCGGATAATCTCAGGTTTCTTTGTGAAGATGCGAGGGAACTGACAGATATGTTTGCTCCGAACGAAGTTGATAAGATATACCTTAATTTCTCGGATCCCTGGCCTAAGGATCGTCACGCTAAACGCCGTCTGACTTCCCCCGGCTTCCTTGAAATGTACCATAATATTATTAAGGATGATGGGGTATTGGAATTCAAGACGGATAACACAGGGTTATTCGATTATTCATTGGAGACAATAAATGATTCTGCGCTTTGGAAACTCGTTGATTATACATATGATTTACATAATAATCCCGACCTTAACGCCGGCAACATAATGACTGAGTACGAAGAGAAGTTCTCAGCCCAGGGTAATCCAATACATAAGCTTATTGCCAAGCCAATTAATTAAGATGATTATGATATATGTATATAATAAGAGACCACACATACCGTGTGGTCTCCTTTTTTCTACGCGATCAGGGGTTCGAACCCTGGACACCCTGATTAAGAGTCAGGTGCTCTGCCAGCTGAGCTAATCGCGCACGCTTTTCAACGCAAGCACTATTATATAGGAATAGAATATAAAATGCAAGGAAATTTTTATAGGTTTGCGAAAAGTGCCTGTATTTCTTCAGGGCTCATTATCTTGCCGGGGTCGGAAGTATCAAGTCCCGCCAACGGATCTGCCGCCGGCTCTGCTTCAGGTTCAGGCTCGGGCTCAGGTTCGGACTCAGGTTCGGGTGCAGGCTCTTCTGCTGCAGCATTAGACGCAGCAAATAATGCCGCGATATCATCAGGGCTCATTTCTTTATTAGGATCCGATGTGTCTATTCCCGCGAATGGGTCTGCCGCCGGTTCTGCTTCGGCTGCAGGTTCAGGCGCAGGCTCGGGCTCCGGCTCCGGTTCCGGAGCAGTTGCTTCTGCTTCTTCCTCTATTCCATCCGCAATAGCTTCCGCTTCTTCTGTTGCACTATTGGCAGCTTCCAGAAGTGCCGCTATATCATCAGGACTCATCTGCTTATTTGGATCCGACGTATCTATTCCCGCGAATGGGTCTGCCGCCGGTTCTGCTTCGGCTGCAGGTTCAGGCGCAGGCTCGGGCTCAGGCTCCGGTTCAGGTTCGATCTCAGGTTCTGCCTCCACTACCGGCTCCGGCTCAGGAGTGGGCTCAGGTTCAGGCGCCGCCTCTGCCATCGGTTCCGGTTCAAGCGCCGCCTCTGCCACGGGTTCCGGTTCAGGTGGAGGCGCAGGTTCAGGTTCAGGAACTGCTTCTGTCACAGGTTCAGGTGTCGGTTCAGGTGCGGGAGCTGCTTCCGCAACAGGTGCAGGCGTCGGCTCGGGTGTTGCAACCGCTTCCGGTGCGGGAGCAGGCGCAGGTTCGGGTACGGGTTGAGGTGCCACTGCAGGTGCAGGCGCCACTGCAGGTGCAGGTGCCACTGCAGGTGTAGGCGCAACTGCAGGTGCAGGTTGAGGTATATATTGCGGCATCGGTGCTACTGTAGGGGCAACCATCTGCACAACAGGCTCCTTTGCCTCGAGATCCGCTATATCCTTCTTAATATCGGAAACAGATGTCTGAACTCCGTTAACGGAACTTTGCATTCCGTCTATTATAGAATTAAGGGCTTCCACCTTCTCTTCAAGAATCTTATTCTTCTCAAGAATCTCCTCACGAGTGGCCCCTAGGAGTTCTTCCTGCTTATCAATAAGAGATTGGTTATTGGACTCCAGCTTCTCCTCAAATGACAAGAATTGATTAATGAGCTCGTCATTGGAGTTCATTAGTGCGTCGGTATTCTCCTTACTTCTGCTGATTGTAACCTTCGCAACAGCTTTCTGTGCCGTAATAATCTCATCCGCGGGAATTGCCGTTTTTTCTTCAAGTGTATCGATTCTCTGTTGTAACTCGTTGAAGCTTTTCCTTATTACGAGATAAGAAGCTTTCTGCGCTCGATACAATTCTTCATATTCTTTTTTCTCTGCTTGCTTGTTTTTCTGACTAAGATCCAGCGAGAAGCTGATAAGAAAGAATACATCAATTGCAATCAGTATTCCGATTACGATATCTACGATAAAATTGAAGCTTATCATAGAATACACTTCCATCAAGACAAGGAGCACAGCTATTATACTGCAAAGCGCTATTCGAAGCTTATCCTTGAATACGCCCGAATCGTTTGATTCATCGATCCTTTCCCTTGTCTCTGTTTCAGGATTGTTTAAAGATTTTTTTTCTTTTTTCATATGAAATCCCCAGCCTTTCATATTTTGTAATCGAAGAAATCACATCTCCCCGATTAGGTTACACCCTCTACCAGAATCGAACTGATAACTAATCCTTAGGAGGGACTTGTTATATCCATTTAACTAAGAGGGCACAGTTTATATATTTAATCTTCCTTGCATCCAGACAACTCCCTTGAATCGTCTGCCGACTGCAGGCTCACCGAAGAGGTCGTCTTCGTTAATGCACACATCCATCTTAAGATCACTGCAGTCAATGGTCAGAATATAAACATTCTGCTTTGTAAGTGAATTTACAAGCGTCTTATAATTAAGTATTTCTCCGATAACGGCATATTTATCATTCTCAATTCCACTTGGCATAAATGTTGAGCTAACGATAGACAACACATCCTCATCCTTAATTCGACGGGAAATCATAGAGTACTTCTCCATATCGTCCATTGTCAGTTTCTCATAGGCATCGGCGTCACCTTCTTTTGCTTTGGCAACGAGCTTATCTCTTGTAACCTTTGCCTTATATCGTTTTGCCTTAATTGATTCGTCCGAATATATCGGCATTATGATTTTTGCATCCAGGGATAATCCGCACAGACTCACGTTAGCTGGGGCAACGGTCGTCGTATTGTCGAATGCTTGAAGGCAAGGAATCATATTTTGCAGATGAAATATTATATCTATCGCAACATTGTTATCTTCAAGCACACCCTGAAAACAATCTCTGTCTGACTCTTTAATTATATGTACAGTAGCAGTTGAAGAATTAAGAACAGCTTCATAATATGGGAAATAGTATTCTGCCTTGAAGTTGTCATTCTCATCATAATCGCCTCGAACAGCAACTCCCATTCCGGGTGCTATCTCGTAACGAATCTCTGAGAACTCATTCCCATCCATGTCCAAGGCCATCTCGTATCCCGTCGGATTTTGTGACGCGAGATACAGAATCTCTGACAGCCTTTCTCTTGTTATGTTCTTAAATCCTATTGACCTTAAATAACTATGCATAAATCTCCTAAATATATAAGACAATGCTATTATATACTATAAGAAGCGTTTTTGCAAAAAAGTAATGGGGTAGTTGTAATTAGTATCAACCAGCAATGCTTTCCAAATATAATGCGCTTTCATAACAATTAAGTTCAAGCTTAGAATATGTTAGTGACCAGCGACGTACACCTTAATCACTTACATATTATTAGCGAAGAACGACCGTTATGAAAGCGCATTATATTTGGAAAGCATCTTATATTATTCTATATTATTCCTTCGAAAACGCCTCTTCCAAAGCCTCCTGCTCTTCCGGTGAAAGGACCAAGACAGGATTGCCGGCAATGATTTCCTTTACATAGCTGAAGCATCCCTCACGAGAATGCACAACGTTAAGAATATATCCATCATTCTGCTCATTTAACATTGCAAGAGTAAATGAAAGCTTTCCACCCATCTCATCCAAAGCATCATATTTGAAGAGACCGTATTTTACAAATGTAAGATTCATCTTCTTAAATATAAGATCGATATTTCTCTCATTGGCGGCGTTACTCTCAATTAGCTCGTCTATCTGTTCAAGTCTGAATATGAGATCGTCCTCTAAAGACTTTCCATCCTTACCCTGCATAAACAGATTGTACTTCTTTTTAAGAGATGAGGCCTTAGCAGCATTAACTATCGTTATTATAAGAAGTATAACTACCAGTAATATAAGACCCATAATTATGAATGCATTATACTGTTCAATCATTCCTGTTATAAAATCCATCGTTAATCCTTTCTATGCGAACATTTGTTCTGTTATTGTAAATGTATTTTCTCTTCGCAGTCCTATGTGTTCTAGCCTTGAAGCTTGTCGACTATTCTCTCAAGCTCATCGCGATTGTAGTACTCAATCTCAATCTTACCCTTGTCACTATCCTTTGCAACAATCTTAACCTTGGTACCTATAGACTCCTTAAGATTCTCTTCGATTTCGGAATATACTGCAGTGAGCTGAGGATCTAATTCCTTCTTCTTAGGTGCAGGTGTCGGTCCGCCATCCTGCATCTTCTTAATTCCTTTTTCAACTTCTCGTACGCTAAGCTGATTATCGATTATTGAATTCGCAAAGTCAATCTGACTCTCCGTATCCTTAATACCAAGAAGTGCTCTTGCATGACCGGGTTTAATTATTCCCTCGGACAGCATATCCTGAACTTCCGGTGCAAGATTAAGAAGTCTAAGTGCATTGGTTACCGCCGGTCTTGACTTAGATACTCTGTCGGCAACTTCATCCTGAGTAAGGCTAAATTCTTCCATTAGTCTCTTATAGGTAGTCGCTTCCTCAATGGGATCAAGGTCGACACGCTGAATATTTTCAATAAGAGAGATCTCAAGCTTCTCTTGATCGGTATATTCTCTAACATATACCGGTACCTTCTTAAGACCTGCCATCTTAGATGCACGCCATCTTCTCTCACCACCGACTATCTCGTAGTAGTCACCCTTGTCCTGAACAAGAAGTGGATCGATGACACCGTGCTGCTTAATGGAATCCGCAAGAGCCGCTAACTCGTCTTCATCAAAATGTTTTCTCGGCTGATTCTTATCAGGCTCAACCTTATTAATATCGACTTCAAGGATTCCGTCACTTGCCTCAACTGTCTCTTTTGTTTCGGGAATTAATACGTTTATTCCTTTTCCGAGTCCCTTATTCAATCCGCCTTTTTTTGCCATTACTTAACCCCCTCTATAACTTCCTTCGCCAAGTTCATATAGCTCTTCGCACCTTGCGACTTATTATCATACTGTGTGATGGGAAGTCCATGAGAAGGAGCCTCGGCCAATGATACATTTCTCGGAATAATGGTATTGTAAATGTGTGCCTGGAGGTTATTCTTAACATTATCTACAACGTCCTTCGAGAGATTGGTTCTTCCGTCATACATTGTAAATACCACACCTTCAATCTTAAGTTTCGAGTTAAGTCTCTTCTGTACAAGGTCAATAGTATGAATCAATTGTCCGATTCCTTCAAGAGCATAGTACTCACACTGAATCGGAATTATCATTGAATCGGCTGTCGTCATAGCATTTACCGTAAGCATATTGAGTGAAGGAGGACAGTCGATAATAATATAATCGTAATCGTCCTTAACATAATCTATGGAATTCTTAAGAACATATTCCTTCTCGTTGAATTCAAGGAGCTCGATCTCGGCACCGGCAAGATTGACATTGGAAGGAATAATTGTGACATTTTCAATACCGTCAGGGGTCATCATACTTGTCTTGACCGTACATTCATTAAGTATGAGTTCGTATACCGTATCTTCGATTTCTTCTTTCTCGATACCGAATCCGCTGGTACAATTTCCCTGAGGATCCAGATCGATAACAAGTACCTTCTTGCCAAGTTCAGCAAGACAAGCTGACAGATTGATAGATGTTGTTGTCTTTCCAACGCCACCCTTTTGATTAGCAATTGCAATAATTTTTCCCATTTATAATCTCCTTCAGTGATGAATTATAGTGTATTATGTGTATCTTATATACCGTTAATCTATGTGTATCTATTTTACTTTATTCTGATTACCAGCTTTCCGGATTGGCTATATATTTATAACCATTTTGTTCAAGCTTTAGAAGATATTAGTGATTAATTCAGTGAAGGAATCGAGCGACATGGATGTCGCGAGAAAGCGATTACTGACCGGACGGAGGATTAATCGCTGGTTCCCGTCATACGTAACTAGCAACGTAGACCTTAATCACAATATCTTCTTAGCGCAGAACATCTGTTATAAATATATAGACCAATCGGAAAGCGGAAGGTCATAATCCGGGTTTTAACAATGATTGCCTTTTCCCAACATCCGTGTTGGGAAATCCCCTCATTTTACGATTACTAACATATACTAACGCTTGAGGAAAATGATATTAGGATAGTATTATACAACCATAACCGATGTTAATGTCTATTTCTCCTAACACAGAAGGTATTATATCATTACAGAATTATCAATTCTACCTATATTTATAATCATTTTGTCTTGAAAATGAGGGTCAATATCAATATGTTGTTGTGCGAATGGATGTTTAGCAGATTGTAAGTTGAATGTTTCACGTGGAACACTCATATATATAAATACAAATTATCGTATATAATATAATTCAAAAATACAAAATATTGTATATTTATACCTTCTGAGAAACATAAAAAGAGAGATGTTTCACGTGAAACATCTCAAAAGTGAACCTCAACATCTTGTATATAAAAATTTTTACAGATTATTTATTATATTTTTCAATTCGATTTTGGCTCTCATAGGATCTGCCGGAAGATATGAATTAATATTTTCTAAGGAGGATTTAATATTATTGTCTGTACTAATATCTGATATATCATCTTCAGAATGAATAGCTTGATTGGAAGTATTATCCTCTCCACTATCCTGCTTTTCATCCAATATCTTAATCAAATTATTAATCTCATCTATTCTTTTCTTAATATCATCTATCTCAGTATCGAGATTTTCTTTATCTTTATTCTGGGAATCTACTATTTCTTTAAGTTCATTTATTCGCTTTTCATTCTTATAAGACAGATCCCTGGGAGTAAATTCAGAGAAAGGAACCTCACTCTCTTTACTTAGAACTTCAAGAAATCTTGAATTTTCCTTGATACTTATATCAAGTTCGTTGCCTTCAATAGTAAGAGAGTCGAGTCTTCTGTTAAGTTCATCTAGCATTTTCACAAAAAATCTTCTGATTTCATCCATAATAATTACCGCCATTTCTTTTATAACTATAATTATTATATCCTATATCCGTAAAAAGATATATAGAAAATCCTTTTTACTGATACATTTCATTGTAAAAGAATGGCATATCTAATATAATTATATTAATAAACATAAAAAGGAGAAGCGTAATATGATGAAAAATTTTTATAAAGGTGTAGCCATAGGATTTCTATCAATAGCCACATTGGAAGTCTTCAATAGAATCGTCAATGAAAAGGCAAAAAAGTTCAAGCTTAATATAAATGAAGGATATTATTACACATGGAAAGAGGGAGCCGTTCATTACAATGTTAAAGGAAAAGGTCCGGCGGTTCTTCTTGTTCATGACTTAAGCGTATTATCATCAAGTCATGAGTGGAAGATGATTGAAGATGAATTGGCTGCAAATCATACTGTGTATTCTATAGATCTTATCGGATGCGGGCTTTCAGACAAACCGGATATAACATATACAGCTTATACATTTGTACAACTAATAAGTAACTTCTGTGAAGAAATAATAAAAGAAAAGTGCGATGTAATTGCAAGTAAAGATTCTGCATCAATCATAATAATGACTCAATACATGGAAGAATTATTCAATAAAATAATTCTTATTAATCCGGCAATGATTGACAAAATGCCGCTTCGTACAACAAGAATGAAACTGTTCGAGAAGAGATTATTATATACACCTATCTTCGGAGCAACAATATATAATTGTATGGTGACTGAAGAGAGAATAAAAGATAAACTTGAGGCTCACATTTTTAACGCTGATGTTGTTGATGAGATAACGGAAGCTTGTTACGAAGCATCTCATCTTAATCACAGTAAAGGAAGATTCCTTTATGCATGTAAGACAACAAGCTATGTGTCATGTGATATTACAGATGTGTTACCGAAAGTAAAAAATATCTATCTGGTAAAAGGTGACCAGCAGACTAACTATGTTATAGATGAATACATGAGTATAAATAAGAATATAGAAGTTGTTTCAATAAGTGATTCAAGTATTGTACCACACTATGAGAATCCGAATGAGACCTTAATAGAAATAAAAAAAATAATAGATTAAGTGTAATAAGTAATGAAACATTTATACAGTAAGTACCCTCTTGTTTTCAATGAGGGTACTTCTGTATAAAGTCTCATATTAAACGTCTTACCAAATTAAACCTCATCAAATTATAATAATTAAACCCAAGACACTCCACACTTAGGACAGAATCTACTTGTATCTAACTTCGCTCCGCAATGATGACAATATCCAAGACCCAAGTGTTCGTATGGCCAGAAGTTATCAATCTCATATTTTACAATAGGAATTACTGTAGCATCGATTGCATGCTTTACAAGTTCATTCTCATATAGTTCTAATCTTCTTTGACACTCCTCATTAATATTCGGAACATTACCTACATTAGTATAATCATATTTCTTAAGAACCTCTTCTTCAACTTCAAGATAATTTATAAAGTCCCTCTCAGATACAATATATAAAAGCGTGTTAGCTTCATCATAATTATGAGTGTAATCCGTAGAACACATAATCATCTTACGTGTCTTAAAATCATTAATTTTTATAACACCATCAACGTCCTTCGTTAATGGCCAATAAAGACCTTCCCTATAAACCCCACTTACAAAATTAAGCGGACGCTTCTTAGGTATTCCTGCCTTCCTAGGAAATTTATCCGGAGTATTAGTAACCTTATCAATAATAAGAAGGTTCCTATCATAAGCAATGCGAAATATTTTAGAAGTATCAGCAGAGGATTCACCTACTGTTGCAATCTCATTAGAATAATCATAGCTTGGAATATCGACCTTAGCAATCTTATTAATATTACCGCCAAATGTAGATATGGCATTTATTGATGATACTAATTCATCATTTAACTTAGAAGACTTATATGCAATAAGCTTACCTCCCACCTTAACAAAGGGTAAAGTTAATTCAGATAGAACATTAAGCTCTGCCACAGCTCTTGTTACACATAAGTCATACTTTTCTCTGTAAGAAGAATCCTTACCGAAGTCCTCAGCTCGACCACATAAAGTATCGACATTAGTAAGACCCAGAGCATCAACAACTTCATCAATAAAGTTCATTCTCTTATTTAAAGAATCGAATAATGTAAAATGAGAATCCTCGAACATAATGGCAAGAGGTATTCCCGGGAAGCCGGCACCTGTTCCAACATCAATTACATTAATCCCGTCTTTAATCTCAGGATAGGCTTTATTAATTGCAAGAGAATCAAGAAAATGCTTATCGACAAATTCATCAAAGTCAGTTATACCGGTAAGATTCATAACCTTATTCTTTTCTACTACCATTTCATAGAAAGTGATAAGCTTATCTATCTTAGCATCGTCATATGATACATCATACCAGTCTAGTCCTTTCTGTAAATTTATTAAATTGTAATTTAATTTTTTACTCACAACTAATTACTCCATTATAACAAAAAATATAATCATAAACGATTATTCTTTATCTAAATATTTCCCCTGCTCAAGATAAATCAGAAGAACGGAAATGTCGGCAGGAGACACCCCGGATATTCGAGATGCCTGACCGATACTTCTGGGTCTAAGTTCATTTAATTTCTGTCTTGCTTCAAGTCGAAGGGAAGTTACATCATTATAATCTACGGATTCCGGAATAATCTTAGACTCCAGCTTCTTAAAATCTTCAACCTGCTTAATCTGTCTCTCAATATAACCTTCGTACTTAATATTAATATTTACCTGTTCCCTTACATCAAATGGAAGAGTAGGTCTTCCTTCATCAATGGGAGAGAGGATATCATAATTAAGTTCCGGTCTTCTTATAAGATCAGAAAGTTTAACTCCGCACTTAAGAGGAATACTGTCATTCGCCGTCAACAAATCCTGAACTTTTTTATTGGCGCCGATATTAACAGACTTAACTCTTTCTATCTCTTCCTCAATAAGTCTTTCTTTCTCACAAAGCTTTTTATATCTATCTACATCAATAAGACCAACTTCATATCCAATCTTGGTTAAACGAAGATCAGCATTGTCTTGACGAAGGAGTAATCTGTACTCGGCACGACTTGTCATCATGCGATATGGCTCTTTAGTTTCCTTCGTCACAAGGTCGTCAATAAGAACTCCGATATAAGACTCACTTCTATCAAGAATAAGCGGTTCCATTTCATCAATTAATCTAGAGCTGTTAATTCCTGCAATTATTCCCTGAGCCGCAGCTTCTTCATAACCGCTGCTTCCGTTGAACTGACCTGCCGCAAATAATCCTTTAATATTTTTGAACTCAAGTGAAGCTTTAAGTTGAGTCGCATTGATACAATCATATTCAATCGCATAAGCATTTCTTACAATTTTGGCATTCTCAAGTCCGGGGACAGTACGATACATATCATATTGAACAGACTCCGGCATAGAACTTGACATTCCGCTTATGTACATTTCATTGGTATAGAGGCCTTCAGGCTCTACAAATAACTGATGACGTGACTTATCGCTGAATTTTACCACTTTATCTTCGATTGAGGGGCAATATCTAGGACCCGTTCCTTCGATAATTCCGGCATAAATAGGAGATTTATCAAGATTTTCTCTAATAATCTCATGCGTCTTCTCATTGGTATAAGTGAGATAGCAAGAAACCTGTTCCTTTTGAATAGATTCTTTATCGGTTGTGAATGAAAAAGGAATTATTTCATCATCACCGTTCTGAACTTCCATCTTGGAATAATCAATGGTACTTCCGTCAATACGAGCAGGAGTTCCTGTCTTGAATCTCATAATATTGATATCATTATCCTTTAGAGAATCAGTAAGATGATCCGCAGACTTAAGACCGTTGGGACCTGTGTATTCAATAACATCACCATAGAGACAGCGAGATGATAGATACGTTCCGGTGCAAATAATCACACATTTACAGTGGTATGTTCCCCCTGAAAATGTCTTAACTCCCTTAACTTCATTATCCTCAACAATAAGTTCCGATACTTCGGCTTGCCTTAGAGTCAGATTCTCTTGAGATTGAAGAGTCTTTCTCATTTCAAGGGAATACATAGCTTTATCTGCTTGGGCGCGAAGTGAATGAACGGCAGGTCCCTTTGATTTATTAAGCATCTTGGATTGGATAAATGTTTTATCGATATTTTTACCCATTTCACCGCCCAGGGCATCAACCTCGCGAACAAGATGTCCCTTGGAGGTTCCGCCGATATTGGGATTACAAGGCATCATAGCAACGGAATCCATACTGACGGTAAATACAATTGTGTTCTTACCAAGACGTGCTGAAGCTAACCCGGCCTCGCAACCCGCATGACCTGCACCTATTACTACTACATCGTAACTTTCTTCTATATAAGTATAATTCTTGCTATTACTCATAAATTATATCCTCATTTAATATAATAATCTATATGAGACACTACACGTTTCTACACATACTACCATACTTTTTATACAATTAAATATATAGTAAGCTACGCATTCTGTATAAATGACATTTTTTTTACAGAATGCTTAGTTCCTACTTACCCATACAAAATTTAGAAAAGATTTCTTCTACTAAGTCGTCCTCAACTTCTTCGCCAATAATTAATCCCAAATACTTATACGCATCCATAAGATCAATAGAGTAGAAGTCTTCCGGCATATTGTCTTCAAGGCTTTTCATAACGAGTGACAGCGACTCATCACATTTACAAAGTAAATCCTTATGCCTGATACTTGTAATTACAACTTCATTATTGTCACTGATTTCCCCGTGGAAGAACATATCCTTAATTGCATCTTCAAGCTCTTCAATACCGAGGGCATGCTTAGCTGAAACAGAAATGATATTGCAATTAATATGACTCTTGATATCTTCTTCAGTTACAATATTATCAAGATCCGACTTGTTAAGAAGGCAGATACATTTCTTATTCTTAATCTTATCTATAATAGTAATGTCATTATCATCTAAGTTGATAGACGAATCAACTACAAATATAATAAGATCTGCTTCTGAAATTGCATCAAGTGATTTATCTACACCAATTTTTTCGACAGTATTATCGGTATCGCGAATCCCCGCGGTATCTAGGATATTAAGAACAATTCCGTTAATATTAATCTGTTCTTCAATAATATCTCTTGTCGTTCCGGGAATATCTGTAACAATAGCCTTTTCCTTCTTGGCAAGGATATTAAGAAGAGAAGATTTACCGGCATTGGGCTTACCTACAATTACAGTATTAATTCCGTTCTTAAGAAGAATCCCGTTGTCGCTGCTTAATATTAATTTATTAATTCTATTTTTAACTTCTAAGATAATACCTGATAATCTCTCATTATATCCATCGAGGGAAATGTGTTCGGGATCATCAAGAGCCGATTCAATGTAAGCTATCTCATATATAATTTTCTCACGAAGAGAAATAATTTCTTTTGATACATCACCGTTTAATTGCTTAACGGAAGCATTAAGTGCATATTCACTGTTGGACTCTATAATATCCATTACAGATTCTGCCTGACTTAGGTCAATCCTTCCATTAAGGAATGCACGCTTAGTAAATTCTCCGGGCTCCGCATGTCTTATACCTAAGCGAAGAATCATTTCAAGAATTCTTCGGGTAATAAGAACACCGCCATGGCAATTAATCTCTATAACATCTTCTCCGGTAAATGAATTAGGAGATTTAAATACTGATACCAACACTTCATCAATAATATTACCATCATAAACAATATGACCATAGTTAATAGTATTGGCGCCAACCTCTGTTAATTTACATTTACCATTATATAATTTATCAATACTATAAATTGCAGAGGGACCACTTACCCTTATAATACTAATTCCGGAATTGGATAGAGCAGTGGATATTGCAGCAATTGTATCAGAATTATTCATTAATAAAACCTTCCTATAATAAATTCCTTTACTATAATAGTATGAAATGTATTTTTTTACAAATAAAAAAACTATTCAGAGCCAATTCAAAATGCTTCTACATAAATAAAGCCCCGACTTTCAAAGCCGGGACTTAAAATCATATAAATATTTAACAAATCTTAGTAGTTCTTCTTCGGTACAACAACCACATGTCTGTAAGGTTCTTCACCTTCCGAATGAGTTGTTACATACTTATCATCTTGAAGTGCTGAGTGAATAATTCTTCTCTCATAAGGATTCATTGCTTCAAGACTTACTGAAGACTTATTTCTCTTAGCCCTATGTGCCGTGTTCTTGGCAAGGTTTTCAAGAGTTGCCTTTCTTCTGTTACGATAATCCTCTGTATCAATCTTAATTCTTGTATGATTCTCAACCTTACGATTAACAGCAAGAGATGTAAGATATTGAAGAGAGTCAAGTGTCTGACCTCTTTTTCCGATTATAACTCCCATCTCAGGACCTGAAAGTTCAATCTCAAGTACCTTATCCTCATTATTAACAGATGTTTCAATTTCAACTTGAATGTTCATTGATGAGAATACATCATTAAGGAATATCTTGGCTTCATCAGCTGCTTTATCATCAACAACAAGCTTTCTTTCCGGCTTCTTATCCGGCTTTACAGGTGCTTCATCAGCTGATTCTACAGAAGCTTCACTGCTTGATACCACATTTTCAGAAGAATCACTATCGGAAGCAGTATCAACAGCCTTAGCAGCTTCTTCCTTAGCCTTCTCTTCTTCAATCTTTAATTCATCAGCTTTTTTCCATACTTTAATAACAGCATTCTTAGAATTAAGTCCGAGAAATCCTGAGCTTCCTTTTTCAATAACTTCATAACCGATTTCATCGCTTGTAATTCCAAGAGAAACAGTAGCATTGGTAATAGCTTCCTCTACCGTTTTTGCTTCAAATGTTTGTGTATTTAGTTCCATTATCTATTCTCCTAATATTACTAATTCTTCTTATTGTTATTGTTTTTATTATTATTCTTGTTTCCGCTCGCATTATTCTTTTCATTGAATTCCTTAACGGAATTAGCGATACTGGCCATTGAACCCTTGGGAGGATTCTTTCTTACTTCGTTTAACTTATCAAGCTTAGCCTGATTCTGATCAGAAATCTGAGTTGAAGTATTGGATTTTAGACTCTTGGCATTAATATGAGCTGAATTATAAAGAGCTTCTCTCTTCTGACCTCTCTTTTCAGCTTTTCTTGCGGCTTTATCTTTATTTTTCTCAATAATCGCATCACCATCAAGCTTCTTAAAGTGAAGATTCAAGAAGAACTGCTGAATAATTCTTATTACAGAACCGGTAATCCAGTAGAAACCAAGACCTACAGGCACTGTAAATGCGAAGAATAATGACATAAGGGGCATAAGCATATTAGTAGTTCTCATTGTCTTAGCCATCTGATCGTTACTGTCATTAGTCGTAGGCATAAGCTTAATATTAATCATCTGAGTACCCCATGCAAGAAGCGGTACCATAAGTGCACATATAATTAATACGAAATCCTTCGAATCAGCTGTCCATCCTGCTTTAATCTGGTTCCAAGGAGTATCGGAAATGTTAAGTACGAAAATGTAGTTAATATCTTGAAGCTTTTGTTGAACAGCAGTTATTGCGTCAGCAAGGTTAGGGAATAATTCTTGAAGCTTAGCCCAACCGTTTTCACCTAACTTGTATAATACATCAATAATATAATTTCTTATTGTCTCTGAAGTTTCAGATGTATATTGACCTGTAAAGTCTGCAGATACGTTCTTAAGCTCAGCAAAATCATAGAGTTTCTGCATCTTTTCCATGAATGCATCAGAACTTGTAATAGCATCAACTATTGAAACTGCGGCGTTTCCAACCTTTTCCGTGAATACAGCCTTAACTCCGCTGATATATGCAGGAATGTTGTAGAACACTCTGTATAATGCGAAAAGAATAGGCATCTGAATAATTAATTGAATACAAGAACCCATTGCTGATACACCATACTTATCATATACAGCCTGAGTCTCTTCCTGCTTTGCCTGCATAGACTCAGTATCTCTTTTACCCTTATACTTATTATTAATCTCTCTAATCTCCGGCTGCATCAACCTATTAACGGCAGAGAATTTCTGCTGCTTATAGGTAAGCGGGAACAAAGCAAGATAAATAATTAAAGTAATGGCAACAATTGAAACCGCAATATTTTCAATTCCAAATGTTGAATAAAAGAAGATATAAATTTTATCCATTACCCAACCGATTGCTTTAGCTATCGGTCCGAGTAACCACCCATCATAGGCAGTTAAATAAATCTCACTCAAATCTTTTACCTCCTATTTGAAAGAATACTTTATCCGGAACAGGATCGTATCCTCCTTTTGAAAAAGGGTTACATCTAAGAATTCTCCAAGTAGTCAGAATTCCTCCCTTGAATGCCCCATGTTTCTCTATGGCATGAAGACCATAGGTTGAACATGTGGGATAATAAGGACATTTTGACCTTTTATACTTGGAAATGTGTTTTCTGTAAAATTTAATAATTGAAATAAATAAATTTTTTATCATAAAACCTTTTTCATAAGTTATTATTTCTTAACTATTTTGTGAAGATTTGCCAGATGCATAAACGCACTACTCATTTCCTTATATCCAATGTCTTTGGCATTTGGTCTGACAACGACTACGATATCCAACCCAATGTTAAAATACTCTTCATGTAGCCGATATGATTCTCTTATCAGTCTCGTCATTTTGTGTCTTACAACGGAATTACCCACTTTCTTACTGCAGGAAATCCCAAGTCTGTTCTTATCCAAGTTATTATAATTTACATACATAATCAAATATTTATTGGCTTTTGATCTTCTTTTCTTATAGACAACTTGGAAATCTGATGTTTTCTTTAACGATTCACTAAATTTCATAAAATAATACTTTCAAAAAATATAGACCACCTTATGTGGTCTAAACACTAAATAAGTCTAAGCTGATAAACTCTTTCTGCCTTTAGCTCTTCTAGCCTGTAATACTTTTCTTCCGCCTTTAGAACTCATTCTCTTTCTAAAACCATGAACCTTAGATCTCTGTCTTTTCTTTGGTTGATAAGTCATCTTCATAATTGTTCACCTCCTCTTCATCCTCGAAATGTCGAAAACATCGTTACAATTATATCACAAAGTTAGTCTAAGTCAAGCAAATATAACATATGTATAAATGCCTGGGAAAAGACATCCAGTCGCTCACAGGCATTTATCATATGTTATATAAGCTATAAACTATAGTGAATAACATTTTCAATATTAAGTGAATAATCAACGTTTTGTGGATAACTTTGTGGAAAAGTTAATATTTAATCACAATTTAATACCATGTTTTACGTGATAATATTGATGTTTCACAAATTTTCACAAAATGTTCATAAAACAAATACTTAAATTAATCCCGTTAATAATTATAAAAAGAGTTCATAAAAGTGCAATTTAAGGCTATATTCTATCCGGTGAATATTAACCTAATATATTACTCGTAAGGTTGATAAAAATACTGATTTGAGGTAAAATATTAAATAGCGTTTTTTGGATTTTTATATATATTATTATGGGTTTCTTCCTATTGTAATATATTTAATTAATAGAGGTACGAGATGGATCTGGACTTAATCAACGATAAATGGGATGAAATCAAACAAATAGTCACAAAAGAGACTGATACATCTGATATTGCATATAACACCTGGCTTAAGCCTTTGGAAATATATGACATTATTGATGACACTCTTTACATTATATACAGCGAAGATTCTGAGAGCAGGATGATTGCTCTTATAGAGAAGAAATATAAGCTTATTATTAAGAATGTCGTTAAGGATATAACCGGCAAAGATTATAATATTAAGATTATTCTTCCCAATGAAGCAGTTAAACTCGGATCTTCAACACAAAAGGATGAAGAATCAGATAAAGAATTAAATTATGAATTTACCAATTCCGCTAATTATATGGATTCTAACCTTAATCCGAACTACACATTTAACACATTCGTAGTAGGCGGTAATAATAAGTTCGCACAAGGAACAGCATTTACCGTATCAGAGGCTCCGGGAGAAATATGTAATCCATTATTCATATGCGGAGGACCGGGACTTGGTAAGACTCACCTTATGCATGCCATAGGTAATCAAATAATTGAAAATGATAACTCTAAAAAAGTACTCTATGTTACAGCAGAAGAGTTCACTAATGAGGTTATTGAATGTATTAAAAACTCAAGAAATAAGTCAAATGAGAACGATATGACTTATTTTAGAGATAAATACAGAACAGCAGATGTCCTTCTTATTGATGATATTCAGTTCTTCGTAGATAAAAACGCTGAATCATCACAGGCGGAATTCTTCAATACATTTAACAAATTACATACACTTGGCAAGCAAATAGTTATAAGCTCAGATAAGATGCCAAAAGAAATGGAAGAATTCGATGATCGTTATATTACAAGATTCGAACAGGGAATAACTGCTGAAATTAAGATTCCCGATTATGAGACAAGAGTTGCTATTATAAAGAATAAGATTGAGAACAGGAATGCATATTTACCGGATGACGTAGTTGATTATATTGCAAGCAACATTAAGTCTAATATAAGAAGTATTGAAGGTGCTATTAATAAGCTTATTGCATATTCCAAGCTTGAAAATACTGAGATTACCATAGATAAAGCAGCGGAACTTCTTGACTCAATAATAAGTCCGGATAAACCTAAGGAAATAACACCTCAATTAATAATAGAGGTTGTATGTGAGCATTACGGAGTTACAATTGAACAGCTTATAAGTAAGAACAGATCTCAGAATATTATAAGACCGAGACACGTAGCAATGTATCTGTGTACACAAGAAACAGATTGTTCACAAGATACAATCGCTAAATTACTGGAACGAAAGGATCACTCCACAATTATCAACGCACGTAATAACATTATTGAACAATTAAAGACAGATGAAGAGCTTAATAACCAGATTGAAGCAATTAAGAAGAAGATTAATTCTAATTAATCCACAACTGTCCATAATAAATAAACATAAAAATTACTTATATTTTAGATTTAACATTTTACATAATCTAATAAAATATGAACACAATAAGGGTTATCAACTAATTAACGCCCTATAATAATACTAATACTATTTACTATATATATTTATATAGGCAAAAGATTGGAGAAATGCAATGAAGATTATCTGCTCAAAAAGTGATTTATTAAAAGGAGTTAACATTGTAGGAAAAGCAGTTCCTGTAAGAACTACAATGGCAATACTTGAATGTATTCTTATTGATGCTTCAGGTGACAATATCAAGTTAACTGCCAATGATATGGAAATTGGTATTGAGACTACTATTGAAGGTGAGATTAGTGAACCGGGTATAGTTGCAATTGATGCCAAGTTCTTATCAGAAGTTGTAAGAAAATTACCTGACAGTGACATTATTATTACTACTTATGATAATTTAAAGACAAGTATTGTATGTGAGGAAGGCAATCTTCATTTTGATATAGTAGGTAAATCGGGAGAAGACTTCTCTAACATTCCATTTATATCAAGAAATGAGCCTATTGAAATATCACAATTTGCATTAAAAGAACTGGTTAAGCAGACGATTTTCTCAATTGCAGATAATGATTCCAATAAGATGATGACAGGTGAACTCTTCGAAATCAGTGAAGATAACCTTAAAGTTATTGCACTTGACGGTCATAGACTTTCTATAAGAAATATTAAGCTTAATAATAATTATGAATATAAGAAGGTAATTGTTCCCGGTAAGACACTTAATGAAGTAAGTAAGATTGTTCCGGGATTTGCCGATGAAAATGTAAGTATTTACATAACAGATAATAATATTATATTTGAATTTGATGAGACTGTTGTTGTATCAAGACTTATTGACGGAGAATTCTTCAAGCTTGATCACATGTTCTCAACAGATTATAAGACGAAGGTAAAGATTAATAAGAAGCTTCTCTACGATTCAATAGACAGAGCTTCCCTTATGGCTAAGGAAGGCGATAAGAAGCCGATTGTTATGGATATAACAGATAATAATATTAATCTCAGTATTACATCATTTATAGGATCGATGAATGAAGATATTGATATAACCAAGGAAGGTGTTGATATGAGGATTGGATTTAATCCCAAGTTCTTCATGGATGCACTTAAGGTTATTGATGATGAAGAGATTGATATCTATATGTTAGATAATAAGGCACCATGTTATATAAAGGATGCAGAGGAATCCTATATATACATTATACTTCCCATTAATCTTACCAACCTGAATTAATATTATGGAAAATGTTACTATTAAAGACGAATATATTAAACTTGGCCAACTACTTAAGCTGGCCGGACTCGTTGACAGCGGATCCGTAGCCAAAATTGTTATAGGTGACGGACTTGTCGAAGTTAACGGCGTTATTGAGACAAGAAGAGGTAAGAAGATTTATCCCGGAGACGAAGTTTCCTTCGAAGGTAACAGTATTAAGGTTATAAAATGATAATTAATCAGATAGAACTTATCAATTACAGAAATTATGAAAATATTAATGTAGCATTTGATGATAATATTAACATTTTATATGGGGATAATGCTCAAGGTAAGACCAATCTTCTTGAAGCTTGCTATTACAGTGCCATCAGTAAGTCATATAAAGGCAGTAAAGATAAAGATGTAATAAGGTTCGATGAAGATTCAGCCTATATTAATACAGTTATAAATAAAAACAACAGCTTACATAATATTGATATACACATTGTTAAGAATAAAAAGAAAATTATTAAGATAGATAAGGTTCCAATTAAGAAAACGTCTGAACTATTAGGTCTCTTAAATGTTATATTATTTTCTCCGGAAGATTTAAATATTATAAAAAACGGGCCATCTGAAAGAAGAAGGTTTATTGATAGTGAGCTTTCACAGATCGATAATATATATCTATCGGACATAATTAACTATAATAAGATACTTAATAACAGAAATAAGCTTCTAAGAGATATTAATCATGATAATAACTTAAAAGAAACACTGGAAGTCTGGGATATGCAGCTTATTAATTATGGAAAAAGTATAATTAAGAGAAGAAGAGAGTTCATTAACGAGTTAAAATATTACGTAAAAGAGAAACATCTTAAGATTTCCGATGGGAAAGAAGAGCTGATAATAAGCTATGAACCCAATATTGATGATATATTCTTTGAAGATGAGCTTATTAAGAACAGAGAAAAAGATCTAAGATATGCTCAGACATCAGTCGGACCTCACAGAGACGATATCAAATTCTCCGTTAACGGAATTGATATGAGAAAATTCGGATCACAAGGCCAGCAAAGATGTTCGGCGCTGTCTCTGAAGCTGTCGGAAATAGATATAGTTAGTAATATTATTGGTGAAAAGCCGGTATTACTTCTCGATGATGTTCTCTCAGAACTTGATAGTAACAGACAGAAGTTTTTATTAGAGAGCATTAGTGATATCCAGACAATTATTACCTGTACTGGATTAGATGATTTTGTTAATAATAGATTTGATGTAAATAAAGTATTTAATATAGTTGACGGAACTGTAATTATTAAGCCGCATTATTAGTGTCTCATAGTTATTGTGGTTAATAAGTAATAGTAAGCAAAGTATTTCTATAGCCATAAAATTATTAAGCCGCATTATAGTGGTGTATAGTTATTGTAGTTAATAAATGATAGTAAGCAAAGTATTTCTGCAGCCATAAAACTCTTAAGCCGCATTTTAGCGGCGTAGAGTTATTATGGTGTAGAAATACTAATATAAANAAATACTAATATAAAATAATATGGAGGAATTATGGATCAAAATCAAGAATATGGTGCTGATCAAATACAGATACTAGAAGGACTTGAAGCCGTAAAAAAAAGACCTGGTATGTACATAGGTTCTACTTCTGAAAGGGGTCTACATCATCTTGTATATGAGATTGTAGATAATGCTGTTGATGAGGCATTAGCTGGATACTGTTCTCATATTATTGTAAATCTTAATGAGGATGGCTCATGTACAGTTGAAGATGATGGACGTGGTATTCCGACAGGAATCAATACCAAAGCAGGAATTCCTGCTGTTGAAGTAGTATTTACAATACTTCACGCCGGCGGTAAATTCGGCGGTGGCGGATATAAGGTATCAGGTGGTCTTCATGGTGTTGGTGCTTCTGTTGTTAATGCCCTTTCTAACTGGCTTGAGGTTGAAATAAAACGTGAGGGCAAGAGATATAAGCAGCGTTATGAGCGTGGTAAGACTATGTATCCTCTAAAAGAAATTGGTACCTGTGAATATGAAAGTACAGGAACAAGAGTAACTTTCCTGCCTGATGATACTATATTCGAGACGACTGAATTTGACTTTAATACTCTTAAGACAAGGCTTAGAGAGACAGCATTTCTTACAAAGGGACTGAGAATTACCCTTATTGATAATAGAAAAGAGAACACTGATGAGGTGTCTTACTATTATGAAGGCGGTATTAAAGAGTTCGTAACCTACCTAAATAAGGGAAATGAACCTCTTTATTCTGAAGTTATATATTGTGAGGGATACAAGGATAATGTATATGTGGAAGTTGCTATGCAGCACAACGATGGATTTAATGACAGTTCATATACATTTGTTAATAATATTATTACTCCTGAAGGTGGTACACATCTTGCGGGATTCAGAGCAGCTATTACTAAGACATTTAATAATTATGCCAAGGATAACAAGATAATCAAGGAAAATGACAATGCTTTATCTGGTGAAGATATAAGAGAAGGGCTTACTTCAATTGTTAGTATTAAGATTGAAGAGCCTCAATTTGAGGGACAGACAAAGCAAAAGCTTGGTAATTCTGAGGCAAGAGGTGCTGTTGATTCAATAGTTTCTGAACAGCTAACATATTTCTTAGAACAAAATCCACAGATTGCCAAGGCAATTATTGAGAAATCAATTCTTGCACAACGCGCAAGGGATGCTGCCCGTAAGGCAAGAGATTTAACCAGAAGAAAATCCCCACTTGAAGGTGGTGGTCTTCCTGGTAAATTAGCTGATTGTTCCTCTAAGAATGCTGAAGAATGTGAAATATTCATTGTTGAGGGAGATTCCGCTGGTGGCTCGGCTAAAAAAGCCAGAAACAGAGCAAATCAGGCTATTCTTCCACTAAGAGGTAAGATTCTTAATGTGGAAAAGGCCAGAGAAGATAAGATATATTCTAATGCCGAGATTAAAGCGATGATTACTTCATTTGGTACAGGAATTCATGATGATTTCGATATTAGTAAGCTAAGATATCATAAGATAATTATTATGACAGATGCCGAC
>CAJODN010000002.1 GCA_905233695.1 uncultured Lachnospiraceae bacterium | reverse complement strand
GAGCCTCTTTTCCCATAGGGAAAACTAAAATGAGGCGAGACTCATTGTGAATACATATTATTACTTTATTACCTGTTCCGAGCGGCACATACTCTGTTATAATACAGTGATTTAAAAGATTTGTCAAGGAAAACATGCTTCTTTTCGTATGTGTATTTACATGCCAAGCAAAACAATAAAAAGCCCCTGTTATAACGAATACTGTCATAACAGAGGCTCATTTTACATATTAATATCGAAAATAGACTATTTCTTTTTATAAATTGTGCTGGATCCGGTTGAATCCTTAACATCAAGCTGATCGCCGTTTATAGAATATGTTGTCGTAAATGGGGCTGTGCTGCCTTCGTATGTTATTGCAAGATTGTTGCCATCAGTCTTATATGTGAAGTTCATAGGTTTACCACCTACGTCATATGTACCGGTTCCATCATCCTTGAATGTATAGGTATATCCTCCGGTTGTGTATTCCCAAGTACCGACAAGATCCTTAGACGATGAGCTTGAGCTACTAGAATTACTTGATGACGCATTGGAACTACTTGAACTATTTGATGATGAGTTAGAACTATTATTAGATGAAGAACAACTACATCCTGCCACAAGAGCACCTACCATAAGTACAGTCATTAATACAGCTACAATTTTCAACTTTTTCATTATCCACTTCTCCTTTCGATTGAAAATATGGCTTAATTATATAACACTCAAATGCGATAATCAACACATTACTATTTTCAAATTCTATAGTACATCAATATCAATCATCTTACTCACAACTATCACCTTCTTCCCTCTTCCTCAACTCATCAAGGTCAGAATTAATGTCTCTAATGCTCCGTTTATAGATAAGGTAGTATTGCACCGAGAAGTGCTCGAATTAAAAAGTCTTTTTTTCATTTGCTATTCCTTTACTGTTTATTGATTCCGATGTCGTCAAGCGATATCAAATTATCTGTATCACCCGTATAGAGCTCGGTTCTCTCGATCTTAAGATTCACCCTGTCAAGCTTTTCATCATAGCCTGAGAATCTTAGGTATTCTTCCATTATGACTTCGGGCTTTAAGTTATCATTAGAACCGGATGAGCATTTTATGGAAAAAATTTTATCCTCCACGCTAAAGTCATAAATCAGCGGCAAGATATCTATCTCTCTTTCGGATTTCTTCGTTTTCTTAAGGATTATACATGCTTTTTGTGACAAGAATTTACTTAGTTCTTTATTATAATTGAAATCAGCTCCGATTTCATCAATTAGTTTATCACCAAGTGTTACTTTATATTCAGCTGCTACAGTGGCAGACATGGCATTCTTAGACTTTTCCGGAAGATACTTAAAGGAAAGCACCGTAATGTCTTCTACCATTACATCATTAAGACGACTAACTCCTTCTTCTGACGGAACTTCTTCTGTAAGCTCTATATCCATATATTCCGCCGTTGATGTCATGCCAAGACCGAGCGGACTTGAGAATGTCATGATTTGGTGAGGATTGAAGCCCTCAGAATATGCAATGGGAAGTCCGGCACGCTTTATAGCCTTTTGGAAGTACCGAAGCATGTCGAGGTGACCTATGTATTTTAGTGATCCTTGTTTACTGAATTTAACTCTAACTTTCATTTTCTGCTAATTCCTTATGCACACTCCACCCTTAAAGACTGCAGCACCACAGCCATTGCATTTCTCCCTACAATTAGGTGTAACAATACCCTTCTTGGCATTCTCCCACTCACGTATTAAGAACTTCTTAGTAATACCTACATCAATAAAATCCCATGGCAATATCTCATCTATATCCCTCTCACGATATACATAGAAATCCAGCGATACACCGTTGTCCGAGAAGGCTTTCAGCCAGCGGTCGTCATCGTAGAATTCCGACCATGCATCATAGATACCGCCATTCATATATACGTCGTAGATGGCTCTCGACAGTCTTCTGTCACCTCTTGCAAGAACACCCTCCAGAACCGATACATCAGCCTCGTGATAATGATAGCTTAGACTCTTCTTGTTAAGCTGTTTATTCATTGTATCCTTAAGTAGATACGCACGACGTAAGTATTCTTCCTTAGGATACATTCTCGCCCATTGGAAAGGAGTAAAAGGCTTCGGCACGAAGAAAGATGTTGACATCGATATCTGGCATTTACCGTTTCTCTTCTCCTTCGGCACAATATCATAATAGTTCTTGGCTATTTCATTTCCAAGTTCGGGAATCTCAACAATATCAGAGTCCTCCTCTAACGGAAGCCCCAGCATAAAGTAAAGCTTCACCTTGTTCCATCCACCCTCGAAGGCCGTATTAGAACCGTTAATTATATCTTCCTTCGTAAGTCCCTTATTAATGACATTACGAAGACGTTGCGACCCGGCTTCGGGCGCAAATGTAAGAGAGCTCTTCCTTATATCTTGAACCTTACTCATTACATCAAGGGAAAACGCATCAATTCTAAGGGAAGGAAGCGATATATTAACATGATGCTCCGTGCAGAGTTCAATTAAGTAGTCAACCAGTTCAGGTAATTTCGAATAATCACTTGAAGAAAGTGAACAAAGAGATATCTCTTCATGGCCTGATGACATTACCATATCATATGCCTGCTTCTTCAGTACTTCCAGCGAACGTTCACGATTAGGGCGATATATCATTCCCGCTTGACAGAAACGGCATCCTCTTATACAACCGCGTTGAATCTCAAGTACTACTCTGTCCTGCGTTGCTCTGATATACGGGATTATCGGCTTAGTTGGATATGCCCCCTCGTCAAGATCGGACAAAACCACACGCTTTACCGTATCCGGAGCTTTAGGCGGAATTATAATCTCATTTCCCGACGCACCTTTAAACGCAAAGTCAAGTCCTTTATTATACTCACGTGGGTAGAATCTACTTATGGTACTATCTTCGTTATATTCTACTTCGTAGAGACCGGGGACATATATTCCATCGATATGTGCCACGCGACGTAAGAACATTTCCCGTGAATAGGAAGAACTGCCCTTCATATCCTTGTAAATATCAAGGAATTCGTCGTAGCTTACTTCACCTTCTCCGACATAGATTACATCAAAAAAGTCGGCAATCGGCTCCGGATTATAGGTACAAGGACCGCCACCCATAACGATAGGGTCATTATCAGTCCTATCCTTTTGCCATATGGGAATCTTCGCTAAATCAAGAATCTGAAGAACGTTGGTATAACACATTTCATATTGGAGGGTAATCCCGAGGAAATCGAAGGAGCGAATCGCATCTTGCGTCTCCAACGCAAATAAAGGTATATCTCTGTCCTTCATTATCTTATGAAGATCCGGCCAGGGAGAATATACCCTCTCACAATACGTATCAGACCTCTGATTAAACATTTCATATAATATTTGAATTCCCAGATGTGACATACCAATCTCGTACACATCCGGGAAACACATAGCAATTCTTATATCAATGTCTTTTAAGTCTTTCCTTGTAATATTAAGTTCGTCTCCAATATAGCGGGCAGGCTTCTCCACCGCCATAAGGATATCATCGGTTAGCGCAAGCTTACTCATTTATCTCCTGCTTAATTCTTTAGTAACTTCGTCCCAAGTAATATCGCATTCCACCATAAGCACCATTACGTGATATAAGAAATCCGATATCTCGTATTTAATCTCTTCCTTGTTGGGGTTCTTAGCGGCGATTACAATCTCTGTCGCCTCTTCTCCCACTTTCTTAAGAATCTTATCGATTCCTTTGTCGAAGAGATAATTGGTATATGAACCCTCCTTGGGATTCTCACGTCTGTCAACAATGATATTATATATAGTCTCAAATATCTTAAGGGGATTCTTCTCGATATAATCCTTAGATATAATATCATTAAAGAAGCAACTGGGACTTCCTGTATGGCATGCAATTCCGCCGGCTTGGGATACAAGTGCCAATATTGTATCGGTATCGCAATCCGCAATAAGCTTCTTAACATATTGGAAATGTGTACTTGTCTCTCCCTTAACCCAAAGCTTCTTACGACTTCTTGAATAGTAAGTCATCTTGCCTGTTCGAATGGTCATATTGAAGCTTTCTTCGTTCATATAGGCAAGCATAAGTACATCTTTCGTGATGTAATCTTGCACGATAACGGGAATAAGCCCCTTCTTGTCAGGCTTTAGGTCTTCCCACTTAAGCTTGGGTTCAAAATTGTTAAATTTAATACCGCGATTACTGAGATCGCTCTTAAGCTTCATGGCATTACGGCGATAAACCCTGTTAACAACAAGGCCTGCCAGGCCTTCAACCTGATCGGAAGAAAGCACTTTAACAATGTAATCCTCGTCATATTCGTCAAAGTACACAATGCAAGGCAGTGATGTACTGTTCTCAAAACCATCGAAATCAAGTATCTTATTATTGAGAACAAGAATACCCCTAACATATTCCTTAAGGTCTTCTCCGTGCTTAAATATAAAGTCCATTGTCTTAATAGAAACAAAGACCTTATCTTCGCCGAATCTCTTAGCTGCTTCAACAACAAGATCAGCCGTTTCCGGCTTAGAGCCGTTAAGGACAACACCATTACAGCCGGCGTATAAGAATTTCTTAACATCCTCAAGCCTCTTGATGTTACCGCCGGCGCAAGATCTTATCTCGGAATTATTATTAATCTCCCTTATAATCATAAGGTTTTTCTCGTGCTCTGCATCATCCTCGGATAAGTCAAAGAGCACCATTGCGTCAACGCCGGAATCGTTATATTCGTTGGCAAGTTCAACAGCATCTATAGGTCTTTCCAATCCTTCAGGGCTTTTTACTGCCATTCCGTCTTTAAGATAAATTGTTACTATTACTTCTTTTTGTCTCATTACTCTATTCTCGACAGCTTATATGCCATCGCATTGGTCCTTTCGTAGATTTTGTGTAATCTCTTTTCTTGTAAGTATTAAAGTTTTCCCTTTGTTGACAGTACATCAATAATCCTGGGGTCCTTAAGCGTCGCGTAGTCGAGAGACTTGGCAAACGCCTTGAATATTGCCTCTATTATGTGATGTGTATTACTTCCGTCAATAACCTTAATATGAATATTCATTCCTGCTGTATAACTTACAGCATAGAAGAATTCCTTAACCATCTCCGTATCAAAGTATCCCACTCTGTCAACAGCGAAGTCGTAATCGAAGATTAAATACGGTCTTCCGCTTAAGTCAAGGGATACCAGGGCTAAGCTTTCGTCCATTGGAATAATTGTGCTTCCGAAGCGAACGATACCCTTTTTATCGCCGGCAGCTTCTTTAATGGCTGTTCCAAGAGCGATACCAATATCCTCTACCGTGTGGTGACAATCTACGATTAAGTCGCCTTCACACTTAAGTTTCAAATCGAACAAGCCGTGCTTAGTGAAGCTCTCAAGCATATGATCCAGGAAGCCTATGCCTGTTGATATGTCGGCATTGCCCTTTCCGTCCAGATTGAATTCCAACTCTATGTTAGTTTCGTTGGTTTTACGTTGTATAGTTGATTTTCTTTCCATAACAAGCCCCTTTCTATTTTTCCTCCTCAAAGCGTACCCTTATCGAGTTAGCATGAGCTGTAAGCCCCTCGCATTCAGCGAAGGTCATAATATCTGTCGAAGCACCTTCCAATGCCTCCCTAGAATACGATATAATCGAAGACTTCTTTATAAAGTCATCTACAGATAGAGCTGAGAAGAACTTCGCTGTACCATTGGTGGGGAGCACATGATTCGGCCCCGCAAAGTAGTCACCAAGGGGTTCCGATGAATACTCACCTAAGAATATCGCACCGGCATTCTCTATCTTCGTCATTGTATCGAATGGATTCTTCACAACAAGCTCTAAATGCTCAGAAGCAATCTCGTTAACTGCCGAAATTGCCGTATTCATATCCGGTGCAACCAGTATATAACCGAAGTTCTCTAAGGATTTCGATATAATATCACGACGAGAAAGTGTCTCTAGGAACTTATCTATTTCTTCAGACACTTGAGAAGCTAAATCCCGAGAAGTCGTAATAAGTATCGCAGATGCAAGTTCATCGTGTTCTGCCTGTGATAATAAATCAGCCGCTACATAGCGTGGATTGGCCTTTTCGTCGGCAAGAACAAGGATTTCACTGGGACCCGCCACAGAATCAATACTGACATGGCCGAATACCGCTTTCTTGGCAAGTGCTACGTATATATTGCCGGGTCCGACTATCTTATCGACCTTAGTTACCGATTCTGTACCGAATGCAAGCGCACCAATGGCTTGTGCGCCACCGACCTTATATATTACGTCAACTCCCGCCTCATGTGCCGCAACAAGCGTATTGGCGCAAATTTTACCGTCTTTATCGGGAGGGGTTGTCATATATATTGTCTTAACACCCGCAACTTTAGCGGGAACTACGTTCATAAGAACGCTTGAGGGGTATACAGCCTTGCCACCGGGCACATATACGCCGACCTTCTCAATAGGCGTTACCTTCTGTCCGAGTATAATTCCGGAAGATGTGTTAAGCCAGCTCTGCTGTACTTGCTTTTCGTGGAATTTACGTATATTTACAAGTGATTTCCTAATAACATCAATAAGCTTCGGATCCACCTCATTATAGGCTTCTTCAAGTTCTTCCCTTGTTACGACTATATTGGACGAATCAATGGAAGCCTTATCGAACTTACGAGTATAGTCGAATAAAGCATTGTCGCCCTTTTCTCTTATATTATCAATAATCTCTCTTACATCATTCTCGTAGGAGCCATAATTTACAGGACTTCTTTTAAGAAGATCACTTAGAAGATTATTCGTATTTTCCTTCGTTAATTCTTGTATTCTCATAATTTACCTTCACATTTTCCGAAATAATAAAGCGGATCATTAATTGAGACATCCGTTGAGACTTGATATAAGCGCTGTAATCCTGTCATTTTCCATGCGAAAGCTAACGGGATTAACTACTACTCTTGCCGAAAGGTCACATACTTCCTCGAGAACTGTAAGTCCGTTCTCTCTAAGGGTGGTTCCCGTCTCAACAATATCACATATTACATCAGAGAGCCCCACAATAGGTGCAAGCTCAATGGAACCGTTAAGCTTAATTATTTCAACGGTCTGATATTTCGTATTGTAGAAATAATCCTTGCAAATTTTAGGATATTTCGTTGCAACCCTTATAAGCTCTTTGTTATGAAGAAGCTCTTTTGCTTCAGCAGGACCGCAGATACACATTTTACATTTCCCGAATCCAAGATCTAAGACCTCGAAAATGTTACGATCCTCTTCAAGTATAGTATCAAGCCCCACAACTCCGATATCGGCAGCGCCGTGCTCAACATATGTGGGAACATCGGGAACCTTGGACAGGAAAAAGCGAAGCTTATGCTCTTCATTTACAAATATAAGCTTTCTTGTCTTGGGATCTCGAATCTCGCTGCAGCTTATACCAATCTGCTCAAAAAGTTCCATTGTTTTCTTGGCAAGTCTTCCTTTACCGAGAGCAATTGTAATATATTTATCTTCCATCTATCTTATCTCCACTATCTCTACATCATCATATTCGGCTTTTTTCTTATCGAAGTCACCGTCGCATTGAATCAATTCAACATATTCACCTTTATTTCTGCGAGCCGATGCCTCTATTATTGCTTCACTTCGTTTTGAAGCATTATATAAAACAGCTATTTTCTTAGTCTTATCGGTAATCTTAATATTCTGATTAGAAAGGGCTAAAAGGAGGCTGTCAATAAAAATACCGAATCCGATAGCAGGTCTCTCTTTGCCGAAATCAGACATAAGATTATCGTAGCGACCGCCAACAACGACGCTTTCGCCGTATCCTTTTGTATAACCGGCAAATATTATACCCGTATAATAGTCATATTCGCTGACACGACCGGGCTCGAATGTAATGAATTCACTTACCTCATATATTTTCAATACTTTATAGAGCTCATCTAAGTAATTTAAGGCATTGTGAAGCATCTCATATTCTTCCGATAGTGACAGAAAGTCTTGCCACTCTTTTGATTCGGGAGTATACATAACGCATGCTATGGCAAATAGCTTAGTCAGCTTCTTGGGAGATCCAATACCTTCAAGATAAGACTGAAGGCCGTACACATTATGGTTGAACATATACGAATTAATAATTTCTGCATCTTCTTCCGTAAAACTATGCGCACAAAATAAGCCCTTTATAATATCGGCATGACCGATAGATAGCTTAAAATCAGTGATATTGCATGCCTTAAGAACATTTACCGAAATAGAGATAACCTCAGCGTCGGCATCAACAGAATCTTCACCGATAAGCTCCCCGCCCAGCTGATAGGACTCCTTTAATCGTCCCTGATATCTCTTATTATTCTTGAATACCGATCCATCGTATGTAAGCCTTACAACCTTGTCATCTGTAAAATACTTAGACGTGGCTCTTGCAATTGACGGCGTAAAGTCGGGTCGAAGAACAAGAGTCTTACCGTCCTTATCAAAAAACTTGTAAAGCTTATTGGCATACTCCGGCGAAAAATCCTTACAGAATACGTCCATATACTCAAAAGTGGGCGTACTGATATTATCATAGCCGTATGATTTAATAAGATTCTTAGCCTTACTTATAATTATGTCACGCTTCTCTATTTCATCATCGTAGATATCTCGTACTCCCTCGGGAGTATGAAGTATTGTTTTATTCATTGTTACTCCTTACTTTCTAATTCCTTGCTGATCATATCGAGATACGGAACCAAGAGGTTTCCTTTTCTCTCGAAAAATTGGGGTTCCAAAAGCTCATCGAATGCTATACTCTTGCGTCCCCCCGCCTTCATTCTGTCGTAATACTTCTTAATCTCGTTAAACGTCAGGTAATAATATATCTCACGGTTAACAAAATAAATGATAATGAACGCTATACCGTCCTGCTTTGCGAAGCTATCCATGAATTCCACCTGATGCTCATGTATATTATGAAGCGGAAATGTATCCGTCTTACACTCCTTGGCGTCGAAGCATACCGGAATCCCCTGAACAGCCCCTATATAATCGACAGTACTCTTCTTCTCGAAGTATGCAAGTGTTATCTGCTTCGTATTTGAATCGATATCAATGGGCGTTATCGGTGTGGGAATCTTCTGGATTAATGCAAGCTCATTTTCCAGATAGATATCATTGGTCTTATTAATCATTTCCTCTAGGAAAGAGCCTCTAAGCCCTCTCGAATTCCACGTCGCCATATTCTTCCTTAATGAGATTATACATTTTATCAGGCAGAGGCGCTACAATCTTAATGCCTTCATACTCCGTAATATATGAATGAAGTGCCTGTGAATCTATATTATATTTCTTCTTGTAAATGTTATTTTGTCTATTGTCACCGTATTTTACATCCCCTATAACGGGGTGTCCCACACTTGCAAGATGCGCTCTTATCTGATGAGTCTTACCTGTAATCAGGTGAATCTTAAGAAGACTTACGTTATCATTATAGCGTATAGGATCGATTTTAGTAATAATATCATCGCTGTTGTCGTCTCTTATATACACTTTGTTAGTCTTTTCATCTTTGATAAGTGAGCCCTTAAGCGTCATTTCTGCTTCTACTCGACCTGCCACAATACATAAGTAATACTTATCAATTGTCCTATGCTTCAAGGCGAATGACAGGTTCTGCTGACCTTTCAGTGTCTTCGCTGCAAGAATAACTCCTGTGGTATTATAGTCTAACCGATTACTTACAGATGGGTGAAATGTCATATAGTCGTGAATGCTATAGCCTTTTTCGTTAATAAGATATGAGATCAAGTATTCGTTAATCGAAATATCTTCGCTCTTACTCTTCTGTGAAAGTATTCCGGCAGGCTTATTAACTGAAATTATGTCATCATCTTCGTATATTACATCAATATTGTAATCAAGGCTCCTTAAGTAGTTATAATATTCTTCGCTTTCTTCAGAACAACGCATCTTCTCAAAGGTTTCGTCGGAAAAGTACACATTTACAATATCGCCGGCATTAAGTATTGTACTTCCGTCATCCTTCTTACCATTAAGAACGATATTCTTCTTCCTAAGCATCTTATAGATAAAGCCCCCTGTTGCACCCTTAAAGTATTTCTTAAGATACTTGTCAAACCTTTGATTCTCGTCCTTTTTAGATATCTTAATCTCTTTCATATACTATTTTTCTAACTTAATATCGGTAAAGTCGTAGATAAAATAATCAGCTTTACTCTTAAGCTTGTCTTCGCCGTATATATCGATACTTCGCTGATCCAATACCACGCAGCTTCTCATACCGGCTTCGTTAACAGCCTTAATAACGGGCTGAATATCGTCAAATACGAGGCATTCCTCAGGTCTGACTTGAAGTTCTCTTGCAATATTTAAGTAAACCTTCGGGTCGTCCTTGCTTTCTTCAAGATTGGCTGCTGTATAAAAAACGTCAATATCGTCGTATATACCGTTTCTTGTAAGACCGGGTTCAATAAGTTCATAGCTGTTACTTGATGCAACCGCAGTCTTAATACCTTTTTTCTTAAGATGCTTAATGAATTCGCAGGCACCGGGCTTGGCGTCAATATTATTCTTGTACTCTTCCCTTGCCATATCATGCCAGATAACAATAAGTTCATCCGGTGTCTCTTCTAAGTTATATTTCTCATGACAATAATCGGCAACCTGATGAAACGACATACCGTCAATCTCGGCCTGGAATTCTTCATCGAAATCAAGACCTCTCTCATCCATGAACACCCTGTCGATTGTCTGCCATACACCGTTAGAATCGAGAAGCGTGCCGTCCACGTCGAATATAACAGCCTTAATATCCTTAATCATTTATCTGACCTCATAAAAAAAGAGTGTGTAGAAGCACACTCCAAAAAGTAATAACTTAAACTATTCCTTGTTAAAAAATACATCAGGAACATCTACACCCGAATCGGAAGATGCGTCTTTTTTATCATCATCATTATCATTTTTATTATTAGAAACCGCAGTTTCAACAGATTCTACAGGCGCTTCCTCTTCTTTGTTGACAGCAGGCGCACCATTGTCATAAGTATTGCGATAAGCCTCAATACCGGGAGTTATCTCTGCTCTGTTAGATGTTACAATATCAAGATAACCCTGCATCTGATTCATATATGCATCGGCTTTGCTCTTAGTCTGTTCCATTGTAGCCACAATGATTTCCTGAATAATCTTAAGATAGTTATCAGTATATTCCATTGCGCTTTCTTTAATCTGATTAGCCTCTATTGTAGCTTTATTAAGGATTCCTTCAGCCTCTTTAGTAGATACAAGGATGACCTCGTTAGCACGAGCATATGCCTGTTGCATAATCTGATGCTCACCTACAAGCTTATCATTCTGAGCTTCGGCTTCATGAATTATAGCGTCAGCTTTCTTACGAGCGTCAGCTAGGATATGCTCCTGATTGTTAATGATTCTCTGATACTGTCTTATCTCATCGGGAATTGTAGCTCTCAGATCCTCAATATAACTCTCTATATCGTCACGATTAACGACTATTGAATCAGCTTTAAAGGGAGCGTTCTTACAACCATCTATATAATCCTGTAACTCAACAATCATCTCCTCAATTTTGCTTGCCATGTTATTATCTCCTTACGTTTTTAATAAATCTATTATACATTATACACTTCCTTAATAATCGGCTCAATCTCTTTTGGCACAAATTTCGATAAGTCACCGCCTAAGTTAGCATGCTGTCTTACAACGGTAGAGCTTAGATACAAGTATTCGGGAGACGTGTAGAGAAGTATAGTCTCAATCTCGGGTATCTGTGTCTTATATATACTGCAAAGCGAAGACTCATATTCGAAGTCAACGAGATTCCTTACACCCCTTATAACAACATCAACGTTATTATCCTTAATGTAATCGGTTGTAAGCCCCGAAAATGTATCGACGGTTACATTCTCTAAATCTTTTGTCGAAATCTCCGCCATTTTAATCCGATCATCAAGAGAATATGTGATTTTCTTATCCATGTTATCGCTTATAAGTATAATAAGCTTATCGCATAGTTTAGATCCGCGCCTTATTATATCTATATGACCGTTTGTAATAGGATCGAAGCATCCCGGATATATTCCAATCATCAAGTGCCTTTCCTTAGTATTAAGTGTCTGTTGGTCTTATACTGTTTGTCTCTTACATCTGTAAAATGTAATTCACTTATGTAGTTAAAATCCGTATCTAAATCGGCTTCAACAATTATAAGACCGTCATTTTTTACTATATTAGAATCTGACAAGATATATAGGACTTCTTTTTCCAATCCCTTACCATAGGGCGGGTCCATAAATACTATGTCAAATGTGTTATCCTTAAATCGCTTTAATGAACTTATAACATCGGAGCAAATTACCGTATAGCCTTCTTCTATTCGACATTTCCTTAGATTATCGTTAATGCAGTCCGTTGCCTTCATGTTATTATCAATAAATGTGACAGAATCGGCGTAACGAGACAATGCTTCAATACCGATTTGACCACTACCGGCGAAGAGATCCAGAAACGTAGAGCCGTTAACCTCTTCACTTATAATATTAAAAAGTGTTTCCTTGATTCTGTCAGTTGTAGGACGGGTATTATCACCTGGTAGTGTATTTAATACGGTTCTTCTGTATTGACCGGAAATTACTCGCATAGTCAGTATCCTTTATTGACGTTATATATCTATGAGGATTAGTACTTAGCTTAAAATTCATTCTTTAGCATATATAACAATAACTTAAATGCAGATAAAGCCGCCTTATTACGTACCTTATTCCTAAAGCCCCAGAAATGATATGACCTGACAACAATATTCTTACGAGACGCACAGGCAATGTAGACAGTGCCAACACGGGTACCGTAGTCATCCTTTCTCGGACCTGCGACGCCGGTTGTTGCGATGGCGTAGTCGGAGCCGGTTTCGTAGATCAGGCCTCTTGCCATCTCGCGGGCAACCTCTTTTGAGGCGACGCCATATGTCTCTATTATCTCAGGATCAACTATAAGATTTTTAATCTTGGCATAGTCGGAATACGTGATATATCCTTCTTCGTATACATTAGATGCACCGTATACACTTACGATGGCGTCAGCTATAAGTCCGCCGGTAATTGATTCGGCAGTAGATACAGTAAGGCAATTCTTTTTAAGCTTTCTAACGCATTTACGTGCTTTATTATAAGTCTGCTTCACATAATCCATAATATGAACTCCTATACATTTTCCTTAAGTATGTTCTTATTCTTAACAAGATAATCGATCATGGAAATTATCGTAAGAATAAGAGCCACATAGATTAAAACTATTTCAAGATATATCATAATTGTTCCGAAAAGCGTGCCTGCAAAAAAGTACGAGAAGTTCATTATAAGAACAATTATCATAATCATCTGGAAGGTTGTCTTCCATTTGCCCCACCAGCTCGCAGCGATTACAACACCCTTGTCGCTGGCAATAAGGCGAAGCCCGCTTATTATGAATTCTCTTGCAATAATTACAATTACAATCCATGCATCAATCTGTCCGTTGGCCACAAGGCATATAAGTGCGGAACACACCAAAAGCTTATCAGCCAAAGGATCCATGAATTTACCGAAATTGGTAACAAGATTATGCTTTCTTGCAATATGACCATCAAGAAGGTCGGTAATTGACGCAACGCAGAATATCACCTCAGCAATGATTCGATATATCATTTCCTCAGGCTCGAACAGCATGAAGAAAACAAAGAATGGAATCAGTATCACTCTGAAAATTGTAAGTTTGTTAGGTAGATTCATTTATGTAGCCTCTCCAATAAGATCATATTCATTATAATCCGTGACTTTCGCTCTAACGAAGTCACCGGAATTAATCTCTTTATCACTATTCACGAAGAAATATCCGTCAACGTCAGGGGCATCCATATACGTCCTTCCGATGTATACATCATCATCTACAAGCTTTCCTTCTATGAATACATCGAACTCTTTTTCGAGCAGAGCTTCATTATTACTATGGGAAATGTCCTGTTGAAGCGACATTATTATATCTCTTCTCGAATCCTTAATATCATCATCAACTTGTCCGTCCATGTCGAAGGCCTTGGTTCCTTCTTCCCTTGAATACGAGAATACGCCGAGCCTGTTGAATCTGTTGTCTTTAACGAATTCGCATAAGCTATTGAATTCATCTTCAGTCTCTCCGGGAAAGCCCGTTATAAGCGTTGTTCTTATAACAATATCGGGAATTCGGTCTCTAAGTCTATTAATAACAGCCTGAAGGCTCGCTTTATTGGTCTTACGTCCCATTCTGCTAAGGATAGAATCTTCCGAATGCTGTATGGGCATGTCAATATAGTGACAAACCTTGTCATTTCTTATAATTGCCTCAATCAAATCGTCGTCGATTTCCTCGGGATAACAGTAAAGAAGCCTTATCCAGTCGAGACCTTCTATCTCTTGTAGCTTATCAAGTAATTCCGTAAGCTTCTTCGAACCGTATATGTCCATTCCGTATACGGTGGTTTCTTGGGCTACGAGAATCAGCTCTTTTACGCCGTATCTGACAAGCTCCGTGGCTTCCGCAACAATATCCTCTATGGGAAATGACCTGTAATTCCCCCTAAGCGTCGGAATAATGCAATATGTACATCTCTTGTTGCAGCCCTCCGCTATCTTAAGATATGCGAAATGTCCGCCGGTGGACAGAAGTCTCTTCTTAGGGTTAACGGGTTTGTCAAGAGTGTCACATACAAGACTATCGCGTCTATCGCCTAAGACGTCATTAATAACATCGATAATCTTATCATAGGAATTAGTGCCGATTACCGCATCTACTTCAGGAAGCTCTTTAAAGATTTCTTCTTTATAACGCTCGGCCAGGCAACCTGTCATAATAAGGGCTTTTAAATTATCGTTTTCTTTATATTTCCCATATTCAATGACAGAGTTAATGCTCTCTTCCATTGCATCATGGATAAATGAACAGGTGTTAATAATTATAATATCAGCTTCCTCTTCATTATCGATAATGGTATGACCTGCTTCGTCCAGAAGACCAAGCATCTTCTCGGAATCAACAAGATTCTTATCACAACCAAGGGATGCAAAAAATACTTTCATTATGCCTCCGCAGCAGTATTGACATTAACCTCTTCGCTTAAATACTTCTCATAAGCATATCTGTCGTTAGAAAGATCTTCCTTGAGATCCTCCAGCGCTTGATTCTTCTCTTCTATCTCTTCCTCTGAGAGAATCTTTAAGTCACCGTTATAAAGCTCTTCAACGGCAATTGAGAGGGCTTTCTTCTTGTCGGCGTTCTTGATATTAATAGGCTCGGCGCCGTCGATAATCTCTCTTGCTCTCTTAGCTGTCGCGCACACAATGCTGTAACGACTGTTAACAACAGGCTCCTCACCTACTACAACATGGTCGTTAACCTTCTTCATAAGTTCAACATAGGATGGATGTATCATTAATCTATTCTCCTTTCGAAAATTCCTTTAATTCTTCTTGCATTTTCTTTATTGAATCACCGTTTCTTGTGGTTCTGGCATGTTCACATTGAATGATGTTGTGAACCTTACTTACGCTGTCATCAAGCATATCGTTGATAATGAGATAATCATAATTATCCATAAGATATGATTCTTTAGAGGAAATCGCCATTCTCTGGGCCACTACCTCAGGTTCTTCCGTTCCGCGGCCGAGAAGTCTTTCCTTTAACACTGCGGCGCTTGGCGGAGTTACGAATAAGAGTAACGCCTCCGGGAATTTTTCTTTAACCTGAAGAGCACCTTGAACTTCAATCTCAAGAATTACGTCTTTTCCATCATTGATTAGCTCTTCAACGTAGCTCTTGGGCGTACCGTAAGACCTATCGTTAAATGATGCGTATTCAAGAAGTTCATCATTATCAATCATAGATTGGAATTCTTCTTTAGACTTAAAGAAGTATTCTCTGCCTTCCTGTTCACCCGGACGTTTCTTACGGGTGGTGGCTGATATTGATAAGTGATATTCACTTGGGTGGGACTTAAGTAGATGCTTCATAATAGTGCCTTTACCGGCGCCGGAGAAGCCCGACAACACAATTATTAAGCCCTTATCGTTCTCCATAACATATATCCTTTCATTTATCCTTTCATTCTGTATCTTGCCTTACTCAATGTTTTGTATCTGTTCTCTTATCTTCTCTATGAGAGTCTTCATCTCGATGCCGGTGTTGGCGACTTCTACGTCGGTGGACTTGGATAGGATGGTGTTGGCTTCGCGGTTAAGCTCTTGGGCTACGAAGTCTAGCTTTCTTCCCACTGCATCGTCACCGTTAAATGCATCCTTCACCTCGTTAATATGGCTCTTAAGTCGAACAATCTCTTCATCAACGCATATCTTATCGGCATACATGGTAACTTCCATCGCGATTCGACCTTCGTCGATATTATTATCTTCTAATAGGTCGGCAATTTTTTTTCTGAGTTTATCTTTGTACTCCGAAACGATTTCGGGTGATTTCTTCTCGATAAAATCAACACACTTTGATAAACTATTTAACTTATCAAGTAAGTCTTCTCTAAGCCTCTCGCCTTCGTTGGTCCTGTTCTCTACGAATTCGTCAGCGGCAGATTCCAAGGCTTCTTTAAGCATGGTAAGTATATCGTCATATGACTCTTCAACCTCACGAAGCTCAAGCACTTCGTTATACCTTGTAAGGCTTGCGGCGCTTAAGTTGTAATCAAGGTCGAATTCATCAGCAACCTCCATAATACTGTCATAATACATCTTGGCAATATGAGGATTGTATACAACTTCATATTGACAATCGGCCGCTTCTTCAAAATTCACGAAGACATCAATCTTACCTCTGTCTAAGCGTTTCGTAAGGTACTCCCTTATATAGCCTTCGAATCTCGAAAAACCTCGAGGTGTCTTGATATTGAGATCCAAATATCTATGGTTTACGGCTTTAATCTCAACTGCAATCTTCTTGCCTTCACGACTGCACTCGCCCTGACCAAAGCCTGTCATACTTCTAATCATAACATGCTCCTACTTTTTTATATGTAGACATACACATACAAATATCATTATAGTATTTTTGCCCTCTAACGTCAAACATTTTATGGTATAACGCCACTATTCTATTGATTTTTTAACTATATTAAGACTATAATCATTAAGATATTATTTGAAAGGATACAAACTATGTCATTTGACGGTTCTACAATACATGAGCTAACATACGAGCTCAATGAAGAATTATCCGGATGTAAGATTAATAAAATTGCCCAACCTGAAAGCGAAGAATTACTCCTTACAATAAAGGGTAACGGCAAGACCAACATGCTTCTTATATCTTCCAATGCTTCCCTTCCCCTCATATATCTTACGGAGAATAAGAAGGAAAGCCCTATTACCGCACCTAATTTCTGCATGGTTCTTCGGAAATATATTGCCAACGGTCTTATTAAATCAGTAACACAAGTGGATTTTGAGCGTGTTATTAAGATTGAGATTGAGCATCTTGATGAGCTTAAAGACTTGTCTACCAAGTACATCTACGTTGAAATAATGGGCAAGCACTCCAATATTATATTTACAGATAGTGATAATGTGATAATTGATGCCATTAAGCACATTTCCCATGCAACAAGCTCCGTAAGGGAGGTATTACCGGGCAGGGAGTACTTTATCCCCACTCAAGAAGATAAGATTAATCCTATTTCGATATCTAAATACGAGTTCATCGAAGCTATAGATAAGCCCTTATCTGTCGGAAAAGCAATATACACCTCGCTTATCGGTATAAGTCCCTTCATTGCAGTAAATATGTGTGACCAGGCCGGAATTGATGCCGATATGTCTACAGAATCCCTAAGCGACGAAGATTTCGAACGATTGGGAGATACATTTACCATATATATGGACAAGATGCGTGAGAATAATTACAGCCCCAATATAATACTTCTTAATGGCGAGCCTAAAGATTATGCGTCTGTCGAGCTTAAAGGCTACGACACAATTAAGAAGTATGATGATATGTCTGCCCTATTGCAAGACTACTACTCTGAACGTAACAGAATTACCAATATTAAGCAGCGTTCGGCCGATATCCGTAAAATTGTCCAGATTCATATCGAAAGAGCCGCTAAGAAGCTTGATATCCAGAAGAAACAGCTTGACGACACTTCAAAAGCCGACAAGTTCCAATTGTATGGCGAGCTTCTTATGACATACGGTCAGAATCTTCCTGCCGGAGAGAAGGAAATTACAGTTAATAATTACTACACTAACGAGGACGTTAAGATTCGGCTTGACCCTACTCTAAGCGGCATTGAAAATGCGAAGAAATACTATAATAAATATAACAAGCTTAAGCGTACCAAAGATGCTCTCGTTCCGCAAATCGAGCAGACGAAAGAATCATTAGAGCATCTTAAGACTATTGAAGACTCAATTATGCTATGCGAAAATGAAGCCGACCTTAAGGGCGTAAAGGATGAGCTTATAGAATACGGCTATATCAAAAAAGGTCATGGCAAGAAAAAGTCCGTAAAGTCTAAGCCTCTTCACTTTGTGACTGAGGACGGATATCACATTTACGTAGGAAAAAATAATCTCCAAAATGACGAACTCACCTTCAAGTTCGCGAATGGTAACGATTGGTGGTTCCATTCCAAGAAGATTCACGGCTCCCACGTTATCGCCAAGGTTAAGGACAACGAAGAGCTTCCGGATCACATCTTCGAAATTGCCGCCAATGTTGCAGCCTACTATTCTTCCGGTCGTGAATCCAATAAGGTTGAGATAGACTATGTGGAGAAAAAGCACGTAAAAAAGCCGAATACAGCAGTACCCGGCTATGTAATATACTATACAAACTATTCTATGGTGGCTACGCCTAGTTTAGATGGAGTAACTAAAGTATAGCATGCGTCAAGTTGTATAATATATGACTTGACGCTTTATAATACTCCTTCATAACTCTCAGAATATCCTAATTGTTCAAAAGTATACCCTTCCTCAACAAGCCTCTCTATATCCTTCTTACAACTTACGAATAAATCAGCGTCGTTATAGATATCAGCTATACGGAAGTTGGCTTCACCGGATTGACGGATTCCCATTATATCGCCGGGACCGCGTAGCTTCAGGTCTTCGTTGGCAATGAAAAAGCCGTCGTTACTTGTATTCATTATGGAAAGCCTTTTATTCGGTTCATTTCCTTCGGTTGAATCCATGAAGATACAGTAGCTCTGGAAGCTTCCTCTTCCAACTCTACCTCTAAGCTGATGAAGCTGTGCAAGACCGAATCTGTTGGCATTCTCAATCATCATTGTGGTGGCGTTCTGATTATTAACTCCGACTTCAACAACCGTGGTAGAGATTAGGATATCAATTTCACCACATAAAAACCTATCCATAACGTCATTTTTGTCTTTCGCCTTCATCTTACCGTGGAGAATCTCGACTTTAACAGTGTCGGGGATATATTCAAGAAGCTTTTCCTTGTAATCAATAACATTCTCAGCTTCAGTAATTTCCTTCGCTTCCACAAGCGGGCAGATAATATATACCTGGTGCCCCGCTTTAATCTCCTTCATAATATGCTTATAAGCGTTGGGACGCATATTTTCTTTAATTACACAGTTCTTAATAGGCAGCTTCGTCTTGGGTACGTCCTTTATATTGGAAATGTTCATTCCGCAATATATTATCATAGATAAAGTCCTTGGAATCGGAGTTGCAGACATTACTATGGTAAAAGGATCAATGCCCTTAGATGCGAATACTTCCCTTTGCTTCACGCCAAAACGATGCTGTTCGTCCGTTATAACAAGACCAAGGCTTTTATATTCCACATTTTCCTGAATAAGGGCGTGTGTTCCTACAATAAATACCTTGTCCTCGGAAGATAAGATGTCATTAATCTCGCGCCTCTCCTTTGCCTTGGTGGAGCCTGTAAGGCACACAACCTTATAATCTAAGCCAAAGTCACTTATCATGGCCTTAAAATCGTTATAATGCTGTCTGGCAAGTACTTCGGTAGGCGCCATTATAGCGGCCTGATATCCGCTTCCCACCACATAGAGCATGGAAAGGAAGGCCACGATGGTCTTACCTGATCCCACATCGCCCTGAATCAGCCTCTTCGTTACATAAGGCGACTTAAAGTCTGAAAGTATATCATCTAATGCCATTTTCTGACCGGCTGTAAGCTCGTAAGGAAGCATTGATATCACATTTTCCACCTCTCCCTCGTTCGATATGGTAAATGTGTTATCCGT
Organism: uncultured Lachnospiraceae bacterium; assembly: GCA_905233695.1. GTDB lineage: Bacteria > Bacillota > Clostridia > Lachnospirales > Lachnospiraceae > RUG191. Next base: position 96,642 of record CAJODN010000002.1, on the reverse strand, counting down.
CTTAACCTCGTTATGGTTACTATACTCGACACTAAGAAGGAACTTGAATATCTCATCGTATGCAAGCCTCTTCCTTGCATTAATATAGTCTTCCAAAGACGTCGGCCTGTGAATGTGCGCTATAGCCTCATTAATTCCGGGAAGATTATTATCCGTAATTACGGCTTCCGGTAAATGTTCGTCGATTGTCACATTTCGAAGCGCCTCATCAACCGTCTTAATTATAAGCTTATTGGAAATACCTTTCGTAAGGGAATAAATGGGATACGGCTTAACAATCAGGTTTTCATATTCTTTAGGTTGATAGACTTCAGGTTGCTCCATCTTGAATGTCCCGAACTCTTCTATCAATTTCCCGAAGAAAACAAGAGGTGTGTAAGTATATAGTTGACTTCTGATATAAGGAGTTCTGAACCACACGAGTTCAACGGCAAGATTAGGAGTAAAGCCCTTAGCAATAACGATATCAAGGCGTCTTGTCTTTTTAAGCATGGGATTAGCTCGAAGTTCCAGCTTTACAGCCACCTTTTCGCCCACATATTTATGCAGATCCGATTCCGGAACCGGCTCCTTATACTGATAATATGTCCGGGGAAAAGAAGAGAGTATATCACCTACAGTGTATACTCCCAGTCTCTTAAAACTATTCGCTTTACTGTCCCCTATTCCTTTTAACGAAGTAATAGGTTCGTTAATATTCATATCCTACTCCACTGATGCCACGTAATAATACACGGGCTGACCGCCGGCTTGAATCTCGACTTCAAGTGAACCGTAGTCTTCTTCTACCTGCTTTCCGAGAGAAATGGCATCCTTCTCATTAACCTCGTCACCATAGTAAATGGTAATTATTGCAGAAGAATCATCAACCATACCCTTAATCATATCAAGAAATGCCTTGTTCATATCTTTGTTAACAGCAAGTATTCCTTCGTCGCCGATACCCATGTAATCACCTTCGGTTATCTCTTTATCATCGATAACGGTATCTCTTACAGCGTATGTGACCTGACCTGTCTTTACATTCTGAATCTCTTCTTCCATACGAGCCTTATTCTCTTCCACCGACTGATCGGGAATAAAGTTAATAATGGCTGTTATACCTTGTGGAATTGTCTTGGTAGGAAGAACGATTATATTCTTATCTTCGCAAAGCTCTGCAGCCTGGTTGGCCGCCAAAATTATGTTCTTGTTATTGGGAAGAACGAATACATTCTTCGCATTTACCTTCTCAATGGCAAGGAGTACGTCATCGGTTGAAGGGTTCATTGTCTGACCGCCTTCGATAATATAATCACATCCAAGCTCAGTAAAGATTGAATTCATTCCGTCTCCGATTGACACTGATACAAAGCCCATTTCCTTGGGAGGCTCGGTAAATTCAACACTTTCGTTCTCGCTCTTAGAAGAATCAGTCTTACCGGCAATCTCTGCAGCAGCTTTCTTACTTGATGCTGCATTTACAGTCTTAGCATACTCGCTCTTAATATTCTTAATGTCGATATTGGTAAGAATACCGAGATCTACAGACTTACTTATTACTTCGCCAAGTTCATCTGTTCTGATACTTACCGATATCTCATCGCCGTTCCAATTAACTCTTACTCTTCCGCCTCTTTCTTCAAGGAAAGATGTGAACTCTCGCTCATCTTTATTGGCGAATGCTTTGGTAAGATTAATTACGAAATCAGCATGATATGTATATTCTGCTTCTTCGGGCTCTTCCTTCTTCTTGGCTTCGCCTTCATCTCCGATTGTAAGCTTAACATCCTTACCGATAAGATAGTCATATCCGCCTTGAAGGATACATACAAGACCTTGTCCGCCGGAATCAACAACACCTGCCTGCTTAAGTACAGGAAGCATATCCGGAGTCTTTTTAAGTGTAAGCTCAGCTTCCTTAATCACTTCATCTACAAAATACACTATGTCATCGGTAACTTCTACCATCTCAAGCGCTTTATCGGCGGCACCTCTTGCTACTGTAAGAATTGTACCTTCCTTAGGCTTCATAACAGCCTTATATGCCGTCTCTACCGACTTCTGCATAGCATCACAGAGTACATCTGTTGTGATCTCATCACTTTTACCGATTACCTTACTGAAGCCTCTGAAGAGCTGCGATAGGATAACGCCGGAGTTACCTCTTGCACCGCGAAGAGATCCGGATGAAATTGCCTTAGAGAGCGTCTTCATTGTGGGGTCTTCAAGCTCTGTTACAGCTTTTGCAGCAGACATAATTGTCATACACATATTGGTTCCCGTATCACCGTCGGGTACAGGGAATACATTAAGCTCGTTAATCCATTCTTTATGCGCTTCAAGGTTATTTGCGCCTGCAAGGAAAGCATTGGCAAACTTTGAAACATTAATAGAATTAATTTCTTTCACGTTATGCCCTCCTTAGTCTATTACTCTTACGCCTTCAACGAAAATGTTAATGTCCTTCACTTTCATTCCCGTAAATTCTTCAACTCTGTACTTAACGGTCTCCTTAAGATTGTCCGTAACCGTTATAATACTTACACCGTATGAAATAATTACATGGAAATCAAATGAAATCTCATTGTCTGAATCTATTGTCACATTGATACCGTGGTTAAGATAATCCTTTTTAAGGAGTTTAACAAGACCGTCCTTCATGTTAACCGCCGCCATACCGACAATACCGAAGCATTCTACCGCAACGGCACCTGCATAAGTAGCGATAACGTCAGTATCAATAATGATTTTTCCGAGATTTGTCTGAATCTGTCCTTGCATAATAACCTCCGTATGATTTTATTTAATGCACAGCATAAATATTATATTATTTTTTATATAAAAAGACAAAGGGATTTTATATTTTCAGAAAATATAACAAGTTCACAAAAAAAAGAGGTTAATTATTGTATATATTTTCACTTTATTACAATAAGAATATGTGAAAATAAGCGAATTTTATAACATTTTCCCTTGTAAATTGTATTTCTATATGATAATATATGCGTGTTGCGATTTGATGAATGTTCGAATCGAGTCTTATTAAAGGAGGATAGTAAAATGGCTAAATGTGCAGTATGCGGTAAAGGCGCTCATTTCGGTAATAACGTAAGTCATTCACATAGAAAAACCAACAGAATGTGGAAATCCAACATCAAATCTGTTAAATGTATTGTTAACGGAACACCCAAGAGACAATATGTATGTGCAGCATGTCTTCGTTCCAATGCCGTAGAAAGAGCGTAAACAATTATTAAAGAAACGAACTCCTCACTGATTTTCAGTGGGGAGTTTTTTACTACTTTCTTTTTTCACCAATTCTTCTAACAAGCTTCTGAGCATTCTTCTCAACAACCGTATATGTAAACATTGATACACATATACTGATGAAAAGATCAAAAATAAAGCTATGAATTCCATTTCCCGTAACGAAAAATGAAACAAAGAAAAAATGCCATAGATATATACCGAAAGACAGAGCTGATAGCTTTACAAGCAGTTTACAATCAAGTGCTTTTGCAACAAACGTATCCTTTGTCACTGATAAAAGAAACAGTAAAACCAAATCACATGCTAATCTTACCATCCTGTTATCAAACACCGAAAGATAACCGAATTCATATACAATCGGCACAACACTTATTGTAAAAATCAAAAAAAACAATACGGTATATACATTTGTAAATACTTTTAAAGCATGGAACACACCGGAATGCTTTTGTATTTTTATTTCATTCTTAAATGCTTCTCCGAGAATTGCCGTAGCAAATCCCAAGATAAACATCCAGCCCCGAAACTGACTATGATTTCCGTTGCCGGCCATTGTAAGTACATCTGCTGTAAGGAACAGTTTCATAATTACGGCAATTATGATCAAAAGAACGGCCGGGAATAAATAAGCCCATATTCCGGGAAGCGATGTCTTAGATACAGCCTTGTATATAACCTTATATATAAGCCATATTAAAGGTGCAATAAGATACATCAGCATAAGGTGTTGAAGAAACCAAAGATGCTCATATCCGCGTATAAAAAGCATATTAAGTATCAGACTATGATCTGTACTAAAATCAGTTAATGAGAAAACTCCCGGAATCATTCTCCAGATTATCAACAACACTGCCCACGTAACGGGAACTATTCTTAATAAACGCTTTACGTAGAAAAAGCCTATATCTTTAATGTTCTTAACATTCTTAAGCGAATAATACACAAGGAATCCGCTTAAAGAGAAGAATATACTGTTACCAACACCTCCGGCACTCTCTGTAAACATCTTGGTATGACAGGCGACAATCATGAGAATTGCATATACTCTTAACCCATCAAATCCAATGATTCTGTTATCATTCTTAGAATGTGAGGTCATATATCTTATCTCTTATCCTTATCAACAAATAACAAGGCAATCATTGATGCTATAGTAAATACAACTACAAAGATGAGAAGATGAATCCAATTCATTACAAGATTAACTTTGGAGTATTCATAATGTGAATCATAAAGTGAATTCTTAGCTTCTTTTTCGATTCTAACCGTTGTCTCATCTCTTCCGACCTTGTCTAAGACTTTACCCAGGTTGGTATGGTATGTGATTGTCTTAGTGTTATACTTATCAAGCTCTCCGTCGGCTTTAAGAGAATCTAATACTTCTCCGATTGTCGTATAATATTTAACTTCTTTATTAAGAATACTACTGTTGGAATCTCTAAGCATCTTAATAGCACTTCCAACGGTAACAGGCTCAATCAATGTGGTGTTTCTTACATCACTGAGACTTGCATCGTTAAGAATAAAGTCGAAAACCATTCCGACGGTAATAGGAGTATCGGGAATAGTTGCTGATTTATATTGACTTGCTGCACCACTCTTAGACGCTTCGCTTAGAGCCTTACCAAGAGTAATCCTTTCGAGGATCGTTTCGGCCCGAAGATCTGCGAACTCATCATCAGTCGAGATGATATCCGTTAACTCACGGACAGTCATTGTCTTACCGACTTGCGTCGCTCTAAGATCCTGAATGTCGGGATTGCTTGTATCATTAAGCATCTCTATTAGCTCTTCACCTGTTAATGTAACATCGAATTCCACATCATCTACCATCTCAAGCATATCGGTAACAGCCTTGTATGGCAATTCATTAACATTGAATTCTGAAGACAAAGCATTGAATCCCGGTCCCGATATCGTAAGAACAGATAGATTCCTTACAACTCCGGGAAGTGGAAACAGTCCTCCGGAGAATACGAGCTGGAATATAAGTACAAATGGCATAATTGTCATAGCCGTTGTAGTTGTCTTAACAAGAGCTGATATAAACAGTGACAACAAATCAGATGAAAGAGTAACAAGGAAAAGCGTTATCGTAACATCAAGAATAAGCCAAGGTGTTATAATCCCGACTCCCGAAAAATCAAACCCAACGAGATAAAATGCAACAACAGATATAATTGTCTCTGCAAGGCACAGAAGCAATTGATACATAAAATGAGATAAGATATAAGCATAGACCTTCATTCCGCTTCTATGCTCTCTCTTAACCACATCTCTTTCTCTACATATAACCTGTATTGAATTAAACATACCATTCCATAAGCACACACATATAACGGCAAATCCGCCCGTAAGTGTACCTTCTCTTGTTACACGGAAGTCACCGCTCAAGGCGAATCCTACCAATATGGCAATAAGCATCGACATAAAAAGCTTAATCCAATCATTCTGATAAATAAAACTTCTTAAGAATTTACCAAAATAAATTCCTATCTGTTCTAAACCGCTTTTATGTTGAACTGTAAGTGCTGTTCTGGCACTTCCATTGTTGTTATCAGCCATTTTGAACCACCTCTGCATATTTTAATACATATTCATCTGCCAGTCCGTCTCCGCCTTCTTCCACCTGATTAATACGCTTAACAATTTCTTCCATACTTTCTCTTTCGAAGAAGGTTCTTGCATCATCAATACTGCCGTAATATGCAAGACGACCGGTACGCGCACTGTCCTTTGCAAGTACGATAACATCATCAAAAAGATCCACGACACGATCGGGACTGTGCGTAATCACAATAACAATTCGTCCGGAATCTGCAACGGCTCTAAGTCTCTCAAAGAGCTCTCTTGCCATAACGCCGTCAAGTCCGGAATCGGGCTCATCCAATATGAATAGAGAAGGATTAGACAGATATTCTATAGATATAGACAGACGCTTCTTCTGCCCACCCGAGAGTTGTCCAACCATATTATCCTTTACGGGAATAAGGCCGAAGATGTCCATAACTTCTTCAATACGTCTTTCTCTGTCTTCTTTACTTAAACCTTTGGGCAGCCTGAGATTGGCATAATCCCTCATTGTCTTAATTACGGTATCTTTGTCTCTCATCATCTGCGATTGAGGTACAAATCCCACTTCATATATCATTTGCTTGTAATCGGTATACATATTTTTGCCTTCAAGAAGCACTTCGGCATCAGCCTTCTCATAACCGTTAACGGCATTTAAGAAGGTTGTCTTACCTGCACCCGATCCACCGAGCAAAAGAACCATATGACCTGCGGGAATAGCCATGTGAATGTCTCGGAGTAAGACTTTCTTCTCCTTAAGAAATCCCTTAACACTTCGTTCATTAAGATTAACGGTAAGCCCCTCTTCCATTACGGATACGCTACCGTACCTGGCTAATTTCTCCATCTCCTTCTCAAGCTCATTAACCTTGAATTTCGGTTGACATTTCTTATTAAATCCCCAATAAAGAAGCGGAATAAATCTTGGAGTCATTATAGCATAACAAATAGCCCACCATCTTGTTGAATTATATATCTCAACAAGACCGTTGAACACACGAAGATTATATATAAACCACGGAATGATAATCGCTACCTGAATTGCCGCCAGAACAACATTTAATTGGGTCGCATATTCTTCGGAAGTAAAATACTGGGCAAAATATCCCAAAACAGAGAATACGTTGTTTATAAACAATATTGCTGCATAAGGACGTCCATCCGCCTCACGATTGGCGCAACGAGCCAGCTCATATTCCCTGTAAAACGGAACAAGAGATATCCACCATTTTGATCCGGATTTTCTGAAAACAAGAAAACATCCGAGCATATACAATAATTCAACTACAATTGAAACTATGTTAGTTGCTCCAAAGTAGAATATAAGTATTGCATTAATTATATTCAAGAAAATTTCCATAACATACCTCTATTATTTATCTAAAGCTTCAGCTGCCGATTCATTAACCCTGTCTCTAATCTCTTCAGCGGCGGCTTCTCTTGCTTCAGGGTCTTTACCCTTATCACCGTTTGCCTTGGCTTCTTTCTTGTCCTTATTCTTGTTGGCGAAACGATCTACAAAATCAGGGACCATATCAAGAATCTTATCAATACCTGTGTGTGTGGATACATTGATAAGTCTTGTGGTACCGTTATGAATTACTATTACTGCCGAAGGCTGCATCTTACCGCCAAGACCACCTGCACCGTCATTCTTCTTATCATCCGTAAGCGCACCTGCAGCAACACCGAATGATACATCAATAAGAGGAAGAATTATCGTATCATCGATACGAATCGGCTCTCCCACTACAGTCTTTGTCGACAGGAAGGAATCCATTCCGTTGAATAAAGATCCTATTGTCTGCTTGAACACTTCGTTATTCTTCTCCATTTCGTACCTCCTACATTTGCAAAATGTTTATTCTTTATATTTTATAGAAAAGATATTCTATTTAAGTAACTTAAGTATCCTCTTGGTGTTAGCGTCCGTTATTATAACAAGCGCCATTATCACAACAGATATTATCTGTATTTTACCCTTAAGTACAATCTTACCGTCCAGATATAAATCATCCGATTGAAAGTCCGGAAGAATTCTGACCTTCTTATCATATGTAGGCGGGAATAGGGACAGGCCTCCGCTTACCAGACCGGTTGAGTCAGGCTCACCAATTGAAAAATCAAGATCGGTCCCTCTCATATTAAGCCTAAGAGACTTTATTAGCTTTTTAAGTTGGGTAAATATCTTTTTAAACCACTCTTTATTTTGAGGGTCATTTATAATTGCAATTATCTTTTCTTTTTTCTCTTTTAAATCTTTTATAAGATTCTTGATTTTTATCTTAAGCTCTTCTATCTTTTTCCTTATTATCGGGCCCCAGTTTTTGGGATTGAGCTTATGGAAAAATGCCTTTATCTTCTCCCAGACGCCGGTTTTTTCTTCTTTTTCTTCTTCGATTGAATCTTCACCGGGCGAAGTATCGGAAGTGATAATCCGGCTGTCGGATGTTTCTTCGACAGTTTCTTCACTTATCTTGTTATCCTCATCTTCAGATTGACTACCGGTATTAGTTTCTTTATTTTCCGTTGATTCTGAGACTTCATCAACTTTTTTATCTTCAACTTTATCTATAGAATCATCAGAGGACTCTACCACCTCAGTACTTTTCTCCTTGTCGTCTTCACCCTTGTCATCTTTCGGAAAAACTTTAACAAGTGTTCCGACGACAGTACCATCAAATACCAGATCCTCGTCTTTTTTCAGATTAACATGAACTTGAATAAAATGCAAAAACGAAGTTGCTTTAAACCTGATGTCATAATTTAATTCTCTGTCGACTAATGCTTCTAGCTTGAACCAGAAAGGCGTAAGAAGTACATAGAGAATTATAACAAGAATCAATCCGATAATACATAAAAGCACTATTCCTATTATCTTAAGTATTGTAAGAAAAATTGCCATATGTTCTTGTTCCCGATATTAAATTAATTCTTAATTGTTAAAAACCTGTCTTTACTTATATCTCCTGTATTAACAAGCATATCGTCAATAATATACTTAAGAAGCTTCTCCGTCTCCTTCTTACCCTTGCCGAATCCGACTATATGATAATTCTTATCGAGAAAACGGTCGGTATTCACTTCATGAGATCCGTATATCACAAGAAGCTCTTCCTCTTTCTCGCTAACAACTATTACTTGGTAGCCAAGGGGAAGACTCTTATGTGTCGCCATTCTAAGAAGCATATCTACCGATTCATCTATTATATTGTCGCTGAGATATACATTTAATACGTCCATAAATCTAGAAATTTCGATTTGTCCAAAGCTTCGCGCGCTTCAACTCGAGGTATTCGTTATATGCTTTCTCAAGGATATCCTTCTCATTAGGGAACTTAAGAAGGTGATATGCCTCATGATATTTATAATATCCCGAATCCTCGAAAAACTCTTCATGTTGCGGGCTTGAGTGATAACTATCACTTCGCATAAGAAACCAATGTACGTCCTTGTACACTTCACCTTCCGGCACAAGAAACGTATATGATGTCTTATCAATATATTTGATTATTTTGGCGTCAACGTCTGACTCTTCTTTAACCTCTCTAAGGGCGGTCGTCTCGTGCTCTTCGCCCTCTTCTACGGTACCCTTCGGAAGAACCCATCCTTCATAGCGATGGTGGATGTTCTTATAAAGTACCAATACCTTCCCACGATAGATTACCACACCCCCACAACTTACTGCTTCTATCATTGTTTTCTCCTATCAGTGTGGTGTAAACTCATAATTACTAGAAATTATAGCTTATTTGGGAAAAATAAGCAAATATTTTAGTTTCACGGGTTTGATGTAATAATGCGCTATCATCTAATTTATATTTTTCTAAAGGTTTTAATCTGTAGTATATATCTCCTACTCACTAAAATATGCATCAAATACATCTCTTGCTATGGGCACCGCAGCTTTAGAACCGGAGCCGCCCTTTTCCTGAATTACGGCTATTGCCAAGGCTTTATCATCCTTCTTGGCATATCCTACGAACCAAGCATGTGATTCCTTGGAATTATCGGAGAATTCAGCTGTTCCCGTCTTGCCGTAAGCCGTGTATTTGTCAGTCTTAAGCCCCGTTGCGGTACCATCCGTCACAACGTAACGCATATATTCTTCTATTCTGTCGGCTTCAGCTTGAGACAATATGGAATCAACGGTCTTCGGCTTAAATGTCTTAACATTTACCCCTTTATAATTGGTGACAGAATCCATAATATACGGCTCCATAAGCTTACCGTCATTACAAATGGCAGCCGCAATCATACACATATGAAGAGGTGTGACAACTGTCTGTCCCTGGCCTATTGCCGTCTGCATCATCATTGTATCCTTGGTATTCTCATCAACAGAGAATTTACTAACGCTTGTGTGGCTTAGCCTTGTAGGCAGATTCTGATTAAACAGAAGCTGATTTGCCAGCTGGTTAAAACCGTTCTTATTAAGCCCGAGTCCGATCTCAGAGAAAGCTACGTTACATGACTCACCAAATGCCTCCATAAAGTTAATATGGCCGTGTACTTCTCCCTGATAACAGCGAATTGTGTAGTTATCGACAGTAAGTTTACCCTTACAATCGAAGGTGGATTGCGCAGCAGCAGCATTTTCTCTTAAGTACTCAAGAGCAGTCACAATCTTAAATGTGGAACCCGGCACATATAGACCCTGGGATGCCCTGTTAAGAAGCACCGATGTGTCGCTCTGTGACAGCTTCTTATAATTCTCGTCTATCGTATTGGGATTAAAGTTCGGTTTAGAGGTCATTACGATAATCTTACCCGTAGATGGCTCAATCGCAATAACAGCACCATCGTAGTCCATATCATCGTAGGCTACTTCCTGCACCTTATGATCGAGAGTCGTAACAACAGTATCGCCCTTATTCTTAACACCCGTAAGGTCGTTCTTAATTCTCTCTAAGAAAAATGCATGGCTCTTAATCATATAGAAATTGCCGTCAAGCTCAACACCCGCCATACCGTTACTGTTGTAGCCGATAGCGTGGGCATACATATTGCTGTAAGGATAGCTTCTTACATTATCAGAGCTTGATGTTGCAAGGGCTACTCCGTTCCTATCGGTTATATCACCTCTTATTACCTTGTCGGCAAGGGACTCCAGTCTTGCGTTGTACGGACTGTTAATGAATTCATCACTCTTAAAGCCCACGAAATATACGAAATAACCGCAGAGTGCCAAGAACAAAGCAAGAAATGCGTACATTACAACCGCAAATTGCACATTTCTCGATTTATTCGTAATGGTCGGTTCAATCTCTTCATTCCCATCGGGGGCAGATTCATCTCTTCTGCCGTGCCGTCTGCCACGTCTGTCGATTGTCTCAACTTCTATATTCTGTTGTTTCTTACGACCTTCGGGACCGTTGATCTTCTTCGCTCTGCCTTTTTTCTTGGGCTTTTCGTTATTAAAATCAACGACCTCTACGTTAAAATCATCCTTCTTACTCATCATTAACACTACTTTCGTCGAACTGTTTACAGTATAATCCCTGTATTATGGCAAATAAAACTATCGTACTGAGGAGCGAACTTCCGCCGTAGCTTACAAGCGGCAGCGTTACTCCTGTTGACGGGATAAACTTCGTAACTCCGCCAAGCGTAATAAAAACCTGCACTCCGTACATTGTACCCAGGCCCAAAGCAATAAGCTTATAGAATGGATCTCTTATCTCCATTGCAATATTGAAAAACATAAAGAGACAGCTTATACATACGAATATTAGGCATAGCGCGAATATAGCTCCCAGCTCTTCCGATATTGCGGCAAATATAAAATCTTGGGACACAACCGGTATCTTATCGGGCATACCCTGGCACAGTCCTGAACCGAACCAACTTCCCGTTCCGATTGCAAAGAGCGACTGCGACACCTGATAGCATTGGGTCCTGCCAAGCCGCAACCCTTACTCTTACATGGTTGAACAGGTAATATACAAGCACACCGCCCACAGCTGTTCCTGCGAGACAGATTATAAGATAAAGAGGTTTTCTCGTGGCGACATAGAGCATTACTATATAGGTAAACAAGAATATACAAGCACCGCCCAAGTCCTTAGACAGAACAAGAATAAGTACGTGAAGTGCCGCTACACCTGTCGCAACAAGAACAATCCTAAAGTCATGAGATCTAAAGTCTATCTTCATCTTAGACAAATCTTCTTCCGGCAAGACATACAGCATCGCAGCAACGAAGAATACAAATACAATCTTAATAAATTCGGACGGCTGAATAGCAATAGGTCCAAGATTAATATTAATCTTAGCACCGTACACACGTGAGCCTACTACGAGAACGAGAAGGAGTCCCGCTATACCTACAATTGCATATACCCATTTAAGCCTGTTCCAAAGCTTTAATTTGGAGATAAGTGCCGGAATAAAGCATGTGGCAACCATACCGATAACGGCGATTACAAATTGCTTAATGGCATTAGCAAAATCAAGACGAACGAGAATTGCAAAGCTTATTGTCATAAGCATACACATATTGTTAATAAGGGCATAGCTCGCATGCTTATATATCTTCTTGTAAATAAGCATACAGATTCCGAAGAATACCATTTGCGCAAGCATAAATACGATTATTAAAATGTTGTTGGTACTCACATATATACACAGATTAAGATCGATTAGGATTGTATACATAATTACTACCTGTCTGTGATACATCCTTCTCTGACGATCTCTGTTCACATTTCTTCTGAGTGAGAAGAAACAGTCAAATGTATATATGGCGAATAAGAATACAAGTAAAAATCTACTTACGTAGACTACGATATATGCCATTAATCTACTCCTTAATACGTCCTACAGAATTAGCAATTACTCAAGACTCTTACACGAATAATCTCTTCCCGGACACGATCTCGCTCTATATGGGTACCCCTATCTGCAGGACTTATTCTACGCCCCTGTTAAAGTGTCCTTTAGTATACTTATAGTCTATAGAAAAACTCTTATTACCTATATAAGCATCCATGTATTGTCTGATAACAATTTCAACCCCTGCCACATCTTCATCTGTGAAGTCTATCTTAAGACTACGGAAGCCAAGCCTCTCCACCATGTCAGCTTCTCCCACAAGGCAAGTCGGCAAATCATTATAGATGATATTATAACACATCTTGCATTTATTACGAACAAGGAAACTGTGACCTTTTTTGTCGCGTAAAATCATGTTCTTCTCGGTCTTATCGCATTTAATACAATTTTTGTTAATACAGTTACTTGTAATCATCATAATCGAACGACCGTATATCGTAAGGATACTATTCTTGTTATTCCGATGCTTTAGTTCCTTGTGATTTAATTCAATCGGGGAAATGTTATATTCTATGTCGTTCTTATCAAGAAACCTAAGCGCATTGTTATTGTAAGTATATAGATGGTCGCCTGCAATAATTGTTCCCTCAAGGTTATTCTCTCTTATAAATCCTATGCCGTCATAGCCTGACACAATGAATCCATCGTACTTTCTTAAGATATCAAGATTACCAAGAAGTACATCTCTTTTATTCTCCCTTATAACAATGGGTAAATCTGCATAGATTCGCTTTGCATTGCTGTGTCGTCGTATATTGTCGATATCCTTAAATAATTCGTAGTCGATAACTGATATTACAAGGTCGTAAGGCGGTAATGAATTGATGCCGTCTATGGCGTCGAGCTGGGATCTGTTGGTAATTGAAATGATAAGCGGTTCTATGGTTTCTATTTGTGTAGCTTGTTCCTTGCCTGCTTTCTCGTCATAATTGTTAAATATTTCACAATTATCCTTCGAATCAGCGACAGATTCAATCTCATATCGCCTGTATTCCGAAAGTAGCTTATCCTTAAGCTCTTCTAACGCCTCTTTCCTTAGCCTGTTAACTTCTCCCAGGGGAACGAAGATATTATCATCAACATTTATCGTAACATCTTCAAATTCAAATACCGTATCCCCGGTTCTTTTAAGTCTCTTCTCTATATCTACTGATGTAACCGGCTTTTTACTTGCATTTTCACAGACTATACCACGCATTGTAACGACATTATCGTTATAAGATACGGTTAACTCTATCTCTTCTCCGACTCTTGCATTGAATATACCTTGTACCTTCAATTTCTCTTCGGCATATTCCGATTCCACATCCTTGCTTTGATGATTCGGTCTTGTAAAAGTCACCATATCATCAGTATTATAATAGTAATAACTATTAGTAAATCCGCATCTGTTACCAAGATCGAATAGAAATCTTTTGTCCTTTTCCTTAACAGTGTATTCGTCGATGCCTTGAGAAATGTTATTAAGAAGATAATCCACATATCTTCTGTACACATTTACCACATTGGAGGCATACTGCTTCTGCTTCATTCTGCCTTCAATCTTAAGGGACGACACGCCACTCATATATAAGTTATATAGGTCGTCAATGCCGCATAAGTCCTTGAGGCTTAGTATATAGCCACCCTTAGTCTTAACAGGCTTACCCTCTGAGTATAGGTCATACTCCAACCGACAGGGCTGAGCACATCGACCTCTGTTACCGCTTCTTCCCCCGATAAGTGAACTCATAAGACAATCCCCCGAATAACAGTAGCAAAGGGCTCCGTGAACAAACACCTCAAGTTCAAGGTTGGTATTATCGTGTATGCACTTAATCTCAAAAAGTGACAACTCTCTGGCCGGCACAACACGGGTAAGACCAAGTTTTTCCATCAGATTCACACCTTCTCTGCTACAAACAGCCATCTGCGTCGAGGCATGAACATTTAACATAGGGAAATTGTCACGGATAAAGCTTACAACGCCCATATCCTGTACGATAATGCCGTCAAGACCGTTCTCGTAATAGAAGTTGATATAGTCGAATAATTCATCATTGAATTCCTTGTTTTTAACGAGGGTGTTAAGGGTAAGATATGCCTTTTTACCGTGTAAATGTGCATACTCCAGCGCTTCCCTACTCTCCTTAAAGTCAAAATTATCGGCAAAGGCACGCGCAGAAAAGAGCTGTCCGCCGAAATACACGGCATCCGCCCCTGCATTTATTACACTCTTAAAGATTTCCAAGTTCCCGGCAGGCGCCAGGACTTCTAATTCTCTCATAACATTTCCCTTAAAAATAAATTCCCAACATACTGTCGGGAATTAATATCTTAGTTATTATAGTTACTTGTAGTAGGCCCCAGTAGCGATTCTTCTAAGGACTTCTCAAGCTTCGTCTTCTGAAGGAGCAACTCCTTATTATCATTTTCCAGCTTCTCTAACTGTTTCTTAAGCTCCTCATTCTCAACCTGCTTATTAATAAGGTCGTGCTTAAATGTGAATATCTCCTGATCCTTGCTCTCGTTATCGCCCTCTAACTTCTCAATCTGCTCTTTCGCCTTGAAATAATCATCGGCGATATTAATCTCAAGAAGCACTGACTTCATATCGGCCTGCAATTTACGAAAGGAATCTATATCATTATACTCCTTAAGCTTATTATTGATATAAGATGCAACTCTCTGCAGATATTCCTCTTCCTCATATCCGGAAATTGTGTATTTCTTACCGCCTATTAAAACTTCTGTATTCTTTTTGGCCGACATAACATTCCTCCTAAACATTTTAACACTTATATTTAATCATAAATGCCTTCTTTATTCAAGAGACTTAATACCAAAATGTGAAAATGCCTTATCACTGGCCACTCTTCCCTTGGGCGTCCTGTTAACAAGCCCCTGCTTAACAAGATATGGTTCATATACATCTTCTATCGTTGACGAATCTTCGCCGATTGTAGCGGATAATGTGTCAAGTCCCACCGGTCCACCATTGTATTTCTCTATAATCGTAAGAAGAATGTTCCTGTCGTTAACATCAAGTCCCATAGAATCCACATTAAGTCGATTAAGTGCTTCAGAAGCAATTTCTTCGGTTATGACTCCGTCATATTCGACCTCAGCGAAGTCCCTTACTCTCTTAAGGAGGCGATTGGCAAGACGAGGCGTTCCTCTGCTTCTTCTTGCAATCTCGTAAGCACCCTTAGAATCAACCTTCACATCAAGAATTTTCGCTGAAGAATCCAAAATCTTAACAAGTTCTTCCGGCTCATAGTATTCTAAGTGGAATATTACACCGAATCTGTCGCGAAGAGGTGCCGACAAAAGGCCTGCCCTCGTCGTCGCGCCAACAAGGGTAAACTTGGGAAGATCAAGTCTTATTGACTTGGCGCTTTGACCTTTACCGATCATAATATCGATGGCATAGTCTTCCATCGCGGGATAAAGCACCTCTTCCACCTGCCTGTTAAGGCGATGGATTTCGTCAATAAACAGTATATCATTCTCCTGAAGTCCGTTAAGGATTGCCGCCATTTCTCCGGGCTTTGCTATGGCAGGACCGGAAGTGACCTTGATATTGACACCCATTTCATTGGCGATAATATTACTAAGTGTTGTCTTACCGAGGCCGGGAGGTCCGTATAATAAGACATGATCTAGGGATTCGCCTCTGTTTTTAGCGGCTTCAATATATACCTTGAGATTGCTTTTCACATTCTCCTGACCGATGTAGTCATCCAGAGTCTTCGGTCTTAGTGTCTTTTCTATTTTTGTCTCTTCTGTTTTTATTTCTGTTGATATCATTCGTTTCATGTTTATTCTCTCTTTTCAAATACATTTCAGAAATGCTATCATATCATAGTCTTAAGGCACGCTTTTAAGAACTCTTCCTCCGTCATACCTTCTTGATACTCCGCGCTTCTAATGGCTGTATTGGCCTCTTGCCTTGAATAACCGAGAGACTCTAACGCCATTACAATTTCCGAATCAAAGGAAATGTCACTATTCGTCTCTGATACACCGATAAGCTCTGATGCATCAATCTTATTACCCAACTCTAATATGGCTCTCTCAGCAATCTTCTTACCGACGCCCTTGGCTGAGCTTAAGGCCTTAGCATCGCCTGTTACAAGCGCATTCATAACTTCATCGGCTGTTAGTTCGCTGAGTATTGCGATTCCATTCTTAGGACCGATGCCGTTAACGGATATCAGCATTTCGAAGAGTTTCTTACTTTTAACGGAATTAAAGCCGTATAAGGACATTTCGTTTTCTGTCACATGGTAATGTGTATATACCTTCACATTTTCACCCACATTACCGATTTCTGCCACGTCGAACCCGGGCATCATAACCCTGTAACCCACGCCGTTACAATCTATGTATACATAGTTGTCGTCAATACTGTCAAGTATTCCATTTATGAATGCAATCATATAACTACTCCTTATCCGTTACATCCGACTTTTCATCTATTACATCTGACTTTTCTTCTATTACAACCGACTTTTCTTCTATTACATCTGACTTTTCTTCTACGGAATCAACGTCTTTATCAGTATCCTTATTATTGTTCTTATCCAGATTATCTACGAACTTCCTGACCCTCGAATACACCGCCTGGGCTATAACACCAATAACAGCGCCGGTTACGACTCCTGTTATAAGAAGCACCGGCAGGTAATATATAAGATACGGCGTATCGAAGAAGAATAGCGCCACTAACAGCTGCCCCAAGTTATGTGAGAAACCTCCCGCCACGGACACCGCTATCATACTGAATTTTGTGAAGCGATAGAGAAGGAACATCACTATAAAGCTAAGTACGCCTCCCGCCAAGCTATAGCATAGTGAATACACATTTCCGAACATAAACCCAATAAGGAGTACTCTAAGAATCGACACTACGATTGCATCAAAGGGTCCCATAAGGTAGAGAAGCAGGATTATAACAACATTGGTAAGTCCAAGCTTCATTCCCGGAACACCGAAGGGGATCGGTATAAGGGACTCAATATAACTGCATATCAGTGCAAATGTAAGAAATACCGCCAGTGCCGGTAATGACTTCTTCATAATGATACCTCATCGCTATTTCGCTACAGAATCAAGTCCCGATGTGTCACCTCCCACAACAGTAACAACCACTCGATTCGGCATACAGACAATTGTCTGTCCCACCTTATCAATCTTACCTTGCTTAATGCACAAATGATCCGGGCACTCCGCTTCCTTCATATAGCAATAACCGTCCTCTATAACGAGGAAGTTTACTTCTTCGCCTTTATATTCAATGGGAATCTCTGTATCTTTATTAAGGGGAAATGTGCCTATTTCTTCGCCCCTCTGTTCAACCGTAACCTTGTTGCCCGTTTCGTTATACAGAAAATGCCATATAATAAGCGTTACTATTCCAACAAGAAGTAAGGCAATAATTAAGATTATATCCCGCTTCTTAAGCCATTTCTTCATCTATCTCTCCAATATAATAGAATCCCTTGCATTCCGTAAGTCTTACATTTACAAGGCTTCCTATAAGTGAACTGTCACCCGGGAAATGTACTATTGCATTATTACTCATTCTGCCGCTAACAAGTGAGCTATCCTTCTCATTGACATTTTCAACAAGAACCTTCTCCGTTCTTCCCACATTCTCTTCGTATTTCTTACGACCAATCTCTTGCACCTCGGCAAGCAATCTATCGAATCTGTCCTTAATAACATCTTCCGCAACCTGATTATCCATAGCCGCCGCAGGTGTTCCGGTTCTCTTAGAATATATGAAGGTAAATGCGCTATCGAATTCAACTTTCCTAACAACATCCATAGTCTCTAGGAAATCATCTTCCGTCTCCCCCGGGAATCCCACAATAATATCGGTTGTAAGCGCTATATCGGGAATCTTCGAACGAATCCTGTCTACCAAGCCAAGATAATCTTCCTTCGTATAATGCCTGTTCATCTTAGCCAAGATATCAGTACTTCCTGACTGTAGTGGCAAATGAAGATGCTTACATATCTTAGGACTTGAAGCCATAACATCAATAAGTTCATCTGACAGATCCTTGGGATGACTTGTCATAAAACGAATTCGCTCTAAGCCTTCTATCTTCGTTACTTTCGAAAGAAGCTTAGACAAATTTATGTCTTCGTCTAAACCCTTACCGTAAGAATTAACATTTTGACCGAGAAGCATTATCTCCTTAACGCCGTCCCTAACAAGGTATTCTATCTCTTCAATTATCTCTTCAGAGCTTCTTGAACGCTCTCTTCCCCTTACATAAGGCACAATACAATAACTGCAGAAATTATTACAGCCGAACATAATATTGATGCCGGATTTGAAGGAATACTTGCGAGAAGACGGAAGCTTCTCTACGATTCTGTCAGTCTTCTCCCATATATCAATAATCATATCATCGCTCATAAGCGAATTATAAAGTAGCTCAGGGAACTTGAAAATGTTATGGGTTCCGAAGATAAGATCGACGAAGCTATACGACTCCTTAATCTTATCGATAACAACATTCTCCTGCATCATACAGCCGCAAAGGGCAATAATCATATCGGGATTCTTTTTCTTATAGGAGTAAAGCACGCCAAGTCTTCCGTACACCTTATTATTAGCATTCTCTCTCACGGTACAGGTATTATAGATTACAAAATCGGCATCCTCGCTATCAGTCCCAATGTATCCCACTTTATCAAGTATTCCCCTAAGCTTCTCAGAATCTCTGGCATTCATCTGACAGCCAAATGTTGTTACATTATACGTAAGGGGACGTCCGAGTTCTTCGGACTTCTCTTTAACTACCGTTGTAAGCTTATCAATATAATCAAGTTGTATATTTGTTTCATTTTGATCGTTACTGTTCATATAAGTTCCTTAATCTTCATCAATAAGACCTGTATTAATCCGTAATTATTTGCTTAACAGGTACATCTAAGGGCGTTGCGTTAACCCTGTCTATCACCTGGAAATCAAAGCATACTCCCACAGGAGTAGTCTGAGTGTTATGTCTGAGGAATCTATCATAGTAGGCCATTCCATAGCCCACCCTGTTATTATCCTTGTCAAATACAAGTCCCGGTGTTATTACGAAAGCTTCCATGCTCCTGAATTCAAACCTTCTGTCATCAGGCTCATATACGTCAAATGTACCAATTGAGAATTCTTCCATATTATTAGCCTTATAGAATCTCATTCCGTCCCTATACACCACCGGAAAGTAGAGATTATATCCTTCGTCGAGCAATATGTTATAGAGACCTAAGAGGTTTACTTCCTTTTTAAGCGGATAATAGCATAGAATATTATCAGTATCATACTCGTGAATGGCTTGATATAGCTTATCTTCTATTATCTTGGAACGTCTGAGAACTTCTTCTATAGAAAGTTCATTTCGTCTCTGTAAGTATTCTTTTCTAAGCTCCTTATTACTTTTCATACACATTTATTCCTATGCAACATATTCTTCGACCACTAGTAGTTATAATTGTCTTCGATATAGCCGAGAACGTCGAAGTATTCATCGAAATTAGATCTAAATACCGAGCCCTTGAAGTCGCCTTCTATAATCTTATGGATTATAGAGAGGTCATCACTATTGGCAATAACCATATCAGCGCCGGATAGAGTCGCAATCTTACCCGCAATAAGCTTGGTTGCCATTCCGCCGGTGCCAACATCGGAACCTGTTGACTCAGAACCCATATCCATAACTTCATCAATATTATCTATATAAGGCACGAACTCAGCATCCTCGTGAGAGCGCGGATTCGCCGTATAGAGCCCGTCTATGTCGGTAAGCAGTATAAGAAGGTCTGCTTTGATTAAATAGGCTACAAGAGCCGACAGCGTGTCATTATCACCAAATTGAATCTCGAAGGTGCTTACAGTGTCATTTTCATTAACGATTGGGACAACTCCCATTTCGAACAGCGCTTCGAAGGTGTTCTGGGCATTCTTCCTTGAGACATTGTTGGTAATGGTATTCTTCGTCATTAATACTTGCCCTGCCTCTTGGTTGTATTCCCTAAAAATGTTCTGATAAATACTTACAAGCCTAGCCTGTCCGATGGAAGCTAATGCCTGCATCTTGGCATTAGTTGAGACATCATCATTATAGAAGGCAGAATTCCTGCCAACTGCAATGGCTCCCGATGATACCAAGCATACGTCGATACCACGGTTACGCAGGTCTACTATTTCTCTAATTAACTTCTCTATCTTAAGATAGTCAATCTTCTGGGTATCCTCGTGCAAAAGCGAATTAGAGCCTATTTTAATAACTACTCTTTTCTTATTACTGAAATCTATTTCTTGTAACATATACTTTCCTTTGTTATCATATTCTTGTACACAAACTACCAAAGTAATAATTTACCATATTTTGAGTGAAAAATCATTAAAAAACGGGATATTATGAAGAATATAACAAAAATAATAAGCTTAATACTATGTATAATTATGACGATAGCTCTCTGCTCCTGCTCTTGCAGTATGAATTCTAATGAGCCTGTCACCAAGAATGGATTCGCCCTGGATACAGTAATTACAATCACATTATATGGATCCGATTCAGAGAAATATATCGACGAATGCTTTAATATCGCCAAGAAGTACGATGAGATGCTTAGCAATACCAAGGAAAACTCGGATATATATAAGATTAACCACTCTAACGGAGAATTTACCGAAGTTAACCCCGATACCATCGACCTTATTAAACAAGGCATAAACTATGGAGAAATGTCCGATGGTACATTCGACATATCCATAGGTAAGCTTACAACGCTATGGGACATTAAGAACAGGACTGTTCCGCCTACTCCCGAAGAAGTACAAAGCGCCATGGGATTTAATTATAAGAACATTGAGATTGACGGGAACAGAGTAAGACTTAAGACCGACAAGGAACAGCTGGATCTCGGCGGTATTGCCAAGGGCTTTATTGCCGATAAGATTAAGGATTATCTTAATTCCAACGGTATAACCAAGGGTGTAATCAACCTCGGTGGTAATGTACTGTGTCTCGACAGAAAAGACGGCACAACCAATTATAATATAGGTATCCAGAAGCCCTTCGATGAATCGGGCACTCCCCTTTGTGCTTTAAGCGTCACCAATAAGTCAATTGTGACATCAGGTGATTACCAACGCTACTTTGAATATAACGGTGTAAAGTACCACCATATAATCGACGTTAATACCGGATATCCTGTAGATAACGAGCTGGATAGCGTAACTATCATTAACTCGTCTTCCACTGCCGGTGATGCCCTATCTTCAATAGCATTTATATACGGATTAGATAAAGGCATGCAGCTAATAGAATCTATTCCTGATACGGAAGCAATATTTGTAACCAAGGATGGTAATATTGAAAAAACCTCAGGCATAGATGACAATATGCTTAAAAAAGTACAATAAAAAGGTTCTGCCTTTCGATCCGGCATCTATGAGCAACTTTTTATCCGATAATCCGATTATCAGTATATTAAAAAAATCCTTCCGACTATCACTCGGAAGGATTTATCCGGAACATACATAATTTTTACTTTATAACTTTCTTCGGGCACTTCTCGGCACATACGCCACAGCCTGTACACTTATCCTGGTCGATGTATGCCACGTTGTCTTCTACGTGAACTGCGTCGAATTCACAGTTCTTCTCGCATAACTTACAACCGATACAGCCAACCTTACATACAGACATAACGTCCTTACCCTTATCCTTAGAGCTACACTGTACAACATGAGATGCGTCAAAGGGAATAAGCTCGATAAGTTTCTTCGGGCAAGTATCCACACATTTACCACATGCCTTACAAGCCAAAGGATCAACCTTGGCAATTCCGTCTACGATATGAATAGCATCGAAAGGACATGCCTCTACACAGCTTCCGAAGCCCATACAACCGTAGTTACAAGACTTAGGTCCGCCACCGGGGACAAGGAACATTGCATTACAATCCTCTACACCAGTGTAGTTATAGTCTTCTTCTGCCTTTTCACAATCTCCGGCACATTTTACAAATGCAACCTTCTTAGCGCCTTCTTCTACCTTCTCGCCCATTATCTCGCCGACCTTGGCTGCAACGGGGTTACCGCCTACGGGACAGCCGTTTACGGGCGCATCACCTTTCACAATGGCAGCAGCTAAGCCTGAACAACCGGCATATCCGCAACCACCGCAGTTATTACCCGGAAGTACATCCAGTATCTTAGTCTCTCTCTCATCAACCTCAACCTTGAATTTCTCGGCGGAAAAGCTGAGGAAGAAACCAAGTACACATCCGGTAACACCGACTATTACAGCCGCAAGTATTATACCTAATATCATATCCTACCTCCTATATCACGCCTGAGAATCCAAAGAATGCCATAGCCATAAGACCTGCTGTGATAAGAACAAGAGCAGAACCTCTGAAAGGCTTAGGAATATCATTGTATTCTATCTTTTCTCTGATACCTGCCATTATTACGAGGGCTATAGCAAAACCAATTGCCGTAGCAACACCGTTAACAACAGATTCTAAAATGTTGTACTCGTTTGTAACGTTCTTAAGAGCAACACCGAGTACGGCACAGTTCGTTGTTATAAGCGGAAGATATACACCGAGTGACTTATAGAGGCTCGGAACCTTCTTTCTAAGGAACATTTCCACGAACTGAACAAGTGCTGCAATTACAAGAATAAATACAATTGTCTGTAAATATTCGAATCCCGTGGGAAGCAAGATAAACTTGTATATCAAGCTTGCAACAAGGGATGAAATAGTCATAACGAAGATAACCGCTCCGCCCATACCGAGAGCCGTATCCGTCTTCTTGGATACGCCAAGGAAAGGACATAATCCTAAGAATTGGCTGAGCACTACGTTATTAACTATTGATGAACCGATTAATATTATAAGTAATGTCTTCATTTAGCACTCCCCTCCTATTCTTCAGATTTATTAAGATCTTTCACTTGACCGTCGTCATTTGAATCATCTTTATTATCAGCTTTTAGTTCAGAAACCGTAGCTTCGGCGCACTTATTGGCACAAGAAGCACAGTCGCCTGCAAGACAACCCTGAGGCGGTGCAATCTTAACGCCCTTTTTCTCAGCGCTGCTTCTAATCTTATTCATAATCGCAACGACGAATCCCAGAACAAGGAACGCACCGGGTGCAAGAATGAATATAGATATAGGTGTATATCCGGCAGTACCTGCTTGTTCATCGGCAAGAGGAAGTACCTGGAAGCCGAATATAGCGCCGGCTCCGATAAGTTCTCTTATGGCACCGATAATGGTAATACCGATTGTGAATCCAAGTCCCATACCAAGTCCGTCGAATATTGAGGGAAGGACAGGGTTCTTAGATGCATAACTCTCGGCACGACCGAGGATAATACAGTTAACTACGATAAGTGGAATATATATACCCAGCGATTCGTACAGATCCGGCAAGAAGCCTTGCACAAGGAACTGAACAATTGTCACGAATGATGCAACAATTACGATAAATGCAGGCATTCTCACTTTATCGGGAATCACTTTTCTAAGTGCTGAAATGAAAAGGTTCGACATAACAAGCACTACAGTTGTTGACAGTCCCATTCCGATACCGTTCATTGCTGATGTCGTAACGGCAAGCGTCGGACACATACCGAGCATCAGGACATATGTGGGATTCTCTTTAATAATACCGTT
This sequence comes from uncultured Lachnospiraceae bacterium, assembly GCA_905233695.1. GTDB lineage: Bacteria > Bacillota > Clostridia > Lachnospirales > Lachnospiraceae > RUG191. The sequence continues at coordinate 72,295 of CAJODN010000002.1, read as the reverse complement.
ATATAAACGTTCTCCTATTTTATTCATGATGCAGCACCTCCCGAAAGTAAGTTGGATACATAAAAGAGACCGGCATCAACAGCATAAGTTATAGCTTTAGATGTTATTGTAGCACCACTGATTGCCTGAACAGCATTCTCATCATTAGAAGCAGTCTTCACAACCTCCAATGTGGTCGCTTTCTTATTCTTGAATTGATCCATGAATTTATCTTCTTTTGCTTTCATACCAAGACCGGGAGTCTCGTCAATCTTAGTTATAGAGTAACCGTTGAGTACACCGTCTTTTGTTACGCCCATGGAAAATACAATATCTCCTCCGTAACCTTCCTTTGACTTCATGGTTACCACATAGCCTGCCACATTACCGGAAGAATCAAGTGCCTTAACGCAATCAACAACTTCACAAGTAGTAACAGTACCGTCTGTATAGCCTTTCTCAGCGATAATCTCATTAGCCTTGTCGGCATCAAAGTCCTTCATTTCTTCAAACTTAGCTGCCGTCTCGAATACTTCCTTATAAGCCTTCTCTGTCGCGGCCTCACTGGCTTTCAAAATAGGCTCCTTCGTAACTTCGTATACAAGACCTAAAGCACAGCCTGCTATTAAAGTAATGAGAGTAAGAACAAGAGCATCTTTAACGATTTTATTCATCTTCACTTACCTCCTTTACTTTAGTAATACCGAAAGCTCTTGGTATTGTGACCTTCTCAATAAGGGGAACAAGAAGGTTACCGATAATAATTGCATAAGAAACACCTTCGGCGTTAGAACCGAACAATCTGAAGATTCCGGTTAAAATACCGAGTACTATTCCGAATATTATCTTACCAAGCGGAGTTATGGGACTTGTAGCATAATCGGTTGCCATGAAGAAAGCACCTAAGATAAGTCCGCCACCGCATAAATGCTCGATTAAGAAGTCAAGGTCGAAGCCCTTACCTCCGAACAGCATAATAAACAGTGCAAATGTAATAATATATGCACCGGGTATTCTGATATCAATAATACCAACGAGTATTAAGAATATTGCTCCGATAAGAAGACAGATAACAGATGTCTCACCGATTGTTCCGGCTTCTGTACCGAGAAGCATCTTAAGAGGCTCAACAGTCTCGCCGTTCTTAAGCATGGCAAGAGGTGTTGCTTCCGTTATTCCGTCATAAGTGAAGCTCGTCATCGAGCTTGTAAATGATATAAGAAGGAAACATCTTGCACCCAGGGCAGGGTTCATAAAGTTCTGACCAAGTCCGCCGAATAAACATTTAACAACTATAATAGCGAACACACCACCGATTACAGCTTGCCACCAAGGCAAAGTGTGGGGCAGGTTAAGTGCCAACAGAAGTCCTGTTACAGCAGCACTAAGATCACCTATTGTATTATCCTTCTTAACAATAAGATTAAATACAAATTCCGATACCACGCAGGTTGCGACGGTAACAAGAATTAAGATAAGTGCTTTATATCCGAAATTGTATATTCCGAAGAATGTAGCCGGCAATAAAGAAATAAGAACACAAAGCATTATCTTTTGTGTATCCATCCTTCCTCTGTCATGAGGTGAAGATGTTACGTTGAATACCTTATCCATTCTAATACTTACCTCCTTACTTCTTCTTTCTCTTGTCTGCGAGAATCTGCTTCTTCATGGTCTTAATCGATTGAGCAAGATGACGTCTTGCGGGACACATAAATGTACAGCTTCCGCATTCAACACATTCCATACCGTACCATTTCTCGAACTCGTCCTTACGTCCCGTCTCAGCAAACTTAGCAAGCTTAGAAGGAACGAGCTGTTCGGGACAAGCCTCTACGCACCTACCACAGTTAATGCAGGCCGTAGTCTTATATTTTGAAGCCTCATCCACATCAAGACAAAGCAGCGCGGATGTAGTCTTAGTTGTGGGAATCTTGGCATCCTTAAGAGCGAAGCCCATCATAGGACCTCCGGCAATCATCTTCTCGCATTCCTTGATGAAGCCACCTGATTCCTCTAAGAATTCCTCGAAAGATGTTCCCATATACATATCGTAGTTACGAGGCTCGCATACGGCTCCGCCTGTTACTGTAAATATACGATTCATAACGGGCTTACCGAGAACAACCGCATTGTATATTGCAACCAATGTCTCAACATTATCAACGATACATCCGGCATCGGCGGGAAGCATCTTGGAATTGATCGCTCTCTTAGTACATGCGTAGATAAGCTGACGCTCACCGCCTTGAGGATATTTCGTCCTAAGGGGTACGACAACCATTCTCTTCTCATCCTTGATAAGCTCTGATATCTTCTTAATGCATTCAGGCTTATTATCTTCTATTCCGAATACTCCGAGGGCTTCGGGAAACATCTGAAGTACAACCTTCATTCCGCCTATAAGCTTCTCCGGATCCTCAAGCATACGGCGATAATCAGCCGTAAGATAAGGCTCACATTCGGCACAGTTGGCGATAATATGATCTATATCATCGGGATTCTTGGGTGACAGCTTAACATGCGTCGGAAAACCTGCTCCTCCCATACCAACGACTCCGGCCTCTTTAATCTTGCTGATGATTTCTTCGTTAGATAAAGAAGAATAATCCTCGCAAGGCGTAAAGCCGGTCTCTGTGTAAGCTCCATCATTCTCAATAATAATGGAATTAACCATATCTCCGATAACTACTCTCCTCGGTTCAATTGCTTTAACTGTACCGGATACGGAAGAATAGATAGGTGATGACACAAAGCCACCCGCTTCAGCAATCTTCTGACCGCGGAGTACATAATCGCCAACCTTAACTATAGGCGAAGCCGGTGCACCGATATGCTGTGACAACGGATATACCAGCTCACCCTTAGGAAGCAATTTACGTACGGGCTTGGCTTTGGATAATTCCTTACCATCATAGGGATGGATGCCGCCTTTAAACGTCATAATACCCATAATTCGATCCCCTCTCTTTCGATTTACTAATGAACCGGATCTGTAACTACTCGTAAAAACCTATCTGAATCCGGTCACACTTAATACATATTATAACATTTTTTTGTGTGTTAAGAAAATAACTAATTAAAAAATTGTATTATTTTACGCACATTTTAAGCTGTTTTTTGTTAAAATAGCAGTTATGAAGATTATAAGTAAAGAAATAAAGCGACAATTATCGGAAGCAGAGCTTAAATATCTTGATGAAAACACCTGTCTTTTGGACATAGAAACCACCGGTTTAAGTCCAAATTATTGCCATATATATATGATTGGACTTTCTAGAATTACTGGCGACATCGAAAATATTAAATCAGGAGATAATATTTCTCTCAGAATCACCCTTCTATTCGCCGAAGCCCCCTCTGAAGAGGAAGATATACTGCTTGAGTTTTCAGACTACTCAAAAAACACCAATCAATTTATCACTTTTAACGGATTAACGTTTGATTTTCCTTTTATAAAGTCAAGATATAATAAATATGGCATAGATTATGACTACAAAAAGTACAATCAGATCGATATCTATAAGAAATGCAAGGGGTTAAAGAGCCTTCTTAAGCTTAATAACCTTAAGCAAAAGACAATTGAAGCATTCCTTGGGATTGAACGTGAAGATAAGTATTCCGGCGGTGAACTGATTGAACAATACAAGACTTATACAAAGACCGGAGACAAAGAATTATACAATAATCTAATAACCCACAATCTCGAAGATGTGCAAGGAATGGTTGACCTTCTTGTAATTCTTCGTTATACAGATATTGTTGATATAATTGATTGGAAGGCTGTACCGAAGATAACATACAGTGATAACGAAAAAGAGATTACGACTACTCTCCCGCTTAAATACCCTATTCCGAAACGTCTCGCACTCCGAAAGGAGTACTACTATATTATTTTGGAAGATAGCCGAGTAAAAGCATTATTATCTCCCAAGGACACTAAAATGAAGTATTATCTGAAAAACTTCAGAGATTATAGTTATATACCAAACGAAGGTATTATTATCCCCAATAAGTTACTTAATCCGGCCAACAAGAAAAACGCTGTCCCGGCAAAGAAAGAGAATTGCTTTGTCGAAAAAAAGGGATTATTCCTTCCCGTCCTTGACAAGACAATGTTCGAGGAAGATAAGCTGTATCGTGAATCATATTCTGACAAAGAATGCTATATTGATATAATAGATAAAACAGATGACAGTGTATATATCAAAAATTACATTTTCCATGTAATAGAAAGCGAGGCAACCTAGGTTACCTCGCTTAAATCTTATAATTCGTTCTTATTCTTCTCTTTCTCGTAGTAGAAGGAATATCTTCTCTTATACCCGAGCGTCGCATAATTGATAATCTGTTCCGTATTACCGATGAAGAGAATTCCGTTCTTCTTAAGAGAATCTGCGAACTTGCCGTAGACCTCGTACTTAGCATCATCCGTAAAGTAGATAAGCACGTTCCTACACACGATAAGGTCACAATCCTTAATGTAATCGTCTCTTAAGAGGTTATGCTGACGAAATTCAACACATTTCTTAATCTTCTCATCTATCTGGTATGACCTGCCGATCTTAGTAAAATACTTCTTCTTGTATTCATCCGGCACATGCGCAATACTCTTCTCGTTGTAGAGCCCCACCTTAGCCTGCTCTAATATCTGCTTATCAATGTCGGTGGCAATAATCTTAATCTGTGACAGATCAAGGTGCTTAGACATGGCCATAACGAGGGAATACGGCTCATCTCCCGTAGAACATGCGGCACTCCATACCTTAAGTCTTCTGCCGAATTTCTTTATAAGCTCCGGTATAAACTCGTCAACAAACAGCTTCCACTGCTCCGGATTACGATAGAACTCAGATACATTAATTGTGAGGAAACCCACAAACTCTTCAAAGGCCTCTTTATCGGTCTTAATCATCTGAACGTAATCCCTGTACGACTTACATTTCCTCTTACCTATAAGACTGTCTATTCTGCGCTTCATCTGTTGCTCTTTATAAGCGTTTAAGTCAATCTTGGTAAGATTGTAAATGTCTTTCTTAAATTCTTCGTATTTATCCATATAAAAACCCTACATTAAATCAGAAGCTTATTATTCCAAATTCCCTAATCATCAGCTTTCTCTTCAGCTTTACCTAACGCCTCCGTATCAGAAGCCTTCTCCTCTGCCTCTGCTTCTTTTGAAAGCTCTTTACCCACCTTCTCGATATCAACATCAGCCACATCTTCGTCATTATCCTTAACAGGCTCATCATCAAGAAGTGCCTTCATACTGAGGGATATCTTATGACCTTCCTCTTTATACTCCGTTACCTGTGCCTCAATTTCCTGACCTACTTTAAGTACGTCTGAAGGCTTAGCAACGTGCTCTCTTGATATCTGCGATACGTGAAGAAGAGCATCAACATTTTCATCAATCTGAACGAATGCACCAAAATCAGTCATTCTTGCCACCTTACCCTTAACGGTAGATCCTACCGGATGTTCCTTAATAGCCTTAGCCCAAGGGTCTTCATCAGGGAACTTGCAAGAAAGTGCGATCTTAGTTCCGTTAATATCCTTAACAAATACCTTAACTGTATCGCCGATTGATAATACCTTCTTGGGATTATCAATTCTTGTCCATGAAATCTCAGATATATGAAGAAGTCCGTCAACTCCGCCGAGATCTACGAATGCGCCGAAATCAGTTACATTCTTAACTGTTCCTTCGATAACATCGCCAACCTTAAGAGTTGCGAGTAACTCTTCCATTTTCTCTGCCTTCTCTTCAACGAGAAGCTGCTTACGGTTACCGATAATCCTTCTCTTACGAGGATTGAACTCGGTAATTACAAAGGATATCTCCTTACCCTTATACTGACTCAAATCCTTAACAAATGTGTCTGATACAAGACTTGCAGGGATAAATACCCTTGTCTCGTCAACAAGAACACCAAGTCCGCCGTTAAGAATCTGTGTAACTTCAGCAGTAAGTACCTCTTTATTCTCATAGGCCTCCTCTAACTTCTTATTGCCCTTCATCTGAGCAAGTCTCTTGTAAGAAAGAAGAACCTGTCCTTCACCGTCGTTAACCTTAGTGACAATCGCCTCTAATGTGTCGCCTTCTTTTGCAACTGTTGTAAGATCCAAGCTGTCATCATTAGAGTATTCTCTTGCGGTAATTATACCATCAGACTTATATCCGATATTAAGAACAATCTCATCAGGCTTAACACTAATAACAGTTCCTTCGACTACCTCTCCATTTCTTATTATCTTAAAAGAATCATTTAACATTTGTTCAAAACTTTCTGACATTGTTTTTGAACCTCCTCAATAATATTGTTTGGGGTCGATGCCCCTGCTGTAATACCTAGATAACCAATGGATTGATCCGTCGACAAGTCTAAATCGTCCTTTGTCTGAATAAAGTAAGTCTGTTTACATTCCTTACAACATATCTCATACAACTTTTGGGTGTTAGAACTGCCCTTACTGCCAATAACAATCATGACATCTGACTTTTTAGCAAGCTCTCTTGCTTCGGTCTGACGCTCATGTGTTGCATTGCATATTGTATTCACAGCAATTATATCATAACCTTTTTGACTTATGATTTCAACATAATCTTGAAATTTATTGTAGTTAAATGTTGTCTGACTGACAATGCATATTTTTTTGTCACGCTTGTAAGTAAAATTTCTTGCTTCTTCCTCGCTTGAAATAACCGTTACATCATCGCCTACCACCCATCCCACAATACCTCTGACCTCGGGATGAACGGGGTTTCCGATGATTACAATGTAGTACCCTTCCTTTGATTTTTCTTCAACCGTTCTATGAATTTTCTTGACGAAGGGACAGGATGCATCAACCACGTCGAAGCCCGATTTTTCAAGATTCTGTTGGACTTCTCTTGTTACACCGTGGGATCTTATTATCACGGTTCCCGGGTCATAATCGGATAGGTCTTTTTCCTCTTCTATGGGAAATGCGCCTTTTGACTCAAGGTCTCTTACAACCTCTTCGTTATGGATAATGGGACCGTATGTGTAAATAGGTCTATCACCCTTCTTTTTTATTTCATCATTAACGATATCTACCGCACGATTAACGCCAAAGCAAAAGCCGGCAGATTTTGCAACTTCAATTTCCATATAACATTTACCACTTAAACATATAAAAACTTACATCTTACTCTTGATTATATCTATAATGGCATTCGTAACTTCCTCAATCGACATATCAGAAGAATCAACGAGAACTGCGTCATCAGCCTGCTTAAGGGGTGCATTCTCTCTGTGGGAATCACGATAATCGCGTTCTTCAATATCCTTCTTAATCTTCTCAAGATCGGGAGATTCGCCCTTCTCTATAAGCTCCTTATATCGCCTGTCAGCCCTTGTATCAACTGACGCCGTAAGGAATATCTTAGCCTGTGCATCGGGAAGAATGCAGGTTCCTATGTCTCTTCCGTCCATGATTACGTCGTTTTCCTTAGCAAGCTTACGTTGAAGGTTAAGAAGCTTAGCCCTAACATCCTTGTAAACGCTTGATGCAGAAGCCATATTGCCAACTTCTTCGGTTCTGATAAGACCTGTCACATTCTCGCCGTTAAGAATAACCTGTTGCTTACCGTCCTCATATCCTATTGTCACGTCACAGTCCTTGCAGGCCTCGCTTATCTTCGCTTCATCATCCTTATCGATGCCCTGCCTGATAAAATAAAGTGCCAGACTTCTATACATTGCACCCGTGTCAACGTATATATATTTCATCTCAGCTGCAACATTCTTCGCTATTGTAGACTTACCGGCTCCCGCAGGTCCGTCAATTGCCACATTCATACTCATTTTAACTTCTTCTCCTCCTTAATGTGTATTATCATTTAATTTACATACTCATTTAATCTGTCGTTGCGCTTTCTCCCGCCAGATGCCCGGTGGAAAACGCAAGCTGCATATTGAAGCCTCCCGTAAGAGCATCAATATCTATAACTTCTCCGGCGAAATAGAGTCCCTTAACCTTCTTAGACTCCATTGTGGCCGGATTAATCTCATTAACATTTACACCGCCCTGCGTAATTATGGCTTCGTTATAATCCCTTGTCCCTGTTATGGTAAATGCAAACTCCTTCAGTAAATGTACAAGTTCCTGCCGTTTTCCCTTAGTAAGCTCATTAAGCTTAAGGTGTGTATCAACATTCAAAAGATCCAAAAATATATCTACCATTTTGGCGGGAAGAAGTCCCGATAGCAAGAATTTAATCTCTTTATTCTTGTTATTATCTATATCTCTTACGATTCTATCGCCTAATTTCTTATAGTCAAGAGCAGGTTTCATATCTACTACGCCTGTAAGAGTATTCGATGTCTCCAGATGCTTTCCTATTATGCTACTTGCACTAAGAACGATAGGACCGCTTACTCCAAAGTGAGTAAAAAGCATCTCTCCAAAGTCTTCGTACAGCACTTTATTGTCTTTCTTAATCCTAAGAGACACATTACGAAGAGAAAGACCTTGTAAAGCAGTTATATAATCTTCCTTAACCTCTAACGGCACAAGTCCGGGGCGAAAGCCTGTAACACTTATTCCCAGGTCTTTAGCGAACTTAAAGCCATCGCCTGTTGAGCCGGTAGTCTTATATGACAGTCCTCCTGTAGCAACAATAACCCTGTCGGCGCAGTCACTCTTACCGTTTTCAAGCTTGACGCCGATTGCTTTGCCATTATCTGTAAGGATTCCCGTAACCTTAGTGTTAAGAACCACCTTAACGCCTTTATTCCTAATGTATTTCGAAAGTGCATTAATTACATCCGACGACTTATCACTTCTCGGAAACACCCTGTCTCCCCGTTCAATCTTAATAGGGCAACCGTTTTCTTCAAAGAACTTAATAACATCGTCATTTGTAAATGTATAAAGAGCCGAATACAGGAATTTATCGTTACTTACAACATTTTCAAAATAAGAACTGATATCACAGGCATTGGTAAGGTTACATCTTCCTTTACCGGTGATATACATTTTCTTGCCCAGCTTCTCATTACCGTCGTATATAATAACGTCATCCGAATTCAAAGAAGCAGCCACAGCAGCCATAAGACCGGCGGCACCTCCGCCAATTATAATAACTTTATTCATTCCATACTCCCCTAGGGGTATATATTTTTATACAAGAAACGCCATAGTCTAAGGCTAATATAACACACCAAAGACTATGGCGAAATAATAATCTAAAACTTATACAGGATAAGCGTTGTTTTCTGTATCGGCAACATTTACATCCACCTTACTCGATTGCGCGTCTCTGTACTTGAAGAACTCTAAAGCAACCTGCGGGAACAATGCGTAGCTTAACACATCCTCGTCCTGCGTCTTGTATTCCTTCATCTCTTCTTCAATAGTGGCAAGCTGTGGCTCTAAGAGATCTGCCGGTCTGCAAGTAATGGCGTTCTTCTTATCTTCGCCAAGCACCTTATCAACAACCTCCGGGTTAAAGGGCTTAACGGTCTGACCGTAATTACCGAGGAGAATATCCTTAGTCTCCTTAGTTGCAACCTTGTATCTCTCGCCCATAAGCACGTTGAATACAGCCTGTGTACCCACAATCTGTGACGAAGGCGTAACAAGGGGCGGTTCACCCAAATCTTTACGTACTCTGGGCACCTCTGCAAGCACTTCCTCGAACTTATCCTCCTTACCCTGTTCCGTAAGCTGACTTAAAAGGTTAGAAAGCATACCGCCGGGCACCTGGTAACGAAGGGTGTTGATATTAACGCCCAGAACCTTAGGATTAAGAAGTCCGTCCTTAAGGCACTGCTCTCTGTATGGCCTGAAGTAATCAGCAACTTCAGCAAGCTTGTTCTGGTCAAGCCCCGTATCATACTCTGTATCTCTGAAGGCTTCAACCATAACTTCAGTAGCGGGCTGACTTGTTCCAAGGGCAAAGGGACTTGCAGCGGTGTCAATAATGTCACATCCGGCTTCTACGGCCTTCATATAGGTCATAGAAGCAACTCCTGAGGTATAGTGGGTGTGAAGGTCTACAGGAAGCTTTGTAGCGGATTTAAGCGCTCTTATAAGCTCTTCTGCCTTCTTAGGCAGCAAGAGACCTGCCATATCCTTAATGCAAAGGGAATCAGCACCCATATCTTCTACACGCTTCGCCATATCCATCCAGTAATCAAGTGTATATGCGTCTCCGAGAGTATATGAAAGAGCAACCTGTGCGTGCCCTTTTTCTTTGTTACAAGCGTCAACAGCTGTCTGAAGATTACGAACATCATTAAGACAATCGAATATTCTTATGATATCGATACCGTTGGCAATTGATTTCTGCACAAAATATTCTACCACATCATCAGCATATGGCTTATATCCCAAGATATTCTGACCACGGAAAAGCATCTGAAGCTTAGTGTTCTTAAAACCATCACGAAGCTTACGTAGTCTGTCCCAAGGGTCTTCCTTTAAGAATCTGAGAGATGCATCGAATGTAGCACCGCCCCAACATTCTACAGCATGATAACCTATCTTATCCATCGTATCAACAATGGGAAGCATCTGTTCCGTAGGCATTCTTGTTGCAATAAGCGATTGATGGGCATCACGAAGTATTGTTTCTGTTATTTTTACACCGGACATAGTTAGTCTCCTTTTATTTATTATACAGCCATTCAGAGCCAATTCGAAAATGCTTCGCATTTTCTCATTTGGCTTCTCGCCAAAGAAATTTGCTTTTCAATTCTCTCTAGAATGCAAGCATTCATCAAGAATTGACTCGCAAATTGCCTTGGCTCTGAATGGCTAAACGCCGAATATCGCCATAAACACACCGGCGGCGACGGCCGTTCCGATTACGCCGGCCACATTAGGTCCCATTGCATGCATAAGAAGGAAATTGGTAGGATCCTCCTCTGCACCCACCTTCTGGGAGACTCGGGCCGCCATAGGCACCGCAGATACACCGGCCGAACCGATAAGCGGATTAATCTTACCCTTGGTAATCCAGCACATAAGCTTTCCGAGAAGTACTCCTCCGGAAGTACCGAATACGAATGCAATAAGTCCAAGTACAACAATCTTAATTGTTGATAAGTTAAGGAATGCTTCAGCACTTGTAGATGCACCTACAGAAGTACCAAGTAATATAACAACTATGTACATAAGGGCGTTAGACGCCGTCTCCGTTAACTGCCTTACAACGCCACTCTCTCTGAATAAGTTACCAAGCATCAGCATACCAACAAGCGGAGCTGTTGTAGGAAGTATAAGACATACAATAATTGTTACAATTATAGGGAAGAGAATTCTCTCAAGCTTCGATACGTCACGAAGCTGTTCCATATGGATAGAACGCTCTTTTTTCGTCGTAAGTAATTTCATAATAGGCGGCTGTATAATCGGCACAAGCGACATATATGAATATGCAGCCACGGCAATAGGTCCCATTAGGGACGTCTGCCCGAGTTTACCCGCCAAGAATATTGACGTGGGACCGTCGGCACCACCGATAATTGATACAGCAGCGGCCGCCTCGTCTGTAAATCCCAGAAGTATAGCCATAAGATAGGCCAAGAAAATACCAATCTGAGCCGCAGCTCCCAGAAGAAAGCTTATGGGATTAGCTATAAGCGGTCCGAAATCGGTCATTGCTCCTACGCCAAGGAATATAAGGGACGGAAGGATTGACCATTCATCAAGTTGATAGAAATAATAGAGAAGTCCTCCCACACCGTTACTCGTCTCAGCAGGCGCAGCAATAATATCCGGATAAATATTAACAAGCAGCATACCAAATGCAATAGGTACCAGAAGAAGCGGTTCATATCCTTTTGCTATCGCAAGATAAAGGAACACGCATGCCACAAGTATCATTATGAAGTTCCCGACAGTCAGATTAAAAAACGCTGTCGAGTGAAGCAAATTAGATAATGTATCTAAAACGTCCATTTATTATACCTCACTATTCCATCGTAGCTAACAGAGCATTCGCCTCTATCTGTTGACCTTCCTGTACTTCAAGAGTCTTAATCACACCATCTGAAGGCGCAACTACAGGAGTCTCCATCTTCATAACCTCAAGAACGATAATAGTCTCACCGGTCTTAACGCTTTCACCGATGTGCTTCTCAATCTTGAATACCTTGCCTGCGGCACCGGCTTCAATCTTGATACTGCCTTCTCCTCCTGCGGGAGTACTTGCTTTCTTCTCTTCTTTTCTTTCATGATGAGAAGTATGAGCAGACGCACCGCCCTTTTCCTCTACAGTGACATCATATGATGTTCCGTTAACTGTAATTTTATACTCTTTCATTAATTCCACCTCCGAATTATGATCTTCTTCTTATGCTTCTTACAACGAAGTCGTCTGTCGACTTACCGGTCGAAGCGGCAATGGCTGCCGCAATTACCGCAATAAGCTCTTTATTATCGGCAACTTCCGTTTCTTCATATTCTTCGCCTTCAAATTCTAATCCTGTAATCTCAAACTTCTTCTCTTCTTTCTTCCAGTTCAGTTTATTCTGTACATAAGAGATGATGTTGAAAGCATATATTACAACACACATAAGTACAAGCATCACGAATACTATGCATATACCCATTACTGTATTACCGGCTGCCTTAGACATTTTCTCGCCGAGACTGTACACAATCTCTACATTGGCTCCCGTAATCTCAAAATCAGACTTGGAAACCGTATATACCAGCTGAACCTCACGATTCTGGTAATTAATGTATTGAGTAGCCGTATATGTCTTGCCCGCAGGATCGAACTCGAAATCACCGTAGCTTTGGAATCTACCGAGCTCACCTTCAATCTCATGCCAAGACTTAACAACCTCTTCGCTCATCTTGGCTTGATCCTCGGTTATCTTACCGCTTTTCTTATACTCTTCAATTGTATTAACATACTCATCAATCTGTGAATCGCTTAAGCCCCGAAACTCCTCAAGCTCATATACATAAGCCCTCATGTTTTGTTCTAAGGCTGTCGTCTTCTTCTCGAGAATCGAATCATCCTTACCGCCACCGCAACCCGTGACAAGAACAATAACCGCAATGCAAAGAGTCATAAGGCTTACTAACCTTACAGTCTTTTTCATAATCTTCCTCACTAATTACTTCGCACTATGCTTTTTATAATCAGAATAATTATTCTTAGAATCTAATATCTCTAAGGCGTCAATAAGATATTTCCTTGTATCAACGGGATTGATTATCCTGTCAACATATCCACGCCTTGCGGCATTATCAATACCGCTGTGTTCTTTCTTGTAAATGCTTGCTACTTCGCTTACATCGTCATTACCGGCGCTTATTATCTTAGCAGCGCTTTTTTCATCCATAAGTGACATATTACTTGAAGGATATGCATATACCATATCAGCTCCAAGGGCTTTGGAATTCATAAATATATATCCGGAACCCATGGCATTCTTAACAATCAGATTAATCTTAGACACATTGGCACTTGAGAATGCAAGTGCAAGCTTGGAAAGCGCATCTGCCATATACTTCTCAGTATTAGTATCTGTGACATACCCGTCAACATTGGTTATTGAGAGAACGGGAATTCCGAAAGCGTCACAATAAGTAATAAAGTCAGTCATCTTGTATACGCCGTTACAGTCAAGACGTGATACCCCATCTGACTCTGCATTAGCAACTACTCCCACAGAATGACCTGCTAATCTAATAATTCCTGTTACAGCACTGTCGATACCCGGCTTAGTCTCAACGAATATACCGTCATCGGCAATCTCTCTTATAAGAGCCTCTATATCATCTGTTCCGTTAAAGTCAACTCCTCTGTTGAAGTCATCTTCGCTGACATCATCATATCCCGATTCGAAATTGTTACCCGGAACAATATCTATGAAGTTTCTAATGCAGATTGGCATTTCATCATACCTACATACCACATCAACATTGCCGGAATTATACTTAAATTCAGCTGATGATGTGTCAAGCTTATCAATACAATTACCGTCGATTGTATCGGGAGAATTAATAAAGAGCTTGGCATCATCCGCCATAACAACGTAATCGTTAACGGCAGCAAGTGCTGAGAGCGCTCCTCCGCAATTACCTGACACCGCAAGAACCTGCTGGATTGTACCCGATGCCTTAGACGCAGCGCTAATGATGCTTCCTATGGCTTCGATGGCGTCCATCGATTCATAAAGTCTAACACCCTTAGAATCAATAAATCCTATGATAGGCGCACCTACTTTTGTTGCCATTTCGTAGAGAGATGTTATCTTCTTAGCATGCATCTCACCGATTGTACCACCCATTACGGTACTGTCTTGGGAGTACACGAATACAAGCCTGTCATCTATTAGACCGTGTCCTGTTATAACACCGTCAGATGCCACCTTCTTCTCTCTCTCGTTAAAATCAGTATTTCTTGCCGTAATAGCCTCGCCAAACTCAACAAAGCTGTTAGCATCAAGTAAATCTTCTACTATTCTTCGAGCTTTACTCTCCATAGTAATCCTCCGTAATTATACATTAACCGAAACTTCTTTTGCTTCAGCTTCGGCTTCCTGCCTGAATTCTTCTAACTGAACCGGATTAAGCTGAGGTAATTCCTCAAGAGACGATACTCCAAATGACCTAAGGAATTCCTCTGTCGTACCAAAAAGCATGGGTCTTCCCGGTGCATCGAGCCTGCCAATCTCTGCTACGAGATTATATTCAACAAGCTTATTAACGGAATGTCCCGATGACACGCCTCTGATCTTATCTATCTCCGATTTCGTAACAGGCTGTTTATATGCGATTATCGAAAGTGTCTCAAGAAGTACGTCAGTAAGTGCGTATTTCTTGGGTTGCTTCGCAATCTTAATAAGATACTCATATATATCAGGTGCTGTACACATCTGATACGAGTCGTCAAGCTTAATAAGACGAATGCCTCTGTCATCTTCTTCGTACTTAGCCATCATAGAGTCAAGACATTCGATAACTTCAGCCTTTTCTATTTCAAGGGCTTTCGCGATTCTTCCGGGTTCAACCGAATCACCCATTGTGAACAGAATTCCCTCGATAACGGATTCCATTTTCTCTCTATCCATACTAACTCCTACGCAGCCATCTTAGATTCAATCTTAATATCATCAAATGTGTTCTCCTGGACGATAAGTATCTGACCGGCCTTCATCATCTCAAGTATAACAAGAAATGTGACAATAGTCTCCATCTTACTTCTCTGTCCTTCTAAGAGCTGCCTAAAGCTAAATGTTCTGTTATGTCTCGCGTAGTCAAGCATAAACTGCATTTTATCGTCTAAGGAAATCTCTTCCTTCTCAATTTTACCGAACTTGGATCTTACAGGATCAATCCTGTTCTCCTGCCTCTTAATAACCATGTTAAATATGTCATTAAGCTTCTTAAGCGTAACCTCAGACATAAGTTCCTCAAGATCCACAGGTGCTTCATACTTCGAAACCTCCTCAGGGATTGTAGGCACCTTGAACATAATGTTCTCGGCATCAACCTGTCTGTCGCGAAGTTCATAAGACATGCATTTGTACATCTTGTATTCGATAAGCTGTCTCACAAGCTCAGCTCTCGGATCTTCTTCGTCATCATCCTCGGTTTCTTCTGCCGGAAGAAGCATCTTAGACTTAATCTTAAGAAGAGTTGCCGCCATTACAAGGAATTCGCTCATTATGTCGAGATTAGCTTCCCTCATAGCATTAAGGTAATCCATATATTGAGCCGTGATTTCTACAATCGGAATATCATAGATATCAATCTTATTCTTGTCAATCAAATGCAAGAGTAAATCAAGCGGTCCCTCAAATTGTTGTAGTTTAAAATTCAAATCCATATTCATTTCTCCCAAAATCCCACTTTTGTTATTATAACAAATTGTAGTGTTATTTCAAGAGGAAAATACAACATTTTGTGGTTTGCTTGATTTAATCACTAGATTTAGTTGTTTTTTATCACATTTCACCAAGAGAGGTGATGCTTCAAGTCTGATATTATTTAGCGTCCTTGATAGAGAAGCTGATTCTTCCCATCTTGTCTTCACCGAGGCATACAACCTTAACCATATCGCCAAGAGTAAGCACATCCTCTACGTGATTGATTCTCTCGTTGGCAATCTTAGAGATATGTACCATGCCCTCTTTGCCCGGTGCAAATTCGATAAATGCGCCGAAGTCCTTAATTGATACGACCTTACCTTCAAAGAATTGACCTTTCTCGAAGTCGGTTGTGATAATCTCAATCATCTTCTTGGCTTCGTCCATCTTAGCCTTATCGGTACCGCATATTGACACATTGCCGTCATCGGTAATATCAATCTTAACGCCTGTACGCTCGATAATCTCGTTAATTGTCTTACCACGCTGTCCCACAACATCACCGATCTTCTCGGGATCGATTGATATCTGAATAATTTTGGGAGCGTACTCGTTAACTTCAGGTCTTGGCTCACTGATAGCCTTGCTCATACATGTATCCATTATGAAGAATCTTGCTTCACGTGTTCTTCTTATAGCCTCTTCTACGATAGGACGTGTAAGACCGTGAATCTTAATATCCATCTGGATAGCTGTAATACCGTCCTTAGTACCCGTCACCTTGAAGTCCATATCTCCGAAGAAGTCCTCAAGTCCTTGGATATCGGTAAGTACAAGATAATCGTCATCTGTATCGCCTGTAACAAGTCCGCAAGAAATACCCGCAACCATCTTCTTAATAGGTACGCCGGCAGCCATAAGCGACATACATGATGCACATGTTGAAGCCATTGATGTAGAACCGTTAGACTCAAACGTCTCTGATACGGCACGAATAGCATAAGGGAATTCCTCAGTTGAAGGAAGCACCGGTATAAGCGCTCTCTCAGCTAATGCACCGTGACCGATCTCACGTCTTCCCGGGCCTCTGCTTGGTCTTGTCTCTCCGACAGAGTATGAAGGGAAGTTATAGTGATGCATATATCTCTTCTCAAATACATTTTCATCAAGACCGTCAATTCTCTGAACCTCAGAAAGAGGTGCTAACGTTACTATATCGCATATCTGAGTCTGACCTCTTGTGAACATTGCAGAACCATGAACTCTGGGAATTAAATCAACTTCCGCAGAAAGCGGTCTTATCTCATCAATCTTTCTGCCGTCGGGACGCTTATGATCCTTAAGAATCATCTTACGTACCGTCTTCTTCTGATACTGGTAAATGGCTTCTCCAAGAACTTCAAGCCACTCCTCATTATCAGCAAATGCTTCTTCAAGCTTCTCAGTAATGTTCTTGATATTCGCTTCTCTTACCTGCTTCTCATCGGTGAATACTGCATCTTCCATTTCTGCAGGAGGAACGATTTCCTTGATTTTATCGAACATTTCCTCGGGAATGGCACAGCTTGTATAAGAATGCTTAGCCTTACCGACCTCAGCAACCATCTTGTTAATGAACTCAATTATTGTCTGGTTAACATCATGTGCCTTGTAGATGGCCTCAATCATCTTGTCTTCAGAGATCTCATTGGCACCGGCCTCAATCATGATAACCTTCTCAGATGTTGATGCAACGGTAAGCTTAAGATCTCCCTTAGCCCACTCTTCTTGTGAAGGGTTAACGATGAATTCACCGTTAATCATTCCCATCTGAGTCATTGCACATGGTCCGTCAAACGGGATATCCGAAATAGCCGTTGCAATAGCTGTACCGATCATAGCAACAATCTCAGGACGAGCCGCGGGATCAACGCTTAATACGAGGTTATTAAGTGTTACATCGTTACGATAATCCTTAGGAAAAAGAGGTCTCATCGGACGGTCTATAACACGCGCTGTAAGAACGGCGTTCTCTGACGCTTTACCCTCTCTCTTATTGAATCCGCCGGGTATCTTACCTGCGGAATATTGCTTTTCTTCGAACTCTACGGAAAGCGGAAAGAAGTCAATTCCTTCTCTCGGCTTATCAGATGCCGTAGCAGTAGATAATACAGTTGTGTCGGCATACTGAATAAATGCCGCTCCGTTAGCCTGCTTAGCAACTCTGTCGATGTCGACTTTAAGCGTTCTGCCGGCAAGTTCCATTGTGTAAGTTTTCATAGTCTTTCCTCCTTGATACTAACTTCTGTAAGGAGCCGAAACTACTATAAAACCCTCTTCAAATCACTCCGAAAATGCAGAGAACTTTATAGTGGCTTCATATCTCCTTACGTAACAAACAGAGCGGAATACTCCGCTCTGTCTAAATACTACTTTCTTAAGCCTAATCTTTCGATTAGTGAACGATACCTGTCGATATCCTTTTCTTTGAGATATCCTAACAGATTACGTCTCTTACCAACCATCTTAAGCAGTCCTCGTCTTGAGTGATGATCCTTGGGATTCTCTTGAAGATGCTCTGTAAGCTCTGCAATTCTGGCAGTAAGTACAGCAACCTGTACCTCCGGAGAACCTGTGTCACCGGGCTTAGTGGCATATTCGTCAATAATAGCCTGTTTCTTTTCTTTTGTAATCATTTGATTCCTCCTAATTGTTTTTACAGCCTATATCCAGTTAAGGGATGGAGTAGTCCGTTAACCGAACGTAGGTATTCTGTGCTAACTCGCAACAGATTAATGTTAACATATATTATTCACCCTGTAAAGGGAAAATGTCGTTATTACAGATATCTTCTGATTGCAATCGGTGTACGATAAGATGCGTTACTAATCTTAATTCCCGTCTTGGCAGAGGATGCGTGAACAAGCTGTCCGTCGCCCATGTAGATACCTACGTGGTTAGCATATCCGCCGCTTCCGTAGAACACAAGGTCACCGGGCTGTGCTTCCGCAAGGCTTGCAACCTTAGTTCCCATATTCTTCTGTGCATCTGCTGAGTGAGGAAGGTATACGCCGTATTGCTCATATATCTTCATGGTAAATCCCGAGCAGTCAACACCACTCTTAAGTGACTCACCACCCCATACATATCTTCCGCCGACATACTGAAGCGCATTGGATACAACGCTTGAACCACCATTAGATGAAGCCTGTTCCTTGTCAACAGCTGTAGGAATCTCAACACCGACTGTTACATATTCGGCACTGCAGTAACCCTCTTTGTCACTGTCTGCAACTTTAAACCAGCCGTCAAGCTCTTCAACTACAGTAACTTTCTCGCCCTGCTTCATAGTCTCAACGACGCCTGCTTCCGTGGAAGGCGCATCTCTCATAATAAGGGCATCACAGTTAACGGTTGCCTTGTTGGCAACGGTTTCATCGGCTTTATCACAAGCCGCATCACCTGTTAAAATGTATTCTCCGAGGCAGTATCCTTCAACATCTCCGGACTTAATATGATACCAATCACCGTCCTGTTCTAAGATCTCGCAAGCAGCGGTTCCCGGCATAACACCTACTATATCGGAATCGGTTGTCGCTTCCGCCCGGACGTTCAACGTATCACTGACATTTGACATTCCGAGATTGGTGTATCCGTATGTGTTTCTCGCAGCAGTTGAAACTACGTTGGCATCTGCAACCGATACCTCTGAGTTTCCTTTAGTGTCCGGGGCTGTAACCTCTGATTTATCATATCCCGCCGGAGCTGTATAGTTGAAAACCCCTGCCGTCGAATACATCTCAGTTTCCTGGCTCTTATAGGCAACAACAGAGCCCGTAACCAACACCAAACCGCATGCAAAAACAGCAGCCGCACTTACAATCTTCTTCCTCATGAATGATTCCTCCTCATTTGCCAATCGGCAAAAAATCATTAAAAATATTTACAATGAACAAAAATAGTCAGTCAAAATCCAACGCTAGCGTAACCGAGTATAACAAGCGATTTTTCGATTGTCAACAAATTTTTGTAATATTTTTGTAATTATTTCGACTTAATGTAACATTTTCGAAACATTCTAAAACCTCGGAAAGTCGCATAGATTCTAATAAATCCGGACATAAAAACATGCCGGACTTTCTTAGAATAATTACGAAAGTCTGACATGCTCGTTACTGAAGAAGTCAATTCCCGCGTTCTTATCTTTCATAAGCTGATTCCGAAGTTCGAACATGGAATTGAATCTTATCTCATCTCTTATCTTCTCAAGGAACACCACCTTGACTTCTTTACCGTATATGTCATAGTCAAAGTCAATGATATGTGTCTCTATACTTAAGGCATTACCGTCGTCGAAGGTAGGTCTTGTCCCAACATTGGTTATCCCTTGGTAAATGTGGTTATCAATGATTACAACACTTATGTATACGCCGTTAGCCGGGATAAGCTTTTCCTTTGACGGTCTTATGTTAATGGTCGGAAAATCCAGCTTCTTCCCTATCTGCCGACCGTGTATCACTTCACCGTATATAAAATAATTACGTCCCATCAGCTGATTAGCCTTCGTTATATTGCCGTTTTTTATCTCATCTCTTATCCGAGTTGAACTGATATCGACGTTATCTTCCTTAAGCTTCTCAATCACCTTTAAGGAGAAGCCTTTCTCTTCAGACAATCTTCTGAGCAGCTCCACATTACCGGCGCCCTTATATCCGAATCGGAAGTCGGATCCCACAACAAGACTTTTCATATTGATTCTATCGATAAGCATATTAATAAAATCTTCAGGTTCAGTCTTCATAAGCTTCTCATCGAAAGGGCATTCAATAAATACACTTATACCACTCTCTTTAAAAAGCAACAATCTCTCATCATTGGTCATTATCTTTTTATCCTTCGAATCATCAACTATATTCGACGGAGGATCAACGAATGAAATTGCAACAGAAGTAAGACCATCTTTCTCCATAGCAAACAAATTCTCACAGAGAATCTTGTGCCCTCTGTGAAGTCCGTCAAATTTTCCTATGGTAACAACGGTATCTACCAAAAGATTAAATTCGTCAATAGAATTAAACACTTTCATAAAACATTTTCTCGGGACTGTATGTGTCCCCCTCTTTTCTGTATACTCCCACGAAAGTACCGTCCGAAAGATATAGACAATAGAGCTCGTTCTCATTCAACGTATTTTGAGGCTTATTTGCCTCAACACTTTGTTTTGTCGCGGACTCGATTTCGTTGATATTTGTTTCAACTAAATCTGCACCCTTTAATTTGCCTCCATTTATGCACATTTTAGTCGCACTGTCAACTACACACCGCTTGGGGTGTTTTTCAAATACCCTATCAATCGGAATAATTGCATCACCTATTGTTCCATCATCCATCATTTTCTCGATGTCACATATCTTGTATGAATCTTCAAGGCAAAAATCTCCCACTCGATTTCTGACAAGTTCTTCCATGCACCCTAATGTGCCAAGCTTATTTCCGATATCATTACAGAGACTTCTGATATATGTTCCTTTAGAACAATCTACTTTGAACTTAACTCTCGGAAGTTCAATCGAAAGAGTTTCTTCATTATATATAGTAACTCTTCTGGATTTTCTCTCGACTACCTTTCCCTGTCTTGCAAGTTCATAGAGTTTCTTGCCGTTAATCTTAATGGCAGAATACATAGGCGGTATCTGATCTATTTCTCCTACGAACGACTCAATTACTCTTTGTACTTCCTCAGGAGTAGTTATAACCTCACGCTTTTCAGTAACATTTCCAAAAATATCATATGTATCGGTTGACTGACCAAGAAGCATCGTCGCTTTATACGTCTTGTCAGTATCTGTAAGAAGTGAGCAGATCTTGGTAGCTTTACCTATACATATAGGAAGAACTCCTGTAGCCTGTGGGTCAAGAGTTCCTGTATGTCCTATTTTCTTAATATGTAATATTCCGCGAAGCTTAGCTACCACATCAAAACTGGTAAAGCCGGCTTCCTTATTTATAATTATTATTCCGGACTGCATATTATTGAACCTGTTGCATCTCTTTTTCGAGTTCTTTTATCACAATATCCTTAGCTTCTTTCATCGGCATATTGTCAAGGTGGAAACCGGCCGCTTTCTTATGACCGCCACCGTTCATTCTTCCTGCCACCCTGCTTAGGTCGGTTTCGTCAGTTCCGCGAAGCGAACCCTTAATCGAACCATCACTCTGTCGGTATAAGAAAAATGCAACAGTGACACCCTTAGTCTCGCGAAGCGTCTCACAGATACCTTCGAAATCCTTAGGACCAACATTAAGCTTTTCCATTTCATCGGTATCAAGATATGAATAAATCACCCTACCATCATTCACTCTTACCGATTTAAGAATTGAAGTTGCAAGTGCCATCTGCTGTTCATAAGTCTTTTCATAAAATGCGTGTTCAACAAGATAAGAATAATCAATTCCCTTATCCATAAGCTTACCGGCGGCACACATAGTATCAACCGTGGTACAGTCATATTGGAACACACCGGTATCAGTTACAATTCCTGTATACAGACATTCCGCAGTAGCTTTATCAATCCTATCATAATCAACGATATTATATATAAGCTCACAAGTTGAGCTGTAATCTTCTATTATATAGTTAACATCAGCGAATTCACCTTTATTCATATGGTGATCGATGCAGATTGTTCTCTTGGCATTTTTAAAAAGGGAGTACGCAGGACCCAGTCTGTTCGATTCACTGCAGTCAAGCACGAACAACAGATCATAGGGCTTCTTATTAACGTATGAACCTTGTATATGCTTTGGAAAGTCGTCAATTGATTCCACAAGGTCGAACCCTGTGTAGTTTACGATTTTATCTGAATTCTTGAAAATGCGAAAGCAAGACGGAATGGGATTAAGATATACATCAGTCTTAATTCCATCATAGTTACTTGCAATATAGTTGTAAAGCCCCATGCACGAACCGACACAGTCTCCGTCCGGTCTTATATGACCGCATATTGCTACCGTGCCAACCCCACTTAGCTCATTATCTAAGTTAATCATTCCCCTTCTCCTTATTTACTTCATCGATAAGATGACTCATTCTTACCCCGTATTCAATAGATTGATCCATAATATATGTAATCTCGGGAGTGTTGCGAAGATTGATATTCTCTGCCAGCATATGTCTTATATATCCGGCAGAAGACTTAAGCCCCTCGAGCGTCTTTTCTGCATCTGCCTCATCGCCTAGCACACTAATATATGCCTTGGCGGTCTTAAGATCGGGTGCAACCTCAACAGCAACCACGCTTGTTAAGGGACTGACTCTCGGATCCTTAACGTCTCCTCTTATTATATTGGATAGTTCGCGTAACACTTCTTCGTTAATACGTGTATTCTTAACACTGCGTTTCTTCATATTATAATACCTACGTAGTTTCTTCCTATTATAATAGTATATGTATTTCTTCCTATTATAAATGTGTCATCTATGCGTTAACCTGTTCCATAACGTAAGCCTCGACTACATCCTCTTCCTGAATAGCATCGAAGCCTTCGAATACGAGACCGCATTCATATCCGGCTTTAACTTCCTTAACATCATCCTTGAATCTCTTAAGTGATGCAAGGTCGCCTTCGAATATCATATCATCACCACGGTTAATTCTGACCTTACAGCCTCTCTGCATATAACCGTCGAGGACATAAGAACCCGCGATATTACCAACGTCAGATGACTTGAATATCTGTCTTATCTCAGCATGACCGATAATCTTCTCTTCGTATACAGGATCAAGCATACCCTTCATAGCTGCTTCAACATCTTCGATTGCGTTGTAGATAACCTTGTAAAGCTTAATCTCAACGCCTTCTCTGTCTGAAGTCTCCTTCGCCATTGCATCGGGTCGCACATTGAATCCGATAATAATCGCATTACTTGCAGATGCCAAGATAACGTCACTTTCATTAATGGCACCAACGCCACCATGAATAACCTTAACAACTACTTCGTCATTAGACAGCTTAACAAGTGATTGCTTAACGGCTTCAACAGATCCTTGAACATCAGCCTTAACAATAAGGTTAAGTTCCTTAAGGTTACCTGTCTGAATCTGTGAGAAGAGATCGTCAAGAGACATCTTAACTCTTGAGTCCTCAACCATCTTATTCTTGCTCTCAGTGACAAATGTGTTAGCAAAGCTATGGGCCTCCTTCTCGGAATCCATTGCCATGAAGATTTCACCGGCATTGGGAACCTCCGAAAGACCGATTATCTCTACAGGCGTAGAAGGTCCTGCCGCTTTAACTCTCTTGCCGTTCTCATCAACCATGGCTCTTACTTTACCGTATGAAGAGCCTGCGGCAATCGGATCTCCTACCTTAAGAGTACCCTTCTGTACAAGAACGGTTGCAACGGTACCTCTACCCTTATCAAGCTTAGCTTCGATAACAAGACCTCTGGCATTTCTCTTAGGATTAGCCTTAAGCTCAAGAACCTCCGCCGTAAGAAGTATCATCTCAAGTAAGTTGTCAATTCCCTCACCTGTATGAGCAGATACAGGACAAAATACCGTATTTCCTCCCCAATCCTCGGGAACAAGTTCATATTCAGAAAGCTCTTGCTTAACTCTCTCGATATTGGCACCGGGCTTATCAATCTTATTAATTGCAACGATTATCTCAATATCGGCAGCCTTGGCATGGTTAATAGCTTCTACAGTCTGCGGCATAACACCGTCATCGGCAGCAACAACAAGAATTGCGATATCGGTAGAATTAGCTCCGCGCATACGCATTGCCGTAAATGCTTCATGACCGGGAGTATCAAGAAATGTAATCTTCTGACCGTTAACAGGAACCATATAAGCACCGATATGCTGTGTGATACCGCCGGCTTCTCTATCGGTTACCTTCGTATCTCTTATAGCATCAAGAAGCGACGTCTTACCATGATCGACGTGACCCATTACACAGACAACGGGAGGACGCATCTTAAGTGTCTTCTCGTCTTCCGCTTCTTCCTTAAGAAGCTCTGCTATAACATCAACCTTTTCTTCCAGCTCAGCAATTACATTATATTCAAGAGCGATTTCTTCAGCTTGATCGAACTCGATATCATGGTTAACCGTTACAAGAATGTTCTTTAAGAACAATTTCTTAATAATATCAGACGCAGGAACCTTGATTCTGTCTGAGAACTCGCGAATAGTAAGTCTCTCGGGAATCTTAACAGAACGGATCTCGTCACTCTTCTCAAACGCCTTCTTCTGAGGCTTCTTCGGCTTAACACCGCCGTTCTTCTCTAAGTTACGATAGTTCTCTTCTTTTCTTCCGAGTCTGTCGTTATCTCTTCCGTTACTCTTCTTACCTTGCTTAGATCGTCTTGCATTAGGCTTATTGGAATCGGGAGCACCCTGTGCAACCTTATTACCGGCCGGCGCATCCTTATATACATTACGTCTTCTCGGTCTCTCGGGCATACTTTTGTCCCTTGCAGCCTTCTTCTCGGGACTTACAGGACGAGAACTCTCGCCATCCGGCGTAACTGAAGCGGCTTCTCTTTCGCGACGTCTTGCCTCTTCGGCTTCCTTCCTCGCACGAATAACAGAGGGCGCCTCAACACCGTCCCTCACTCTAATAGGACCTCTTCTTCCATCGCTTCTTTTGCCGGGAGCAGGTCTTCTTCCATCACCCCTTAGACGTCTTCCGCCACCTGAAGAATTACCGAGGTTAAATACGACTGTCTTTTTCTTCTTGGGAACAGGCTTCTTCTCTCCGGCTTCCAAAGCCCCTTCCTTCTTAACAGGCTTTTTGGCGGGAGCCTTTGTCTGTGCTTTCTTAACTTCTTGAGACTTCTTACCGTCTGAAGAAGATTTGTCTTCTGACTCTTCCTTCTTAGGCTTATCTTCCTTAGGTTCTGCTTTTTTAGGCACAGCGACCTTTTCCGAAGCAGTATTATCCGGTGAATCCTTATCGCTTGATTCGCCCTTCTTCAGTCCTTTTCTTACATTATCACACATTTCCTCGTCGAGACCGCTTGCACTCTTAACTTCTACTCCCTGATTTGCAAGGAATGCTACGATCTCCTTCGATTCCACGTCTAGTTCTTTAGCTAATTCATATACTCTAACTTTCGCCATATATACACCTCCGTTATCCGCTTAAGAATTGATCTTTTCTTCTATTCCTTTAGCGAAATTCTCGTCTGATATTGCTAACGAAGCACGATATTCTTTGCCGAGGACTTTGCCGAGTTCCTCTTTTGTCCCGAAGAATATAATCGGTGTTTCGTAATATTTACACATATCTGAAAACTTCTTTCTCGTATTGTCCGATGCATCTTTCGCAACAATTACAAGAAATGCGGCTTTTGACTTAACAGCCTTCTCAACGGCAAATTCACCGCTTGAAACCTTACCGGCCTTAGCCGAAAGGCCAATCATTGAAAGCAACTTATTCGTCATCTGTTTTTTCATCCTCTGTATTATCAGGCTCGGCTTCTTCTGTTACATCTTCGGAACCCTCATCTTCTAAAGCTTCTTCCTCATATTCATCAGCGTACTCCTCATCGTACTCTTCATCAAGGTAGTACTCTTCATCTTCGCCGTAATATTCATCTTCGTAATAATAATCGTCTTCACCGAAGTATTCGTCGAATTCTCCTGATTCTCTTGCCTGAGTCTCACTCTTAATATCAATCTTATAATTAGTAAGACGTGCGGCAAGTCTTGCATTCTGACCTGATTTACCGATCGCAAGCGAAAGCTGATAATCGGGAACAATTACTTGCGCTGTCTTCTCGTCTTCATCAGCTATAACACCGATAACCTTAGCAGGACTAAGCGCATTCTCTATTAATTGAGCCGGGTTCTCACTCCAATTAATAATATCAATCTTCTCGCCGTTTAATTCATCAACAATGGCATTAACACGAGTTCCGTTAATTCCAACACAAGCACCGACGGGATCAACATTTTCATCGGTAGAATAAACCGAAATCTTCGTTCTGCTTCCCGCTTCTCTTGCTACATTCTTAATCTCCACAATTCCGTCTCTAATCTCAGATACTTCCTCTGAGAACAGTCCGCGGACAAGATCGGGGTGTGTTCTTGATACATTGACACGAATACCTTTGGGATTCTTGTCAACCTTAACAATGTATACCTTAATTCTGTCAGACTGCCTGAAGTACTCGCCCCTGACCTGTTCTTTCTCAGGAAGAAATGCGTCAACTCTTCCAAGGTCTACGCATATCGTTCTTCCCATGAATCTCTGAACAGTTCCCGTAACAACTGTCTTATTAAGCTCACTGTATTCATTATATATATTATTCTTCTCAACATCACGAAGCCTCTGGGTAATTGTTCCCTTGGCGTTGGTTGCCGCAATTCTTGAGAATTCTTTAGTGTCAATCTCTGTGTTAACAGTATCACCAATCTTGAATACCTTATCAATACTTAAAGCATCTTCGAGAGAGATCTGGCTTACCGCGTTCTCTACATTTTCAACAACCTCTCTGGACTGAATGATACGGCACTCAATCTTGTCTCTGTCGATAAATACCGTGAAATTATCCCTTGTACCGAAATGCTGTTTACATGCATTAAGAAGTGCTTCTTCCATCGCATCGAACACAACATCCTTAGTAATTCCTTTCTCTTCTAAGCCTTCCAAAGCTTCCATAAACACCTTAACGTCCATAATAACCTCCTATAATATAATTAAAACGCTAAAAGTCAAATGCTAATCTAACAAGTGATACATCCTTTTTAGTGAATGTCATCTCTTCATTATTAATACTTATTGTAAATGTTTTATCATCGAAGGATACAAGTTCACCTTCAAACTCTTTCTCGCCGTTAATCTTCTTAAAGGTGCGAACTTCAACATTCTTACCGAGACTGCGCTTAAAGTCCTTATCCTTCTTAAGCGGTCTGTCAAGACCGGGGGAACTCACTTCGAATATGTATTTCTCCTTGATAAAGTCGTGTTCATCCAACAGATCGTTCATCTTACGGGATACATCGACGCAATCGTCAATCGTTATTCCTCCGGGCTTATCGATATAGGCTCTAAGGAAAAAATCTTGCCCTTCCTTAACAAATTCGATATCAACAAGCTCAAAACCAAAATCTAAAAGTATGGGAAGTATTAGTTCTTCCGTCTTCTTCTCGTACTTCTCTCGAAGTGACATAATCTCACCACCATTCTTCAAAGTATGTAGCAATTAGTGTTAACCGCAATATAAACAATGAAGAGCAAGTAGCCTTGCTCTTCATCCGGTAAAATCATTATGTAAACAGTTCGTAGGGGAGTCGAACCCCTGATTCTGCCGTGAGAGGGCAGCGTCTTAACCACTTGACCAACGAACCAAGGTAGGTAATTGTAAGACAATCACCATAAAATGTTGTGACAGCAAGAATTACTGTCACAACAAATGCTATAATACACTAATATGGTAGAAATTGCAAGGGGTTTTTGACTTTTTATAGCACATTTCCCATGCAATAATAAAAGTCCTAATCATCATATCCGTTAGGATTATTCTTCTGCCATCTCCAAGAATCGGCACACATCTCCTTGATTCCGAACTTAGCTTCCCAACCAAGCTCTCTCTTAGCCTTAGAGGGATCAGCGTAGCAGGTTGCAATATCGCCGGCACGACGAGGCTTGATAGAATAAGGAATCTTAAGGTCGTTAGCTTCTTCGAAGTTCTTAACGATATCAAGAACGGAATATCCTGTACCTGTTCCGAGATTGTAGATACACAGACCGGCCTTCTCTTCAATCTTCTTAAGAGCCTTAACGTGGCCGTCAGCAAGATCCACAACGTGGATATAATCTCTGACACCTGTTCCGTCGGGTGTATCGTAGTCGTCTCCGAATACGC
This sequence comes from uncultured Lachnospiraceae bacterium, assembly GCA_905233695.1. Taxonomy (GTDB): domain Bacteria; phylum Bacillota; class Clostridia; order Lachnospirales; family Lachnospiraceae; genus RUG191. Next base: position 43,654 of record CAJODN010000002.1, on the reverse strand, counting down.
CGAGCTCTTCTCTCTTACCCACAGCAACCTGGGTGATATAAGGCATAAGATTATTGGGAATTCCATTGGGATTCTCACCCATTGTTCCCGATTTATGAGCTCCGATAGGATTGAAGTAACGAAGAATAACTACGTTCCATTCATTATCTGCTTTCTGCATATCAGATAATATCTGCTCAAGCATTGACTTAGTCCAACCGTAAGGATTGGTGCATTGTCCCTTAGGGCATTCCTCAGTAATCGGAATCTCGGCGGGATCTCCGTATACTGTTGCAGAGCTTGAGAAAATGATATTCTTAACACCGTGTTTTCTCATCTCATCAACTAGAGTAAGTGTTCCCGTAATATTATTGTCATAATATTCCCAAGGCTTCTCAACAGATTCTCCTACTGCCTTAAGACCTGCGAAATGTATACAGGAATCGATCTTCTCATTCTCGAAGATTTCTTTTAATATCTTCCTGTCTCTTATGTCGCCCTTGTAGAACTTGATATCCTTACCGGTTATCGCCTTAACTCTTTCAAGGGACTTCTCGCTTGAATTAGCCAAGTTATCCAGAACAACAACATCATAGCCTGCATTCTGAAGTTCAACGCAAGTATGGCTTCCGATATAACCGGTTCCGCCTGTAACTAAAATTGCCATATATTAGTACCCCCTAACATTTTTTATACATATTAATATTTTATAATAAATACGAGATTTTTCCAAATGTTTTTTGAGCAAATTAAAATAACCCTTCCGGAGAAAATCCCAAAAAGGGTTATCAAATATTCATTACCTAATTCAGCTTAAGCCACCTTAGACTTGGCAAGCTCAACAAGTTCTGCAAATCCTTCAGCGTCATTAACTGCCATCTCGGCAAGCATCTTACGGTTCATCTCAACTCCTGCGAGCTTAAGACCGTACATGAACTTAGAATAGCTAAGTCCGTTCATTCTTGCTGCAGCGTTAATTCTTGCAATCCAAAGCTGTCTCATCTGACGTTTCTTCTCTTTACGTCCTGAATAAGAAGTCGCAAGCGCTCTCATAACCGACTGCTTAGCTACACGATATTGCTTAGATCTGGCTCCTCTGTAACCCTTAGCCATCTTAAGTACTTTGTTATGTTTTCTTCTGGCGTTCATTCCGCCTTTAACTCTAGCCATTTTATATCCTCCTTAATAAGTATTACATATCACATTAATCGTTCATACTCCCATAGGAGTATTGTTCCATAGGCTTTTACAGATATGGTAATACTTTCTTCATATTCTTCTCATTGGTAGCATCAATTATTGTAGACTTACGAAGATTTCTTTTTCTCTTCTGAGACTTCTTCGTTAAAATGTGTGACTTGTAAGCTTTATTTCTCTTAAGCTTTCCTGTTCCGGTCTTCTTAAAGCGCTTTGCAGCTGCTCTGTTTGTCTTAATCTTTGGCATTGTATTTTCCTCCTTAATATAAGAATTACTTCTTCTCTGTCAAAACCAAGCTTATAGTTCTGCCTTCCTGCTTCGGTTCTTTCTCCACTGTGGCAACATCTGACAGCGCCTCGGCAAAATCATAAAGGATATGCTTGCTGTCATGCATATGAGCCATTTCGCGACCACGGAATCTAAGGGTTACTTTAACCTTATTTCCTTTGGAAATGAACTTTCTTGCAGCGTTCATCTTAGTGTTCAGGTCGTTAGATTCAATATTGGGCGACATTCTGATCTCTTTAAGCTCTATCGTCTTCTGCTTTTTCTTAGCTTCCTTTTCTCTTCTGGTCTGCTCATAACGGTATTTACCGTAATCAACAATCTTGCATACCGGTGGCTTTGCCTTAGGCGCAATCTTAACAAGATCAAGTCCTTTATCATCAGCCATCTTCATAGCTTCCTTAGCAGACATGATACCAAGCTGTTCGCCGTCGTCACCTATAAGTCGAATCTCCTTGTCTCTTATTTGTTCATTGATTTGTGTATCGCTAATGGTTCCTACCTCCTAAAATAGTACATAAAAAATGTGGATAGACAGACTATCCACTAATATATCAACATAATAACATATCGAAATATTTAACACTAAGTCGCGTATCTGCGCTTAGGTGAGAGTGGATACTCTTCTTTCTTTTGCAACATTGGTACTATAGCACAGTAACTAAGTATATGTCAAGCATAATTTCATATTTATCTTACACCTTCAGACCGAGTACCCGCACGCTCACTCTATTTCTTACGTCTCATCACCAAGTACCTGCACGCTTATACGAAAGTCGTATGCGCACCCCGAACGGGGTGTGCCGGTAACTTAGCAGGTCTTGGCTGATTCGACGTTTACTTAATGTCGCTTAGCCGGTCTTGCTCGCGAAGCTGCAGCCAAAGAGAAAAGGACCGCTTGCGCAGTCCTTCTCTTAGTCGAAACTTACTTCTACTTAATCAGCACAGTCGGTTGCCACGATGCACTGACTTTAGGGACATAACCCCTATTTTGGTGTGTGTTACTTGCTTGGGTTTTCACCTCGTCACAAGCAGCTTTGAATATGCTTCCGAATTCCGACGAACCGTCCCGCTGAAGAGGTTTACGGTTAATGACAGCTGGTCTTCGGGAATCATCAGAATCGGAGCTTCGAAAAATTTCTGATACACGGAAATTCATCTCAACCATACTGATCCCCTCCTTGGCGCATATTTAATTAAATAAGTTCCCGAGCAAATCCGTTGCTCAATAGTATAGTACACTTTTACCGGTGCAATGTCAAGTGCCAATCTACAATATATTGTGTTTTTTCAGTGAATAACGGTTTTAAGCTACATTTTATAGTGTAAAGCACGTATTCAAGCCATTCTATAGAAATTACACATGCGTTGACATAACGTGTATTAATCCAGAATAAATCTGTTAATGACCTCGGCTATTCCACCGTTATTGTTATTGGCTCTTGTTATATAGTCAGCCGCTCTCTTGGCTTCCTCATTACCGTTAATCATACATACACCAAGTCCCGCGGCCTTAAGCATCGATATATCGTTTCGTTCATCTCCGCAGGCTATTGTATCAGAGATCGGAATACCGAGGTGATCCGCTAAGAATCTTACACCATTTCCCTTATCTGCACCCTTAAGCGTATACTCAAGATATTCAGGGCAAGAGAAAAATGTACTGAATATTCCGGATGTCTCGCTTATATGCTCTTCCTGGAACTTGGTTAGCCTTCCGTGATTCTCGAAGTCAATAGCCATAACCTTATATAAATCAAGACCTTTAAGCTCATCATAAGACTTAACAATCTTATATGGCTCACTTGAGTACTTATTGTATTCCATAAGAACATCATCATCCTTCGTGGTATAAATCCCCTCTATTGTAAATGTCTGGGAATGAATCCCCGAATCATCAATCTTCTTAAGTATCTTAATTGTTTCATCCACGTCCATTGAATTAGAATTGATAATCTTGTCATTCTCGCAGTCATACACATTGGTACCGTGAAATGAAAGAATATAGCAATTCTTCTTCATATTGATACCGCCGATAAGCTTTTTAACGGCATTAAGGGGGCGCCCCGTATTAATGGCAAATACATGACCTTCTTCTATCATCTTATTAATAGCATCCACATTTTCCTTACAGATTTTTTTATCTGTTGTCAAAAGTGTATCATCCATATCAGAGAAAATAATCTTCTTACTCAATGTTATGTGCTCCTTTCTTATATTAGATTCATTAGAGTCAAGCTCCTACTTGGTGCCAAGTATATAGTCTATGAACTGTCTCGCTGTCCTTCCTGACAAACCATTATGTGACAGCTCCCACTTATTAGCTTCTGACAGTATCTCTTCATCAGACATATCGATTCCGCTTTTATCGCGAAGTGAAAGAACTATTTCTTTAAATTCCTTCGGCGTCGGCGCACCGTAATATATTGACACACCGAATCTATCCGCCAGCGACAGCTTCTCTTCCTTAGAATCATTCTTATGAAGATCTCCGTTCGTAAGGTTATCAGAGAAGCTCTCCTTAATAAGATGACGTCTGTTAGACGTTGCATATATAAGAATGTTATCGGGTTTCTTCTCAAGTCCTCCCTCAATTACTGCCTTAAGATATTTATATTCAATCTCGAAATCCTCGAACGAGAGATCATCCATATAGATGATGAAATAGTAATTCCTGTTCTTAAGGTATGCGATAATCTTATTAATGTATTTGAACTGGTGCTTATAGACTTCAATTACGCGAAGCCCCTTATCATAATACTGATTGGTAATTGCCTTAATGCTTGTGGACTTACCTGTTCCTGAGTCGCCGTAGAGAAGACAATTGTTAGCTCTCCGCCCGCATACAAATGCATTGGTATTACTTATAAGCTTATTCTTCTGAATCTCGTAACCCACAAGGTCGTCAAATGTCACATGTGCTATACCGTTAATCGGCATAATATCACCGTTATCATCAAGTCTGAACGCCTTATGAAGTCCCAGCATTCCGACGCCGAATGTCTTATAAAATGCGACCACTTTTTCTTGGAACTCAGTTACGTTCTTACTGACTTCCAATTCATTTGCAAGCTCACATATCCTGTCTCTTATCCTTCTATTGAATATCTTATCCTTGTCACTCTCTATCCCGAAATCACAGATATTATTAATGTCGAAGTCAACAGGGAGGCTTCTTATATTGTAATCAAACAGTGTCTTAAGAATTGTAAAGTCATTTCTTGCAAGCGAATCTAAGCTCTCACTCTCACTACCCTTAATCTCACAGCTTACACTGTAAGGGTTCTCATTATATACCATCACATATGTGATATAGAGCTTCCACAAGTTACCGCTAAGGCAGTGCTTTGTACCGAAAGCTATAAGTTCGGAGATACAGTTGTAACACTCGGTTACGTCTATGTCTTCGCTTGTTAAGAGTCTTGCGAAACGGGCAAGCAAAGAATCATATTCACATGTATAAAACAAAAGCCTACTAGTATCCATAAATAATCCTCTCCGTATCGGACTGTTGAATGCTTCTTGTCTAACAGTCTGATACAAAATCGAAAAGTGAAATCTGATCCGACTGCGGAAGTCCCTTCGTAATCCCCAGCCTGTCAAATGTCTCAATAATAGCCTTCGGAACCTTGCCTCTATTCTTGATATCGTCCTTCGATATAAACTTCCCCTTCGAAGCTGCAATCATAAGAGAATCGGCAGCAATCTCTCCCATTCCGTCAACAGATATGAACGGGGGTCTGATCTTACCGTCCTCCACCTTAAAATATCTGGAATCCGACTTATATAAATCAAGTGGCAAGAATTCGAAACCTCGCGCATACATTTCCTGTACAAGAAGCATATCTCCGTATTCCTTACTTTCCTTATCAGACAGTGAATCCTTCCTACTCTTATAATCGGAAAGCGTCGCCTCAAGCTTTGTCTTACCTAGGCACATAAGCTCGTAGTTGAATGCCTTCGCTCTGATTGAGAAATAGGCAGCATAGTACGCAAGGGGATAATTAATCTTACAGTACGCAATCCTCCAAGCCATCATAACGTATGCAACAGCGTGAGCCTTCGGGAACATATATTTAATCTTCTCGCAAGAACCAATGTACCAATCCGGCACCCCATGCTCTGACATATCGTTTTTCCACGACTGCCAATCATCAGACTCGGGGTTACCGGCTATTATTCCTTTTCTTACCTTCTCCATTATGGTAAATGCTTCTTCCGACTCAAGTCCCTTAGATATAAGGTAAGTCATTATATCATCTCTCGTACATATAGCTGTTGATATTGTGGCCGTACCGCTTAGAATTAAATCCTTGGCATTGCCGAGCCATACATCAGTACCGTGAGAAAGACCGGATATACGAACCAAGTCAGAGAACTCTTTAGGCTTGGCATCTCTAAGCATTCCCATGGCAAATTCCGTTCCGAATTCGGGAATTCCCAGAGTTCCGAGATCACAGTTATCCCATAATTCCTCCGGTGTTACCTTAAGTGCCGTGGTATTCATAAAGAGTGACATAACTTCCTTATCATCCAGAGGAATCTTCGTTGCATCAATCCCGGTTATATCTTCAAGCATTTTAATCATATTGGGATCATCGTGTCCGAGTATATCAAGCTTAAGCAAATTGGCATCAATACTGTGATAATCAAAATGTGTCGTTATAATATCCGCCTTCTTCATATCATTGGCAGGATGCTGTATCGGTGTAAATGAATAGATATTCTCACCCATGGGAAGAACAATAATTCCACCGGGATGCTGCCCGGTTGTTCTTCTGATACCCGTACAACCGTCAACGAGTCTGTCAATCTCGCATCTTCTCTTACTTACACCCCGTTCCTCATAATACTTCTTGATATATCCGTAGGCCGTCTTATCGGCAAGACCTCCGATTGTTCCCGCCTTATATGTCTGACCTTCTCCGAATATAACCTCCGTATATTTATGAGCCTTCGATTGATAATCACTGGAAAAGTTAAGATCGATATCAGGTTCCTTATTGCCCTTGAAGCCAAGGAATGTCTCGAAAGGAATATCGAATCCTTCCTTCGAAAGAGGTGTCCCACAATTGGGACATACTTTATCCGGCATATCACAGCCCGCACGACCTGCATATTCCTTAACCTCGTCAGAATCAAAGTCAACATAGTGACATTTCTTGCAGAGATAATGAGGACTTAATGGATTAACTTCAGTAATTCCCGCCATAGTGGCCGCAAATGAAGACCCGACGGAACCACGAGATCCAACGAGATATCCGTCCTCAACCGACTTCCACACAAGCTTCTGGGCAATTATATACATAACGGCGTACCCGTTACCGATAATTGACTTAAGCTCACGCTCTAATCTCTCTTCCACTACTTCAGGAAGCTTCTCGCCGTACATTTCATGGGCTTTGTTATAACATATTTCTCTGAGTGTTGAATCGGAATTCTCAATTACCGGCGGACATTTATCGGGACGAACAGGCTTAATCTTATCACACATATCAGCAATAAGATTAGTGTTCTTAATAACGATTTCCTTCGCCTTGGCTGAACCGAGATAAGAGAATTCGTCGAGCATTTCATCGGTCGTATGAAGATAAAGCGGCGCCTGATTATCTGCATCATCGAAGCCGTTGCCTGCCATTATTATTCGTCTGTATACCTCATCCTCAGGATTTAAAAAATGCACATCACAAGTGGCACATACAGGCTTATTGAACTTTTCTCCGAGAGAAACAATTCTTTTATTAATCTCCCTGATATCATCCACATTTTCAATATGGTACTTAGGATTACCTATCATGAATTCATTGTTACCCGTAGGTTGAATCTCAAGGTAATCATAGAAGGACACTATGCTTGCAATCTCATCATCGCTTCTTCCGTCAAGAATTCCGCGATAAAGCTCCCCTGCTTCGCAGGCAGATCCTATAATAAGCCCTTCCCTATATTCATTAATAAGACTCTTCGGCATCTTAGGTCTACGGTTAAAATACTTAAGATGGGAATCAGAGATAAGCTTATACAGGTTAATTCTCCCGATATCGTTTTTTGCAAGGATTATACAGTGATATGAATGTAGTTTAGCTATGGTTCTTTCATCCATACCACACTTAGTGTTAATATCATCCAGTGTCTCTATATCAAGCTTCTTTAGCTTTTTGGTAAAACACTTGAAAATCTCCGCCGTACATTCCGCATCATCAACTGCCCTGTGGTGATGACCGGGATTAATCTTTAATTTCTTGGCTACGTTATCTAATGTATACTTGCTTATGTCATGCATTAGCGCTCTTGCAAGACCAAGCGTATCTACATATGTCTCGTTAAATGTAAGTCCAAGCTCACTACATTTCGCAAACATAAATCCCATATCGAAATCCGCATTATGCGCAACCATAATGGAATCGGCGCAGAACTCGATGAACTTAGGAAGTACTTCATCAATTGTCGGCGCATCAATTACGTCATCGTCTGATATGGATGTAAGCTGGAATATCTCATAAGGAATCGGTCTCTTCGGATTAACGAATGTCGAGAACCTCTCAGTTATCTCATTATTAACAAGCTTAACTGCACCGATTTCGATAATCATATCTATACTTTTATTAAAGCCCGTTGTCTCTATATCGAATACAACATAAGAATTATCAAAGGCCTGACCTCTTGAATTAGTAACTATCTGTTTTGAATCATCAACGATATATGCTTCCGTTCCGAGAATAAGCTTGAAGTCAGGATCATCATATGCCTTAGACTTCATAAGTTTCTTCTCGGTAAATGCTTGAACAACACCGTGATCTGTAATTGCAAGTGCCTTATGGCCCCAGTTTTTCGCAGTCTTATATATGTCTACAGCGGAAGATACTCCATCCATCTCACTGTACTTCGTATGACAGTGAAGTTCAACTCGTTTTTCAATGGCATTATCAATACGACTTGATTTTTCAATCGCAATCTTTTTAATTCCGTGAATTCTGGATATATCAATTTCTTCCGTGAATTTATCAAAATCAAGACGCCCCTTGACCTTAATGCCCATTCCCTTTTCAAAATGTGACTTGAATTCAGAGAGTAAGTCGTTACGAAGGAAAATCTTAACATCCATAGAATCGGTATGGTCGTATACAGAAACTGTGGCTATTGTCTTCTCGTCACGAATCTCACGATAGTCGAGATTGAATATTTCTCCTTTAATAACAACATCATTACCGCAATCAGCGGCATTAAGACCGGCTATTTCAACCGAATCCTCTTCGAAATCTCTTCCGTAAATTACATCCTTATTACTTGACTTAATGAGCCCGTATACCTTCTTATTACCTTTCTTGTTATCAGGCTTCTCTTCTTCCTCGTCCTTTTTCTCTAAGCTTTCTAAATTATCAATGATATTATCTACTTTGTTCTTAACGAATCTATCATTCTGTTCCCTGTAATTAGTCTTAGTTGCGTCCTTATAATCAACATTGATAATAATCTTAATTCCCGCCCTCTCGCAGAATATTGTATCGAATATATGGATAATCTCTTCTTCTCTGTCCCTTGTATACTTCGTATCCTCAAGGACAATAATCATCTTATCTTCGGTAAATTCAAAGTCAGCTCTTTTAATGATTGCCAGCATATAAGCGCTGTAATCATTAATCTCCTGATAGATGCTGTCAAGATAAGCATCATAAAAAGTCTTGGCGTTATACTGGGACGACAATTCGTATTTCTCTATCACATTAACATTTACACTATCAAGAGAAAAAATCTGATTCTTAATCTCAGACTCAAGCTTCCTTATTCGTCTCTTGGGAATAAGGGTATGCGAATAAAGGTAGACACTTACCTTATCTCTCGACCGGTTAGTGCTTACCTTCGTCACCTTAGTGTCACTAAGTACATTGCATAGATCTTCATCAAGTTGTATCTTCGGGAATGTTTCGAAGAACAATTTCTCCATTTAATAACTCCGATATGATAAATGTGTTATCTACTTCTTCCAATTCAAAAGTTCGCTTCGAAGCTCACTTATAAGCTGATCCTCCGGAACTTTCTTAATTATCTCACCCTTCTTAATAATAAGGCCTTCGTTAATCCCGCCGGCAATTCCGATATCGGCTTCCTTGGCTTCACCCGGTCCGTTAACAACGCATCCCATAACGGCAACCTTAATATCAAGATCAATATCTGCCACCATGTTCTCAACTTGGTTGGCAAGTGATATAAGATCAATCTGAGTTCTGCCGCAAGTCGGGCAAGATACAATCTCTATTCCGCCTTTTCTTAGGCCGAGCGTTCTGAGTATAAGCTTAGCAGACTTAATCTCTTCAAGCGGATCACCTGTAAGCGATACTCTTATCGTATCACCGATACCTTGATTAAGAATTAGCCCGAGTCCGATAGACGACTTAATATTACCGGATATTATAGTTCCGGATTCTGTAATGCCTACATGAAGAGGATAATCAATTTCTTTCGAGATTAGTTCATGGGCTTTAACACACATAAGTACATCAGAAGACTTAATACTTACAACGAGATTATCATAGCCCATATTCTCGATAATTCTTACTTTATCAATAGCTGATTCGACAATACCCTCTGCCGTAACACCACCGTTCTTCTCGACTATTTCCTTCTCGAGAGAACCGGAATTAACACCGACTCTTATGGGGATATTTCTCTCTTTAGCGACATCAATAACAGCCTTGATTCTGTCTTCGGATCCGATATTACCGGGATTAATACGAATCTTATCGGCACCGTGTTCCATTGCGGCAATAGCGAGTCTGTAATCGAAATGAATATCTGCCACAAGAGGTATACTGATATTCTTCTTAATCTCTGTAAGAGCCTCCGCCGCTTCCATAGTCGGTACTGCGCACCTTATTATGTCACAGCCGGCGTCGGTGAGCTTATTAATCTGTTCAACTGTACTCTTGACGTCGTCGGTCTTAGTGTTGGTCATTGACTGAATCATAATAGGGTTGCCCCCGCCGATGACCTTGTCACCTATATGAATTACCCTCGTTGTATCTCTACTCATGTATATACCCCCTTTAATCTCTTTCCATGGAAGGTTCTTCAGCTCACAAATAACTCTCCGCCACTAAGAATGTGGCTTGAGAATTTTTGCGCAGCTTCAGAACCACTCAGAAAAATATCTTCACTATATCATTGAACATTACTACTACCATGAGCCCCATCAATAATACAAACCCAACCAGGTGTATCTTACCTTCTATATTCTCGTTAAGCTTCTTACCTCTAATACCCTCAACAATAAATAATAATATACGTCCACCATCAAGTGCCGGTATGGGAAGCAAATTCATAACACAGAGGTTAGCAGATAGTAACGCTGACAAGTTAAACAGGTTCATAACTACATATAGCGCCCCTGAAGATAAGGACTTCTCATATGTATCTCCTATAACCTTAACAATTCCCACAGGTCCTGACATCTCCTTAAAGGAAACTTGTCCCGTTACAAGTGCCGACAAGCTCTTGAATGTAGTATATATGTAATACTTCATCTGGCACATTCCGTAATATATGTCTTCGAAGAAATTACCCTTGACATATTCGGGATTCCATCTTACTCCCACCATATATCTACCGGCTTCTTCAGAATATGAAGGTGTTAATGTCGTAGTGTACTTCTCACCATCTCTTACATACGTCGTCTCAATATCCTCGTCTGAATGGAAGAATACATATGCCGATACCTCATGTGCAAAATGAATTCGATATCCGTCCATATCCACAACCTCATCCCCCGGCTGCAATCCGGAATCGGCATTACCAAGTTCTTCGTTAACGCTGTTAACAATAGGCTTATCAATTCCCATAACTGCAATTACTATTGTACATAGAATTATTGCAAGCAGGAAATTGGCAAAAGGACCCGCAAGCACCACAAGAAAACGTTGCCAGAGAGGCTTATTATTGAATGCTCTCTCATCCTCGCTCGCTTCATCCTCGCCTTCCATTACACAGGCACCGCCGAATGGCAAGGGCTTAAGACAATACTTCGTCTCTCCCTTGGTAAACGACAATATGGTAGGACCCATTCCAAGCCAGAATTCATTAACTTTAATATTACACTTCTTAGCAACGAAGAAGTGACCCAGTTCATGAAATATGACAAGGAAGCTGAATATTAAAAGTGCTATTATTATTTTTATTACCATTAGTATCTCCGTTTTAAACCGCTACAATATGCTATAAACTTCCTGTTCCGTAGCTAAAATCTCTTCGAGAGAGGGGACGTCTATAAAGCCTACTGTATTCATAGCCTTATCAATAAGTCTGTAAATATCTGTGAATTCTATCTTACGATTCAAGAAAAGCGCCACTGCCTTCTCGTTGGCCGCGTTGAAAATAGTCGGCATATTGCCACCCTTTTTGATTGCGTCGTATGCGAATTGTAAGCCCTTGAATACCGTCATATCAGGCTTCTCAAACGTCATAGCCGCTACATCAAACATATCGAGGTAGTCCCCTGACATAGTAAGTCTCTTAGGATAATATAGGGCATATTGTATGGGAAGCCTCATATCAGGTGTTCCCATCTGACCTATTATCGCACCGTCATCATATTCGACAGCGGAATGTAGTATCGATTGCGGATGAATAAGGACTTGTATTCTGTCAAGATCTACACCGAAGAGCCACTTAGCTTCTATGACCTCCAATCCCTTGTTGACCAGAGTTGCGGAGTCAATCGTTATCTTCTTACCCATATTCCAATTAGGATGCTTTAAAGCGTCTTCTAAGGTGACTTTTTCTAAATCACTTGCGCTCATCCCTCTGAAGGGACCACCGCTTGCAGTAAGAAGAATCTTATGTATATTATTGCCTTCATTACCCTGTAATGATTGGAATATTGCCGAGTGCTCGCTGTCAACGGGAAGAATGCTTACATTTTTCTCTTTTGCAAGTGGCATAATTATATGACCGGCTGTAACAAGTGTCTCCTTATTGGCAAGCGCAATGTCTTTACCGGCATTAATTGCAGATACAGTAGGACGAAGTCCGATCATTCCCACAATTGCAGTAACAACTATCTCAGCTTCATCAAAGGTTGCAACTGCATTAAGCCCGTCCATTCCGGACATAACTTCTATATCAAGGTCAGCGATTCTTGATTCAAGATCCGACACCTTATCTTCGTTACATGATACGAGTCTCGGCTTGAATTCTCTTATCTGCTTTTCGAAAAGCTCAATATTGGATCCGCAAGACATAGAGACAACTTCTATATCGCTCTTCTCCCTGACAATTGATAATGTCTGTGTTCCGATAGAACCCGTTGAACCAAGCAGTGCAATCTTTTTCATATTAATCCTCCAAGACCCCTAATACATTTCCCATATAAATCAAGCAAAATAGAATGCCAGAATATAAATAATCGGAGCCGTAATAATTACGGAATCGAATCTGTCAAGTATTCCGCCGTGACCGGGAATCAGCTTACCGTAATCCTTAATATCATAAAACCTCTTAATTGCCGACGCCGCAAGGTCTCCTATAATTGATATAAAAGCGCCTACGGCAACAATTGCAGATAGAATCACAATATCAAGCCATACAATTCCCATATAATTTCTTACAATAATAAGATAAATAGCTGCAATAAGTGCCGCACCGACTATTCCTCCGATAGCTCCCTCCACAGATTTCTTAGGGCTTAGTTTCGGTGACATCTTGTGCTTACCTATAAGCATTCCGACGCAATAAGCACACGTATCGGCACCCCATGAGCAACAGAATATAAGCCATACGATATACGCTCCGTTACTCGGAAGTACTCTTGTCTGATATATAAACGATATCATTACTCCCACATAGAAAAGTGCGAAGAAGGCCGCCATTATCTGCTCCGTCTTAATCTTAGGATAAGAGAATACGAATATTGCAAGCTCAATTATCATAAATATTACGAAGAGCAGATATGTCTCTCTTAAGAATCCGAACTGCAGATTAGCGTAGAACAGAGCACAGAATATGTACCCGACTATACCGATTACACTCTTATGAATATTGAATACCTTATATAGTTCCCACATTCCAATAATGGATATTATTCCCATTGACACAAGAAGAACGGGACCTCCGAGAATAATAATTACAAGTAGTATTGCAACAAGGACTATTCCGGATATAAGCCTTGTTATAAATCCCGATTTCTTATCCGATTTTTTCTCTGTATTAGTCTCTGACATAACATCTCCTATTCTGCTCTTCCGAATCTTCTGTTACGATTATTAAACTCTTCTATTGCTTCCTCTAAGTTCTTAGGTGAGAACTCGGGCCAGGGAACCTCCGTAAATATGAATTCCGCATAAGCCAATTGCCAAAGTAAATAATTGGATATTCTCTCTTCACCGCTTGTTCTTATCATAAGATCCGGATCGGGGATATCCTTAGTATCAAGATATGAGCTTACGGTATCTTCATTAATATCATCAACATCAAGATTACCGCTCTTAACATCTGAAGCAATCTTCTTCGTCATTCTTGTAATCTCATCACGACTTCCGTAATTGAAGGCAACCTGAAGATACGTCTCATCATATTTACTCGTCTCTTCTTCAACTTCTTTAATTCTGTCTTGAAGCCTCTTCTCAAGATTAGACTTATCCCCTATTACTCTTATCCGCATCTTATTTTTTTCGGCGTTCTTAAGAGCTTTGGTAAGATACTCATCGAAGAGATCCATAAGCTTTTTTACTTCATCATCCGGACGCGACCAATTCTCTGTTGAAAATGCGTATATTGTAAGATACTTCACTCCAAGAGCCTTTATAGCTCTTGCAATTGTATCAATATTCTTAGCTCCCTTAATATGACCGGCAGTTCTGGGAAGTCCTCTTTTCTTCGCCCATCTGCCGTTACCATCCATTATTATCGCTATATGCTTAGGTACCATAATTCCCTCCATATTAATCATCATTAAGAAAAAAGGACACGTACTATATTGTGTCCTTTTAATAATTATACCTTAAGTATCTCATCGGTCTTGTCTTTTGCTGCATCATCAACCTTCTTGATATATTTATCAGTCAGCTTCTGTACATCATCTTCAAGATCCTTGATTTCGTCCTCCGATATATCATCTTGTTTTGATAATTTCTTGAAATGGTCGTTGGCATCTCTTCTGATATTCCTTATAGCCACCTTGGCGTTCTCGCCCTTCTTCTTAACATCCTTGGCAAGCTCCTTACGCCTCTCTTCGGTAAGCTCGGGGAATACCAGCCTTATAACCTTGCCATCGTTAGTCGGGTTAATTCCGATATCAGCTGTATTGATTGCCCTCTCTATCTCCTTAACCATCGATTGCTCCCATGGCTGAATGAGAATCATCCTGGCCTCAGGAACAGATACATTGGCAACCTGCTGTATTGCAGTAGGCGTTCCGTAATAATCCACCATTACTTCATCGAGCACATGAGGATTAGCTCTTCCCGCACGTACCGAATTGTATTCCGAATACAGATTATTCATGGTCTTCTGCATCTTCTCTTCGTATTTATTAAGCCTTTCATCCATATGTAATACCCCCTTCGAAAAGAATTATTTCATCAAACGGTAACCTTAGTCCCGTTGAAATTACCTGAAATAGCCTTACTTATACTGTCTTCATCATTAAGTGCGAATACATACATCGGCATCTTATTCTCAAGACACATAATTGAAGCTGTAAGATCCACAACCTGAAGTCTGTTATCAATAACATCCTTGATTGTTATCTCGTCGTATCTCTTGGCATTGGGATTAGTGGCAGGATCTGAATCATATACCCCATCCACAGCCTTGGCAAGAAGAATTCCATCTGCTTCAATCTCAATAGCTCTGAGCGTCGTGGCAGTATCCGTTGAAAAGTACGGATGACCGGTACCGCCTGCGAAGAACACAACCTTACCGCCGGACAGCGCTTCCATAGCATCGTCCTTAGAGAACATAACGCTACAGTCACCGCAAGCAAACTGCGTCATGATAAGTGTCTCCATACCAACGTATCTGAATATCTCAGATACATAGATACAGTTCATAACAGTTGCAAGCATTCCAATCTGATCGGCTTTTGTCCTGTCTATCGTCTCGCTTTGTCTTCCTCGCCAGAAGTTACCACCTCCGATAACAACTCCGACCTCTACGCCGTCATCCACAATTTTCTTAACCTGCTTCGCAACCTTAATGCAGGTCGCTTCATCAAAGCCTGTCTTCTTCTCACCGGCAAGCGCTTCACCGCTCAGCTTAAGTAATACTCTCTTCATTAACCGAATACTCCGTCAACATCAACATCTGAATAAGTCTGAGAACAGAAACCTTCAATAACGGCACCGTTATTAATCTGTACTGAACGAGACTTGATGTTACCTACAACAACAGCTGATGTATCAACAACAACAGGACCCTGTACGTCGATATCACCCTTAACGGCTCCTGCGATAACTGCTGACGTAGCAATAATATTTCCCTTAACAACAGAACCAACACCAATCTTAGCTGTACCTGTTGTATGAACTTCACCGTTAACCTTAGCGGCATCTGCGAAGAACTCGGCAGAGTTGCTGTTACCTTCAACGAATCCTGTAATAACAAGCTTACCGTTACATGTGATGTCACCGTTAATCGTTCCTTCTACGTTGATAGACCCGGTTGACTCAAGATTACCGTTTATAGTCATGCCCTTTGTAATTACTGCATTCTCATCGCTTGCTGTACCGATATCCGCCGTAGGAGCACTGCTTGTAAATACGCTTGCAGGAGCAGGCTCCTTTGCAGGTTCATCGGGTGTAAATGTCTGAAATGTTGTATCCATAGTAGTTTTCTCCTTATCCTTCTTCTTAGACTTCTTCTTATCGTGCTTGCTTTCTTTCTTGTCAGGCTTCGCTTCTTCCTTCTCTTCATCATTGGAAGAAAGAGGTGTATCGCCATTTTCTACCTTCTTAGATACTTGCTCGAATAAGCCGTCTAATTTCGAAAGCTCGTCATCTACGTCAATCTCCGCATCAAGCGTATCATTCAAGTCTTCGGGTTCTTTGTAATCCGATGCAGTTTCATTACCACCTTCGGGAACAAGCTCATCTACAGCATCTGAAAAATCATCTTTAAAATCTTTAAAAAATCCCATATTAATAACCTCCGGTTAAATATTTATTCAGCCTTTACATGTTGTACTAACGGTGTACTATCAGTAATCGGCAAAATCTCAACATTTGCACCCTTAAGCTGCTCTATAAGCTTAGGCAGTGCTTCGACTGTCGCTCCTTTAGTATTATCATCATGTAAAAGAACTACTGACGTCTTGTATTTTAACACATCTTTCATTACATTTTCAACTAATTCATCACTTGTATATGCATTACTTGAAGAATCTCCGCCCGAAACATTCCAGTCATAGTAAGCAAGATTCTTAGAATCAAGATAATCTATGCATTCCTTGATGTCAACATTGGTAACTTTATTACCGCTACCACCCGGAAAACGATACAATTTCGGCTTATATCCGAGAATTCCGTCTACATAAGTAATCATTTTGTCTACATCTGTCTTAAATGCATCAAGTGAGGAGTAAACTTCGGAATACTTATGAGCAAATGAATGAATTCCTACGGAGTGGCCTTCGGCAGCCATCCTTTTAATCCTGTCCTTACTCGCCTCGTCTTCCTTCGCTACGAGAAAAAACGTCGCCTTAACGTCATTTTCTTTAAGAATATCAAGAATTCTGTCAGTGTTGTCACTGGGTCCGTCGTCAAAGGTAAGATATACCTTACTAACCTCACCGCTTCCCGGAAGTATCAGGTTGGAATCATCCTGAGTCGTAACAGTCGATGACTGAGTCACGGTAGCACTTGAGCCCTGCTCTAATTTCTCAACCTTGTTACCTAAGATAACCATATTGACAATTGCAACGATAAGTCCGATAACAGCCAGAATCGATACTATTATTGACACGAAGATAGCGATAATTATTCCGTTTTTTATTCTTTCAACACGTTTTCTCTTATCCCGTGTATCCTTAAGATTATTCGGTGCCTTGTTTTGCGCCTTGTTATCTGTATCACTCATATATTATCCCTATATTGAAAATGTTAAAAGGTATACTTCAATCCTTAAAAAAGTGCAGGTAATCTGCCAGGACAACGCTTAGCAGATTCCATGCACTATAAGTTCAAGCAAGTAATCCGTATTCAAGTACTTAAGAAGATTAAGAGTTCATCTGTGCAGCAACCTCGGCCGCAAAATCCTCTTCCTTCTTCTCGATTCCTTCACCTACTTCAAAACGAACCATATCGGTAATGGCAAGAGCAGGATCAACAGACTTAAGGTAGTTTCCTACTGTCTGCTTACCGTCTTCAGCTCTTACGTATACCTGGTCAAGTAAGCACATTTCCTTATATCTCTTATTAACACGACCGCTAACAAGACCTGTGAATATCTTGTTACCGTAGATCTTATCTTTGGCATCAAGTGAAAGCTGCTTTAATGACTCCTTAGCCTCATCAGATAAGAAATTAGGAAGGAAGTTCATCTTAGACTTCTTTTCTTCGAATATAGCCTTATCTTCCTCGCTCCATTTCTCAGCGACAGCCTTCTCAAGAAGCTCTGAAAGGATTGGCTTAGGAAGTGAGAACGGATCGTTAAGAGCACTTTCCTTAACGATTTCTTCCTGCTTAGCCTTCTCTTCATCTGTAAGGTCTTCCTGTGAAATGTACTCAGGATTCATAGCTGCAATCTGCATAGCGATATTGTTAAGAGCTTCTTTAGTCTCATCGTTTCTTTCGCCTGAAGCAGCAACAAGAACACCGATTCTTCCGCCGCCGTGGATATAGCATACAACCATATCTCCGTTAACCTTAGCGAATCTTCTTACAGCAAGCTTCTCACCGATTGTTGCTGTCTTCTCGATTAATTCTTCGTTAAGTCCTGTCTCTTCAAGAAGTGCTTCAACGTCTTCACCGTTAACACCACCCTGTAAGTCAGATGCAAGAGCCTTGTCGGCAACATCCTGTACAAAGTCTCTGAATATATCATTCTTAGCAACGAAGTCAGTCTCTGAGTTAACCTCAACTACGCAAGCTTTACCCTTCTCAACCGCAACCTTGGTAATACCTTCGGCGGCAATACGGGAAGCCTTCTTGGCAGCCTTAGCTACACCCTTCTTCTGTAACACTTCAACAGCTGCCTTCATATCGCCGGCAACTTCATTAAGTGCTTTCTTACAATCCATCATTCCTGCGCCTGTTTTCTCACGCAGTTCCTTAACCATAGCTGTTGTGATAGCCATAATGTTTTCCTCCAATTATATAAAATGTTATTTATTACTCTTCTTTAGCCTCAGGCTCTTCGCCTTCCGAATCTTCAGACTCTTCCATTAAGCCCTGATTAGCTTCGATAACGGCATCAGCCATCTTAGATACAATAAGCTTAACGGCACGAATAGCATCATCATTACCGGGGATTACGAAGTCAAGCTCCTCGGGATCGCAGTTAGTATCGGCAATACCGATAAGAGGAATTCCGAGAGTATGTGCTTCTTCTATACATATTCTTTCCTTCTTGGGATCAACTACGAATATTGCATCGGGCACACGTCCCATATCCTTGATTCCGCCAAGGTTTCTCTCAAGCTTCTCCATTTCCTTACGAAGTGAGATAACCTCTTTCTTGGGAAGTACGTCAAATGTTCCGTCTTCCTCCATTCTCTCGATAGTCTTAAGTCTGTCGATTCTGCTTCTTATTGTCTTGAAGTTAGTAAGCATACCACCGAGCCATCTCTCGTTAACATAGTACATTCCGCATCTCTCAGCTTCTGCCTTAACAGTGTCCTGAGCCTGCTTCTTAGTACCTACGAAAAGAATCTTACCGCCCTGTGAAGCGATGTCGAATACAGCGTTGTACGCCTCATCAACCTTAACTACAGACTTCTGGAGATCGATAATATAGATACCGTTTCTCTCAGTGAAGATGTAAGGAGCCATCTTAGGGTTCCATCTTCTTGTCTGGTGTCCGAAGTGGACACCTGCCTCTAATAATTGTTTCATTGAAATAACACTCATTTTCTTACCTCCATGGTTATTTTCTTCCACATAAATCGTCTTAGAGGATTCACCTTGAAAATGATGATTCAAGGCACCATATCCCTAATCATTATGTGTGTTTTATAAATTGCCTATGACATTCTAGCATAAAGGGTTTGATATGGCAAGGAGTTTTTGTGCTTGCATCGCGTCTTCTACTGTCTGAACTGTTGTTTTGTTACCAATAGATTAGCCAGATCTTCTTGTGATATGCCCTTCTTTATGCGGAAGGTGCCGTTCTGGAGGTTGTTGTCATAGCCCTTATCCTGAAGGTAGCGGTTGAAGCCGTCGCCATCGGTTACAATACCTTGAGCCACCAGCCTCTCGATAACGGTTCTTGATACGTCACCGTCACTTATTGTGAATTCCACGGTGTCCTCCGCCAATACCGGTTGAGAGTTATTGTCAGTCTCCGCTGTAGAATTCGGCATCGGATTGGTTGCGCCGTTAATCGTTTTATTACCTTCTTGTTCCGTCGAATTAGTTGTATTTTTCGCACCGCTCATTGTAGTGTTAGTTGTAGTCGTATTGCTCTCAACCATTCCCAGCTTCTTCGCTCTTGCAACGATTTCTTCGTCGCTCATATTATTCCCTGTAAGTGCAAATGCAACCACAAGAATAATGGTTGTAACAACAACACCTATTCCAACTCCGCGCATATAATACTTTAACTTCATAATCCATCCTCTAATTATATAGGCCCAGCACCAGCTTTATCTCGCCGATACCCTTGCTGAACTTCTTCGCAATATCAATCTCTGAAAAGCCTTCCTTATACAGTCTTATAATCTCCTCTTCCTCAGCAGACATTCCGCCTTTCTTAATATTTTCCATATCGGAAGGCATTACACTTTCGGAATCGGAAGAATCCTCACCGTTAAGAAGAGCCTGAAGCCTTTTATCCTCGTCATTAATAGGTTCTCCTGCAACTTCTACTGACTTAACCACTTCCTTAAATCCTTCAGGGGCTTCATCCTCGTCCTTAATTCGTTCTATAAGCTCATCCTCGAATGATTTAACGGTTTCGCCCTCTACCTTAGATGCGTCAATTCCCGTCACAAATTCATTCTCCTTTTTAAGCTTGATATTCTCCTCATACTGCTCTTTAAGCTCATCAATCTTAAGATCCACATCATTCTTTAATTGCAGAAGCTGTGACTTCGTTATATCCATCTTAGATGTGAGCTCCGTAACAGTCTCCTGCTTATCGCTTAGCATACTGTGAATGAATACAATCTCATTATTGGTCTTCTCCATCGTCTCTAAGACCTTCTCGGAGTATTCATTCATCTGATTCATCTTGGCCATATACTCATCGTCTGTTCGAACAGCGAAGTCGCTTACGGCATCGTCTAATTTCTCCTTAAGTCGTTCTTCTATGACCTCATCAGATGCGGCAACCTGTTTATTAACGATGTTCTTCACCTCATCTTCCGATATTCTTGTTATTTCCTTCATATCAGAAGAAGACAGCTTCTCGGTTATAAAGAAGCTGCCTATAAAAATCAATATTCCAACTACAATTAGTCCAATCTCCAGACCTGCCATAGTATCTCCTTACTAAGATTTACACGGATATGTCAAATGACATATGAGCGTCCTTTTTTTTGACTACTCCGTCAGATTTATCTTTCTCTTCTTTCTTCTTGTCTCTTTTCTTCTTATTACCACGGTACTGATTATTTCCCTGACCGTCACCTAAATCGTACTTTTCACCCTTTTCTTCCAACTGATGAACAGAATGACTTTCATGCTCAGACTGCTTATCGAATACAACCTGCATATTGTTCTGATTAACCTCAGCTCCTTTATCTTCATGGGACTTAAGGTTACTAATCTCAGCGGTATTCTGAATCATTCCGTTAAAGTTAATCGGACTAAGTGACATAGACTTTCCTCCTACAAATTGGTGACAACAACTTCGCCGTTCTTCTTCTCGAACTGGCAGAAGCTACGCTTGTCTTTGACCTGGAAGCCCACATCAGAAATGGTTATACTTACTCCGGGATAAATATCCCGATTAATTATAACCCTTGCATGCCTTGAAGTCACAAGCTCTTGATGAAGTGCATTGAATTCGTTCTGGTGCTCTTCAAGCGACTTCGTATTCTTAGTAAGCTCGGCTGCAATCTTCTGTAAGTACATAGCATTTTTCTGATCAAGCTGCTTACCCTCTGTTATATATTTATTATATGTCTTAATAATCGGCTTTAACTTGTTGATGTTCTGGCTTAGGACCGTTATCTCACGTTGAAGCTGTACATAGCGCTCCTTTTTATCAGGCGCCATACCCACCTCAATCTTAGTAACGGTTCCCATTGTTGATCCAACCGTCTGGGCTTCAACTTTGCCTCCGGCTCTTATTACACCTCCTGTAATCGTACCCTTCTTCTCCGATACAATTACATCATCGGAAGCCGATACATCCGATTGAGTAATATTACCGGCTTCAACATATCCGCCGGAGAACACGCTTGCATTCTCTATAAATTTCGTAATTACATTACTTCCGGCATCAAGAAGACCTTTCTTCATTCCGTGAATACCGCATTTAACGATAATCTGTCCTTCATCGGACTGAATAAGTGCGTCCTCAACAACACCGTCAATAACGATATCGCCTTTTGCAATAACCTGGAAGCCGCCTCTTACACTTCCGTGGATATGAACATTTCCGTTATATTCGATGTTACCGACAGATGTATCCACATCTCCCGGTACATCATATATATCGGATACAAAGACCTTATGGTTAACAAGGGATACGTGACCGGTTACAGTAGAATAAAGCTCGGTCATATCCTCGTTAAGCTTAAGATTCTTACCGGGCTCTAATTTAAGTGTCTTAATTGTTCTGCAAGGGATATCCTTACCCGTTACATCCTTACCGTTAGTACCTTTGTCTCCTTTATGAAGTCTGGCGAGAAGATCACCTTCTTCCACCTGACACACATTTCCAAGATCATGATAATCAACAGAACCATCCTCATTATGCTTAGGCTTCAGCGTAGGGTTGGTGTTGAAGAAATACTCAATCCTGTCATCAACGCCATGAACGGGAGGAAGTCCCTCGGCAATGACAAAATCAGTAAAATAAACTCTGTTTTTCATAAATTGAAGAATAAAGTCCTGATCAATTCCGTACTTTACATTCTTCTTCGCAAGTTCACCCAAAATATCCTGAGCATTGAGCACGTTACCGTTCTTAGATGGAGGATAGAACCTGCACGTTACTTTCATCTTATCAAGGGACAGGTTATAAGTTAAACTCTCGGAGAATTCCAATCCATCTCCGATACCAAGACTTAGTTCACCCTTATCATCACCGCATATAAGCTGGCGAAGCTCTTGCTTATTAAAATTCTCAAACCCTTTTTCAGTAAGATATTCCGCACATTCCTTATACTCCGGCTTAAGTCCCTCTCCTACAGGTGGATAATAGACAACAAAGGCTTCGTTATCGTCTCTGTATTCAACTTGTATATATCCGTTTTCCTGATTCATTTATAAAGTCTCCTATAGCATTTCCGACTTTTATACTGCTAAAACGTCCGCGCATTTATCCTGCAAAAACGTCCATGTAATCACCCATTTTGGTCTTCATTTTGTTAAGTGCCTTCGTATGAAGCTGAGATACTCTTGACTCCGACACTTCAAGCGTAGCACTTATTTCCTTCAAGGTCAGCTCCTCATAATAATACAGAAGAATTACTTTCTTCTCTTTGTCCGTTAACTGGTCGAGAGCCTCAGCAAGAACCTTCTTAAGCTCCTTCTTGGAAATGGATGTCTCAGGCTGTTCGAAATGCGAATTACGCCTTGCATCCATAGCAGGCTCAGAACCCTGTTCCACATATTCATTAAGCGATACAACATTCGTCGTCTTAAGAATGGATTGCCATTCTATAAGCTCTTTTGTGGTAATATTAAGCTCTTCCGCAATCTGTTTGTCGGTAGCAATCTTACCTGTTCGAAGTTCAACCGCCTTCGTCGCTTCTTCAATTTTCTTCTGCTTCTGTCTAACCGTTCTGGGAATCCAGTCCATCTTACGTATCTGGTCAAGTATTGCACCTCTTATTCTGACACTGGCATAAGTCTCGAACTTAACATCCTTGTCAACATCGAACTTGTCGATGGCATCAATCAGACCAAATACTCCGTAGCCCACAAGATCATCGAATTCAACAGTATTACCGAGGTGCATACTCAGTCGTCCGGCAACCACCTTGACGAGCGGAGCATATTCGATAATCAGCTTCTCTCTTACATCCTGCGAACGATTCTCCCCATATTGTTTCCACAGTTTATCTTTATCAACAGCTTTCATTTATTAAAAGCCCCCAAAATTTATTCTTCGTCCTCTTCGTCTTCATCTATGTAGTCTTCATCCGTTTCTTCCCCGCCGGTTGCAGAATTGTCCTTATCCTTATCATCGCCGCCCTCGTTTTCTTCATCTTCATCCTCGGGCTTATCCTTAAAATTCAAATTAATTACAATCTGCAGTATTACACTTATAGTTCCGAATATCAGAAAAACAAAAATAAATCTTACACAGAAAACAGCAAATTCAACACCCTGAAAAATAGATACAACACAAGTTATAAGACATGCAACTAACGTGACGATCAAAGGAACGCCTTTTTTCTTCATATCATTATCTCCAAAGTTAAATTGTCTTAACGTCTTTTCCTACCGCGCGAATAATGTAGTCCCCCGTCTCACCGTCAAGAATAACCGTCCTTCCGTAATTAAGGCCGGTATCCTCTGCGACAATGGGAATACCAAGTTGCTTCAGCGCTTTCTTACTCGCCTCCACATTGCGGTCACCGATATTAATGCTTGACGTAGCCGCAGACTTTAACTCAAACATTTTGGCGCCACCCGCAATTTTGGCTTTCATTCTGAACTTGTTGGCACCCATTTTCACCATATCATCGTATAGCTTCTTGATGCCCGTATCCGCAAATTTTGCAATAACGGTATTATTTTTTATTTGTGTACTGTCAGGCAGCATAACGTGAGCAAGTCCCGCAACCTTAAGAACAGGATCATACAGAGCAATTCCCACACAGGAACCGAGTCCGATTGTTGTAAGGCTGTCAGGGGCTTTGCAGACCTTAAGATCTGCCATTCCGACTTTAATTGTTTGACCCATATATACTCCTAGACTGCAATACCAAGTGCACTCAAAATCTTATTATAAGAATCCTCCTCAGGCATCAATATAAAATGACCTGAGATAGCAACTTCGTCGTCAAATTCAGTCTTAATCATAAGTGCGTTATCTCCCATAAGTCCGAATTGGATAGCGGGAACACTTAAGATTGATGCCGCCATATCTACCGCAACATAAGGTACTGTCGGCATAATAACAAGATTAGTAAGACTCGAAAGTGCAGACAGATAAGAGCCCGCAATAATGTTACCGATCTCCTTGATTGCCGACAAATCCATCTCGTCAAAATCTTCCTTATAATCGGCAGGTCTCATCATAAGTCTGTTAACAAGGATATGTGCGGAATCCATGTCCATAAGGAACATCATAGATCCTTCTATATCCTCTTCCACTCCTAGCATAATTCCTACTATAATATCATCCTCTGCACCGATTGCCGAACCGATTTTCTCAACAGGAAGTAATTCTACCTTCGGCACATGCATATTAATCCTGAGATTAAGCATGTTGGCAATAGCTGTTGTAGCGTTGCCGGCTCCGATATTACCTATTTCTTTTAATACATCCAGGTATAATTCGTTAACCTGTTCAAAGCTTAGATTGGACATACTTAAGTCCTCCCCTCTTTATGCTGTCTCTACTGCATCTACAATAGACGAAATCTCGAAGATTGATATAAGCTCATCGCCATCCTTACCGATACCGTTAATAAAGTTGGCATCTGCTCTGTTATTCTGATTCTGAAGATTCCTGTCGATGTCATCTTCACCAAGATTGATAACCTCTTTAACCTCGTCCACGATTACTCCTATAAGTCCCTGTACCTCTAACTTCAAAATAATGATACGAGACTTGTTGGTATATACATCATCCTCAAGTCCCATCTTACGTCTTACGCTCATTACGGGAACAATCTCACCACGAAGATTGATTACTCCCACATAATGGAATGGTGCCTTGGGAACCCTTGTAATCTTCTGCATACGAACGATATTGTCTACAAAAGAAATATTAAGTCCGTACTGCTCGCTGCCTATTTTAACAACGATATATTGAACTTTCTCCTGATCGATAATTTCCATTTCATTTCCAGCCATAATTAAACCTCCACTCTATACTAAAGCATTAATATCAATGATTAATGCAACTTCACCGTCACCAAGAATTGTAGCACCATTGATAATCTTATTATTATCAATAGTCTTACCAAGAGATTTAATAACTATTTCTTGTTGTCCCATAAGATTATCTACAACCAGACCTGCATAGTTATCGCCCTTCTTAACAATAACAACCGTAAGGTTCTCATCCTCGCCTTCCTTAGGCTTAGAATCAAGAAGCTGGTCTAATCTTATAAGCGGAATAACAAGACCTCTTAAGTGGATTACTTCTTTCGCTTGTACATACTTAATATCAGATACAGATATATTCTCGATATTAGAGATAGATCCAAGTGCAATAGCATATTTCTCATCTCTTATCTCAACCATAAGTGCCTGAATAATAGCAAGTGTAAGAGGAAGTCTTACGGTGAACTTCGAGCCTTGTCCGAATACACTCTTAACTTCAACGTCACCGCCGAGAGCTTCGATATTAGACTTAACAACATCAAGTCCAACACCTCTTCCCGAGATATCGGTAATCTGCTTAGCCATTGAGAAACTCGGCATAAATAAGAAATCAATTATTTCTTTATCTGACAAATCCTCAGCCGCATCTTCCGTTACAAGACCGCGTTCAATAGCCTTTCTCTTAACACTTTCAGTATCAATTCCGCCACCGTCGTCTTGAACAACGATAATTACGTTATTACCCTCTTGATAAGCGTGAAGCTCGATCTGACCTTCCTCAGGCTTACCTCTCTGAGCACGAGTCTCAGCATCCTCGATACCGTGGTCGGCAGAGTTACGAAGTAAATGTTGAAGCGGATCACCAATCTGATCCACAACGGTTCTGTCAAGCTCTGTCTCTTCACCGGACATAACGAGGGTCATAGGCTTATCAAGCTTTCTTGATAAGTCACGAATCATACGAGGGAATTTATTAACTGTTGTCTCGATAGGTACCATCCTAACCTTCATAACAGATTCATGAAGGTTGGTTGTGATTCTCTCTAAGTATTCTATCTGCTCATGGAATCCTTGACTCTCGAATCCTTGATTACCGTTATTACCTTCTGTTGTACTTATTGATACGAGCGAGTTCTTCGCAATAATAAGCTCGGATACCTGGTTCATAAGAGCATCCAGCTTCTCAATATCCACACGAACCGTTCTTGCGGTAACAGGCTTATTGCTTGTCTTCTTAGCTTGCTTCTGTCCGGCGTCATCATTCTTCGCAGGCTTCTTCTCAGGCTTAGGAGCAGCCTCAGCCTTAGCGGGAACCTTCTTCTCTTCTTCCTTCGGAAGCTCATCTTCCGGAACATACATATCCGGAGTTACAGTATCGAATTCAACTCTGTCAATCTCCGATACCGCAAGTATCGCTGACTCAATAGGGTCGAATTCCGATTGAGTCGCGATTATAACGCTAAAGCAAAGATCGAACTTCTCATCTTCTATATCTTGTGAGCTGGGATTAAATACAAGAATCTCTCCAAAGTCCTCAATTGCCTTGAATACAAGAAATGCTCTTGCAGCCTTAAGAAGGCAATCGCTCTGGATGTATACGGTAACACCGTATAGTTTAAGACCTGACTCAGCGGCCTCGGCAATCTTAGATTGACCTGTCTCATCAACTTCCATTGATCTAAAGGGCTCTTCTCCGCTTGATGCTTCTCCGCCCTCATCTTTAGCGTCAGCTGAATCGTCACCGCCATCCGCACTACCGTCATCAGCCGAAGAATCATCCGAGCTTCCGCCTTCTGCCTGGATAAGATAATCATTAAGCTTCTTAATAAGAACTTCATTCTCATTAGAACCTTCATCGGATGTAGACTTAACAGTATCAAGATATTCTTCAACGGCACTTAAGCACTCAAAAAGAATGTCAATCATGTTAGAATTGACCTTAACATTACCGTTTCTGATTTCCTGAAATACATTTTCCATATCATGGGTAAGATGCTGCATCTTCTTGAATCCCATGGTTCCTGCCATACCCTTGAGTGAGTGTGCGGCTCTGAATATTTCATTAATAGTATCCGCATCTTCAGGCTCTTGTTCCAGTGCCATGATATTGTCACTCAGGCTCTGAATATGCTCTGATGTTTCGTCGATAAAAATGTCGAGATATTGACTTATATCCATAATATTTATCCCCCTATCTTTTTAGATATAGTTTGTGCTATTTTATCCAAAGGAACCGACTTGTCCGATAAGCCGCTAAGATCAACTGCTCTTGGCATACCGTAGACAACGCAAGATTCCTCGCTCTGCGTAATGCAGTATATTTCCTTTTTCTCCTTAAGGGCCGCTATTCCCTTAGTACCGTCTGCCCCCATGCCTGTCATAACGACGCATAAAATCTTACCGACATCAACGTCTATAAGTGATTCGTACATCACATCAGCATTAGGTCTCAGGTTATTAACCGGTGGTCCGTTATACACCTTGGCGATAAGATTCTTCGCCCTGTTCGTTGTTACCTCTAAATGATTGCCGCCCGGTGCGATATACACCACGTCCGGAAGCAGTAATTCGCCGTCCTCTGCTTCCTTTACCGATAGGGCCGCCATACCATTTATCCTGTCGGCAAGAGTCTTGGTAAATCCCGCCGGCATATGTTGCACGAGTACTATAGGCACCCCTAAATGTCCGGGCAACATAGGTATCATCTTGTGTAACGCTTGAGGACCTCCGGTAGAACATGCAATGGCAATAATGCCAAAATCTCCGGATTTACTCATAACATTAACTCCTCATAAAATCACTTATGAGGATTATAGCACTTATATATCTTCTCAGTAGTGCATAGTCATCTAAATGTATTAAAAACCGTACATTATTCCAGTTTTTTGTGACGATTTCGCCTTTCTTCCTCAAAAATGAACCTTATAACCTTCTCCTGCATCTTCGTGTCCTTGAAAAGGAACTTCGTCCTGTAGTTATATTTCTTAGTGTCGGGATTATACTCCTTAGCCAAGACATTACACACAATCTCAAGATTCGTCTTCCTGTTGTTAAGAAGAATCTCGAAATGTATGAATACATATTCGTAATCACCCAAATCCTTCTCAGAGATGAACCTTACTCCACCTCCCGAGATATCGAGAATTGTACCCAGTCCCCTTATGGCAATAGGTCTCGTAGTGTCTTTAATCATTGTCTTAACTTCAGCCATGCTGGCGGCTTCGCCCTCATCTTCTTCAAGGGACAGGAAAAGAACCGGAATAGAGCATTCCATACGATAGAATTCTCTTCTCTGGAACTTAACGATATCGGTTGTAAGTTCACCCTTCATAAGGTAGAAATTGTCTTTCTTGAAGCGCTCAGAGACAATTCCTTCCGCTTTGTACAATCCGTTTGACGTGGTAAATACAAATTCATAGCGCACATTCAGAGGGAGAAGACATATCTTACCGCCCTGAGTCGGCATATGCATAATTAAATCATCGCCCTCCACATCAAATACAGAACTCATATATGTTCCGGCGACCTTACCTTGTCCGCCGTCTTCTCTGTTGACCTCTTGCAATAATCTTAAATCAACTTTACTGCCCGGTGCAATTTCTCTTGCTTCCATAACTATTTCTCCGTCTTAGCAACCTATCTTCTTATAAAACTATTAAATAGCTGTGATATACCCCACTTATAATTAATCTTCTCTTCCAACAGATTCTCGGCAATTTCTTGAAATGCCCTTGCCGACTTTGAGGCAGGCGACACAATAGATACGATTTTTTGGCTTCGCACCGCCTTTTCCAAGGTCGAATCCTGGGGAACCATTCCCAGATACTGTATATCTCCTCCAAGAAACTTACCTGTCACTGTCTTTATTTTATCATATACCGCCCGGGCTTCTTCCTTCGAATTAACCTTATTGGCCACAAGCCTTACGTTGGTACCGCTCTTAATAAATGCGGGATTCTTATACAGTGCCTTAACAAGGGAATAAGAATCCGTAAGTGAGCTTGGCTCCGGTGTCGTTACAAGTATTACCTCCGGGGATGCAAGCACAAAATCGAGAACCGAATTCGAAACTCCCGCTCCTGTATCTATTATAAGTATATCTGTAAGTTCATTCAAGGAAGAAAGATTAGATACCACATAATCTATCTGAGCTTTGGTAAGGTTATTAAGTCCGATTACTCCGCTTCCTCCCGAAACGAAGCCTATATCCATCGGTCCTCTCGTAATAATCTCTTCTATCCTCATCTCTCCGTCTATTACCTTGGAGAGATTGTATTTCGGAACAGTACCGAACATAACTTCTACATTGGCAAGACCGAAGTCGGCATCGAATATGATAACGCGTTTACCCATATTACGAAAATGTACAGCCAAATTAACCGCCATATTGGATTTTCCGACTCCGCCTTTACCACTTGTAATGGTTATAACCTTAGCGTTCTCAATATCTCTCTGATCCTGAAGCTTAATAATATTCCTAAGTTGCTCCGCCTGATCCATCTAGTTGCCCCCCAATAGTTGCTTAACGAGTCTCTGCGTGTCAAGTACCGATATATCGTTAGGGACATTCTGACCGTTGGTCACATAAGATAAGTTGTTGCCGGAATAAAGCCTGCAATTAAGTATGTTACCGAGACTGGTTGTTTCGTCAAGCTTGGTAAATATCATATTAAAATCGGTAAATTCCTTATAAGAATCGATTATTTCCTTAAGATCCTTATATTTCGTCGTTGATGATAACACGAGATATACATCCTTCTCGAACTTCTCATCAAGGTTATTCACAAGTTCAACAACATTTTCCCTCATATCATTATTCTTATGAGAGAAGCCGGATGTGTCAACAAGAATAAGGTCGTAACTTTGTAATTTACGAACTTTCTCGGTAAGCTCATTAGGTTCATATATAACCGACATGGGAATCTTCATAATGGAAGCATATTCCCCGAGCTGATCCGTAGCCTTAAGCCTGTATGTATCTATCGTAACAAGCGCCACTTCCTTCTTCTTTTCGATTTTGAACTCAGAAGCGAGCTTTGCAATTGTCGTTGTCTTACCTACGCCTGTTGATCCTATGAAGAATACTACCTTCGGACCTTTCTTCGCGAGACTTATGGTTGCGGTCTGCGGTTGTCCAAGCTTTAATATCATCTTCTGATATACATTGGATATAAGGTAATTAACATTGTTGCCGTTTTTGAATACCTTTTCCATATCGAAGAGAAGCTGATTAATGTATTTCTCATCCACATCATTCTCGAGAAGGGTTGTGTACAAAGTCTTGACGAACTTATGATTGTCACCGGTGGATGAAGGAATTACATCATCCTGTTTGTTATCGTTAGTTGTTCTGTCGTTAACGACTTCCTTTCTTACGGGTGTACTGTTAGTTCCCACATACTCTCCGGGAGTATTGTCCGTCTGAACCTTCGATTGAGACTCTACATCAGTGCTTCTTGAGGGCTTGGTGTTATCGACCTTTCTTTCATTTTCACGAAATATCTTACTTAGCTCAGCGAACTGCCTCTTGGTCTCTTCTAATTCCTCTGCTTCATCCTTAGACTTGTTATCATAAGTCATCTTGATATCCTGATCCGCAACTGCCGAGAAATTACTGTATGTTGAAATTGCAGAATTAGGACTTAAGCTTTCTTCCGGTTTCTTCGGCTCCGGAGCCCCTACTCCCTTGAGAGTATCGCCTGGGTCTATATCTCTGTCCACCATAGCCGTAATCTCTACCGTAACCTTTTTGCCGAGTCCGAGAAATCCACCTGATTTCTTCTCCTCCACATTCATAATCTCAGCGTCGTTACCAAGCTCCTTCTTAGCCGCTAAAATGGCTTCTTCTTTAGTTTTGCCACGATATTTCTTAATTGTCATTATCTAAAGTCACCATCCCTACTGACTGTAATTCAACATTTGATTCTATCTCACTGAATGATACAACGATTAGATCCTTGAAGTATTCTTCAGTCATCTTCTTATAATACATTCTTACAATGGGCGAGCATACAACAATCGGCATCTTACCAACGTCCTCTAACTTCTTAATCTCTGCCTCTGTAGAATCCATAATCTTCCTTATGGTCTCAGGATCAAGTGTAAGATAAGCGCCCTGCTCTGTCTGCTTGATTGATCCCATTATTTCCTGCTCCACCTTAGGATCTAAGGTTACAACATCAGTCTTTTCATTCGGGACAAAATATTTAGCCGAAATAGCAGACTTAAGACCTTGACGAACATATTCGGTAAGAACATCCGTGTCTCTTGTTGTTGCAGCCTTATCCGCAAGTATCTCGAATATAGAAAGCAGATCTCGAATGGAAATACCTTCCATAAGGAGATTCTGAAGTACCTTCTGTATCTCACCGAGGCCGAGGAGCTTAGGTGTAAGCTCTTCCACAACAGCAGGATTAGTCTCCTTAAGATTATCAATAAGATTAGATACATCCTGTCTTGTAAGAAGCTCTGCAATATGGCTTCTTATAACCTCTGTAAGATGAGTCGCGATAATTGAAGGAGGATCAACAACTGTATATCCGAGACTCTCTGCCATCTCACGTTGACTCTCGGTAATCCATATGGCCGGAAGACCGAATGACGGCTCCGTGGTAGGAATTCCGGCAATCTCTTCCTCGATATATCCGGGATTCATAGCCATATAGTGGTCGAACATTATCTCGCCCTCGGTAATCTGAATACCCTTGATTTTAATAATATATTGACTGGGATTAAGTTGAATATTATCCCTAAGTCTGATAATCGGAACAACGGTACCCAGTTCCAGTGCAATCTGCCGCCTTATCATAACGACACGGTCTAAAAGGTCACCACCTTGATTAACATCGGCCAGCGGAATAATACCATAGCCGAATTCCAATTCTATCGGGTCTACGGAGAGCAAGGAGACGACATTCTCCGGTTTTCGAATCTCCTCAGCCTCCGATTCTTCTTGCAAGACTTCTTCTTCTATTGTCTCCTCTCCTATTGTCTTCCTTATATTAAGTCCGGCAACAATAAATGCCGCACCGAATCCTGCGAACAGGAATATATTAAGTGGCGTAATAATACCCAGTCCTATAAGCACACCACCCACTATGAACAAGGCCTTGGGAAGACCGAACAGCTGCTTAATAAGAGTATCAGAGAACTCTTCATTCTCCTTAGCACCCTTCGTAACAAGAATACCTGTGGAAAGCGATATAAGAAGCGAAGGAATCTGAGCTGTAAGTCCGTCACCGATTGTAAGGACGCCGTATTGCTGAAGCGCATCGGTAATGCTCATCCCCTGGTTAATCATTCCCATGGCGGTACCGCCGACAAAGTTAATTGCGGTAATGATAAGACCGGCTGTAGCATCTCCCTTTACATACTTGGTGGCACCGTCCATAGAACCGAAGAAGCTTGATTCCTGTTGAATCTTCTCACGTCTCTCTTTAGCTTCCTCTTCTGTTATAGCACCTGTATTAAGGTCGGCGTCAATAGCCATCTGCTTACCGGGCATAGCATCAAGGGTGAATCTTGCAGATACTTCAGCTACACGTTCAGAACCCTTATTGATAACCATGAACTGGATTATAATAAGGACGATAAATACAATAGCACCGATTATAAGGTTACCGCCACCGACGAATTGTCCGAATGTGGTTACGACATTACCGGGCGAACCGGTTGTAAGTATAAGTCTCGTTGATGATACGTTAAGTGATATACGAAATATTGTTGTAAAAAGGAGGAGTGTCGGGAAGAATGATAAGTCCAAAACTTCCTTAACAAACAACACATTAACAAGGATAATAAGTGCGATAGAGATATTAACCGCAAGCATTATATCCAATACAAAAGAAGGAATGGGAATAATGAAGAAAATGATTGCCGCGAGAATATAAGCCGCAACGGCAATATCGGTTTTTTTAACAGCTACTCCCATATTCTTCCTCCTTTCTTAAAATAGGCGAGACTCCTTATTAAATTCTCCCTTTAACTATTCGTATTAAAGCTATACGTTGGGGTTAAATTTACTAAGCGTAGCAAGAATCGTTGCCACAGCCTCGTACATTTCCGGCGGTATCTCCTCTCCGATATCACATGAACCGTAGAGGCTTCTTGCAATAAATACATCTTCGTGTATTAATACGTTATGCTTCCTGGCTTCTTCCTTAATCCTCTCAGCCAAATAGTCGGCACCCTTGGCAACAACAACAGGTGCTTTTGATTCTGCAATGTTATACGAAAGCGCAACGGCAATGTGTGTCGGGTTGGTAATAACCACATCAGCTTTCGGAACATCCTGCATCATACGACGCATAGATGCTTCTCTCATCCTCTGCTTCTGCTGACCTTTAATCTGCGGATCTCCTTCAGCGTCCTTATATTCATCCTTGACCTCTTTCTTGGTCATCTTCATATCTTCATTGAACTTGTGTCTCTGGAAGATATAATCTGCAATTCCGACAATAATGTATACAAGAGCAATCCTAAGACCTGTATCAAT
This sequence comes from uncultured Lachnospiraceae bacterium, assembly GCA_905233695.1. Taxonomy (GTDB): domain Bacteria; phylum Bacillota; class Clostridia; order Lachnospirales; family Lachnospiraceae; genus RUG191. Next base: position 9,381 of record CAJODN010000002.1, on the reverse strand, counting down.
TATTATATCTCCCACAAGGGCGATGGCTTGAAAAAGCGACAGGTCATACAATATAAAAAGCTCATTGGCATGATCTTTAATTGTCATATACGCTATATAGAATATAAGCGCAATCTTAACAATCGACAAAAGCAAATTAAATATCGATTGCTTCGAAAATATTCTCTTAAATCCGTTAATGGGATTGAATTTACTAAGCTTAGGCATAAGGGGCTTAAGAGTAACCTTAAGCTTAACCTGTATAACAGTAACAACAAATGCAACAACAACACCAATTGCAAAAAACGGAGCACACATTATGAGTATCTGAAGTAAGCCATCAAGAATTACATCACTTACCGTCGTTATTGTAAGACCTTTCCTGTCGGTAGCGATAATATCGGGTATCTCCGCAAATATATGAGTAAAGCTTCCTACCATTCGTTCACCTACGAACGATATGAAGACCTTAAGCGCAATAAAAAGTGCAATAAGACCTGCGGCATTACCAAGTTCCTGCGACTTGGTTACCTGACCTTCTTCTCTAGCCTTCTCTAATTTCTTGGCTGTAGCAGGCTCTGTCTTCTCACCGCCGTCTCCGTCCTTGGCAAAGAACTGGAGATTATATTGTAATATCAGTCTGTCCTCCAAGTTAAATATCCTCCGATTCTACTATTAAGTCGTCGGCGTCAAATTAACAATCGTCATATTAATCATATTCTTCATCTCCTTGAATATAAAGTCCGCAATATCCGGAAGGAGAAAGATTGTAAGAAACATAACGGAAAAACCAACCAATACCTTAATCTGAATACCAACGGCAAACATATTCATCTGCGGTGCAACCTTGGCCATAATACCCAGAATACAGTTAAGAATCATTATGCATGCGAATACAGGTAAAGTTATTCGAAAAGCGATAATGAACATATCAACCACAAATGATATCATCTGTGACACCATTGTATCAGCATTAAAGGTTGCTCCTCCAAGATTAATTACATTGAAAGAATCAATAAGCGCCGTCAATATATATTGATGCATGTTAGATATGACAAGAAGTGCCATTATGGCGTAGTAGTATAAGTCTCCCGATACCGTTGTCTGAGTCTGAAGCTCGGGGTTATACTCCTGTGCCATGGAAAGACCTACATGCATATCAACCATAGAACCCGCAAAAGTAATAATGGAATTACATATATTTGCCATAAAACCAATAAGCAAGCCTGTAATTCCCTCCATTAACACCAAAAAACCGTATCCCAATGTCGTTGTGTAGGTCTCCATCTTAGGCGACACCCCAAAATATACAAGGATTGAGAGGAATACCGACAGACCTATCTTAACACGATTAGGCACCCCCCTCTGTCCGAAAAACGGTGCCACAAATACAAAAGCAGATATTCTCGTTAATATAAGCAAAAAATATTCTATAGTACGTAAGTCAAATGTCTCATTAATCATATACCTAGCCTAAATATAAGCTGAAATTGGTCCAAAGATCGGTCATAAATCCCGTAAGATTATTGGCAATCCAAGAACCGAACACAATAATCCCTATAAACACACTGAGAATCTTCGGAACAAATGTAAGTGTCTGCTCTTGAATCGATGTCACAGTCTGGAAAATACTGATAACAAGTCCCACAATCAGTGAAATCAAAAGAACCGGAGCCGAGCAAATTATTACATTGTATAAAGCTTCTCTTACAATATCAAGAACCTGTCCCTCTGTCATAAATCCACCTCAATCGCTAATAAAATGTCTTAACCAAGCTTCCTATAACAAGATTCCAGCCGTCTGCCAGTATAAATAGGAGAATCTTGAATGGCATCGAAATGGTCGTCGGCGGAAGCATCATCATACCCATCGACATAAGTACGGAGGAGACAACCATATCTATTACAATGAACGGAATATAGATTAAGAAACCTATAATAAACGCCGTTCTAAGTTCACTTAATATAAAGCTCGGCACAAGCACCGTAAAGGGTATATCATCATAGTCCTCGTAAGTCGTATTGGATATCTCACAGAACAAATCAAGATCCTTGGTCTGTGTCTGTCCGTACATAAAGTCACGAATCGGTTTGCCGGCTCTGTCAAGCGCCTCCTCTTGTGTAATCTCACCTGTATCAAAGGGCACTATTGCCGTATCGTATATGGCTGTAAATGTAGGCCACATAATAAACAGCGTAAGAAACAGCGCCAATCCTATCATCACCTGATTAGGCGGGGACGTCTGCGTACCCAGCGCCGTTCTTGTAAAGTGTAATACAACAATAATTCTTGTAAAACTGGTAAGCATTACAAGAATTGAAGGTGCTAACGCAATAATTGTAAGAACAATAAGTATCTCAACCGTAGCAGACAGAGAACCTGTATCACCATCAAATGATAGATTAAAGCCTGTACCCGTTGCCGTTCTTTGATTACTTGCATTAGGTGCATTAGGTGTTGCACCATATTCAGTTGCATAAGCTGTATCACCTAAGAAAAGTGCACAGCCGATACCAATTGCGACGCATAGACTGATAATACTTGCAACGCAATATATTTTCTTCCACTTACTCATCTTAGTATATAAATCCCATCACTTCTTATTCTTCATCTTGTCAATAATCTGACCAAATGTCGTAGATACATTGGAAGAATTATTATTATCGGCAGGGGTTACATCCAGTTCTATTAATTCTTCCTCTGTCATCTCTCCAAGCAAAGTCACTTCATTCTTGCTTAAGCCAAGGATTAAATACCTCTTATTACCGCATGCCACTATCTCTACATACTTATCGGGAGAAACCTTAAGAGTCTCAATAATCTTAAGGTTCTTGTTGTAAGATTGTCCCTTCTGATAATTGGCAAGCCACTTTGTCGTAAAGTATGCAAGTGCAAGCACCCCGACAAAACAAATAAGTACAATGATTAATTGAAAGAAGCTCTGGCTTGTCGAAATCATCCTATCCTATAACCTTCTTAACAGCCTCAAGTACACGCTCAGCCTGGAAAGGCTTAACAATGAAGTCCTTGGCTCCCGACTGAATAGCCTCAATAACCATTGCCTGCTGACCCATCGCGGAACACATAATTACACATGCATTGGGATCTTTCTCTCTGATTCCTTTGAGAGCATCGATTCCGTCCATCTCAGGCATTGTTATATCCATAAGAACAAGATCGGGATTATGCTCCTGATATGCATCAATAGCCTTAAGACCGTTTTCTGCTTCGCCCACAACATTGTAACCATTCTTGGTAAGAATGTCTTTAATCATCATTCTCATAAATGCTGCGTCATCACAAATTAAAATATTCTTTGCCATTTTCTTATTCTCCTTAAAATTTTATTTCATGATTTCAGTAATTCTGATACCAAAGGATTCTTCGATTACAACAACCTCTCCCTTGGCTACGTATTTACCGTTAACTAACACATCTATCGGCTCACCGGCTATCTTATTAAGCTCTAAGATTGTACCCGGTGCAAAATCAAGAATCTCTTGTATTGATTTATGGGTTCTTCCGAGTTCTACAGTAACTTCAAGCGGAACGTCCATAATCAAATCAATATTCTCAGGCTGCAACGCCGTCGGGTAAGTCCCCGCAAAGGGTTGGAACTGTGCAGGCTGTACATTGACCTGCTGTTGCGGCATCGCCATCTGCGGTTGCATCTGTGGCATCGGTGCCGCTGCTTGTGGTGGCGGTGGAGCTGCCTGTGGAGGCGGCGCGGCCGCCGGAGCGGGTGCCGGCTCCGGTGCAGGAGCGGGTTCGGGTGCCGGAGCACTTGCTGCCGCACTGTCGTTTACCGTCGAGTCGGAATCGGATTCCATATTGCCCGTTATAAGTGATACCATTTCCTTAACAAGAGGTACCGGATATAGCTGCATAAGCGAGCTGTCAACAAGGTCTCCGATTGTTAACTTAAATGAGATCTTAACAAATGTCTCTTTAAGAAATGCATCTATCTCACTTCCGTCTCCGGAATCATGAAGATCAATTAAGTCGGAAGACGGAGGACTGATATCAACCATCATATCAAGCATCTGTGACAGAGACGTTGCACTGGAACCCATCATCTGGTTCATTGCCTCACTTATGGCACTAAGATGAATCTCTCCAAGCTCTCCGTCAAGATTGGTTCCGTCACCGCCCATCATAAGATCCGTTATAACCTTAACATCATGTTCGGACAGTACCAATACATTGCTTCCGTTAAGGCCCTTGGTATAAGATATCTTGATAAGAACACAAGGCTTCTCATATTCCTCAACAATATCCGACCATTTAGCCAGGCTTGGGTTCGGTATTGAAATATCAACTTTGTTGTTAACAAGTGAGAATAACGTGGTTGCCGCGCTTCCCATACTGATGTTGGCAATCTCTTTAATAGTGTCAATCTCGTTCTCAGATAATTGATCACCGATAACTCCCACATCTTCAGCGGCGGCATCACCACCGCCGTCTGGACCGCCGTCAGCGGCACTCTGGGCGAATAAAGCGGCTATTTCTTCCTCTGATAGAACGTCACTCATTCTTCTTCCTCCCTAATAACAGTCGTTATTCGTACAGCGTAATTCTTACCGGATGAACCGGGAAGAGCGGTGAATTTCTTCATATCCCCCACATATACATCAAGTTCGCTGTCAACCTTTTTATCAAGTCTTATTATATCACCAATCTGAAGTGCACCGAAGTCTCCTACCGATATTGCATTGTTACCGAGAACCGCCTTAACGGGTATCGATGCTTTCGCAATAAGCGCCTCGATATTCTCAGCATATTCGAAGTCCTCCCTCTCCTGCATGTTGGAATACCAGAACTTGGTATTAAGCTTATCCATAACAGGCTCAAGCGTAATGTAAGGGAGGCAGACATTCATAAGTCCTTCGACTTCGCCTATCTTAATATTAACTGTAACAATTGCTATCATCTCCGACGGAGATATAATCTGTGCAAATTGTGAATTGGTCTCTATTCGTTCAAGTCTGGGAACAACGTCCACAACGTTGGCCCATGGCTCACGGAGAAGCTCAATACAGGCAACCATAATTCTCTCGACTATAGAAAGCTCAATCTCCGAGAAATCTCTTACCTTATCAAGGGGTTCCCCCTCTCCGCCGAGCATTCTGTCAACTATTGCATAACCAAGCTTAGAAGCCATCTCCATTATTATCGTACCCTCTAAGGGAGAGAAGTCAACAATCCCAAGAAGTACAGGATTCGATAACGCATTAGAGAATTCCATATATGTAACGGCTTCGGAGTTCATAACCTCCACCTGTACGTTCTTACGAAGATATACAGGCAGGTTGGTCGATAACAGTCTACCGTAATGTTCAAATATAATCTCCAGTGTTCTAAGATGTTCTTTTGAAAATTTGGAAGGACGCGCGAAATCGTAGTCTTTAACTTGCTTCTCAGCACTGCTACTTTTCATCTCTTCGGCATCTATTTCACCGGAACTAAGCGCTTGTAACAGATTGTCTATCTCGCTCTGAGATAATACGTCTCCCACGCTTTCTCACCACCTTTTTATGTATTATTGATAAGTAGCACTAGAGAATCCAACGTCTACTATAAAGTCATCGCCGTACATCTTCTGTAATTCCTTAAGAATCTCTTGTTGTACGCCTTCCTGATCGCTTCTCATCTCATCTATAGTATGTGAAGCCACAACATCATTGATCTCTGTCTGAATGAGACTCTTCTTGGCATCTAATGTCTCTTTATACTTCTTATAGTTCTCACTCTCCGTATTAATTGAAAGTGTTACCTTAAGCACTGCGTAGTGATCCTTGCCGTCGGCGCCCTTCTTAAGGTTGATTGTGGTTCCCTTGTCATCTTTATCTGCGTTAAGGTCATATACCTCGAGCTGTTCAATCGAATATCCGCCGCCGGAACCGCTCTCTGAAGCTCCTGCCTTCTGCTCTAATTCAATAGCTGTAGCCACAGATGATACAAGCTTATTGGCTGATGATACATAGGGCACAAGCACGAATGTAAGAACGCCTGTAAGCGCTAAGTTAATAAGCACCAGGACAAATGTAATTACTGTAAGTAAACTCTTCTTCATTGTTATGTAACCTCACATTGTTAGTTATTGCACATCAGATGCATATGAGTTATATATCTTAACCTCTACTCTTCTGTTCCTTGCTCTACCTTCAGCCGTCGAATTATCGGCTATTGGTACATAATCACCTCTGCCGGAAGACTTAATATGATCTGCCGGAACAGTGGAAAAGCCTCTTATAAGATCCGCAACATTCATTGCACGATACATGGAAAGAACATTGTTATTCTCATACTTGGAAGATCCCGTTATGGGGACATTATCAGTATGACCTTCTATATCAATCTCATTACTGTTATAAGAATCTATAATCGCCGCCAGCTTCTCTATAATTGGAATGGCATCGGGCTTAACCTCGGAATCTCCCGAATCAAAGAGGAGTGCTCCGTTAAGCGTAAGCTTAACATATTGCCCGTTGAACTCCGTCTCTACTATATTCTGAAGACCTGCAGCCTGAAGTGCCTGTTCTATCTGTTCAGACATCTGCTCGCTTTCGGCTGTTGCCTGCTGTATGAATTCTTCCTGCTGTTCTTGTTCCTGTGGTGCTTTCTCGTCCTGCTCATTCTCTCCCGCAGAACCGGAAGAAGCATTGAGGAACATATCGAACTGCTCAAGCATCTGTGTTCCGGAAGAAACCAGTTGCCCTTCTCCAACAGATGTACCTCCCGCGGGAAGCACCGAGAACGACTCTTGTAATGATTGTACAACCATCTCGAACTTCTCTGCATCTACGGTAGACATTGAGAATAAAAGTACGAAGAAGCAAAGAAGCAAATTCATTAGGTCACTAAACGTGGCCATCCATGCTGGGGAGCCTTTCGGCGGCTCTTCTTGTTTCTTCTTAGCCACGATTATTCACCTCCACCCTCTTCATCAGATTCAAGAGCTCCTCTGTCCTTAGGAGGAAGGAATGTCTTAAGCTTCTCTTCAATAACACGAGGGTTCTCACCTGCTTGAATTGAGAGAAGTCCTTCTACGGTGATCTCCTTAAGCATTATCTCAAGGGAGTTGTTAACAGCAAGCTTAGCTGCTGTAGGACCGGCAAGCCAGTTGGCAATTACGGAACCGTAAAGTGTTGTGATTAAGGCAACCGCCATTGAGGGGCCGATTGTTGATGCATCTTCCATGTTGTTAAGCATCTGAATAAGTCCGATAAGAGTACCGATCATACCCCATGCAGGACCCATCTCAGCCCATTTCTCCCAGACGCCGATAACCTTCTTATGACGAGTCTCGATAGATACAAGATCTGTCTCCAGGATTCCTCTTACAAGCTCCGGATCGGTACCGTCTACGACAAGCATAATTCCTTTTTTTAGGAAATCATCCTCAATACTACCGGCCGCTTCTTCCAAAGCAAGAAGACCTTCTTTTCTTGCCACATTGGACATATCTATAATATTGGTAATTACGTCGTTAACATTTCCCACTTTTGGTTCCTTGATGGTAAGTAGGACGCCCTTAAGACCGTTAATAAAGTCCTTGAGCTTAAATGAACCAAGCACGGACATTAGCGAACCACCGAATGTAATGATAAAGGAAGGTACATCCAAGTAACTAGGAATAGAACCATTATTAGAAATGATTCCGAATAACATTAATCCTATACCGCCGACTAATCCGACGAGAGACGCTATATCCAAAACTAAACACCACCTAATTCATATTATGTATGCTTAAAAAAGAACAAAAATACGCATAATCATACATTTACTTAATCTTACTAGATTTTGCCTTGCTTGTCTACTTATTTTTATATTTATTTCGTATTAAATTACTAAATGTTGTGTTTTTTTTATAAAAATTGCGATTTTAATACAATTTATACTTTAATTTTATTAAAAAAATCTCTCTGCACTAAAAAACCCCGACAAAATGTCGGGGTTAAATCAGTTTATGCCATTATTATCTCTTCAGGTTAACAAGTTCTTCAAGCATTGTATCACTTGTTGTGATTACTCTTGAGTTAGCCTGGAAACCTCTCTGTGTTGTAATCATGTCGGTAAATTCTGCCGAAAGGTCAACGTTAGACATTTCTAACTGACCTGTATTCATGCTACCGCCGTCTGCTGTAACTTCAACACCGATTCCGTCGAAATCGCCGGAGTTAAGTGTTGTTCTGTAACAGCTGTTACCTGTAGCTTCAAGACCTGATGCGTTAGCGAACTGTGCAACTGCTATCTGTCCAAGAAGTACTGTATTACCATTGTCGTAAGAGCCATAGATACGACCTGTACCATCAACGGAAAGACCTGTCATTGTACCAAGCTTCTTACCTACGCCCTGTGTTCCCGATATATCACCCTTATCGATAGCAAGTGTGGATGTTCCACCGTTATCGTAATTAAGAGAATTCTGGAAGTTGACATCGATAGTCTTGAATGCTTGTCCTAGTAAACTCACATTAAGATTCTGCGATGGTTTCTGCATTCTTTCCTTATCTGCTTCAGTTTGTGCTGCAGACTCTTCAAATCCGATATATTCAAATGAACCGTCTGACTCTTTAAATTTAACCTTATAGTTGGTTCCAGTATAATCAACAACTAAATTACCCTTTTCTATTTTATAGCCAGTAACTGACGAACTAGTTAAAAATGTATTACTTGCTCCGTATATTTCCTCGAGCGTGTAAGATTTCGAATCACTGCCGTGTGTAAATACTAATTTGGGATTATTCGGATCAGTCTTGTCGATTGTCGTTCCGGATTTATATACTGTACCATCAATAGTAATATCCAATCCACCATCAGTATTATGTGTAAACTGGCTTGACGCCTTATAGTTTCTTGTCGCTGTTCTATTTACTCCAAATATCTTGTCAATTGTATTGTTAGTAGGATCCTCTGCCATCCACGCCGCTAATATATCATTATTATCGCTGTCATATATATTGGTAAGCTCCACATTGAATGTGCCTGTATCAGGATCCTCTGCTCTGAATGCGAATTTCGCCGTATACTGATAACCGAGATTATCATAGAATGAAAGGCTCATTGCATATCCGGAATCAGAATTAACGTTAGTATCATTCTTATCAATAACGCCTGATACGTTAGCATTGGTTGTTGCTTCCGGGGGTGATGTAACGTTAGATGCCTGCATAACCCTAAGTGCTGATACAGTATCTTTCCTAATATCGCCTGTTGTAGGATCAACCTGCCATCCTTCTACAAGATATCCCGTCGAACTCATACAGAGGTTACCGACAGCATCGATGTAGAATGAACCTGCACGTGTGAACAGATTCTCTGAACCGTTATTAACAATAAAGAAATTGGTATTATTAGAATCAGTAAGCTTAATATCAAGTGCCTGACCTGTTGATTGT
>CAJODN010000001.1 GCA_905233695.1 uncultured Lachnospiraceae bacterium | reverse complement strand
GTGATGAGGTTTCTACCGGGACGATCAAAATGCTTATGGAGAAAAAGAGACCTGCGGGGAATTCTGTCCACAGGAGTCTCATGCGGACATTTAGATTATGTAAATCTATTCAATTGTCGAAAGAGTATAGAGAAATACTCAAGCATAATCATGGAATCAAGGAAGAATGACCTTGAAAAATAATGCAGTACCGATTATCATAGAATTGAAAACATATACTTTATAACTGATAGGAGTGATTCACCATGATCAAACACATAATACTCTGGCAACTAAATGACGGATACACAGAAGATGAGATAAAAGAAATCAAAGCCGGAATCAAAACCGGATTGGAAGATTTGAAAGGTCAAATCCCCGGGCTTATTGATGTCAAGGTTATTACAGAAGGACTGGCATCTTCGAATGCAGACGTAATGCTTGATTCAACATTTGAATCGGAAGAAGCATTGAAGGGATACGCTGTGCACCCGAAGCATGTTGCTGTTGCTGATGGAAAGGTTAGACCGTATACAGTTAGCAGGGTATGCATGGATTATAAGGTGTAGTATAAGAAAGGAAGAAAAACAATGAGCACACTAGTAGCATATTTTAGTGCGGAAGGCACAACGAAAAAGGTGGCGGAAGAATTTGCAGAAAGAATAGGAGCAGAGATTTTCGAGATTGTTCCGAGAGAGCCATATACAAAGGCGGACATTAATTGGAAGAATCCGCTTTCAAGATGTAATAAGGAACAGATTGGCAGTAAGGACGTTCCTGTTGTGGGAGAGGTTGACTTGGGAAAGTACGATACGGTTTATCTCGGATTCCCCATATGGTACGGACAAGCACCTAGGGTGGTGTATACATTTTGTAAAGGCTATGAATGGAATGGTATTAATATCCATGCATTTGCAACATCAGGAGGAAGTGCTATCGGTAAGACGGCGGAGAAGCTCAAGAAATATGTGAGCAATGCGGCATCTGTTGATGCTAAGCTTGTAAGAAGTGCAAGTGAGATAGAACAAGTCTGATTGCGACACATCTGCTTTTTCCTTGGCCGGAACATCGGTGGTATGGTCAATGTGAGGAAGCGTGCCCGCAGCACATAGGTATTATTGAGGAACTTAAGAAATGTAACGAGGCGCTTAAGTAAAATGAGACTGTTTATATCAATCAATTTTGACGACAAAGTTGTAAACGAATTAATAAATATCCAAGAAGAATTAAGAAGATGTGGCGTTAGAGGTAACTTCACCAAGCCGGAGAATCTTCATCTTACCCTAGCATTTATCGGTGAGTATGGTAATCCTGATGATGTGCTTGATGTGATAGAAGAGGCTGCCTTTTGCCCGATGGATTTACACTTCGAAGGGTTAGAACATTTCCGAGACATGTATTTTGCAAGGATAGCTGATAGCCCGGCTCTTAATAGTTATGTAAGACGACTTCGAAGAGCTTTATCGGATGCAGGAATACCTTTTGATAAGAAGAAGTTCAGACCGCATATAACTCTTGTTCGAAAGGTGTCATTTGCAGACGGACAGCTTAGTGATGTGCCGAAGGAATTTGCCATTGATATTAGTGCCGGCAAGGCATCTCTTATGAGTTCCGTAAGAGGTAAGAATGGCATGATATATACGGAGCTTTAGGAAGAAGGAGTCGAAGTTGTTGACGGGAAGGTCGACCTTAAGAAATATCAGATGTAGCCACTTATAACAAAATAGTTTTATATCTAAACCATTGTAAGTGAATTAGGCTCCACGTGACATTCGAAAAAACGAATCTCTACCCCGGCATCACGCGCATCATCCAGCGCTTTGCCAAACTCTGGGTGGGTATCTACATTAGCTCTTACTTCAGATACTCCATCCATCTGTATTACAAAGGATAAATTAGCATGATACCCGTCTTCTTTTGCCCTAATCAGTTCACGGATATGTTTTACTCCGCGTTCAGTCGGTGCATCCGGGAAATACCCTATGCCATCAATTTCCAATGTACATCCTTTGACTTCCATCAAGTATTGTTCAGATCCACGTTCCATGTAAAAATCAATTCGCGAATCACCGTAAGTGTATTCAGGTATTACAGCATCAAAATCTTGCGTTTCTAACCACTCTTTCACTTCTACATCTACACCCCTTCTGACATCAGTAGATATCCACATGTCAATGAGCTTCATGCACTCGACCTCCTTCATGACATCGCCAAAGTCATCCTCTGTAAGATATGTAAAATGTCTCTCCTTCTCTTCGCCTTCAAATTCGCCGTCCTTGATAAACCCCAACGAATCTCGTCCGCTTCCACAACCCCAGTCGAGGAGCAGGGGCGAGGGCGTGTTAATCCTTGATTCGAATCTCTTTCGTATATCAGATATATCTGCTGTAACTGTTTCTTCTGCAAATGTCACAGCATTCTTGTTGTAGTAATCTAAAGTCTTATTACTCATTTTACTAAGTTCCTATCTATCGCTGTGTCCGTACACCTACTACCGGAGAATAATCTCTTCTCCGGAATGGACATATTGTATCTTATCTCCCATAGTACGCTTCATAATCTCGTATGCCACTTCGCCGGTACAGTGGCATGTGTAGAATGTGGTAGGATATTTCTTAAGTTCCCTGCCAATGTCTTCCACTATACTAGACTCTTCCTCCGTGTATCCTCTCTTTTTCATAAGATGGAATCCGCTAATAACTTCATCCGGGAAGGAGCCATATTTCTCCTTGTAAGTATCTAGGATATTAGGGATACCATTATGAGCACATCCGGACATAAGGACACATTTTCCCTCATCTCTTATCATAAGATACTCTTCATGACTAAAGTCATCCCTCTTGTATTTTCCGTTTTCTTTTACAAGAATTCTGTTGTTGGTAAAGGGCAACTCATGAGGCTTTTTCCTCACCATAAAAAGCTCCAGTTCATCGTCGATTATGTGGTCCCCGGTAATCGCCTTAACTTGCGGCAAAGAGACAATCTTTTTGTCGATACCAATATATCGAAATCGTTTATCTCCTTTTTCCTTACCATCATCAGCAAAGTAATCAAATGATGCCGACGCCTGCATATAAATGGGCGCATGCGAATTGATTCTTGAAAATGCCATTATCCCACCGGAATGATCGTAGTGACCGTGACTCAGAATCACTATATCAACCTCTGTCAAATCAATCCCGAGTTTTTCTGCGTTCTTAAGTGTTTCTTCTGATGGTCCGAGGTCTACAAGGAGTTTATGATTCTGCGTCTCTACATAAAAAGACAAACCATGTGCATAGGTACAGCCGAGTCTTCCTTTTGTGTCTTCAATCAAATTAACTATCTTCATAACTCATATATTATCACATAGCGAACAAATAGTGTGAACATTATGATATAATTCTTCATTATGAATGAAGAAAAACGTATTCCCATTACAACAGCAAACAGTTACTACCGAAAATTATTCGGCAGTAAAGTATATAAGGTTAGCCTTGATATAGGTTGCACATGTCCTAACAGAGACGGGACTCTCGGAACAGGCGGGTGTATATTTTGCAGTGCGGGAGGCTCCGGAGAATTTGCCGGTGATAGTGACAAATCTGTTACGGAACAGATAAATGATGCAATAAGACTTGTAGAAGCAAAGATGCCAAGTTCTTCAAAGACTAATCACCGCGACGACCCCGAAGGCAATTCACATAGTGCATCAAGTAACAAGTACATCGCCTATCTCCAAGCATTTTCAAACTCATATGGAGATGTGGAAACGTTACAGGAAAAGTATCTCGAAGCCGTTAACCATCCCGACATTGTGGGACTGTCTATTGCCACAAGACCGGACTGCCTTAGCGACGAAATCCTCGATGTGATATGTACCATTAATCGGACACATCATGTATGGGTTGAATTGGGGCTTCAGACTATCCACGAGTCTTCGGCGGAATATATCAGAAGAGGGTATTCATTAGATATATACGACGAAGCAATGCGTAGGCTAAGCGAGTGTGGTATTGACGTAATCACACACGTTATCCTCGGTCTCCCGACTGAAAGCGTCGATATGATGCTCGAGACTCTTGATTATGTCGGGAAAATGTCTGAGAAATACAATAATATTACTCACGGAATAAAACTTCAGCTTCTTCATGTATTAAAGGGAACCGATTTGGAAAAAGATTATAATAAGGGACTCTTCGAAACATTATCTCTCGAAGAATATGTTGATATAGTCCACAAATCACTTTCGGTTCTTCCGAGAGATGTGGTTATCCACAGAATGACCGGCGACGGCGACAAAAAGCTTCTTGTTTCACCAAAATGGTCTGCCAACAAGAAGCTTGTGATTAATGAGTTAAGTAAGTTGTATTACGTGGAGTAGGATAGCAAAGATAAACTCTCGAGATTATAGTCTCGGGAGTTTTTCAACGCTACGTTGAATGACATTGCATTTTTGTTGCGCTAGAATACTGTTATAGAGTTAAAAGAAGAGAGAGAAATGGAGGAAAAAGAAACAATGAATAGTACTTGCTCGCAATAATCTTGCAATACTAAGTGATAAAGTAATATAATATTTTCCATGAGCAAGAAAGATACAAGCTATCATGTGTTCAGGAGCGGTAATATCGCCCATGGTCTTGGGCTCGACGCAGACGGATTAGGAAGTAAGACCAAGTGGTATTTCTACACCAATGCGCTTATCAGAGAATTTGCTGCTAACATTAACAGTCAAAAGAAAAACCACATTACCAACGCGCTTTTTGTATTACTTCTTTGCTTGATGGTTTGTGTGTTATATTTTATGATATAGGAAACGGGGTATTAGATATATGAGTAATGAGAATAATTATCAAGACATAATGACTGTTACGGCCGACAGGCAGAAGACAATTGTTAAGACGAGTATCATCGGTATTATTGCCAATGTACTTCTTGCGGGCTTTAAAGCAGTTGTGGGACTAATGTCTAACTCAATAGCAATGGTTCTCGATGCAATTAACAACCTTACCGATGCGCTTTCTTCGGTGGTTACGATTGTGGGTGCCAAGCTCAGCACAAAACAGCCTGACAAGGATCATCCTTACGGTCACGGAAGGATAGAATATATAAGCACTCTTGCAGTTGCCGCAATTATTCTGTATGCCGGTGGAAGAGCTCTTGTTGAATCAATAAGGAAGATTATTGAGCCGGAGACACCGGAATACGGTATGACAGCTCTTATAGTGATTGGTGTGGCTGTTATCGTTAAGCTTATCCTCGGCACATTTGTAAAAAGGAAAGGAAAGCAAGTTAAGTCAGATGCTCTTGTGGCTTCCGGAAAGGATGCATTCTTTGATGCGATACTCTCTGTGTCGGTTCTTGCTTCTGCCATAATATACATTATTTGGGGTTTAGATCTTCAGGCTTACGTTGGTATTATTATCGCGGCTGTTATACTTAAGGCCGGATGGGATATACTGACGGAGACAGTCGATAAGATTATCGGAGAGAAGAACGATCCGGAGCTTAGTGCCAAGGTGAGGGAGGTTATTAATCGTGAGGAAAATGTGCGAGGCGCCTACGATTTGATTCTCTATAATTTCGGTCCCGATAAGCATTACGGCTCTGTTCATATTGAGCTTCCGGACGTTATGACGGTGGATGAGGTTGATGTACTTACCAGGAAGCTTCAGCTTAACATTTTAAAGGAGACCGGTGTCATTATGACAGGGATTGGAGTGTACTCGTATAATACGACTAACGAAGAAGTTGCGGTTATAAGAAATGCAATACAGAAGGCTGTTATGTCTCATGATTTCGCTCTTCAGCTCCACGGATTCTATGTGGACTTGGAAGAGAAGACGATGCGATTCGATGTCGTGGTGAGCTTTGAAATTGATAGGAACGAAGCTCTCGAAATCATGCATAAGGAAGTCATGGAGCTTTATCCCGAATACACCATTTCTATAGTCCCGGATGTTGATATGAGTGGGATGAGTCGGTAAATATTATAATACAACACGGCACTTTCCAGAGGGAAAGTGCCCGTTTTTTATCCAATCATAGAAAGGGAAATCCTTCCCTTCTTCTCATCCACATCAAGAATTGTTACCTCGATAACATCGCCAACTGATACCACATCAAGAGGATGCTTAACGTACCTGTCAGCCATCTTAGATATATGAACAAGACCGTCCTCGTGAACACCTATGTCTACGAAGGCTCCGAAATCTATTACATTTCGGACAGTTCCTTTAAGTTTCATTCCCGGAGTCAAGTCCTTCATCTCGAGAACATCAGATCTAAGTATTGGCTTCGGCAAATCTTCTCTCGGATCCCTTGCAGGCTTCTCAAGTTCTGAGAGGATATCGGTAAGGGTTATCTCTCCCACACCCAATTCCTCTGCAAGAGCCTTTGTATCCTTGACACTTTTTCTAAAGCTTCTTATCTTCTCCTCATCGCTTATATTGCAATCTATTTTCTTAAGAAGCCTCTTGGCGGAAGAATATGATTCGGGATGAACAGCCGTCTTATCTAGGGGCTCTTTACCGTCATTTATCCGAAGAAATCCTGCGCATTGTTCGAAAGCCTTTGGTCCTAACTTCTTAACCTTCTTAAGCTCCTGTCTTGAGTAGAATCTTCCGTTTTCTTCTCTGTAGGCAACTATATTCTTGGCAAGTGTTCCCGATACTCCCGATATGTATGAGAGGAGTGAATAGGAGGCTGTATTAAGATCTACGCCAACAGAGTTAACAGCATCTTCTACTACTCCTTCAAGAGTACTTGATAACTTCTTCTGGTTCATATCATGTTGATATTGTCCCACACCGATTGATTTCGGTTCTATCTTAACAAGTTCTGACAGAGGATCTTGTACGCGTCTTGCTATAGATGCGGCACTTCTCTTACCCACATCATATTCGGGGAATTCTTCCGACGCCAGCTTGCTTGCAGAGTATACACTTGCACCGGCTTCGTTTGTAATTACGTATTGAACCTTTAATGTGGGATTCTCTTTAAGAAAATCCGACACAATCTGTTCCGATTCTCTTGAAGCCGTTCCGTTTCCTATGGAGATAAGAGTTATGTCGTATTTCTCTATCAGCTTCATAATAACCTTCTTCGATTCTTCAACTTTGTTGTGTGGTGCCGTAGGATATATGACATTGGTATCTAGCACCTTTCCCGTGGGGTCAACCACAGCAAGCTTACAGCCTGTTCTGAATGCCGGATCCCAGCCTAGAACAGTGTGGCCTGATACCGGTGGCTGCAATAGCAGTTGCTTCAAGTTTTTGCCGAATACATCTATTGCCCCGTCCTCAGCTTTTTCAGTCAGCTCGTTTCTGATTTCCCTTTCTATGGATGGCGCAATGAGTCTCTTATAAGAATCAAGGATTGCTTCTTTTATTACAGGAGTGGCATAGGGGTTATCGCGTCTTATAATATGATTCTCAAGATACCCTGTAATTCTTTCTTCCGGTGAGTCAATTGATACCGTAAGATATTTCTCGGCTTCACCTCTGTTGATTGCCAGTATTCTATGCCCCGCGATTCTACTCACATTTTCATTGTAATCATAGAAATTGGTGTATACAGATTCTGCTTCCTTATCCTTCGCCTTCGACACAATAACTCCCTCTCGGAAAGTAATGTCCCTTATATACTCTCTGTATTCGGCATTGTCAGATATCTGTTCCGCAATGATATCCTGTGCTCCGTCTATTGCTGCTTCTACATCAACAACCTCTTTTTCGGAAGCTCTAATCTTATCCTCCTTGCTGTCTGATGCGGGTTCAATCTTGCCGGTTACATACTTCTCAGCTTCTTTTTCAATTGGTTCCTTGGCATGCTGTAGCATTATATAATCAGCAAGCGGTTGTAATCCCCTTTTCTTAGCGGCCTCTGCCCTTGTCTTCTTTTTCTGCTTATATGGTCTGTACAAATCCTCTACTGTAACAAGCTTATCAGCACCTTGAATCTTAGCCTTAAGCTCGTCTGTAAGCTTGCCCTGTTCGTCAATAAGAGATATGACTTCCTCTTTTCTTTCTTCAAGATTCCTAAGATATGTGAGCCTTGCAGACAGGAGTCTAAGCTTCTCATCATCAAGGCTTCCCGTGACTTCTTTTCTGTACCTTGCGATAAAAGGAACGGTATTCCCTTCATCAATAAGCTTTACCGCCGCTTCAACCTGCCATGCTTTAGCATCAATATCTTCTGCAATTACTTTGATTATATCCATAATTATTTTCCTGCCATTATCCTTTCTACGTCATCTCGTCGCTTAAAAAGTGTGCAACCACCGGCATGTTCCTCAAGTAAATATCCGCCGTCTCGAAGCTCTCTGAAGAGTCTTGAATTCATGGCTTCACGAAGAGACGTATCCCGTACATTTATATCCGAATAAGGAGAGAATGGACAGGGCTCTGCTCCTCCGTGAGAATTAATATGGAAGAAGCCTCTTCCTGCGGCAACACATCCGCCGGAGTTTTTTTCATCCCCGGGAAATGATATAAAGACCATCTCGGGATGAGTTTGTCTTAGGCGAAGAATTTCTGTCTTCATAAACTCTCGCTCTTTATCTTGCGGAGCCAACTCTTTTGCGTCATCCGTAACGGGCACATATTCAACATAGATAATTGCCTTACACCCTTTCCCGGAAAGACCTGTTATAAAGCTTTCGGAGAAAACCTCCTCTATATTCTCGGTGGTTACCGTTATTGACGAACCGAAGATTAATCCACGCCGCTTGAATTCGCTCATAGATGTGTCCAATTTATCGTACACACCCTCTCCGCGCCTTCTTTCGGTTATTTCCTTTCCGCCTTCAATGCTTATAATGGGAATGAGGTTCCGGCTCTTGTCAAGAAGTTCATAGTATTTATCTGTAACAAATGTCCCATTTGTAAATATGGGGAATAGTATATCCGGTTTCTTTGATGCAGCTTCAATAACGTCGTATCTCATCATGGGCTCACCGCCCGCAAGGAGAATAAAGCTTACTCCCATGTCATCCGCTTCGTCAAATATCCTTGCCCAATCATCGGCGCTAAGTTGTTCTATGGGGTTGTCATCCGTTGTGGCATTATTACATCTTGAATAACAGCCTATGCAATGTAGATTGCACTGACTTGTTATACTTGCGATAAGAAACGGCGGAATATGCTCGCCTTCCCTTTCAGCTTTCTTCCGCTTCTTAGACGCACTCTTACTTGCAAGAGCGAACCTTGCCATGTATACACTTTCCTTGGGGTTCTTAAGTGTTGCTCTTACAGCGTCAGACACAACTCTCTCAACTCCGCGCGTCATATATTCTTGTATATCGAATTCTTCCTTCATGTATTTCTCACTTATTATTCTTCACAATCTTAACAATTCTGCTTGTACCGAGACGGACAGCTCCGAGTTCCATAAACTTCTCGGCATCATCTAATGAAGTTATTCCACCCGCTGCCTTAATCTTAACGGAAGGATCAACATGCTTACTAAAGAGTTCCACATCTTCAAATGTGGCACCGGCGGTTGAGAATCCTGTCGAAGTCTTAATATAATCGGCTCCTGCCTTTGACACAATTTCACACATTTTAATCTTCTCTTCTTCAGTGAGAAGACATGTCTCAATTATTACCTTTAAAATGTGACTTCCGCACGCTTCTTTAATACGCTTAATTTCGTCTGATACGTAATCGTAGTTCTTGGCTTTTAACATGCCGATATTGATAACCATATCTATTTCATCGGCGCCGTTACTTATAGCATCCTTCGTCTCGAAGACTTTCGTCGCCGTTGTTGTGTTACCGTTTGGAAATCCTATAACGGTGCAAATCTTGACGCTGTCTTCGACATATTCCTTCGCTTGCCTAACGTAGCAAGGTGGTATACATACTGACGCTGTGTTATATTTTTTTGCATCATCACATATTTCCCTAATCTCATCCCATGTCGCCGTCTGAAGAAGTAATGTGTGGTCACAGGATGAAAGAATCTTATTAATGTCCATATTACAATCTCCTCTATATAATGTAACTATTCAGAACCCATTCGAAAATACTTCGTATTATCATATTATATCAAACATCTTCCTTTTAGTGTGAAATAAATACGTTCTTTAAGTTTCATTTAAGGTTCATATATTATATTGTTAATGTAGCCGACGATAATCGGTATTCAATCAGAAAAATATAATATCAAGGAGGGGAGACACGATGAATTTAAAAAGAAAAATAATAATGCCGGTAATTGCACTATGTCTTGTCGGGAGCGTAACGGCATGTAGCTGCAACTCCGGGAACAGCAACACTTTAACTAACAATTCCGATGGCAAGCACGTCATCGAGGTTGACGGAAAAACAGAAAGCTATTCTGACAAAACAGTCACTAAGACCGGCGACAGCGATGGTGACGAAGCTGATTTCTATGGCGAGAACTCTGCTATATTCGCAACCAACAAGGCGACACTTGACCTTAAGAATATGACAATTAATACGGATGGTAAGCACGCCAATGCGGTATTTAGCTACGGCGAAGGAACAACTGTTAACATTTCCGATTCCAATATCAAGACATCCGGAAATTGCTCCGGCGCTCTTATGACAACCGGTGGTGGAACAATGAACGCAACTAATATTACAGCAGAAACTACAGGCAATTCTTCCGCAACCATCCGTTCAGACAGAGGCGGTGGTACGGTAAATGTTACAGGCGGAACATTCAAGACAAGCGGAACAGGTTCCCCTGCCATTTATTCAACAGCAGACATAACCGTAAATGACGCACAACTAGAATCTACTGCCTCCCAGGGAGTAGTCGTTGAAGGAAAGAATTCAGCCACGCTTAACAATACTACATTAGTTGCTAATAACAATACGAAGAACAGCGATAAATCTGACTACTATCAGGCAGTAATGATATATCAGTCAATGTCCGGCGATGCTTCGGAAGGACTTTCGAGCTTCACCATGAACGGCGGATCCCTTACCAATGCTAACGGCGACATATTCTTCGTAAATAACACTTCAAGCGACATAACATTATCCGGTGCCAACATCGTTAATAACGATGCTAACGGCGTGTTCCTAAGAGCTGCAGCAGCCGGTTGGGGAACAAGCGGTTCTAACGGTGGTAAGGTTAACCTTAAAGCAACTAACCAAGCAATCAACGGCAATATGCTTGTAGATGAGGTGTCAACTCTCAATCTGTATATGAGTGATAATTCAACATTTAACGGAGCTATTAACCCGGATGGTCAGAAGGGAAATGTGTATGTTGAACTTAAGAACGGATCAAAGTGGACACTTACCGGTGATTCTTATGTGACGAGCTTAACTTGCGATGCCGATTCAATCAACCTTAATGGACATACACTGTATGTAAACGGTGTGGCATATAAGGCCGGTACCGCTTCAACAGGTAATGCCATTGAGATAAATGTTTCTGAATCTAATGGTAGTGCCCCTGATGGAAATGCTCCTGACACGAAGGACGGTAATCCTCCCGCAAAACCTGATGGTTCAAGCGATAGTAAGAATGGCGGTAATTCTAATAGCAAGTCAAAAGACAAGCCTGACAAAAAAGGAAACTAATTACTAAAACTAACGGGACAAGAGCTGATGCTCTTGTCCCGGTTTTTCTTTTCCTATCTCGTCTCCTTAACAGTCTCCTGATGCCCATCTATTACCTTATAGAGTTCTGCGTTAGGATCGTCTACCATTTCAACTGTACTGTCAAGCTTCAAGAGCTTCTGCTGGTCGGCAGATAATGAATCCCACTCCGGAAGTCCCGGTCCGTTGGGATTACCTGTCTTAACAAAGTTAACCCAGTACTGTTGCATTAGGTCAGATAGCTTGTAGTCTGAGTCGTCGTATAGTCCCGGATGCCGCCACAAGTTACCGTAAGCGTAGGGAAGCTCACCTGCGTGATAATTGTTAATACTGTTATTGTCCTTGGTGAAATAGTATTCGTATGTGGGTCTTCCTTCAGCCACTAAGTATTTATTCCATAGGTAGTGGGAGTATGAGAACCATATTGCTGAGTATGCTATATCAAGTGCTCCCTTAGCATCACCCAGAGCATCGATAAATACGTGTTTATCTCTTTGTGGTGTATTGGCGGGAACAAGTTCTGCCATCTTAGGCGCGAAGTCCCCCAGTGCCGTGGATAATAATTCCACATAGTTTTCGGCTGTTGCTTTCTTATCAAGCAAGAAGACATCGGCTTCTTTTGCGTTATAACCGTTTAAGAATGCTTTCTCGTGGTTGGCGCCTCGCTCATATGTCTTATAGGGCATTTCCGGAAGAGCATAGCCGTCAACAGTCATGGCGTTTTGCTTTGACGTTGTTTTAACAAGCTTCTCTGCCGGAATCTTTCTGAGTTCTTCGGATGTCTGTACGCCCATTTCATCTCTTACTTTATTACCCTCAGTAAGCGCTTCGTCGATATTTCTGAATGTATGATAAGGCTTGTAAGCAAGTATTCCGCTGGACTCACCGATTGCGTAATTGAACATGCCCTCTGTAAGAGGTGATGCACACATAGCATTTACGGAAGAAGAACCTGCAGACTCTCCGGCAATTGTGATTTGGTCAGGATCCCCGCCGAAATTAGCAATATTGTTTCTGACCCACTTAAGTGCCTGAATCTGATCGAGTAAACCATAGTCTCCCGTTGTACCGTTTGGTGATTCTTTAATTAGATCATCAGCCGCATAGTAGCCGAATACGTTGACACGGTAAGCACAGCTTACGAATATAACTCCGCGTTTTGCCAGGTCTTCGCCTCTGTATTCTGAATAGGAAGACTGACCGCCTGTAAGTGAACCGCCGTGAATATAGAGAATAACAGGAAGCTTCTCTCCCTTATATCCTTCCGGAACAAATACATTAAGATACAGGCAATCTTCACTCATCGGCTCAATGTATTCGTCGCCTATCTTCATCTGGTATTCATGTCTTGCAAGAATATCAGAGAGGCTGTTATAGAGTGATGAGTTACGACTCTGCATTGCCATTGGAGCGAATTCGTCGCAGGCCTTAACGCCCGACCACTTCTCGGGATCTTCCGGTTCTTTAAATCGAAGCTCGTTTACAGGTGGCTTTGCGTAAGGAATTCCCGCATAGACCGCCACTGATTTATCTGCGTTGTATACACCTGTTAAGTCACCTTCATTTACATGAACGACGCTTGTGACTTCCGGATTCTTATTGTCAACCGCAGGCACTCGTTTTTCGGGCGGACTCGTCACAAACAAGTTAACACCAAGAAGTACAAAGAAGCCGAGCCAGCATAATGCAAGTTTTCCCTTGGTGTTCTGCTCCTTTTTCTTAAGATAGAATCTTACCGCAATAAGAGCCGCAAGAAGCACAATTCCGATTACCCATCCGATTATCATATTCTTAGATAATTCAAGGACGGCAAGATACAGAATTGTAACAATAACCGCAACAATTGTAAAAGCCATATAATACCCCCTTTTACATTATTTATAATGTTTGTTCCCCATAAACTTTATTATTGCATAGTTTCCGTACAAAGGTCAATCGAAACCCGTTTTTAATCAGTTTTTTTACGGAACGTAGCCTTTATCTTTTCCATACTGAGTTTCTCGAATAGGAATGTCAGCCATCTCATAATCGTCATCTCTGCAATGGCAAATACCGTACAAAGCGCTGCCGCTTCAAGAGATATCTTGGTTATGTCGAATAGATTGTATAAAAAAATGTTACTGAATACAAATCCTCCGATACAGATTACGAATACGAGTACACGCCATTTGTTCATAGGCTTCGTTATGCTCCAGAGAATTACAAAACCTATAACTGCTAAGAGATACATACTTGCCGTGCCAATCTCAGCCGAAGAAATGTCGAATAGTTCTCCGAACAGTACCATAAATGCAATTGCAAAAAACGACGTAAGGGACGCCGGCATAGCTTTTACGAGAGTATGCTTAATGAAGCTTCCTTTTTGTCTTATCTCATTCGGCTCCAAGGCAAGGAGGAATGCAGGTACTCCAATATTGAATCCGGATATCAGAGATACCTGATTGGGTTTTAGCGGATATTGGAATGTAAATATAATAGAGAAAAGCGCAAGTAGGAGCGAGAAGATATTCTTATATAAGAATAAGGTTGCTGAACGAGTAATGTTATTAATATCTCTTCGTCCTTCGCCCACAATCTCTTTCATATGGTAAAAGTCCGAGTCAAGCAGGACAACCTGTGCGGCCTGTCTTGCCGCATCAGATCCCGTTCCCATGGCGATGGAACAATCTGCTTCCTTCATGGCAAGTATATCGTTGACGCCGTCGCCGGTCATGGCAACCTTCTGTCCGGCATCTTTAAGTGCTGTTACAAGCGCTTTCTTCTGCTCCGGTTTAACACGACCGAAGACAGTGTATTTCGTCGCACTTTCTATAAGCTCTTCTTCCGATTCAATAGTTGAAAGGTCGATGTAATTGTCGGCATCCTCCACACCGGCACTTTTGGCAACGCGGGATACAGTAAGAGCATTATCGCCGGATATAACTTTAATGCCAACATCCTGCGTGCGGAAGTTATCGAATATTTCCACGATGTTATCTCTAAGTTCATTCCTAAGAGCTATGAAGAGAATAGGAGCTGTATCATTGTCTTTTTCACGAACAAGAGAAAGTACTCTAAGCCCCATTTCTGCCCGCTCTTCTATAAGAGGTTTATTCTTCGAGAGTTCTTCGTCCGACAGAAGAAATTCCGGTGCGCCGAGTCTGTATGTACAGTCCTTTGTGATAACTTCGGAATATTTTTTCTTAGAATCGAATGCCGATATAGCCGTACTCTTTAGAGGCTCTCTCTCGGGAAAATGTGCACGCATGGCATTCATCGTTATATTGTTATCGGGAACTGTTCTAATGTATCCCGAAAGAATATTTTCAGCGTATTCTTTGTCTTCGGAAGATATGTCCTTAGGATAAAAGGTCTCGGTCACTGACATATTTTCACTTGTGATCGTACCGGTCTTATCCACACAGAGAACGTCAACTCTTGCAAGGGTCTCGATACTTCTCATGTCGTGAAGAAGGACTTTCTTCTGTGCAAGTCGCATGGCACTTAGGGCGAGAGCAACTGTAACAAGAAGATAGAGACCTTCCGGAATCATTCCGATTACGGCACCTACCATTGAGGCTACACCGTCGTGAAAGTCAAGATCGTTAACGTACATTGCCTGGTACATCAGAAGACCGCCTATAGGAATAATCGCGATTCCCGCAACAAGGATAATCCGCTCGATATCGCGAATCATTTCCGATTGAGCTTCTTTTGACTTCTTGGCTTTGGCGGTAATCTGTGCTGCATATGAATCGTCGCCCACCTGTGTGAGCTTAGCAATAAGGTTACCCGATGTTAAGAAGCTTCCCGACTTAAGGTCGCTTCCTTCCTCTTTATCAATTTCGTCTGCTTCACCCGTAAGAAGGGATTCGTTAACACCCGCATTTCCGGATATGACGATGCCGTCGGCGGGGATTTGCTGTCCGCTTTCAAGGCGAATGTAGTCGCCCAGCACCAGCTTATCGGAAGGCACGGTGACATCTGTACCATCTCGAATTGCAGTATATTCAGAGACATCAAGAAGAGCCAGCTTATCGAGAACCGCCTTAGAACGAAGCTGTTGAATAATGCCGATAAGTGTATTGGCGATTACAACGGGTAAGAACATAAGATTCTTGAAATTACCTGATATTATTACAAGCACAGCAAGAAACGCGAAGATAGCATTAAAGTATGTAAAGACATTTTTAATGATTATCTTCTTCACGGTCATGTCTGATTTATTTGTGGTTTTATTGGTTTTTCCTTGGGCTGTGAGTGCCTCCACCTCAGCAGAGGTAAGCCCTTTAGATGTCTGTTCCATACAGTTATTATAGCAGAAAACAAAATAGCGGTAAAAGATTTTCGAAAAACTCCGACATAAATAGTAGATAGCCACAAGGATGTGACAATGAGCAACGGAATGCTGCATAACAGGGAGATTATTATGCAGATAAACGATATAATGAATTCTGAGATAGGTAGCAGTGATAAGGCGAAATCCATCGGCATGGATCCGGTGGGAAATCACGGAAAGGTCATAACCAATCAGCCCGGAAGACACGAAGATTACACCAAGATTGAAAAGGATAAGCTTGGTGTTATCAGTATGTCTAATCATACATATAGGAACCCCAACAACAATACAATAATGGATGACTTGGAGAAAGGGCTCGGTGCCGAAGGTAAGGTCAACACGGCGTCTACTCTTAATCAGCGGAATTTTAATGCAATAGAAGAGCTTGGCTTCGATTCGAAAGATATGGATGAGAAGGAGTTCGTCGACATTGCCGACAAGATTCGAATCGCCATGGCTAAGGGCGGAGCTGACATATCGATGATGGGTGATATCTCTGATGCTGCAATTCGACAGAGCGGTGGTTATTCTCCCATTATGGAAAATGCGCTTAAAGAAGCACAGCTTCCTTCTGATGACAAGACTGTACAGGATAGTGTCATTGCCCTTCGTAAAGTTGATGAAATAAGAACTCAGATGGTTGATAGTTCATCAGGTGATGCAATGCAGAGTTTTTCTGAGAATCCCTATCCGAATGATAAGAGTCTCTCAGAAGAGACTATAAAATACATGCTTAAGAATGAGCTTGAGCCTACCATCGATAACTTATATAAAGCAAGCACATACAGTAATGACTTCGCAACGGAAGAGCCTGCACCCATATCGGGAAATACCGACAGCCTCGAAGCACAATTCGAAGAGGTGATTCTTAAGGCAGGGCTTACTAAGAATGAAGCGAACCTGAATGATTGTTATTATATGCTTAAGAACAGAATCGGTGTAACGCCTGAACAGCTCATAAGATTTAATGAGCTTCGAGGATTCGACATAGGTGGTATGAATGATGTCGTTAATGCAATAACTAATTCAATAGCGGAAGGCAAAAGTGCCGGCGATGCATATCTTGTACCCGGTCATTCTCCTATGGCAGAAGCAACCGCGATTACAGAAGGAATTAAGGCGGCCGACGAGAATACCGTTGATAAGGTTATAGAGAATAACGAACCTGTAACTCTCGGCAATGTTGCAAGACAGGCATTAACAGACATCGTCAAGGCAGATGACAATGTAAATGCGAAAGCATCACTTCAAGAATTAGTTACACCTGATTATATATCTGTAGAAACAGTAGAACAGAATAACTTCAGCAACAACACCAACCAAGAGAGCAGTCCCAATAATGGGACATATTATAATGAGATTACCGTTAAGAAGCAACTTGTGGAAGTTCAACTTATGATGACAACACAGGCGAACTTCTCTCTTCTTAAGAATGGAATCTCTCTTGATACGTTAGAGCTTAGCGATTATGTTAAGTCATTAGAGGAATTGGAACAACATTTCCTGGAGACAATGCTTGAGGACAAGGCATCACCTGCAGCGATTAAGAACCTAAGCGATTCTATGGATGCAGTTACGAAGTCGAAGGAGCTTCCCGACTACGCAATGCCTCTTAATGCGTCATCTATGACGCTTAGGAGCTATGCAAGTATCAGCATTTCATATAGTGAAGTAACAGAGACTTCAAGTGAAGCGGGAACGGTTACTACGGAAGCTGCATTTTCCGCTAAGTACGTGCAGGCAGCGGACTACTATGAATCTTCTGCAACAGAGATTCGTCGTGATCTCGGTGACAGCATTCGTAAGGCATTTAGGAATGTTGATAATCTTCTTGATGAAATCAAGATGGATCATACGGAAGATAACAGACGTGCTGTCAGAATTCTCGGATACAATCAGATGGAAATCACAGAGGAGTCTGTTAAGGAAGTTAAGGCAGAAGACCTAATTGTTAGAAGAGCACTTGACAGCTTAAAGCCCGGCGTTGTTGCCAATATGGTTAAGCAGGGAATGAATCCTCTTGACATGACAATGGAAGAGCTTATGAATAATGCCGAAGAAATCATGGGCGAGATGGAAGTGTCAAGCGAAGAAGAAAAGTTCTCTGAATTCCTGTGGAGATTGGAACAAGAAAACGGCATTACTGAAGAAGAGAGAGAAGGCTTTATCGGAGTATTCAGACTCATCCATCAGGTTAACGAATCGGACGGCGCCGCAATCGGAATGCTTCTTCAGCAGAATGCGGAAGTTACCATGCGTAATCTCCTAACCGCCACAAGAACCGCAAAGCGTGAGAACAGAGAATATACTGTCGATGATGATTTCGGCGGAATCGAGGGATTCAATAAAGACAGTCTTAATATAGAACAGCAGATTGAGATGTCAATTCAATCGGTCAATATGAAGAAGGCGGAAGACAGCATTACGCCTTATAAGATGATGCAGTTTAATAGCGAAGAAGAGTATATGTCACTTACTCCGGAGCAGCTTTCTTCAAGGCTTGATATGATGGAGTCGGATGAAGCGATTGCACAGTACGAAGCTGAACTTACTGATTCTTACAACGCTACGAGACGTGAGGAGGTTCTTCAGTCCTTCAATGCATCGCGTGAAGTAATTGAATATCTGGAAGCAAACGATATGCCACTTACAGCTAATAACATTAATGCCATCACAGCGCTTATGACAGATAAGAGTATGATGAGCACACTCTTCAACCGTGCAGCCAAGAGGCAGGTCGGTCTTGATAGGAAAGGCTCATATGCAAGCGAAGTTGGCATGGATAAAGCAGACGATTCTGAAAGCCTGCAGGATGAGATTCAAGATATAATTGCTAATCTTATTCATGAATACGGAGAGTCGGTTAAGACTCCGGAGGACATGGCAGAGGCAGAGCAGCGTCTTGAAGAGATGGCTGAAAATGTTATGAAGAATATGATAATCGAAGAGGATGTTCGAACTATTGATGTAAGAGGAATGCATCTTATACAGACCGCTATTCATACACAGGGTGAAGTCTCTGAGAGAACAGAGAACTATACAATACCCATTATGGTTGCCGATGAAGTTGGGAACTTGTCTCTTAAGATTGTTCGTGGTAAGGAAGAGAAAGGTCTTGTTGATATAGCATTTGACATGGAGAAGACAGGAGCCGTTACAGCGTCCTTCCGTTACGAAGCCGGAGAGTTCGTAGGCGAAGTTAACTGCGACAGAGAGACAACAAGAGAAATACTTGAGAAGCATGAAGAGGCGCTAAGGAGAGCTGTGTCTGACAATACGAGTGCCGAGGCTCGCATAGAGTTCTCTTGGTCTAAGAAGATGGACGTAACGGGATTTGTATTCGGCAAGCCCGACACCGACTTCGAAACTGTCAGCAAGGCAGAGGCCATGGAAGGAAATGATGAGACTCAAGCCGTACTGACTAAGTCATTGTATGGTATGGCAAGAGCATTTATAGAAGAGTTAGGAAATATATAATACTACACTGCATCTTTGTGAATGAACTATACCCTTGCAGCATTGTGCTTTAAGGGTATGTTTTATTTACAAAGATGTAAGTAAGAATACTAGAAATCTCCTTATAAATATGTTATATTATTTTTTGTGCATAAGTACGAATGAATAATACTATTAGAGGAGATGATTCTGATGAAAGACTTTATTATTGCGACAGCATCTACTGCAGACCTTACAAGAGAGTATCTTGAAGATCATAATGTGCCGTTTATCAGTTACTCATATACAATCGGAGAAGATCTGTATGAGGATGATTGCAGGGAAGAGACAAGACAGGCTACTTACGAGAAGATGAGAGAAGGAGCCATTCTCACAACCGCAGCCATCAATACATATTCATATCGCGAATTTTTCGAGCCGTTTTTGAAGGAAGGAAAGGATGTCATATTCCTTGATATGTGTCGTCCCCTTTCTTCATCATGTCGTTTCTGCGATGAGGCAATAGAAGAGCTTAAGGAAGAATATCCCGATAATACAATTGTAAATGTTGACACATGCTGTGTGTCCGGCGGTCTGGGCATGCTTGTTAAGCATGTGGTCGATCTCTACGAGAAGGGCACAAGTTATAATGACATTATTAAATGGATAGAAGATAACAAGCTTCGTATAGCACATAGATTCACGGTTGACGATCTTAATTGGTTAAAGAGAGGCGGAAGAGTAAGTAACGCATCGGCACTTGTCGGAACACTCCTCTCAATTAAGCCTGTATTATATGTGCCTGATGCGGGAACGCTTGACGTTGTGTCTAAGATTCGTGGAAGGAAGAATGCGCTTAATACTATTGTTGAGGCAATCAAGAAAGATGTGCCGGCCGGTTCAGAGATAGAGTTCAATATTAATCATGCGGATTGTTATGATGATGCGGAATATGTAAGGGATGAACTTCTTGCCACATATCCTGATGCAACCATAACAATAACGGGGCTTGGCGTTGTTATTGGTGCGCACTGCGGACCGGGACTTTTCACCATATTCTATATGACGGATAAGAGGACGCCATAATAAACTGTTTGGAAAGTGTGCCCTGTCCAAGGACAGGGCACTAATAATATACGAGGAAAACAGAAATGAACGACGAAAGATTGACAGAAGCCCGAAAGAAGATCAACGAAGTAGACGAGAAGATGGCCAAGCTCTTCGAGGAAAGAATGGACGTTACAAAAGAGATTGCCGAATACAAAAAAGAGAATGGGCTACCAATATTCGACGAAAGCAGAGAAAAAGAAGTAATAAAGAATAACACCAATTATATAGATTCAGAAGATTATAAAAGCTATTACACAGAATTTATACAAAGTGTCATGGACATATCCAAGGAGTACCAAAGAGACAGGATGGAAGGGAGCAAGTAAAAATGATGGACACATTATTCGAACGAAAGATAGCACTGCCTATGGAAGTTAAGGAGATGTATCCCCTTAGCGGAACAATGGGAGAAGTGGTTGACAATACAATTAATGAACTTAAGAACATTTTCAGTGGGAAGTCTGACAAGCTTATTATGGTGATCGGCCCTTGTTCTGCAGATAACGAAGACAGTGTCATCGATTACATAAGCAGACTCTGTCCGATTCAAGATGAGGTTAAGGATAAGATTGTAATCGTTCCGAGAATCTATACCAATAAACCCAGAACTACCGGTGAGGGATATAAAGGTATTCTTCATCAGCCGGATCCAACGAAGAAGCCGGACTTATTCAAGGGAATTATCGCCACAAGGGAAATGCACATGAGAGCCGTTAAGGAGACGGGATTCGCGTGCGCCGACGAGATGCTTTATCCGGAGAACCATAAATATCTTGACGACCTTCTGGCATATGTTGCGGTAGGAGCAAGATCTGTAGAAGACCAACAGCATAGACTCGTTGCATCAGGTCTCGGTATTCCTTGCGGAATGAAGAATCCCACAAGCGGTGATAACGGCGTTATGCTTAATGCCATAACAGCAGCACAACATCCTCACACATTTATATACAGAGGATGGGAGGTTCATACCGAGGGTAATCCGTATGCCCATGTGATTCTAAGAGGTTACACCAATAAGCACGGGGAGAATCTTCCCAATTATCATTACGAAGAGCTTATTCATGTATGTGAGAGATATGATAAGAGTGGACTAATTAATCCGGGAATTATTGTTGATACCAATCATTCCAATTCCAACAAGAATCCTTTTGAACAGCCCAGGATTATTAAAGAAGTTCTTCACAGCTGTCGCCATAGCGAGATAATTAAGAAGCATATCAAGGGCTTCATGGTGGAGAGTTATATAGAGGACGGAAGACAAGAGGTTGACGGCGGTGTGTACGGTAAGTCCATTACGGATCCATGTCTCGGTATTGATAAGACGAAGGAAATGCTGTACGAAATAGCAGAGTTATTGTAGGAACAATTCGTAACTATTCAGAACCAAGTCCGAAAAATAAATTTTTCTCGCGACGGGTTAATATTTGCAATTTCCTGCCGATATATAAAGTACAAAAACAAATCACTACCACCGGAAAGGATTCCGGATGGCAGATATCCAAGGAAGGATTTTAATATAAATCCATTGGAAACGTTGAGAGTGCAAGGAAGCAGAAATGTAGTATAGGGATACTGTATTTCCACTTGCACTTTTTGCTATGTCCTAAGGAGGGGTCCACGAAGTGGGAGGATTCCTTACGAAACGGCGACAAGTCACGAAGTGGCTTGTTGGTACTATAAGGCTTATAAGGAGAACGCACATGAAGATAAACAACAACGTACCCGCTAACATCACTAACATGCAACTCTTAAGAAACGAGAATTCACTTGCTAAGACCATGGAGAGATTGGCATCCGGCTTCAAGATTAATCATGCGGCCGACGATCCTTCGGGAATGGCAATATCGGGTAAGATGAGAGCGCAGATTAACGGACTTGACCGTGCTTCAAGAAATGCATCTGACGGAATCAGTGTAATACAGACTGCTGACGGAGCCCTTAACGAAGTAACAAGTATGATTCAGAGAATGAATGAGCTTGCCGTACAGGCAGCCAACGGAATAACAGGGCAGGAAGATAAGGAAGCTATACAGCGAGAAATAGATTCTCTCAAGGAAGAAATAGACAGAGTTGCCACATCTACGGAGTTTAATACTAAGACGCTTCTTGACGGGTCTCTTAATACGAGAATATATGCAGATAATATTACGAGGCAGCAGGCGTCTAAAGAGGTCAGTGCAGGCGAGTACAAGTTAAAGATTGATCAAGCTGCAAAGCAGGCTGAAGTAACAACCGGATTTAATCTTAATGATAATACTAAAATAGTGGATGGTGAAGAAGGTACAGTTGAGATAAACGGGGTTGAGGTTGAACTTAAGGTAGGTATGAAAGGTCAAGAGATATATCAGGCTCTTCGTGACGCGGCAGAGATAGGTGAGTGTACATTGTCTGATTATCCGGCTTCTCCGCTTAAAATTACATCCACTGCTTATGGCTCCGATGCAGAGATTAAGATAACTTTTTCAAATGATGTTGTTGCCGGCTATTTCGGACTACCTACTGAGAGCAATTATGTCGGCGATAATGCCAAGGTTACAATTGACAGCACGAATTCTGCATTCTCTAAGCAGGCAACATATTCTACTGACGGCAATAAGATTACAATTACCGATGCCGGCGGATTTGAGATATCTTTCTTGGCAGAGGTGGGCTTTGACGGGGACGTTACGATGAACGTAACCGACGTAGGACCTATGGATCTTCAGATAGGAGCCAACGAAGGTCAATATATGACAGTTTATATTCCGGCAGTTGATACAGAGCATTTATATATTGACGATGTCGACGTTACAACTGTTAACGGAGCGAAAAAGGCACTTGACAAGATTAGCGATGCACTTAATATTATTAACGCCGCAAGAGCAGATCTCGGTGCTTATCAGAACAGACTTGAGAGTTCGGTTTCCAGTCTTGATGAGACTTCAGAGAATATGACTGCCGCAATGTCTCGTATATCTGATGCCGATATGGCTAAGGAGATGACAGAATATACGAAGTACAATGTACTTTCTCAATCGTCAACGAGTGCTTTAAGTCAAGCCAACGAACTTCCGCAACTTGCACTGCAACTTTTGCAATAGACAAATAGAGTTTTGATTAGATTGATAGACCGCCTATTCTGGGTGGTCTGTTTTTTGTAATTCGAACATATTAATACCCCCGTACGTGATGAAAAACGATGTATTATTACAGTGGATTTATGCAAAAATTCTTGAACATATGCATCTGTAGATGTATAATAATATACACCTACAGATGCATAGGAGAGTGTTATGGTATTATATCACGGATCTAATAGGATAATAGAGGAACCTACATATAGGGGTGGTAAGAAGCATAATGATTATGGGCATGGATTCTACTGCACGGAGTATCCGGATGTTGCAAGAGAATGGGCGGTGTCTGCTAATAGCGACGGATATCTTAATGTATATGAGATGGATATGCTGGGATTAAATGTGTTAAGACTTGACGAACACTCTGCGTTAACGTGGCTTGCAATATTACTTCAGAATAGGATTTTTACAGTTGATACGCCACTTGCGCTAGAAGCCAAGGGGTATATAATAGATGAATTTGGAATAGATTATTCTCAGTGTGATGTAATTATAGGTTATAGGGCGGATGACAGTTATTTCACATTTGCACAGGATTTTCTTAGGAATGTTATATCATATGAGCAGTTGGTTAGAGCAATGCATCTTGGAAATCTGGGTGAGCAGATAGTTCTTAAGAGTAAAGAAGCGTTTGATAGAATAACTTATACTTCACATGAGATTGTGAATAGAGATCCGTGGCTTGATAGGAGAATTAGGCGAGACAGTAGAGCTCGTAAGTCATATTTTTCTATGGATAGAGAGTCATACATGCACGGTGCACTATACGTATCGAGAATAGTTGATGAGGAGATGAAGAGGGATGACGCACGCTTACGATGAGATATATCTTAATTCTATACGTCAGGCTATGGGTGACATGTTACATTTTGCCGTGCATGATATGGGGTGGGATATAGATAAGTTTTATGATTGTTTTATAAGATCCGGAGTGGCTTCTGAGATGGAGGCACAAGAGCCGTTATATGGTGTAGGTAGGTCTGGTTATGAGATTGCACTTGATGTGTATTATCGTATTACGGGAATAGAGTCCGATGTTGAGCCTGAATATGTATATGGACGATCACCTGAATTCTTTGCCGGATGGTCGGTGGCGTATTATTCGTGGGTTAGAAGCAAGTCATATTCCGAGATTAATCTTGCTGTGCCAATTACAGATGTTATTGCAATGTATAATCCGTTTCATGAGATGGATATATCGCAATTTGTTATTGAGATTAATAACCGTATGGAAGAATATCGAGAGGAATCGAGGCTTAAGAGACTAAGAACCTATGCTTCGCTTACGCAGAGGGAGCTGGCTGAACGTAGCGGAGTATCAAAACGTATGATAGAACAATATGAGCAAGGGAGGAAATCTCTTAAGAATGCATCTGCATATACTGTAATTAAGCTTGCGGATGCGCTTAGCTGTGATTGCAGAGAATTGCTTTAGAAGTTGACTGTAAATAATTCTGATTCTGTGGTAAAATATAACTTGGTATATCATTAGTATACGATTGTTATTAAAAAGGGGGTTTTTATGAATCAGGAAGCCATATCAGCATTTACCAGAAGGATAACAAGCGGTAACAAAAGTGAGATAATAACTGTATTGTTCGATATGATTCAAGTGGATCTCGATGATGCGATAGCGGGAATCAAGAATCATGAGCAGGAAGAATATATGGAGGCACTTCGTCATGCCAGCGAGGTACTCGAGCATCTGCAGGAAGCACTCGACTTTAATTATGACATTTCCAAGGACCTGTACAGCCTATACGATTACGCCAAGAGAGCCATTGCGAAGTCAATGTATACCGGTCGTGAGGAAGGCATACTAGATGCGAAGGAAGTAATAGATCCTCTTGCCGAAGCTTTCAGGGAGGTTGCCGAGAATGACGATTCCGGTCCTCTTATGGAAAATGCGCAGAAGATTGCGGCAGGTATTACATACGGAAGAAATGATGTTAATGAAGCGGTTGATGGAGACGGCAACAGAGGCTTTTTGGCATAAGACTAATAAAGAAGGGTTTTTACATGCATGAAGAGGCTTTTGTCTTACTTAACTTTAAAAGAAGGATGGGCTTTATGCTGAACTATATAAAAGTCAATTTGATGAAAAAACGGCGTAATATGTACACATTTCCCATATATAATAATAAGTAAAGTGGTGTATAATAATATATCGGAGAAGAAGTATAAGTACATAGGAGAAAAACATGTCGAATAAGGGTAAAAAAATTCTTATAGTAGCGGTTGCAAGTGTAGTGCTTCTTGCAATTGTTACGCTTATAATAGTACATTTTTCATATTACAAATTCTCATTTACATCTTGGGACGGTACGAAGCTGTCTAATAAGACAGAGGTGGAGGTTGCCCTCGGGCAGACGGAGCTTCCTAAGGTTACCGCCATATATACCGATCTGAGACATGAGAGGAACGGAGCCCCTGCTACCGTTGAATCATCGGGAACGATTGACTTAGAACACTCCGGCGAATATGTGGTAACATATACCGCTTCCTACAATGACAGAGAGAATGCAATAGATGTTGTATATAAAGTAGTGGATAAGACAGCGCCTGTAATTACGCTAAAAGGAGGCAACGAGATCAGTTGGGCTCTCGGCACCAACTTTGTTGACCCGGGATATACTGCTGTCGACAATGTGGACGGTGATGTCACGGCTAATGTTGAGGTTTCCGGAAATGTTGATATTAACGCCGAAGGCACATATACCCTTACATACAAGGTTTCGGATTCAAGCAAGAACGAAGCCACTGCAGAGAGAACAGTTCACGTTAAGAAGCCGACAGAAGTGATTAACGCCGGCGATAAGATAGTTTATCTTACATTTGACGACGGCCCGGGACCTTATACACAGAAGCTTCTGGACATACTTGATAAGTACGGTGTCAAGGTAACCTTCTTTACAACGGATGCATACCCCGGTCATGAAGCAATGATTGCGGAAGAAGCAAAGAGGGGACATACCGTTGCAATACATACATTTTCACATGATTATGCGAAGGTTTACGCAAGTGATGAAGCGTACTTTGACGATCTTAATAAGATGAATGCGCTGATTAAGCAGCAGACCGGTAAGGAGTCTAAGATTATAAGATTCCCGGGTGGAAGCTCTAATGAGATCAGCAAGAAATACAGCCAGGGAATAATGAGCAGGCTTACGCAGGAAGTTACCAACAAGGGATTCTTGTATGATGATTGGAATGTGTCAAGCGGTGACGCCGGAGAGACAACCGACACAGCAAAGGTTGTACAAAATGTCATAAATGGTATTCAGAAGCATAACGAATCAACCGTACTTCAGCACGACATTAAGGAATTCTCCGTTAATGCGGTTGAGCAGATTATCCAGTGGGGTCTTGCCAATGGCTATAAGTTCTTGCCTATTACAGAGAACAGCCCTATGGAGCACCACCACGTAAATAATTAAGCTTAGTAATTTAGAAGGAAAGAACCTATGAGTATTACGGCTGCCGGATTCATGGTATTTTTCATACTGTCGGTTATAAGCTATTATGTCATCCCCGCGAAATTTCGTTGGGGGTGGCTTATTGTACTCAGTTTCGTCTATATTTTCTCCGTCAGTGTGTTCGGCGGGCTGTTTATCATATTCACAAGTACAGTTACATATTTTACTGCGAGGGCAGTTGAGAAAAGCGAGAGTCATAAGAAGCTTATTGTTGTTATTGGTATGCTTTTGGCTCTTTTAGTTTTGGTTATACTGAAATATGTTCTGGGAATGGAAATATTTAATCACGACGTTACATTCCTTGGAAAAGAGTATCCGTATACCACATTTATGCGTAATTTCATTGTTCCGGCGGGACTCTCGTATTACACACTCCAGGTTATATCTTATATGCTTGATGTCTATTGGGGAAGAATCGAAGCGGAGAAGAATTATTTTAAGATTCTTCTATTCACATCGTATTTCCCACAGATGGTACAAGGTCCAATCAGTAAGTATTCTGAGCTTGCACCGGAATTATTCAAGGAACATAAACTGGATTGGCATTGTATAAAATACGGTCTTCAGCTTATGCTCTGGGGCTTCTTCAAGAAACTGGTGGTTGCTGACAGGATAGGAATATATGTTGGTCAGATATTCTACAGGGATGCAGACCCCCATGGCTTGTCTGTCTGGATTGGATTCATATGCTACGGAATACAATTGTACTGCGACTTCAGTGGAGGTATTGATATAATCCGCGGTGTGTCTCTCTGCTTCGGAATTAATATGAAGGAGAACTTCAGGCAGCCTTACTTCTCACTGTCTCTCGGTGAGTTCTGGCGTAGATGGCACATTTCCCTGGGTCAATGGATGAAGGATTATATATTCTATCCTGTCTCAATTTCGGGATGGATGGGTAAGACCAAGAAAGGTCTTAAGAAGGTATTCACCAGAAAGCGCGCCAATAAGATTGGTATGGCTATAGCTGATATTATTGTATTCGTTCTCGTGGGTGTATGGCACGGACTGGGAACGAACTATCTTGCTTGGGGTCTCTATAACGGTATTATTCTTGCCATATCGGCAATCCTTGTTGATGAATATGCATTATGGAAAAAGAAGCTTAATATTAAGGATGACTCAAAAGGCTACAAGGTATTCTCACTGATAAGAACGCTATTTATTATTACGCTGGGCTGGGTGTTCGACTGTACAACGTCAATGAAGGATGCCTTTGTTATGATATATAACAGTATAAGGTTCGACCTTACGAACTTTGATTGGTTTGAACTTCAGCATTGGGACTGGTTCGTCATACCGCTTGGTGTTATAACGGTTCTTGTAGTAGATATATTACATGAGAAGAAGATCTCCATAGGAGATAAGATGAGTGAGAAAAGCTTCATTGTGCAAGCGCTGTTTTGGGTTTTGTTAATCCAAATTATAGCTTGCTTTGTTTCAGTTATTTTTGCGGGAGGATTTATGTATGCGAACTTTTAAACGAATCCTTGGCTTTATAATAATATTTGTGCTCAGTGTGGCAATCCTTTCATTTCTTCTTACTCCGCCTTCGGGAATAAAAATTCTTCTTAATCAGGCGAAGGAAGGAGACTACGATGTGCTTATTATGGGCGAGTCCCACGCAGAGTGCGGATACAATCCGTATATCATATCCGACGGACTTGGCGTTAGTGCGGTAAGTGTTGCAAGAAGAATTACACCGATTAATAACCTGTATTATATATTGCAGGAGGCAAATGTAGATAAGAAATACAAGATGGTAATCTTAGACATTGACCCTTACTATTGGCGTCTTGATCAGACAAGAGATGCGGGAACAGATATGAATCTAATGCCCCGTCTCACAGGAACAAGAGCATATCATTATTTCCGTGAAGTGATATGGCCCGACAGGTTTATTAGATTATTCTGCGACTATCAGCTGTCCGTAGAGAATTTTGAGAAGATTCCAAACTGTATCAGTGCAAAATTCGATAAGGATTACAGAGAGAATAATGATGCGGGAATGAACGCCGTTAACAGATATCTTAAGTCTGATACTGCATTTCGCTATGAAGGAAGAGGCTTTCTTCGCGGAGTTGACAGAGCGCCGGCTCTCGGTTGGGAGAATTGGGAGTTCGACGGAAGGATAGAGCAAGAGAATATTGATTCGCTGGATAGAATCAAGCAGTATTGCGATGAGAACGGAATTAAGCTTGTGTGTGTGCAGTCGGCACTTATACCCTCCAGATTAAAGGTGCAGAACATGGGTGATGTGCACGATTATTTTGACAATATGCTTGGGGCAAGAGGAATCGAGTTCTATGACTTTAACTATGGTAAATGGGAATACCTTTACAGAACAGATCTTGATTATGTAGATGCCGACGGGCATATGATGGGTGATATAGCAGACAGGCAGTCCAAGCTTCTTGTAGAAGTTTTTAAAAGTGACAATCCGGAGCAGTACTTCTATAATAGTTATGATGAGGTGCTTGGTAACTTAGAGTAGTATATCAAGTGGCCGAGGTGCCAAGACCTCCGAAATTACCGGTCCACCCCTTGCGGGGATGGACATAAGACATCCAGTCGCTCGGAGGTACTTGGACCGAGGGCACAGGATTAGGAGGTTAATATGATAGAGAAGTTCAGAAAGATAGGCATAATACCTGTAGTAGTCCTGGATAATGTAGAGGACGCTAAACCACTTGGCAACGCGCTCGTGAACGGAGGTATCCCCGCAGCGGAGGTTACATTCAGGACAGATGCGGCAGAAGAGTCGATAAGAATTATGGCAGAGAATCCCAAGCTTCTTGTAGGCGCAGGTACAGTTCTTACAGTAGAGCAAGCCGAGAGGGCAGTTAAGGCGGGGGCGAAGTTCATAGTAAGCCCGGGACTTAACCCCGATGTTGTTAAATGGTGCGTAGGCAATGACGTTCCCGTTGTGCCGGGAGTTCAGACACCGACTGAGATGGAGACGGCACTTAGATTAGGACTTACGACAGTCAAGTTCTTCCCTGCAGAACCGGCGGGCGGACTTAAGATGATTAAGGCCGTTGCAGCGCCGTACACGACACTTAACTTTATGCCTACCGGCGGAATCAATGAGAATAACATCAGAGATTATCTTGAGTATGACAGAATTGTTGCCTGCGGAGGTACGTGGATGATTAAGAAGGAGCTTATCAAAGCAGGAAAATTCGATGAGATAGAAAAGGAAGTTAAGAAGGCGGCCGACATAGTAAAGGAGATAAGAGGATGAGTATTGAACTTGGGATTAAAAGTAAAGATGAATGTAAGTATGATGCTGTAAGTCTTGGCGAGGTGATGCTTCGTCTTGACCCGGGGGAAGGCAGGATTAGAACTGCCAGGAATTTCAGAGCATGGGAAGGCGGAGGAGAGTATAACGTTATAAGAGGCCTTCGAAAATGCTTTGGTATGAACACTGCTGTTATTACTTCATTTGCGGATAACGAAGTCGGACGACTTATGGAAGATTTTATTATGCAAGGCGGTGTGGATACGTCTCTTATAAAATGGATGAAGACAGACGGTGTCGGAAGAGAATGCAGGAACGGTCTTAATTTTGTTGAGAGAGGATTCGGAATAAGAGGAGCGCTTTCTTGTTCCGACAGAGCCAATACTGCAATATCTAAGACTACGGCAGAAGACTTTGATTTTGATTATATATTCGGCACACTTGGAGTAAGATGGCTCCATACCGGAGGCATATATGCAGCGCTGTCGGAGAATACCGCAGAAACTGTTATAAAAGCCATTAAGACTGCTAAGAAGTATGGAACAGTAGTCTCATACGATCTTAATTACAGGGCTTCTCTTTGGAGTGCCATCGGCGGACAAGAGAAGGCGCAGGAAGTCAATAAAGAGATTGCAAAATACGTTGATGTAATGATTGGTAACGAAGAAGACTTTACTGCATGTCTTGGTTTTGAAATCGAGGGTAACGACGAGAATCTCAAGGAGCTTAATCTGGACGGATACCGCAAGATGATTGACAAGGCGGCGGAGACTTATCCTAATTTCAAGGTTGTTGCCACAACGCTGAGAACTGTTAAGACGGCAACTGTTAACGACTGGAGTGCCCTATGCTGGGCCGACGGAAAGCTGTATAAGGCTAGCGACTATAACGGCCTTGAGATTATGGACAGAGTCGGCGGAGGAGATTCATTTGCATCAGGTCTTGTATACGGTCTTATGACAACAGGGGACCCTGAAAAGGCAGTTAACTACGGAGCGGCGCACGGAGCGCTTGCCATGACGACACCCGGAGATACGACGATGGCATCGGTTGATGAAGTGGAAGGAATAATGAGCGGATCCGGTGCGAGAGTTAAGAGATAGATGTAGGGGATTTACGATATGAAAATGACATTAAGATGGTACGGTACCGGTCATGATACCGTTACATTAAAACAGATTAGACAGATTCCGGGAGTTACGGGAGTTATAACTACGCTCTATGATACGGAGCCGGGAGAGGTATGGTCTCGTGAGAGAATCAAAGCTCTAAAAGACGAAGTTGAGGCAGCAGGACTTAAGATAGAAGGAATTGAGAGCGTCAATATACATGAAGACATTAAGCTTGGAAAACCTTCCCGAGATAAACTTATAGATAATTATATTGAGACATTAGAGAATCTCGGTAAGGAAGACATTCATCTAGTGTGCTATAACTTTATGCCTGTATTTGACTGGACAAGAACGGAGCTTGCACGAGTAAGAGATGATGGCTCAACTGTTCTTGCGTACACTAAGAGAGCAGTGGATGAACTTGTTCCCGAGGAAATGTTTAATTCCATATCCGGTGATATGAACGGAACGGTAATGCCCGGATGGGAGCCTGAGAGAATGGCGCGCGTTAAGGAGCTGTTCGAAGAATACAAGGGAGTTACGGAAGAAGATCTATTTGATAATCTAAAATATTTCCTGGAAAGAATAATGCCTGTATGTAATGAATATGATATTAATATGGCAATTCATCCCGACGACCCGGCATGGTCGGTCTTCGGACTTCCCAGGATTATAATCAATGAAGAGAATATCCATAGAATGATGGATATGGTGGATGATAAGCATAACGGAGTTACATTCTGCGCGGGTTCATATGGGACTAATCCTAACAATGACCTTCCCAAGATGATAAGAGGTCTCAAGGGAAGAATTCATTTTGCGCATGTCAGGAATCTTAAGTTCAATGAATTCGATGAGAGCGGAATGCCTACGGATTTTGAAGAGGCAGCCCACTTGTCAAGTGACGGAAGCTTCGACTTATATGAGATAGTGAAAGCTCTCTACGACATTGGTTTCGACGGACCCATTCGTCCCGATCACGGAAGGATGATATGGGGTGAAAAGGCGATGCCGGGGTATGGCTTGTATGACAGAGCCCTGGGTGCATATTATATTGAAGGTCTGTGGGAAGCCATAGAGAAGAGCGGCTGAGCGAGCAAGACCCGCTAAGAGACATTAGGCAAACGTCGAGTCAGCCAAGACCTGCTAAGCGATTTTCTGTATGAGCGTGCAGGTACTTGGTGACGAGACGTAGGAATTAGAGTATAGTTGCGGGTACTTGTCGCGAGGACACAAGACATAGAAGGGGGACTTTGATATGAGGGATTACAGTATGAATCTCGAGGGAAAGGTAGTTGTAATAACAGGCGGAAGCGGAGTTCTCTGCGGTGAACTAGCATCTTGCGTAGCGGAGTATGGCGCTAAGATTGCAATTCTCGGTCGTCGTCTCTCTGCTTGCGAGAAAAAAGCGAGTGAGATTAATGAAGCCGGCGGTACTGCAAAAGGCTACGCCTGCGATGTACTTGATAAGGAGCAACTTAAAAAGGCACACGAAGATATTAAGAAAGACCTCGGTCCTTGCGATATTCTTATTAACGGAGCGGGAGGAAATAATCCCAGAGCCACAACTACAGAAGAATACTTCCATGCCGGAGATGAGATTAAGGATGACATAATGTCTTTTTTTAATCTTGACAAGGAAGGCGTAGAGTATGTGTTTAATCTGAATTTTGTGGGAACGCTTCTCCCGACGCAGGAATTTGCGATTGATATGATTGGAAGAGAGGGATGCTCCATTATCAACATTTCATCTATGAACGCATTCACTCCCCTTACCAAGATACCCGCATATTCGGGAGCGAAGGCGGCAGTATCTAATTTCACGAAATGGTTGGCTGTACATTTCTCCAAGGAAAACATTCGTGTAAATGCAATTGCGCCGGGCTTCTTCGTGACAGCACAGAACAAAGCCCTTCTCTTTAATGAAGACGGAACGCCTACACCTCGTTCGGAGAAAATCCTTTCGGCAACACCCATGGAGCGATTCGGTGAAGCAGAGGAATTAAACGGAACGCTTCTCTATCTTCTTAATGATAAGATGTCGGGATTTGTTACGGGAACGGTGATTCCGGTTGATGGCGGTTTCTCAGCATATTCGGGAGTATAAGGAGTATATTTATGAAGAAATTTATGGATGACGATTTCTTGTTGGAATCGGAGTGCGCTAAGAAGCTATATGAAGACATCGCATCGAAAATGCCTATAATTGATTTTCACAATCACCTAAGCGCGAAAGAAATATACGAGAATAAGAACTATGAAAGTATAACCGAAGTGTGGCTCGGACACGACCATTACAAGTGGCGCGCCATGAGAAGCAACGGTATAGAAGAAAAATATATTACAGGTGATGCAAGTGATAAGGAGAAGTACATGAAGTGGTGCGAAACTGTTCCGCGCCTTATCGGAAGTCCCTTGTATCACTGGAACCATCTCGAGATGAAGCGTTACTTTGACTACGATGAACCG
Organism: uncultured Lachnospiraceae bacterium; assembly: GCA_905233695.1. Lineage (GTDB taxonomy): Bacteria > Bacillota > Clostridia > Lachnospirales > Lachnospiraceae > RUG191. Next base: position 89,960 of record CAJODN010000001.1, on the reverse strand, counting down.
CTCTCGCCTAAGACGGCAGATGATTTCTATGATAAGGCAAATGCCAAATTAAAGGAAGATGATTTCCGTCCACGTGAGCTTTTAACGAAGATGAATGTCGTAGATCTATGTACAACGGATGATCCTATCGACAACCTGGAGTATCACAAGAAGCTTGACGGCGAGGAAAAGAGATTCAAGGTTCGACCGACATTTCGACCTGATAATGCACTTAATATTATAAGCCCTGATTACGTGTCATATATCCATAAATTGGAAGAAATTGCCGGGGGTAAAATAGAGACATACGGCGACCTGTGTGAAGCTCTGTATTCACGGATGGATTACTTTGAGAAGGTGGGTTGCAGGTTTTCCGATCACAGCCTTGAGCTCTTCGTTTACATGCCTTTATATAATGTCTTGGATGAGATTAATGAAGAGACAACATATGCTATGTTAAATGACACATTCAGAAAGCGTATGAGCGGTGAGGCAATTAACGAAATTGAAGCAATGACATTTAGAAGTACACTGCTTCTCAGTCTTGCTACCTCTTATTATCACAGAGGGTGGACAATGCAACTTCATATAGGTGCTCTTCGAAATAATTCCGCAAGAGCATTTAATGAGATTGGGAAAGATGCCGGCTTCGACAGTATGGACGACTTTAGCTATGCCAAAGAATTATCCGGCTTGCTTGACGACCTTCATAACGGCGGTCTTCTCCCGAAGACGATAATTTACAATCTTAATTCGAAAGACACAGCTATGCTTGCCACAATGATCGGTAATTTCCAGAATGAGGAAGTAAGATCCAAGATTCAGCTTGGAGCGGCATGGTGGTTCTTAGATCACAAGCGTGGAATAGAAAGTCAGCTTCAAAGCTTCGCTGAGTCAGGCGTGCTTGCCAACTTTGTGGGAATGGTTACGGATTCCAGGAGTATGTTGTCCTTCCCGCGTCACGAGTACTTCAGAAGGATACTCTGTAACTATCTCGGAGGACTTGTTGAGAACGGCGAGTATCCGTATGATGAGGAAGAGCTGCGAGTAATAGTGGAGGATATTTGCTGTAATAATATTAGGAATTTCTTGGAATAAATTCTCTAAAATACGGCTCATCAGTCACATTACAAATAGCTAAGCACTATCTCCGTCGCGAACACTCCCGCACATGCTGCGACGGCTACCGTTAGAAGTCCGCGCTTAAAGAGTGCAAGAATTACTGCTACAATTACCCCAACGATAGCTGATATAGGGTTCTTCGTTGAAAAGAATACGGCGGGTACTGTCATAGCCGCAAGAACGGCGTAGGGGATGTAGCATAGGAATGACTTTACAAATGTATTCTCGATTTTTCTTCTTGAAAGTGCAAATGGTATGGCTCTTATAAGGTATGTTGACAAAGCCATTATTGCTAAGTATATAAAGAATTGGATATTATCCATTGTTAATACTCCTTTCAGGCGATTCTTCTTGTTCTTCTTCCGGTAATTTCTTCACAGGGAAAAGTATTGCTCCTATGCAAGTTGCTACAATAGCTGATATACATATTGTAAGTCCGCTTGATATGCTTGACAGCATCGGAACAAAGTAGAACATACAGCTTAGACCTATTGCTATAAGTGATACTATACTTATGGCAAGGGACTTCTTTGCTTCCGGAATTACGATTGCGATAAACATGGCATAAAGCGCAATATTTAACGCATTCATTATAATATCCGGTAACACATTTCCCAGAACCGCACCGAGCAAAGTTCCCAGTGCCCATCCGATATAAGGAAGGACCGTAAGTCCTGCGAAGAAGTATTTGTTAACCTTCTCCTGAGTTACGGCAACGCCGAATATCTCATCCGTAACAAATGCTCCGAGAATCCAGCGATCAATCATCTTAAAAGAGGTGTCCGTTTTTTGGGACAGGGATACCGACATAAAAGAGTATCTGATGTTGATTGTAAGCTGGGCGATAAGCATCTCTATATACTGCATGGGATGTATCATTATGTTGATTCCGGCAAGCTGACCTGCCGATGTGAGATTAAGCATTGAAATAAGCAGAGCCTGCCACCAGTAAAGTCCTGCCGATATCGCCATTATTCCAAATGTAAACGATACCGAGAGATACCCAAGACCGATTGGCAGTCCTGCTTTTATTCCTGCTATAAATGGCTTTTTATTCATTATTCTTCCCTTTATAACAGCGGTGCTATTACGCGAAGAATTGAATCTATCAGCCTATGGAAAGCACCGAATGTCATTTCTTCAACTGTCTTTTCCGCGCACTCGCTTTGTGTACTTAAGTAGTCTTTTTTCAAGACATTTATAACATCTGACTTATAGAAGATACTGCTACATTCATAGTGGAGGAACAAGCTTCTATAGTCAAGGTTAACTGTTCCGATTCCGCAGATCTTATCGTCCGCCACGAAGGCTTTGGCATGAACGAATCCCGGAGAGTATTCATATATTTTAACACCCGCCAGGAGCAAGTCTCTGTAATAGCTACGTGAGATTCTGTGCACAATCTTAGAATCTGATATGCCCGGGGTAATAAGTCTTACGTCGACGCCTCTTCTTGCGGCGCGAATAAACGCCTCGAAGAGAGCATCACCAAGCATAAGATAAGGTGTGTAGAACCATACATAATCCTTTGCCACAGAAAGCATTTCTATAAATAGGGTGTTACTTGCATGGTCATCATTTTCGGGCGAATCATAATAAGGCATAACGAATCCGTCTGTTTTATCGGGAGCCTTAACAATATGTCTCTCATTCGGTGCGGGAAGCGGCTCCGGAACAATGACTTCTTTTTCGTTTACAGCATTCCAGAATTCCAGGAACATTAAGCGGTAGCTTTCAACCGCCGTACCTGTAAGTCTGAAGCATAAGTCCTTCCATACGCCGTATGGATGAATCTCATTAATGTATTCGTCCGCAATATTGATACCACCGCTGTAAGCAATCTCTCCGTCTATTACCATAATCTTACGGTGTGTTCTATTGTTAAGCTGTGTCCTTATAATGAGGAAAGGGTTAAAGGGAATACACTTTATTCCTCTTTCTCTTAGTTCCGCAACATCCTTCATGGAGTATGTGCCGATACTTCCGAGATCGTCATATAATACTCTTACATCAACACCATGCTCGGCACGCTCTGCCAATATGTCAGTAAGAGTATCCCAGAATTTACCGCGCTGTAATATAAAGTATTCTATATAGACATACTTCTCTGCCTTCTTAAGATTCTCGCACATATCTGCGAATGCAAGCTCGCCGAATGGGAAATACTTCACCGATTCATTCTCAACCATAGGAAAATAGTTATCACTACTTAGGTGAGCGAGAGATTGCATAATCCGCTTGTCTTCGCCCTCGGCTTCTTCTTCGACACGCTCCATTACATTTTCTTTTTTGAAGTAATCTCTTCTTTGTAATGCTTCAGATGCACGTTTTATCTTGCGATCAAGATGCTTGCCGGTACGTTTGTTGCCGAGAAACAGGTATAGAATTGCACCGAGGACCGGCATCGCTACAATGACAATAATCCACAGTATCTTATATGCGCTTTCATCCCGCCTTGTCACAAGACTCAAGACGAAGATTACAGCAAGGATAGTGAAAAGTATATTAATAATTTCACCTAAATGGTAATCTGAGAGGCGATTAACAAACAGTATGATAAATCCCCAAAACAGCACTTGCAGTGCAATGGCCGGGACCACAACTATTACTCGTCCGAATATTTTCTTAAACATAGCACTTTTCCTCTCTTTAACGCTTATTTGCATGAAAACTTGCTTGGTTCTGAATAGCTATACATATTATACATATAATTTAGGAAATATGTCAAAAAATACATACTTATTGCAAATTGCCCCATAACGTTGTAAGATTTGTATTATAGTTACAGTATGTACATTTTCCATATATATGGGAAATGTGTTATCAATGGGCATTGTATACGGAGAAGGTTATGAGGATTATTAAAGAAATAAAAAATATTAACAGAATAAACAATTACTATGAATTAAAGACCAATGATTCGGACATAAGGATATGGTTCCTTACCGATTCCATCATAAGAATTCGTGTGGGCTTCGACGGGGACTTCACAGAGGAAAGCTATAGCCTTGTTACAACCGCATGGTCTGACAGACTTGATGATGTTGTGGGTTCTGAAAGAGAGCGAATTGATGTTGCCGAGACGGAAATGTGTGACGAAGTTGATGCTATCACAATTACGAGCAACACTCTCAGCCTTGTTATACATAAATCGCCGGCGATTATCGAGGTGTACGATAATTCGGACACCCTTCTTCACAGAGATATTCCGGATCTTGCATATCGATGTGACTCTAACAACAGAAGATTTCACACTAATGAGATTCAAGAGGGAGACTCTTTTTACGGCTTCGGTGAGAAGACGGGAGCGCTTAATAAGCGCGGTCAATTTATGACTATGCGCCAAAACGATACCATGGGCTACGACCCTGTTAATTCCGATGGCATGTATAAGCATATTCCATTTTATATTAAGGCGAATAAACAAAGCGGGAATGCTTGTGGCTACTTCTATCATAATACGAGAGAGTGCACATTTGACATGGGAAGAAGTCACAGTAATTATTGGAAGCATCATAGCACTTACGAGGTAGATGGCGGAGATATCGACTTATTCTTTATATACGGACCGACTATAAAAGAAGTTGTCCGAGGATACACTTATCTTACGGGGCGAAGTACACTTCTTCCGAAGTATGCTCTTGGCTACTTGGGTAGTTCTATGTATTACGCTGAACTCAAAGAAAACTGTGATGATAAAATCATAGATTTTTTAGACACCGCAAAGGACGAAGAAATACCGATTGACGGCTTCCAATTATCAAGCGGTTATACAACTGTTGACACAGATGATGGCGAGAAGAGATGTGTCTTTACATGGAATAAGGACAGGTTCAAGAATCCATCTAAATTCTTCTCGGAGTGTGAGAAACGAGGAGTCACAGTATCTCCTAACGTTAAGCCCGGAATCCTTCTCAATCATCCGAGTATTAAAGGTTTTGTTAAGAGGGATATGCTTGTAAAAGATTCTTCCGAAGACACCTATGCGACCGGCGCCTGGTGGGGTGGCGAAGGAGTATTTGCCGACTTCACCAATCCCACTTGCAGGAAGGAATGGAAGAAGCTTCTTAAGAAAAGTGTAATTAAGAAGGGTACGTCTTCTGTCTGGAATGACAACTGCGAGTATGACAGCATTGTGGATAAAGATGCGAGAGTTAATTTCGATGGTGCCGGCGCTACAATTGGCGACATCCGACCGGTACAGGCTAATCTTATGTGTAAGATTACGGCTGAGGCTATTGAAGAAGAACACGACAACACGCGACCTTTCATCGTATGTCGCGCAGGTCACAGCGGAATACAGCGCTACGCTCAGAGTTGGGCCGGCGACAACAGAACCTCTTGGGATACCCTTAAGTATAACCAAGCGACTGTTCTTAATATGTCAATGTCCGGTGTCTCAAATTACGGGGCTGATATCGGAGGATTCTACGGTCCTTCTCCGGAGCCCGAGCTTCTCGTTCGCTGGGTGCAGGCAGGTATCTTCATGCCAAGGTTCTCCATCCACTCCGTGAATACCGATAATACCGTTACGGAGCCTTGGATGTATTCGGATTATACACATTTTATTCGTGATGCCATTAAGTTCAGATACAGGCTGTTTCCCTATATGTATTCTCTTATGGCACTTAGCAGTGAGATGGGCGATATGATTATGAACCCGCTTCCTGCGGCATTTCCGGAGGATGAGAATGCTTACGATTCCTACGATTCTTTCGTTCTCGGGGATTCTCTTCTTGTGGCAAATGTTATAGAGATGGGACAAGAAAGTAAAAGCGTGTACCTCCCAGGGAGTAGTAGATATTATGAGTTCTCATATCAAAATGACTCTGTTACGGGGAATATATATGATGGCGGAAGGACGGTCTCACTAAAAGCAGACCTTGACACTATACCACTTTTCCTCACAAGCGGTGCAATACTACCTCTTGCGGGCAATCAGATAATGAATATAACAAATGATGTCATCGACTCGCTTCATATCATATGCGTCGCCGACAAGGACTCGACCTTTACATATTATGAAGATGATGGCGTATCTTTCGATTATAAAAAGGGTGTGTTCCATAAGATGGACATTAAAATGGATACAGGTGATGCGACCACGATAACCCTTACGAGCACCGGTAATTATAAGTCACCTATAAAGAATATTGCATTCGAAATAGTGTCCGACAGGAATTGCCCATTTGCCCTGTCTGTTAATGGCGAGGAGCAAGAACACTTCCTGCGAAAAAAGGACTACGATAATAATGAAGACGGTTGGTACTATGACAACCTCCGCCATACAACGAATGTGAAATGTGAGTATAAGCAGGAGGATGTTGAGATTGCGATAGACTATGGTGATTTTGATATGCTGGGAATGTAGTATATCCTTGACACATTAAGAGAGCGATTTTCGTATGAGCGTGAGAGTACTTGGTGCAAAGGAACGTTATAGGATGATAATCACAATATCTTGTAATTTTTCTTGCATTTCACAACAATATAGTGTATACTTTTTAGGAATTTGTTGTTGGACACCCTGTTAACGGTAATAAGGAGTTATTCATGAAAATGGAATATGATTTCGTGCCGGCACCGACCGACGCGAAAGAATTCGAGCAGTGGCGTAGAGAACAAGCAAAAATCATTGAGGAGCTTCACAGGAATCTCGAAACCACGAAAGGACTTATTGACAGAGCGCAGCAAGAACTTGAACTACAGAGCGAAAAGCTCGAAAGAGAGAAGAAGACGGAGCGAGACAGAATGTCGAGAGAGAAGGACCTGTTCGATATGAAATGGAAGGTTCTTGAGACAGAGACTCAAAAGCTCGCTGACGACAAGAAGAAATTCGAACGAGAAAAAGCATTCTATTCCAAGGTTCTTAAATTCAACGAAGAGAACGACGGACAGAGTGAAACAGAACAGATTGCAGGAGCACAGATATTCTTTATCGGTGTCGGCTCCGAGAAATCACTTAGGAAGCGTTATAAGGAGCTTCTTAAGATATATCATCCCGATAATCTTGACGGAGACACCGGTACAATTCAAGAGATTAACAGAGAATATGACGAACTCTGCAAGAAGATGAAGGTTGCCAATTAAAACCATCCCCCGAACTATTTGAATTTTCCTTTCTAATTAGTTCGGGGGATTTTCTGTTACATTTTCAATATAATTATCGCGGGGCTGTTTATGCACCTATTTCTTCACGTATGATATAAACGCATTGTTGTTCGCTTCGAATGTCTTGGCGGCATCGATCATTGAACGACCGGTATAAGAGCCGTTATTCGGATTATATGTCACAATATTGCCACCGTCGTAGCCTACGATAAGAGTTGCATCGTCGGGACCTGTGATTGCAAGCACGGGGTTACCCTGTGATACATAATAGAGAACCTCCGTAAGGTTACATCCTGAGAGATCTAATACGTTACAATTCTTCATCGTACTCTTCAGTATCTCGTAAGGACCGTTGCCTTTGTCGAGAAGTGTCTGAACGTCAATATTATAATCTTCTTTCGTAAGAATCGTACTTATGCACTTTGCCACTGTGCCGGACTTAGTGTCCTGCTCGCCGACATGGAGACCGTTAAATGCGTTAACATACGCTTTCTTTCCCTTCTTCCATACATAAGACGAATTATTGTCGACAACGATTCCCATTTCATTGTCCGCAAGTCTGATTGCATCGGAAGTGTTATGAGTTGCCATAAGAACCTGGCTTCCCACGTATACGAAATATTCGTCGTTGGAATTATCGGCACTTACCGTAATGGTGTTTTTACTGCTTAAGAAATGAGTGCCTGCGCAAACGTAATTATATGCGGGAATCGGATTATTATCATCCGGCTTCACACACTTAAGAAGTGTGACAGATCCTCTGACTTCATCGGGCATAGACACGAAGTCGACGGCACGCCCCGCTTCTCCTGACGTATTCTTGATTGTGTCAATATCGGTCTCGGCGTATCCTGAGTCTGTCTTGGTAACTCGTTCAAGAGTCAAAGTGTGGGCAACGAGATTAGCCGAAGTTACGAAATAGCCATCCTTATGATAGTTTTTGAGAACCGGGTGCTCCGGTAAAGTTATCTGTACAATATAGATATCGGATATGGGATACAGTGTGGCACCGGCAATATTCTGATTAACATCATCCACATTTATAAGACCGTATACCAAGTCCTCGTCCATGAACGCCAGTGGCTTAATATATTGATTGTTTCCTGCATCTATGGTAAATGTGCTTTCGTCACTTAAGTCTTCCACGACAAGCTCCTTCGCTTTGTCCTTCGTCTTCGTGTAAGCTAAGAAACGTCCCGATTTCGAAGCCGCGTACTGTTCCTTGTCCAGTCCTTCGATCACATATTCCATAGAGTCGTTACTTAGATTAATCTTAACCAGACTTCCCGAAATCATGACGTAAAAATATTTGTCATTGGCCTTATACAGAAGGTCGGAGAAGCTGGACTTAAGAATCTGATAAGAGCAGGTGGTTGCGACAAATGCTTCTTCAATTGTCTTATCGGTCTGCGCGTCATATCTATAGAGGTCAATGCCACAGTAGCCTTCGTGATTACCTCTGTTCATATAGCCATACACCGCGAAGTTCACGTTGCCGTTCTCATCAATCGCCAGAATCTTGATTGAGTGAGAATCGTTAAAGCAGCGCGAGTCATTTACATTATTCTCGAGGAATGAGAACAGCTTAACAAGACGACCTTTGTTCTGGTTATATTCGAATAATTCTCCTCCCTGTTCAAAGCACGTAATGGTACCCGTCTCGTTAGACAGATAGTTAATGTTTTTGGGTGTCACACCAAGGTTAACAGTATTATCAGTCTGTACCACTTTGTCGGGATTAAGGATTTCTTCCATATTACGACGGTAATCTAATATGAATACTCTGGAAGGAGAATAGCGAACCTTGTAGTATTCGTTTACGTTAAAATACGATACCTTGCCGTCCTCGTTAAGCTGAAGCTGGTAGGTAATCTCATATACGCAGTAGTCGGAGTTGATATCCTTAACCTCTATAATAGGCTGGGCAACCTCCGTGGCATCGAACCCGCTGAAGCCTATCTGGTTAATTGTAGATTCGAGAGTCACCTCGGATAACATATCGTGGTCGGCATTTGGCGAGGTCTCAAGATACATGGCGAGGTTGTTATATTGGTCGCCGAGAGATGTATCGTGGAAATATTTTACGAAATCGAAAAGTTCCTTCTCATGACAGTTAACGGGCATAAGAATCCTGGTGTAATAGCGGATCTCTTCGCCTTCTGACTTAAGCTTTATAATGAAGAGATACTCTGTTCCTTCTTCCGTAAGGTTTTCAATCTGGACATTTAAGTTAATGTCAGAACCGTCCTTCTGGTCGTAATCGGTAATCTCAGTCTCCGCAATCTTATGCTCCATATCGGTGGAGCGAATCTCGTAGGAAATCTTATCAATTTTCTTGCCGTGAGTCTTAATATCAAGAGGAAGCTTCCTGTCGGTGCCGAGCGGAATAACGGAATCCCTCATATAGCAGGCATCCATCTCATCCTTGTAACCATACAGTTCGCCTACAGTTGTCCCGAAAGCCTCGGAAGATATTGTAGGGAGAGTGGGACTCTCCATATCATCGGTGGCATAGACTTTCCTTATGTTGAATATTATGGAAAATATGATAAAAGAGCCTAAAAATATTAGTATCGCTATAATTATTTGTTTCTTAAGACTTTTGTCCAGTCTCGGAAGACCGCCTCTTCTTCTTCTCATCCTCTTGTACCTGATTTCGATAAATTATACCTAGTTCGTGACCAATACTGTCAGGCAAATGTCTCTTCCGAAACGTTGAACGGTATGTTCGGTTGAGGAAGAGAATTTTTTGACAGTATTATAAGTATAACACAAATCTTGCGAAATACTACCGAAAGTGGTATAATTTATCGGCAATTTGTGTACAAAGGAGCAATTATGAAAAACGTTTTTTCTAAGATAAAAAGCGCTGCTAAGAACGTCAAAGACAAGATTAGCGGTGCTTTCAAGAAAATACCGACCCCGAAATTCATAAAAAAGCTTAAAGAAAACGAAAAATTAAAGAAAGTAGGAGCGTTTCTCAATAAATACGCATTTATAGCACATATACCGCTATCAATGGCAATGTGCTTCGTTATAGAATGGTTGTCGAGACATTCCTTTGTCAAGGCATGTTCCTTCGTGGTAGATCACCCGGCGGCGTTTTTCTATAACTCCTACTTGATATTTGTAATATATAGCCTGTGCTTCCTATGTAAGAGGCAGACCTTATGCAGAATGATTGTTTCTGCGGTGTTCGTAATACTTGGAATTACGAATTGTATCGTGCTGTTAAATCGTGTAACGCCCTTCGGCTTCACCGATCTAAACATGATAACAGACCTTCTTACAATGCAGGGCACCAACTATTTCAGCTTGGGACAGGCGATAATAGCGATTGCAGCTACTGTTATATACATTATCTTAATGATTAAGCTCTTCAGAAAGGGTAAGAAGACTACCTATAAGAGCCCCTTCTGGGTAAGACTTATAGTGGTGGTTCTTCTCTTCGTGTCGCTTCCCGTCGGAACAAAATTCCTTCAAAAGCAGGAGATTCTTGCCGCATACTTCGGTAATCTCCAGCAGGGTTACTTTGACTATGGCTTTTTATACGGATTTGCCACAAGTGTATTCGACAGAGGAATGAGTAAGCCTCTTGAGTATAATGAAGAAACGGTAACGGCACTTGTTGAGGAGACGACGAGAGAGACAACGCTTCCCTATGATAAGGAGCCTAACATTATAGTAGTATTATTAGAGTCCTTCTACGATGTGTCGGAGGTTAGCTTCCTTGAGACATCGGAGGATCCGATACCATATTTCCACAGTCTTGAGAATGACTTCTCCACAGGACATCTTATTGTTCCCGTTGTAGGTGCCGGAACATGTAACTCTGAGTTCGAAGTACTTACTGCAATGTCATGTCAGTTCTTAGGCCCCGGAGAGTATCCGCAGAAGACTGTCCTTAAAGAGATCGACCAATGTGAGTCCGTGGCATCAGACCTTAGGAATATAGGCTATTCTTCTCACGTTGTTCATAACAACGGCGGTAACTTCTATTCGAGAGCCAATGCATTTAAGCTGATGGGATTCGACACATTCCAAAGTAAAGAAATGCTCGATATCGTAGACTACTCGCCTATGGGTTCTTGGCCGACGGATGATATCTTAATCGGTGCGTCTCTTGATGCTATGGATTCTACGCCGAATAAGGATCTCCTCTATACGATTACGGTGGGAACACACGGCGATTATCCGAAGGTTCCTTATCCTGACGATCAGAAGATTAAGGTTAGCTGTGCCGGTAAGACACCTGAGCTTACCAATCAGTGGACTTACTATATCAATAGGTTAAATGAGATGGATACCTTTATGAAGAATTATTGCGAGACACTCGGACAGAGAGATGAGGATACAATCGTAATTTTCTTCGGAGACCACTTACCGACAATCGGTCTTACGGCAGATGAGATAAGTACGCACGATATGTACAAGACGAAATATGTAATCTGGAATAACTTCGGAATGTCGAAGCAAGACATGGAGCTTACCGCATATCAGCTTGTGCCGGAATTCCTTGATAGGCTTGGCATTCACGAAGGAACGATGTTCAACTACAATCAGTACAGAATGGATAAGGATGTGCCGACTCAGTCTAATGAGTATCAACAGGGACTTAGAATCCTTCAGTACGACCTTCTCTACGGCGAGCAGTATGCATACAAGGGACAGAATATGTATCCCGCATCTAATCTCATTATGGGTGTTAAGGATGTTGTCATCGATAGGATGTACAGTTTCGATGATGAGCTTCATATATACGGACAGAACTTCACCAAGTGGAGTAAGGTGTTCGTGAACGGTAAGAAGGTGCCCACCGGTTATAAGAGCGGTCAGGTTCTTGCGATTGATTCTGAAAATGTTAAGAACGGCGACACCATTACTGTTAAGCAATTAGGTTCCAGCGATACGGAATTTAGGACATCCAATGAAGTGGTTGTTAACCTTCCGACCGCGGCGTCGGGAGATGCACAATAGAAAAAAGAAAGGAAAAGAGAGTTATGACAAGAATTGGAATTATAGGATACGGTAACTTGGGAAGAGGCGTTGAGTCTGCAATAAGACAGAATGATGACATGGAGCTTGTGGCAGTATTCACAAGAAGAGATCCTTCGACCCTTCAGATTAAGACAGAGGGCGTTAAGGTTGATTCTGTGGAAAATGTTGCGTCTTATCAGGATAAGATAGATGTAATGATTCTCTGCGGAGGTTCCGCTACGGATCTTCCGAAGCAGACACCCGAGTACGCTAAGCTTTTCAACGTGGTTGATTCATTTGATACGCATGCCAATATCCCCACACATTTTGCAAATGTCGATAAGTCGTGTAAGGATAATAATCATGTAGGTCTTATCTCATGCGGTTGGGATCCGGGAATGTTCTCTCTTATGAGACTCTACGGTAACGCAATCCTTCCCGAAGGGGCTGACTATACGTTCTGGGGTAAAGGTGTAAGCCAAGGTCACTCTGACGCCGTAAGAAGAATTAAGGGTGTTAAGAATGCCAAGCAATACACAATCCCTGTAGAGTCTGCCCTTGAAAAGGTAAGAAGCGGAAGCAATCCCAAGCTTACTACAAGAGAGAAGCATACAAGAGAATGCTTCGTTGTATTAGAGGATGGTGCAGATGCTAAGGCCGTTGAGAAGGAGATCTGTGAAATGCCTAACTATTTTGCAGACTACGACACAACAGTACATTTTATAGATGAAGAAGAATTCAATAAGAATCATTCGGGAATCCCTCACGGCGGATTCGTAATAAGAAGCGGTAAGACAGGATGGGATCTCGAAGACACACATGTTGTTGAATACTCTATTAAGCTTGACTCTAATCCGGGCTTTACATCAAGCATAATAATAAGCTTCGCAAGAGCGGTCGACAGACTGTCGAAGGAAGGCGTAACCGGAGCCAAGACGGTATTCGATATTCCGCCTGCATACCTTATCAATATGTCAGATGAAGATATGAGAGCGCATATGCTGTAGGAGGAGTAATAACATGACCGTTACAAAAGAAAAGAACGATGACACACTTACAGTCACGATAGAAGGAAGCGTAGATTCCGAGACAGCACCTGTTCTCTCGGAGGAGTTGGAAGGTGAGACAGAAGGCATAAAAACTATGTACTTCGACCTTAAGGATATGAATTATATATCTTCTGCGGGACTTAGAGTTTTCTTGGGCTTATATAAAGGAATGATTAAGAAGGGCGGAGAAATAATTCTAAAAAACGCCACGGATGATGTTAAAGAGGTGTTCGAGATGACCGGATTTTCTGCATTTGTAACTATCGAAGATTAGGTATTAAAAAGTGGAAATGCTTTTTTGATGAGGGACATATATGAGAATTATTCATTGTGCTGATTTGCATCTCGAATCTCCATTACAAAACTTCATAGATAAAGAAAAAAGGAAAGAGAGAAGAGAAGAGCTTTTAAATAATTTAGACAGACTGGTGGATTATGCCAACGATAATAACGTTGAAGTAATTCTTATTGCCGGCGACATATTTGACGTGCGACAAAAGAGAAAGGGCGCCACAAGACACATTCAAGGATTAATAGAAGATAATCCCCATATAGATTTTGTTCTTCTTAAGGGTAATCATGACGTGGGAGAACTCTTTGAGGATATGGAAAATGTGCCTTCTAACGTTAAGCTCTTCGATAATCAGGTATGGAAGAAATACGAGTATGGAGATGTTGTTATTAAGGGGGTTGAGCTTAGTAAAGACAACTATAAGGATGTGGCACTTAATCTTGTATTAGATCCCGGTAAGATTAATATTGTGACTCTTCATACAGGTCCCGCCAATCACAAGGGCGAGAAGGAAATCTACGAGATTAATTTTAACGATCTTAAGAAAAAGCATATCGATTATCTTGCCCTTGGTCATATTCATAGATATATAAGAGAGCCCCTCGATGATAGGGGAGTCTATGTATATCCGGGATGTCTTGAAGGTCGCGGATTCGATGAAGCCGGTAAGAAAGGCTTTGTCCTTCTTGACATAGAGGACGGTAAGATTACTGACACATTTGTCCCGTTTGCATTAAGGGAGATTCACAGAATCGAGGTTACGGTAAGTGCAGACGACAACATGACAGATATAATAAGTAATATTCACGCTGTGGCAGACGCTATTCCGACTAAGGATCTTCTTGAGGTTGTACTTGTGGGTAAGACCAATATGAACGATCTTATAGATATTGACATAAGACGTATAAAAAGAGAATTCGAGGGGAGCTTTTACCTTTTCAGAGTCAAGGACAATACCACTGTTGAGATAGATTATGATAGCTTCGCTAACGATAAGAGCTTGAAGGGCGAGTTCATCCGCCTCTTAGAGAAGCAGGAGATAAGCGATGAGGACAAGTCTATTATAGTTGAGCTTGGAATTAAAGCGTTAAGAGGAGAGAACTTAGATATATGAGAATAGTATCATGTCATATTACGGGATATGGTAAATTCAATAACTATGATATAGATTTCAGCGAAGGACTCAATATAATTAATGAGGACAATGGCTGGGGTAAGTCTACCCTATGCTCTTTTATCACGGCGATGTTCTACGGCATTCCCGGCAACATTACCCCGAAGAAATTTACAGAGAAGAAGCAGTTTAAGCCTTGGGATAAGTCTGTCTATGGCGGCAATCTCACATTTAAGGTTGATGGTAAGACATACAGAGTCGAGAGGTTCTTCGAATCAAAAGAAAAAGATGATACATTTGCATTATATGATGTGGATACCAATTTAGAGTCCGGTGATTACAGCAAAGCACTGGGAGAGGAGCTTTTTGGTATAGACAGAGACTCCTTCGCAAAATCAATATTTATCATGCAGAACCGGGTTAAGCCTGCAATGACAGATGCCATTAACGGTAAGCTGGGAGACTTGGTTACGGTGCAGGATGACATTAATAATTTTGATGTGGCAATTAAGAGAATCGAAAAAGAGATTAAGGTATATACTCTAAACGGTAAAGATGAGACAAGGGGTCTTAGTCTTAAGCTGAAGGATGAGATTAACGAATTAAAAGAAGAAGCCGACAGATTAGAGAGCTACGAAGAATCTAAGGTAATGAATGAGAAGCTTCTTGTTGAAAAGCAGAAGAAAAGAGAAGAGATAGAAGCCGAGAAAGAGGATCTTCGAAAACGGATTAAGAAGCAAAGTGAGAGAGATCAACTTACCGGCGAATATAATTCTGTTCTTAAATCATACGAAGAAGAGAAAAAGAATCTTGACGAACTTGATGATTTCTTCGCTCTTGGGGTTCCGTCAGACGAAGAAATGAAGGAGTATTTTGAACTGTCGAAGGAAGCCGATGTGCTTCAGAGTCGCTGTGACGATATCCAGAAGAAGATGCCTGAGCAGGATAAAGTAGACGAGCTTAAGAAGTTATTTGATGAGCCCCTTTCCGAGGAAACAATCGATGACTGGATGGAAAGAGCCAATAGATTATCAGAGCTTCGTATCCAGAAGGAACACGCACAGCTTTCCGATGAAGATAAGGATGCGCTTCAGGAACTTAAGTACTATTTTGCCAAGAAGAAGCCTACGAAAGAGGAGCTTGATATCGTTCGAATCGAGGCTGAAAATGTCAATAGATTGCAGGGTAGAATAGAGGAGACGAGAGGCTACTACGAGCAGCAGAAGCATATATATGAGGAAACCCAAAAAGAAGGTAACTCCGATAAAAAATCAACATTTGCCATGCTTCTTATAGTTGCTTCGGTGATACTCGTGGGTTCTATTGTGTCTATTATACTTGTTGAATCAACGATTGGAATAATTACCGGAATAGCCGGAATAATAATATCGCTTGTTATATATGTTGTTGCAATTATTAATCACAGAAGGCGGAGTATAAGTTCTAAGAATCTGATTGAAGAACTTAGGCAAAGCTATGAAGACGCGAAGGAGAAGTACGAGCAAGTTAAGAGCGAGTACGATACATCGGAGAAGATATGTAGAGAGTTCTTATCCGATTTCCTCGTTAATGCCAATGATACGATGCAACAGATGATATCGGATATCGAGATTAAGGCTGAGAAGTATGATGCACTTCTTGACAGTGAAGAGAAGGCTGTTGAGGTTGGGGGAAATGCGATAGAGGAATTGACGTCTCTTGAAATGTCCCTCTATACCGAGCTTCTCCACTATCAGAATGCTTACGGAGCGGAAGATCTCTATTCGACCAATGCGGAAATAGAGCTCATCCAAAGAATTAAAGAAGATAATAAGATTTACATAGAGTACTTTGCGGACGACAAAGAAAGGTCGCAGATTATCGAACAGAGAGAAACCAATCTTAAGAAGATTGCCGTCTATCTAAACAGGTTCCCTGTTGTGGAAGGTGACAACATTGCGCAAAAGATAGCGTATATCAATGCGAAGAAAGGGCAGTATGACGACATAGAGCCTAAGGTCAAGAAGCATAAGGAATTCATAGAGAGATTCGAGAAGGAGAATGAAGATTATAAAGAAACCGAATCAATAGAAGAACTCCAGAATCGTCAGGCAGAGATGGATGATATGCTTCGAACACTGGGCGAAGAAATCAATCAGACTCATGTTCAGATTAGGGATGTTCGGGATAATATTGATAATTGTCAAGAGTGTATTGCCAGAATTGACGAACTCAGAGAAAAGATAGCCGAGTATGATGCTAAGGTGGACTATCTTGAGAAGACGAGAGAATATCTGACCAAAGCCAAGGATAAATTCCTGTCGACATATATGAGGCCTTTGCAGAAGGGTATGAGAAGCTACCTAAAGAGAATAGACGGCGGTAAGGGAGCTATTGACAGTGAAGCCTTCCGTATAGATACGAAGCTTAGTGTGTCAGTTACGCATGAGGGAAGCTCGAAGCAGGAATCTTACCTTAGTGCCGGCTACAGAGACTTAGCATTCTTCTGTGCAAGGCTTGCGCTTATAGACATAATGTATGAAGGGCAGCAGCCTATGATAATACTTGACGATCCCTTTACAAACTTCGATGGGGATAAGATAGATATGGCTCTGGAACTTATAGAAGAGTTGTCGAAAGAGAAGCAGATATTGTACTTTACGTGCCATGCATCCAGATCAAAATAGTGAATAGAAAAAGCGCCGAGCACATCTACACTCGGCGCTTTTGTTATTCAAATAATCTATAACGCCTGGTTTATGAGCATGCCCGCATATGCACTGCTCGCATAAACGGCTGTAAAGTTCTTGCCCGGATTCTTGTATTCGACCATCAGTTTATCCACATATTTCATAGGGTTAACAGAGGTCTTATCAGCGGCTGCGGAGAGCGCATTCTTGAAGGTGTTAAGTGTCTTGAATACATCGTCCCTGTTAGCGCCCGTTACGCCATCTTCTATAGCCTTTCTGTTCATAGAAAGTGTTCCGTCTTCTTCCTGACTTATTCCGATGTCCGATAGTTGTTCGCTCAGAGTCCTTCCGATACCCGTCATCTCAACAAAGTAGGAATTATTATGACTTACTGAATAGTTGGCGCCGATACCTACCATATTGTTATATACATTGATAAGGTCGCTTACACTATCTGCAAGGGCTTCTGTATTCGTCTTGAATCCCACATTAACATTTTCGCCTTCGGAGGGCTTAAGAAGTGTTACCTCGAATGCCTTATTGATGGTAAATGTGTTAGACATAGATGAGTGCTCGGCATCGTTAAGCGTAAATGATGAATTGTGTGCCAAGTTCGAAGTATTATCTATGCCCAGTCTGTTAATCTCAGCCCAAGATGTATCGGTCTCTATAGAGAATATCTTGCTTGCACCTTCCGGAAGACCGGTGTTCTTGGAGGTCAACTGAAGGGCTGTCTGCTCTCGTCCGTTATTAATAATCTCAGCCTTAAGTCCCACGTCGGAAGAGTTAACAAGTCTTGCTATCTTCTTCTGTACATCAAGGTTGTTATCGCCCATTCCCACATTGAACTGGAACTCGAAGGAATTGCTTGTCGTATTAAGATCGAAGGAATAATGACCTTCCTCGAAATCATATCCGTTAGCTGTAAGGAAATTACCCGTATTAATCTGAGGAGTAGCAAGGGAGTTAACGGTTATGTTGAAGCTGTCGCTTGACTTTGTGTCTTCACCGCCTACGTACTGCACGCTTACATACTCATCATTGGAAGATGCGGCAACCTTCTTGTCAAGAAGAGATTCAATGCTGTCTCCGTTAGAGGAGATTTCTTTAATGACATTCTTAGCGGCCCGCGCATTTTCTTTAAGATCAATGGCGAACTTGGTAATGTCAGTGTCCTCCAGGTTAATCTTATACAGAGGAGACTCTTTGTTAGCCTTAAGCATCTCATTATATGTGGCTCTTAATTCACTTTTTTTGTGGATATCGTATTTAGATCCATTGCCCCTAGGATTATAGGTGGAAAGATAATAATTATACGCAGCATCAATCCGTGCCATAAGACGTCCCCTCCTTTCTTCCCTGAAATAATGCGTTGTAAAAATCCTTTCTTACTGCATCGGGGTAAAATTGTATATTTCCTCATCTATAGTATATCAAAAATAACTGCATTTGTCATCTACAAGATGTTGAAAAATTTGCTGATAAAATGTAATATGTAGTATGTTAGAAAAAGTTAGTAAAAATCAGGGGTTCTAAGCCCTTTTATGATACGAGAGAAGGGACATAAAATGAAGGTAATTGTTGGACTGGGAAATCCGGGAATGAAGTATCGTCACACAAAGCATAATGTGGGATTTGATACGATAGATATTCTGGCCAAGAGACACGATATTAAGATAAAAAAGAAGGAGTTTTTTGCATATACGGGAACGGGATATATCGGCTCTGAAAAGGTGCTTCTTTTGAAGCCTCAGACGTATATGAACGAAAGCGGAATATCGGTGGATGCGGCACTTGATTTCTATAAGGTTGGTATAGAAGACTTAATAGTAATATCAGACGACCTTACGCTCGATATAGGGGTTCTTCGCCTTCGCAGCAAGGGAAGCGATGGTGGCCATAATGGGCTTAAGAATATAATAACATGGCTTGAGTCAAGCGATTTTACAAGGCTTAGGATTGGTATAGGCAAGGTGCCGGAAGGCTCTGAGGTCATTCGTCATGTCTTAAGTAAGTTCGATAAGAAGGATAGGGAAAATGCTAAAAAGACCTTCGAGGTTGCGGCCGAGGCAATAGAGTTTTTGTTAGAAGAAGGCTTGGAAAAAGCCATGAGTAAATACAACGGATCGGTATTATGAGTATGAAAGCATTTAAGGAGCCTTTTCTTGAGCTTTCAGAGTTTTCTGAGCTTAAGAAGGAGCTATGTAGTTCTACAAATGCATATGAACTTTCGGGATGTATCGAGGCGGTTCGTCCCGCAATTATTAATGCCATATCGGAGAAGAAGACCGTTGTTATAGCAAGGGATGATGTTAGGGCAAGGGATCTTTATAATAGCTACCTTGCATATAGTGACGACGGGGCGATATTCCCTGCGAAGGATATACTTTTCTACCAGTCCGATATTCAGGGAAATGCGCTTATTAAAGAGAGAATTAAAGCTATTAATGACATTTTCAGTGACAAGAAGTCGACGGTGTTCTTAAGCGTCGAAGGTCTTATCAATTGCCTTCCCCCCAGGGAAACATTCTCTGATAGTTCTCTTACTGCCGAAGTGGGTGATGCAATCGACCTCAATAATTGGACGAAGACCCTTATAAGCTTTGGCTTTGAAAATGTTACAAGAGTCGAGCACCCCGGAGAGTTCGCATCGCGCGGAGGAATTCTCGATGTCTATCCTCTTACGGCGGACGCTCCTTACAGAATAGAATTATTCGGTGATGAGGTTGATTCCGTAAGAACATTTTCACCGAGGAGCCAGATATCTGTAGGTAAGATTGACTCTGTAAGAATTGATCCCGCGACAGAAATGGTGCTTTCGCCTTCGGATATTGACGAAGGAATTAAACGGTTAAGTTCCGACGCCGACAAATTGTATGCAAAGCTTCGGGAAGAATTCAAGACGGAGGAAGCCGCAAGAATAATCAAGATTAAAGACAGAATTACAGACGAAATCGACATGGGATTCGGGCTTAATGAAATGGAAGCCTATATGCCGTATTTCACGGAGGAATTATACTCGATACTGGATTTCCTCCCTTCCGATTCTCTTATAATTCTTGATGATGCAAGAGGCTTCGAAGATGAGATAAGAATCAGAGAAGAGCAGTTCAGAGAGAGCTTAATCAGGCGATTGGAGAAGGGATATATCCTTCCCGGTCAGCTTAAGATGATTAAGAGTACTGATGAGATACTCGCTTCATTTAAGAAGCTTAAGAAGCTTATACTATCAACTCTCGACACTAAGATTCGCGGAATCAAAATCGAGAAAAGCTACTACATCAAGGCTGTATCCGTTACAAATTACGGTGGCAGTTTTGAGCGGTTTACGTCGGATCTTAAGAAGTATAAAAAGAACGGCAAGAAGGTAGTTATAGTAAGTTCATCTCGTACCAAGGCCAGGAAGCTTTCGGAAGATATAAGAGACTTCGACCTTAATTCATATTATACGGAAAAAGAAGAAACGAAAGTGCAAAGCGGAGGAATTCTTGTCACCGTAGGAGAGGTGGAGAAGGGCTTTGAACTAAGCGAAGCGGGGTTCGTCCTATTTAGTGAGAACGACATATTCGGGAACGGAATAAAAAGAAAAAGAAAACGTAAGAAAAGGTTCGACGGCGAGAAGTTTAATTCCCTAAGTGACCTTAATGTGGGTGACTATGTTGTACATGAGAACCATGGAGTCGGAATATATAAAGGACTTGAGAAGGTTGATGTAAGCGGAGTAACGAAGGATTATTTGAAGATTGAATATGCGGGAAAAAGCAACCTCTTTATCCTGGCATCGTCTCTCGATTTGATTCAAAAATACGGCGGTTCGGAAGGCGCGAAGCCGAAGCTTAATTCTCTCGGCAACGCCACTTGGTCTAAGACTAAAAGAAATGTTGAGAGATCGGTGGGCGAGGTGGCAAAAGAACTTGTGGAGCTTTATTCCCTTCGAAGTCAGAAGGAAGGCTTTGTATACACGGAGGATACCGTATGGCAGAAGGAGTTTGAAGAGGATTTCCCATACGAAGAGACAGAAGGACAGCTTGAGGCGATTGAAGCCGTTAAGAAGGATATGGAGAGCGAAAAGATAATGGATAGGCTTATCTGCGGAGACGTGGGATACGGTAAGACCGAGATCGCTCTTCGGGCAGCATTCAAGGCGGTGCAGGATAATAAGCAGGTTGTAATGCTGTGTCCGACGACAGTTCTCGCCCAGCAGCATTACAATACATTCGTGGAGAGGATGAAGAACTATCCCATTACAATAGAGCTTTTAAGCAGGTTCCGTTCCGCTAAGGAACAGCGAATAGCCATAGAAGGACTTAAGAGTGGTAAGGTTGACATTTTAATCGGCACTCACAGGGCACTTTCCGATGATGTTCACTATAAGGACTTAGGACTTCTTATCATCGATGAAGAGCAGAGGTTCGGCGTAAGACATAAGGAGAAGATTAAGGCGCTTAAGAATAATGTTGACGTTATGTGTCTGTCCGCAACCCCCATTCCGAGGACGCTTCATATGAGCCTTATCGGAATAAGAGACATGAGTGTCTTAGAAGAAGCCCCCATGGACAGGATGCCTATACAGACGTTTGTGTGCGAGTATAATGACGAGATGGTTCGCGACGCAATACTTCGGGAACTAAACCGAGATGGGCAAGTATATTATGTATACAATCGTGTTAATTCCATAGCGGACATGGCGGCTACAATTAAGAATTTGGTTCCCGAGGCAAATGTTGCATACGCCCACGGTAAGATGAGCGAGGCGAAGCTGGAAGGAATCATGACTGACTTTATCGACGGAGAGATTGATGTCCTTATAGCAACGACAATAATAGAAATCGGACTGGACATACCCAATGTCAACACAATGATTATTCACGATTCCGAGAGGCTGGGGCTCTCTCAGCTCTATCAGCTCCGCGGGCGAATCGGAAGAAGTAACAGGCTTGCATACGCATTTTTCATGTATAAAAAGGACAGAATACTTAAGGAAGTTGCAGAGAAGAGGCTCGGAGCCATTAAGGAATTCTCGGATCTTGGAAGCGGGTACAAGATTGCCCTTCGAGACCTTGAGATCAGAGGCGCGGGCAACCTCCTCGGCAAGGAACAGAGCGGTCATATGGAAGCCGTCGGGTATGACCTCTATTGTAAAATGCTTAATAATGCTGTAAGAATTGAAAAGGGCGAAGTCGAGACAATAACGGAGAACGTAGAAGTCGATATCAATATTGATGCTTACATTCCGGTAAGCTATATAGATGATGAGGTGGAGAAGCTTGGCATTTACAAGAGAATAGCAGAGATTCGGAATGATAAGGACTATGAGCTTATAAGAGATGAGATGGTTGACAGATTCGGTGAGATGCCCGGAAGTGTCGAGAATCTTCTGTACATTACCAAGCTTAAGAACAGCGCAGCATCATCTTACGTAACGAAGATATCAGAGAAGGACAATGTAATTAAGATAAGGATGTATAATAAGGCGAAGCTTGATCCGACCAAGATTCCTGCCCTTATAGAAGAATTCTATCCGTACATAACCTTCTCCGCCAACCCCAGTGAGCCTGAGTTCGTATACAACACGAGAGCCTACTCCAAGGATCATAATAAAAATAAATATGAATATCTTCTCTTTTTCCTACAAGAGTTGTATAATATTAAAGATGACGCGGGTAAAGGAGAATAAAATGAAAACAAAAAAAGTATTATTATTAATAACATCTCTAGTTTTGGTAATGGCAGTTCTTACAGGCTGCAAGATTAAAAACTACGACAAGGCTCTTATCGATATCAATAACGGAGAAGACAAGATTACCTTAGGTTACGCCAACTTCGTATTCAAATACAACCAGGCGAAATACGATATTAACTACGGCGAGACTTACGGTGCATCTCTCTGGACAGAGGATATGACAGGCAGCGGTCAGACATTTACCGACGAGATGAAGGATAATCTTGTGGACACAATGGAACAGCAGTATGTCATGAGAAAGCATGCCGACGAGTATGGTGTGAAGCTCACTGACGAAGACAATAAGAAGATAGATGACGCAACACAGAAATTCCTTAAGGATAATACTGCTTCAGCATTGAACGCTCTCGGTGCTGATGAAAGCGTGGTCAAGGAATTCTTCACGAATCTTACTTATGTTGCCAAGATGCAGCAGGCAATGACCGATAAGGGCAAGGCAGAGGGTGCGATTAATGACAGCACAACATCGTCAACTTATATAAATAATCTGGTAGAGGGTTGGAAGAGCGCCTATACATTCAAGGTGGATGATGACCTTCTGAAAGAGCTTAAGGTTGATGACTTATTCAGTCAAGTAGGTGGTTCTTCGTCGAATTCAACTACGACTAACAGCTCAAGTGCTACGAAGAGCGCATCTAAATAATACATAGTAACGTAAGGTAAAGTGCAGAAATGAAATTCGTCTTAGCCTATATGTCTGAATATAAAAAAGAAAGCATAATGGCACCTTTATTCAAAATGCTGGAGGCAGTTTTTGAATTATTGGTGCCTTTTGTTGTGGCTGCAATTATTGATATAGGTATAGCCGAGGGCGATTCGGGATACATTATTAAAATGGCAATCCTTATGCTGGTACTTGCAATAATTGGAATGATAAGCGCGCTGACGGCTCAGTATTTTGCGGCCAGAGCAGCTACGGGGGTGGCGTATGCCGTAAGAAAAGATCTTAATGATACAATTCTTGGTATGAGTAAAAAGCGTTACAGAGACATAGGTAAATCAACGCTTCTTACAAGGATGACAAGTGATGTTAATCAGATGCAGAATGCGGTCAATATGTTTCTTCGATTGTTTCTCCGCTCGCCGTTTATTGTTATCGGAGCATTTGTAATGTCCCTCGTAATTGATGCCAAGATGTCCCTTATTATCGGTGGAGTAATTCTTGTTCTTGCAATTGTAATCTTCATTGTTATGAGAATAACACTCCCGCGAATCGGCACGATCATGGGTAAGATTGATGGCCTTTCGAGCCGAATCAGAAATGATTATGCGGGGGCTAAAGTAATAAGAGGATTCGGCATTCAAGACGAAGAAGATGATAAGTTCAAGGGGCAAGTAGAAGAAATATATAAGAGGCAGATCGGAGTGGGACGCTTCTCGAATCTTCTTAATCCCTTGACATTCGTATTTGTTAATATGGGAATTATTCTTGTGCTTTATTTCGGCGGAGGCAAGGTTGAGATCGGAACGCTTACAACAGGTGCGGTGGTAGCCCTTCTTAATTACATGTCACAGATTCTTATAGAGCTTGTTAAGCTGGCGGATCTAATTGTAATTCTTATGAAGGGAATCCCGAGTGCCAAGAGACTTCGGGACATAATAGATGTGTCCGATAAAGGGGACACATATAATGAAGCACCCATTGTCACATCCGCCCGAGGAATTGTTCGCGAGAATTTAAAAAACATTTCCCCCGGAGAAAAAATAGGAATTATAGGACCTACCGGTTCCGGCAAAAGTCTCCTTCTCAGCGTATACATGGACGAAAAAAAAGACAAATCCAAGGTAGGTTATGTACCTCAGGAAGACAACTTCTTCACGGGAAGTATCGGGGACAATATTCTTCTTCGAAACTATGATGGCGAGGATGTCGAGGACGCGCTTAACAAGAGCTGCTTTAAGGAGGTTGTTGATACTAAGGGTGGTCTTGATGAGAAGATTATTAAGAATGCCATGAACCTCTCCGTCGGCCAGAAGAAACGTCTTGCCCTTGCAAGAGCCCTTAATAAGAAACCGGATGTAATGCTAATGGATGACGTCACTAATCCGCTCGATATGATAACGGAACGGAAAGTGATTGACAATATGCTGTTTTCCGATATGGCGGTTATCATTGCGTCCCAGAAGCCCAGCGCGGTCATGAGAGCCGATAAGATTCTTGTCATCGATAAAGGCAGTCTCGTAGACTCAGGAAGTCACGAAGAGCTTCTTAAGCGATGTGAGCTCTATTCTAAGATGTACTATGCGCAGTTTTCGTATGATGCGAATGGTCATGCATCGGAAGGGAGGCGCCATGCTTAGACGACTTTTTTCCGATTACAAGAAGTACATAGCGCCGTTCGTACTGTCGATAATATGCGCGACGTTATCCACGTCACACTCTCTCCTTGTGCCCGTTCTCATGGGGCAGGGAATCGATACAATTGTGGGTGAGGGAAATGTTGATTTTGACGCCCTCTATCTGATCTTAAAGGAGATGATTGCATCAATTCTTCTAAGCGCATTATTCCAATGGCTTATGAACGGAATTAATAACAGGATTGTATACGGAGTATCGAATGACCTTAGGAAGCGTGCGTTTAAGAGCTTCGTTAATACAGATCTTAAGTATATTGATAACCATACAGAGGGAGACATATTAAGCAGAATTATCGTCGATTGCGACGGCATAAGTGACGGACTGCTACTGGGCTTTAATCAATTCTTCGTGGGTGTGGTTACGATTGTAATTACTCTTATCTTCATGCTTAGGTTAAATGTGTATCTTGCCCTTGCGGTTGTGGTGATGACGCCTCTTTCTATTCTGGTGGCAAGATTCATAGCTAAGAAGTGCAACGTGTACTTCGCAAGACAGGCGAAGGTGAGAGGTGAGCTTACTGACCTTTCTTCCGATATAATAGGACTTAAAGAGGTCATTAATAACGATGGAGCAGAGGGATATTTTAAGGAGATATTCGAAAGTAAGAACAGAGAGAACGAAGAGATTTCAAGAAAAGCCACATACTATTCTTCTCTTACCAATCCGCTTACCAGACTTGTAAATGCCGTATGTTATGCAGTCGTAACAATGGGAGGCGCGCTTCTTGCAGTGGTAGGTTCTATTACCGTCGGCGGTCTTACAAGCTTTCTTGCGTACGCTGCAAAATTCGCCAAGCCTTTTAACGATATATCATCGGTTGTTACGGAACTTCAGAATTCTCTTGTATGCCTCGATAGAATCTATGAACTGATCGATGCTGAGCCGGAACGTGAGGTGACTAATAGAGAAAGCACATCGGAGGATTCTTTGACCTTAAACGAACGAATCTGGAACGAATCGAAAGATGCGAAGGCAGAATGCGTGGGAACTGACACCTCGGACATAGAATTTAAGAACGTGGACTTTGGCTACAACGACAAGAATGTAATAAATGATATAACATTTACCATACCCAAAGGGAAAAAACTCGGCGTCGTAGGAGAGAGCGGATGCGGGAAGACGACAATAATGAAGCTGCTTCTTCGGTTCTATGACGTGGGGGAAGGCAGTATTCTTATTGGCGGGAAGGACATAAGGGATATTCCTGTTGATGAGGTCAGGAGAATGATGGGGCTGATGCTACAGGAGACATTTATTATATCGGGAAGCGTTATGGATAATATTCGTATGGGTAATTCCGATGCAACGTACGAGGAGGTCGTGAAGGCCGCCAAGGAATGCTATGCCCACGACTTTATAATGAATCTACCGAAGGGATATGATACAATCGTTACCGCTGATAATCTGTCGGAGGGGCAGAGACAGCTTATATGTATCACGAGACTTATGCTTCGTGACTCTAGAATAGTGCTTCTCGACGAGGCTACTTCATCAATAGATATTCTTAATGAGAGACTTATTAAGACTGCCTTCGACAAGATAATGGAGGGGAAGACCACGGTGGTTGTTGCCCATCGTCTTGTAACCGTGATGGATTCGGACATCATTCTTGTAATGGATAAGGGCAGAGTTGCTGAGATCGGATCACACAGCGAGCTTCTTAAGAACGAAGGCGTATATTATAACCTTTATAATGCTCAGAAAGCCTGATTTTCGTGGTTTTTTATTAATATAGTGCACTTTATCGAAAAGAAACTATTTTTTTAAATAGAGTTTTCGTTGTTATGCACATTTACAAGGACAAGTTTTATGATATAATCTTAATGATTGCAATGCAATTATCAGATAGAGGTATATGTTATATGGAACAATATGTTATAAAAGGCGGTAATAAGCTCGTCGGTGAGGTTGAGATAGGTGGTGCGAAGAATGCGGCACTTGCCATTATCGCAGCGGCTATAATGACTGACGAAACCGTAGTTATAGATAATCTTCCCGATGTTAGGGATGTAAATGTTATGATAGGCGCCATGGAAGATATCGGCGTTCATATCGAGAGAATCGATCGTCATACAGTTAAGATAAATGCCACAACAATCGGAAGACTCAGTGTTGATTATGAATACATTAAGAAGATAAGGGCGTCATATTACTTACTCGGAGCTTTGCTCGGTAAGTATAAGAAGGCAGAGGTTGCGCTTCCCGGCGGATGCAATATCGGAAGCAGACCGATTGATCTTCACGTTAAGGGATTCAAGAGCCTCGGTTCTGACGTTGACGTAAGCTACGGCTTAATATCCGTTAAGGCTAAGAGACTTATCGGAAGCCATATATATATGGATAAGGTATCCGTTGGTGCCACTATTAACATTATGATGGCTGCAACCCTTGCAGAGGGTAAGACTACCATTGAAAATGCGGCTAAGGAGCCGCACATCGTTGATGTTGCCAACTTCCTTAACAGTATGGGTGCCAACATAAGGGGCGCCGGAACAGATGTAATAAGAGTCTTCGGTGTTAATAAGCTTCACGGAACGGAGTATTCCGTTATCCCGGATCAGATTGAAGCAGGAACATTTATGTTCGCAGCCGCTACAACAGGCGGTGATGTCCTTGTTAAGAACGTAATCCCGAAGCACTTGGAAGCAACATCCGCTAAGCTCGTAGATGCGGGATGTCAAGTTGTGGAATATGATGATGCAGTTCGGGTAATCGGCAAAGAGAAGCTTACAGCTACGCAGGTTACTACGCTTCCTTATCCCGGATTCCCTACCGATATGCAACCACAGATGACGGCGGTGCTTGCTCTTGCTGAGGGAACAAGTACAGTGGCCGAGACAATATTCGAGAACAGGTTCAAGTATGTGGATGAGCTTGCAAGAATGGGAGCTAACATACAAGTTGAAGGTAATGTTGCCATTATAAGAGGCGTTGATAATTACACGGGCGCAAGAGTAAGTGCTCCCGATCTTCGTGCAGGAGCCGCGCTTGTTATTGCGGGACTCGCAGCGGAAGGAATTACAATTGTCGATGATATACATTATATCCAGAGGGGATATGAGAGATTTGAAGAAAAGCTGAGAGGCCTCGGAGCCTTAATTGAGAGAACTGATTCCGAGAATGATACGCAGAAGTTTATAAGACACGTGTCCTAGGACAGAATCTTTAGGGCTAAGGATATCGGCAAGATATTAAATCAAGACATAATAAATGCACAGCAGCTTGGCTGTGCATTTTTTGATATTGTTTATTATATTTACAGAACTGATGTAATTGTAAGACCGCTTTCGTGACTAAGATCAATCATCTTATCGTCTTCGACCTGAATGATAGGTCGTGACAGGCGGTTTTTATTAATGTATACAACCTTGCCGCTTCGTCCGTCTGAAAGAATAACCATACTGTTCTGATATGCGTTGGCAATTCGCTCCAGGAAAGTAAGGATGTACTTGGTGTTGTATTTTTGTAAACCCTCGTCTTCGAATGCCGCTATAACCTGGAAAGCGCACATAGGCTTTCTGTAGCTTCTTGCGGAAGTCATTGCGTCATATACATCGGCTATTGCAATAATTGCGGCGAAGTCTGATATTTCATCTGACTCTAAGCCTCTGGGATATCCGCTTCCGTCACTTCTCTCGTGATGCTGAAGTGCGGCGAACTGAATATCGCTGTCGAATCCGGCCTTCTTAAGAAGCTTACTACCCTTAAGGGCGTGGGACTTAATGAGATCGAACTCTTCGTCTGTAAGCTTTCCCGCTTTGTTAAGAATCTCGTCGGGTATCTCCGCTTTACCTATGTCATGAAGAAGACCTGCAATTGTAAGTTCATTTAATTCTTCCCTCGGAAGCTTAAGCCATTTACCGATAGCCCTTGATATAAGAGCTACGTTAATGGAATGCGCATATACACTGTCATCAATTGACTTCATACAGTGAAGAAGGTCGAATAGTTGAATGCTCGTCTTGCCTGCGAAGAGAGACTCGCAGTGTGTAATAAGCTCGTCCTCGGAGATATTACCGTCGCCGAAGATAATCGTGTCAAATGTGTCTTCAAGTGCCGCCATATTGGCTGAATAGTTAATCTGGAATTCTTGGAATTCCTTATCGCTTTGTAATTTGCTGGTGTAGGACATAGACTCACGAATCTTCGGAGTCTCTTCCTTCTTGGGCTCTTCTTTTGGTTTTTCCTTAGGCTC
Organism: uncultured Lachnospiraceae bacterium; assembly: GCA_905233695.1. Classification (GTDB taxonomy): domain Bacteria; phylum Bacillota; class Clostridia; order Lachnospirales; family Lachnospiraceae; genus RUG191. The sequence continues at coordinate 60,350 of CAJODN010000001.1, read as the reverse complement.
TTCCTTGGGCTCCGGCTTCGGTTCCTCTTTCGGCGGTTCCGGTACCGGTTCAATCTCTAAAGGTACCGGTGGTTCACCGACCTTATCGGTATCGACCGTAACTTCTTCTATCTTATAGAAATTCAGCCTCGCTATAAGTTTTGAGTCTAATTTCGTTCCCACCTTGGCGATGGTCTGCCCTCTCTTTGTGACAATGGGCTTTTCTACAACCATGCCGGGCCTAAGTTCTTTGACACTGAGCTTTACCATTACATTCTCCTCATAACTAAATAGTGTAGAATCACGACTACACAAACACTCTATGTTATTATAATAGTATATATAGGTAAAATGCAATGATTTTATTAAGTTTTAATGTAATTTTTTAGGGTTTTGCCATGGTTTTTTTCGCAAAATAGAAAAACTTGTTGACAAAGAGCATAAATAGTTGTATTGTGTGTTAGAAAAAGTGTATTAAGAAAGCAGTTCTCATTCAGAGTGGTGGAGATAGTATGGATCGACGAAGCCACGGCAACCCCTGATTAATGATATTGGGAAGGTGCCAACCGAAGCGAGTAATCGAACAATGAGAATTGAATTGTCGGTCCGCAGCTAGCGGATTTTTTTAATGTTGAAAGGAGTTAGAGTTGGAGAAATTATTATTTACATCGGAATCGGTAACAGAGGGACATCCCGATAAAGTGTGTGACGCTGTATCGGATGCGATATTAGATGAGTGCTACAGACAAGATCCCATGAGCCGAGTTGCTTGCGAGACTGCAACATGTACGGGCTTCGTGCTTGTTACGGGAGAGATATCAACGAAGGCCAACCTCGATGTGCCTAAGATTGTAAGAGATACGGTACTTGAGATTGGTTACGACGACGGCGCTAAAGGACTTGACGGTAATTCTTGTGCCGTTATGGTGGCTTTAGATCAGCAGTCTGCCGATATTGCCATGGGTGTTGATAAGGCGCTTGAAGCTAAGGAAGGCTCTCTTACAGATGATCTTGATACAGGAGCCGGCGACCAGGGAATGATGTTCGGATATGCAACGAATGAGACTGAAGACTATATGCCATATCCCATTAACCTTGCACATAAGCTCTCTCGTCGTCTCACGGAAGTAAGAAAGGACGGAACACTTACTTATCTTCGTCCCGACGGCAAGACGCAGGTGTCTGTAGAGTATGACGAAAGCGGTAAACCCAAGAGACTCGAAGCAGTTGTATTATCTACACAGCACGACGAGGATGTAACACAGGAGCAGATACATAAGGATATTAAGAAATACGTATTCGATCCCATTATTCCCGCTGAAATGGTAGACGATAAGACGAAGTTCTTCATTAATCCTACGGGAAGATTCGTAATCGGCGGACCTCACGGTGATGCCGGTCTTACGGGACGTAAGATTATTGTTGATACGTACGGTGGAATGGCTCGTCATGGCGGAGGAGCATTCTCCGGTAAGGATTGTACCAAGGTTGACAGATCTGCAGCTTACGCAGCAAGATATGTTGCTAAGAATATAGTTGCAGCAGGTCTCGCGGATAAATGTGAGATTCAGTTAAGCTATGCTATCGGAGTTGCAGAGCCGACTTCCGTTATGGTAGATACATGGGGTACAGGCAAAAAATCCGACGAAGAGCTTGTTAAGATTGTAAGAGACAATTTTGACTTAAGACCTGCCGGAATCATTAAGATGCTCGACCTTCGTCGTCCCATTTATAAAGCTACGGCATCTTACGGTCACTTCGGAAGAGACGATCTTAATCTCCCATGGGAAAAGTTAGACAAAGTAGATGTTCTTAAGAATGCATAATATATGAAGATTAGAACAAGACTGGCACTTGCTTTTTGTATAATAATATTTATACCGATGGTAACGGTATTTACCGCCTATATTCTGCTGATATTCTCCGACTCAACCAATGCAAGGATAATGAGCTTCAAGGAGAATCTCAGCGGACTGTCGGTGGATACGATTGTGTCCGGTGCGCTTATTCTTATACTTACTGCAACAATACTTATTCTGTGGATATACAGAGGACTTGTGCCTCAGATAAGGAAGCTTACGAAGGCTGCCGATTGTATCAAGGAAGGCGACCTTGACTTTACAATCGAGAGTGGTGGCGCGGATGAGCTGTCGGAGCTGTGTAATACATTTGAAGAGATGAGAGTTCGTCTTAAGACTAATGCCGAGGAGAAATTAGAAGACGAGGCTGAGCAGAGGATGCTTATCTCCAATATCGCCCATGATCTTAAGACCCCGATTACTGCAATAAAGGGGTATTCAGAAGGGCTTCTTGACGGTGTTGCCAAGAGTCCCAAGAAACAAGAGGATTACGTCAGAACTATCCATAACAAGGCAATTGAGATGGATAATCTTATCAATGAGCTAACGCTTTATTGTAATCTTGATTCTAAGAGAATTCCGTACAATTTTCAAAAAATTAACATTTCTGATTATTTTCAGGATTGTACATGCGATTTATCGATGGATTTATCCCATAAAAATGTGGAATTAGAGTATAATGACTATACGGATGGCAACGTTATCTGTGTAGCCGATCCGGAGCAGCTTGCAAGAGTAGTCAATAATATCGTCAATAATTCTGTAAAATATAAAGGAAATCAGGATTTAATAATTGCATTTTCCATATATGATACGGGAGATGCAGTGCAGGTTGATATTAACGATAACGGTATGGGAATAAAGGAAGAGGATTTGCCGTATGTATTCAAGCGTACATACAGGGGAGATCAATCGAGAAATACAAATGAGGGAGGCAGCGGAATAGGCCTGTCCATCGTTAAGAGAATTGTAGAAGACCACGGCGGTTCAATATGGGTGTCAAGCACTGAAGGAGTAGGAACGAAGATGAGCTTTACGCTTAAGAAATACAGGAAGGTGGCATATGCAGAGAATACTTATCATAGAAGATGATGAAGCTATAGCAGAGCTTGAAAAAGATTATCTGGAAGTTGATAATTTTAGCGTTGTAATAGAGAATAACGGTAAAGCGGGGCTGAACAGAGCCTTGCATGAGAATTTTGATTTATTAATTCTGGATATAATGTTACCGGATATTGACGGATTTACTGTATGTAGCGAAGTTAGAAAGGTTAAGAATACACCTATACTTCTGGTGTCTGCCAAGAAGGAAGATATTGATAAGATCAGAGGTCTCGGAATGGGGGCCGACGACTATATAACGAAGCCCTTTTCTCCGGGAGAGCTTGTGGCGAGAGTTAAAGCACATCTTTCCAGGTTCGAGCGTCTCATCGGCTCCAATGCCCCGAACAACAGAAATGTTATAGAGATTCGAGGACTTAAGCTCGACGAAAGCAGTAGAATAGTGACGGTTAACGGAGAGGATGTTCAGCTGTCATTCAAGGAATTCGACGTGCTTTTGTATCTGGTTAAGAATCCCAACAAGGTAATTCCTAAGGAGGAACTATTCGAGAAGATCTGGGGACAGGAATCTTGCGGAGAGGTCAATACCGTGACCGTTCATATTAAGAAGATTAGAGAGAAGATAGAGATAGAGCCGTCGGATCCGCAGTATATAGAGACGATATGGGGCATCGGCTACAGATTCAGGGTATAAGCTATGGATAGTAAAGTTCAGATTTTCGCATTTACCCATAAAAGATTCGACATCGGACAGCCGGAGAATGTGGAGGAATATGACATTTATAAGCCTCTCTTCGTGGGAGCCGAAGGGAAAGAAGATACATTCGGCTACTTAAGAGACGATGCAGGGGACAACATTTCCTCTAAGAATTGCTATTACAGCGAGCTTACGGGGCTTTACTGGGTGTACAAGAACGTGACGGATGCTGATATTGTAGGGACATGTCACTACAGGCGGTATCTTGTGAATTCTTCGGACAACATCCTTTCGAAGAGCGAGATTCTGTCGATTCTTAAGGATTATGATGTTATAACAAGTAAGTGTCTTAAGCTTAATTTTACGTATTATTACGGATTCGGGGAGAATCATAAGCCATATTATCTTGACGAGACACGGAAGGTAATAAGTGACATTTACCCGGAATATCTTCCCGATTATGACAGGCTTGTAAATGATAAGCATACGTATTTCGGGAATATAATGATATGCAAGAAACAGCTCTTCGACGAGTATGCGGCTTGGTTATTCGACATTCTCTTCGAGCTTGAATCCCGTATTGTGATAGAGGAAGAGGATTCATATCATAGGCGGATATTCGGCTTCATATCTGAGTTCTTATGGTATCTCTATGTACGACATAACAGTATTAATGCCGAGGAATTAAAGGTTGGAATCGTCGGGGAAAAGATTGAGATTAAGGCAGTGAGAGAAGGGCTCAGACAGTATTTTAGGGATGGCGATACAGCCGGCGCCAAAGAATATTTCTTAGAGGAGAAGAAAAAGCGCCCCGACATGATGATGGAGGCTTCGGATATAACGGGGGAGCTTCACATATGTATGGAGGCAATTGCGATTTCTTCGTTAGAAGAAGAGGTTGGACTTCAGAGTACAATAGACAGGATTCGCGATTACGACGAGATTGTTTTATATCTTACTAAGCTTAACAATATGGTGGCTGACGGTCGCGACAATGATATTGATGAAAATGTGTATTCATACGTGGCGGTGGATGTGGCAAGGCGAATGTACAGGTAGTCCGGTGTAACCACCGGTTAATCTTGCGTTAAGACAGCGGAAATGGTATGATATACGCGGTTTATACATTTTCCGGAACCGGAATTATGGGAATAAAATGACAAAAATGAGGAGTAACCAATGGCAGATAAGAAATTTGTTGAAGAAATAACATCAAGAGAAGAAGACTATACACAGTGGTATACCGATGTTGTGAAGAAGGCTGAGCTTATGAGCTATTCTTCCGTTAAGGGTTGCATGATTCTTAAGCCCGGCGGATATGCCATCTGGGAGAATATACAGAGGGAGCTTGACAGAAGATTCAAGGAGACCGGCGTGGAAAATGTGTACATGCCGCTCTTTATTCCCGAGAGCCTCTTAGAGCGTGAGAAGGATCACGTGGAAGGCTTCGCTCCCGAGGTTGCATGGGTTACCCATGGCGGAGAAGAAAAGTTACAGGAAAGACTATGTGTAAGACCTACATCAGAGACACTTTTCTGCGATCTCTATAAGGACATTGTACATTCTTACAGGGATCTTCCGAAATGCTATAACCAGTGGTGTTCCGTTGTAAGATGGGAGAAGACTACGAGACCTTTCCTTCGTTCTTCCGAATTCCTATGGCAGGAAGGTCATACCGTTCATGCGACTTACGAGGACGCTGAGGAGCGTACACTTAAGATGCTGGATGTGTATGTTAATTTTGCGAAGGAAATCCTGGCAATTCCCATGGTTAAGGGTAAGAAGACCGATAAGGAGAAATTCGCCGGAGCCGAGTCTACATATACGATGGAAGCTCTTATGCCGGACGGTAAAGCGCTTCAGTCGGGTACAAGCCACAATTTCGGAGATGGCTTTGCTAAAGCATTTGACATACAATATACGGATAAAAACAATAAATTGCAGTATGCTTTCCAGACATCATGGGGCGTATCTACAAGATTAATCGGAGCCATAATCATGGTTCACGGCGACGATGCGGGACTATGTCTTCCTCCGATGATAGCACCCACACAGGTGTGCGTAATTCCTATTCAACAGAAGAAGGAAGGAGTGCTTGAGAAAGCGTCTGAGATATATGAGGAGCTTAAGTCTGCCGGAATAAGAGTTAAGGTGGATGATTCAGACAAGTCGCCGGGATGGAAGTTCTCGGAGGCCGAGATGCGCGGTATCTCCCTTAGAATCGAGATTGGTCCTCGTGATATAGAGAATGGAAAATGTGTTATCGTTCGTCGCGACACTCGTGAGAAGACGGAGTGCTCATTAGATGCGATTACAGAGACCGTTAATAAGATTATGACGACTATGCAGTCGGATATGTATGACAGAGCCAAGGAATACCTTGATTCTCATATCGACACTGCGGTTAGCTACGGGGAATTCGTGGAGAAGATTAACAGAAATCCCGGATTTATCAAGGGTATGTGGTGCGGTAACGTGGAATGCGAAGAGAAGATTAAGGAAGAGACAACGGCTACAAGCAGATGTATTCCCTTTGAGCAGGAAGAGATTGCACCAACTTGTGTATGCTGTGGTAAGCCGGCGAAAAGATTGGTCTATTGGGGCAAGGCTTACTAAGTGAGATATATTAAATGAAAATTAAATTACCGAAAGCGGTACAGACAATTATTAAATTATTAAATGAGCACGGACACGAAGCCTACGCTGTGGGCGGCGCTGTCCGTGATGCAGTATTAGGGCGTGTTCCGAAGGACTGGGATGTTACAACAGACGCGCTTCCCCTTGAAATTAAAAGTATATTTAATAAAACTGTGGATACAGGAATTCAGCACGGAACCGTCACTGTTCTAATGGGAGGATCGGGATATGAGGTTACTACCTATAGAATCGACGGGGAGTATGAGGATAGCAGGCATCCTAAGGATGTAACATTTACAAGGAATCTTACGGAAGACCTTAAGAGACGTGACTTTACCGTCAATGCTATGGCATATAATGATAGCGACGGGCTGATAGATGAATTCGATGGAGCGAAGGACTTAGAGGAAGGTATTATAAGAACGGTGGGAAGCGCGAAGGAGCGTTTCTCGGAGGATGCCCTTCGTATGCTTAGGGCGGTTCGCTTCTCAGCGCAGCTGGGTTTTTCTATAGAAGAGTCAACGAAGGAAGCCATAATAGAGCTTGCACCTACAATACAGAACATAAGCGCCGAAAGAATAAGGGATGAGCTTCTTAAGCTTATAGAATCAAGTAATCCTCAAAAGATAACGGATTTATATAATCTGGGATTAACAAAATATATTCTGCCCGAATTCGACAAGATGATGGAGTGTGAGCAGAACAGTAAGCACCATATGTACAGCGTGGGAGAGCATACTGTTGTCTCAATGGGAAATGTGCCTTCCGACAGAGTCTATCGTCTTACCATGCTTCTTCACGACAGCGGTAAGCCCGATTGCAAGACGCTTGGGGAGGACGGCTATCACCATTTCTATAATCACCCTGCTGTCAGTGCGGAGATTGCGAATCAGGTTCTTCGGCGACTTAAGCTTGACAATAATACGAGAAAGAAGGTAGTTAAGCTTGTAAGATATCACGACGAACGACCGGTTCTTAAGAAGAAATCCGTTAGGAGAACCATTGCCAAGATAGGAATTGACGCATATCCTGACATTTTCACGATAAATAGAGCGGACACAATGGCCCAATCCACATATAACAGGGAAGAGAAGCTTAAGTATATAGATGAATATGAGGCTATATACAATGAGATTATAGAAGAGAAATCGGCGCTTACAATAGCGGATCTTAAGATTAGCGGAAGAATCCTTATGGATATGGGGATTAAGGAAGGCCCCGTTATCGGAGCCACATTGAAGGAACTCTTAAATGATGTAATAGATGAGCCTTCGCATAACACGGAAGAGTATCTTCGTGATAAAGCAAAAGAGATTGCAGGTAATATGGAGAATAATGATGAAAATTAATTCTACATTAAAGAAAATAATACTTGTCATGCTTGTTCTTGTTATGGGAGTTACGGTGCTAAGCGGATGTAATGAAAAGGAAGCACATTTCGCCAAGTCAAAACCCCTTCCCACATCTAAGAACAGCACAGAAGATGATGACAAAGTAGATAGGAACATATGCATTATACAAGAGCTTAACATGCTTGAGGAAACCGTTACCTTGTATAATACGGTAGCAAATCGTGTGCTACGGTATAAATACTCCCTTGCAACGCAGTTCCTTGATAAATACGGTAATGAAAGCAGTTCCCTTAACTTTACACCCGGAACGGCTGTTGTCCTCGGAGATAAACTTAAGTCTAATGCTCTAAGCTACATCAAGATGTCCGATAAGACCTGGACTCAGACCGGCGTTAGAAATTACACTATAGATAATGAAAAGCACAAATTCACCATAGGCAATGCAGATTACAAATATACGGATAATATATGCGTATATTCCGGCAATGAGCAAATATCCATCCAGGCGGTGGGTGCTACCGATACGCTTACTGTGGTTGGTAAGGACGATACGATTCTCTCTCTTGCCGTCACCACGGGGCACGGATATATTCAGTTCGTCAACACAGATAATTTCGTGGGCAGTATGGTGCAGATCGGACAGAAGGTATTTGCGAAGATTACGCCTGACCTCATTGTGGAAGTTCCGGAGGGAAGCTATGATGTTACCGTTGCAAGTAACGGCTTCGGTGGAACGGTTAAGGTGGATGTTACGAAGGGCGAGATATCGGTTGTGGATCTATCCGGGATACAAGCAGCCGGACAGAAGACATGTAAGCTTACCTTTGTATCTAACGCTCAAGGTGTTAGCATTACCCTTGACGGCAACCCTGTAAATGTGAATGAGGAAGTTAATGTTCCGTACGGAGCGCATAGTATCAAGGTTACTGCTCCCGGATATAACGATTGGAATAAGATGCTCTATGTTAATTCGCCAAGCGCCAAGATTGCCATCGATATGTCCGACGGCTCAAGTTCCGGCAGCAGCAATAGTACGGCTAATACTACGAAGAATACGACTAACAGCACCAATTCCACCAAGAGCTCCTCTTCTTCAAGCAGCGATACCGACTATTTGTCTACTTTGTCCAATATGATAAGTACGCTGACAGGGACATAATATGGTGGGTTGTGTATAAGGAAATGCTTTTCAATAGTATATTTTGACAAAGATTATTGTGAAAAATTGTTACATTCGATTAAACAATAAAAAAACATTGAAAAATCGTGATATTTACTTGACAAAAGGCGGTAAAACCATTATAAATTTACTTGTAATTGTTTAGGAAGAACCTAAATTTTTAGAAAAAATCAGATTCTGAGGAGGAAGAAATTATGAACAAAACAGAATTAGTTGCAGCTATGGCTGATAAAGCAGGTGTATCTAAGAAGGACGCAGAGGCTTCTCTTAAGGCTTTCACAGAGGTTGTTGCTGAAGAGCTTAAGAAGGGTGAGAAGATTCAGTTAGTTGGATTCGGAACATTCGAAGTATCTAAGAGATCTGCTCGTACAGGTAGAAACCCCAGAACAGGTGAAGAGATGAAGATTAAGGCTTCTAAGGCACCTAAGTTCAAGGCTGGTAAGGCTTTAAAGGATGCTGTTAACTAGGGATTGTTTTTGAAATGATGATTATAGCCCAAGGTTTAGACCTTGGGCTTTTTTTAAGGGAAAAGCTATGAGGTTAGATAAATTCTTAAAAGTAAGCAGACTGATTAAAAGAAGGACAATAGCGCAGGAGGCTTGTGATGCGGGGCGTGTTACGGTTAACGGGCGCGTTGCCAAGTCCTCAACCAAGGTGAAGGAGGGCGACATCCTTGAAATCTCTTTTGGAACCAAAGCGGTGAAGGTACGTGTCTTAGATATAAGGGATACTACCAAAAAAGAGGAAGCCAAGGAGCTTTTTGAGTATATTGATTAAAATTTTTTCAAATTTATACTAAAGTATTACAAAATTCTGTCGATATATAAGATGACAGGTACTGCAAGTTGCCACTTTATAGTACCTGCAAGGGTGTGTAATACACAAGATATTGTGTAGCTTTGAATAAAAGAATCATCAATTTTTGTTTAAGGAGAGAACTACCATGAATAGACCGAAGAAGAGGCGGGCTGTAAATGGACGAATTTCTTTTGTTATTATTGTGCTGTTTCTTGTAGTAGTGATGACCGTCGCTATGATTATTCTTGTTAAGAAGAATATAGACTTAAAGGAAGTGGAAGCGAAGAAGATGGCGGAGCTTCGTGAGCAGGAGCAGATATCACAAGAACTGGAAGACAAAGAAAAATACACACGCACATCTGAATATGTTGAGAACACGGCCAAGAATAAGCTTGGACTTGTTAAAGAGGACGAGATTATCTATCGCGAAAAATAAGAGCGAACCGAAGGCTTTGTTTTGGTGCGCTTTTCTTATATTTTTTGGAACTTAGTTTTGAAGATGTGTTATAATCTATGTATGATTGCAAAGGTTAGAGGCACAATTAATAAATACAATATGATAAGCGAAGGCGACACTGTCTTCGTTGCACTATCGGGAGGCGCAGATTCGGTGTGCCTTTTTTTCGTGCTTCGTGATCTCTCGGATGAAATGGGATTTAATCTGGAGGCGATTCATGTTGAGCATGGAATTAGAGAGGGTGAGAGCCTTGAAGATGCGGAATTTGTAAAGGCTCTCTGTGAGAAGCACGGTATCAACCTTCACATTTACCGGGTGGACGCGCCGTCCTTTGCAGATAAGGAGAAATGTTCCTTAGAAGAAGCGGCCAGAATCCTGAGATATGAGTGCTTCGATAAGCACGCTGATGATGGTAAGATTGCAATTGCCCATCATATGAACGACAACGCGGAGACAATGATTTTTAATCTGGTTAGAGGAAGCGGAATAGAGGGGCTTTCCGGAATTAAGAAGGTGAGAGGAGCATATATTCGGCCGCTCATTGAATGTGAGAGACGGGAGATTACAGAGTATCTTAAGGCTAATGACATAAACTATCGCGAGGACTCCACCAATAAAGAGGCCGATTACACAAGGAATAATATAAGGCATAATATAATACCGCTTCTTACTGAGATAAACGACCGCGCTATACGGCATTTTTCGGAGACAGCGGAAATCATGGATATGGCGGCAGACTATATAGATAAGCAGTCAGAAAAGGCCTACGCCAAGTATATAGCAGGAAATAGGCTTGACAACAGTATATTAAATGAAGAATTAATAATTGTTAAGACAGTAATTCACACATTTCTCTGCCGGGCAGCCGGCAGTAGCAAGGATATTACGAGTACTCACGTGGATACGGTGCTTGACTTATGTAAGGGAGATAGCGGCAGGGAAGCACATTTACCATACAAAATGAAAGCCTACGCCGACTATGACAGCGTGAAGGTGGTAAGGGAGGAGGCCCCGAATAATCATGCAGATGACAGGGTGACAAGCCCGATAAATATTAAATCAACACTTAATAAGATGGGAGACAGGCAAGAAATCGAAGTCGACAACACAACAATCCGCCTTGAACTCATTTCGAATGATTTCAATGTGGAAACAAATCCAAAAACCTATACTAAAGTGCTTGATTATGATAAAATTAAAAGTGGGCTTTCTGTAAGGAACAGAATGGAAGGAGACTTTATTGTAATTAACGATAAGGGATCGAAGAAGCCTGTAAGCAGATATATGATTGACGAGAAGATTCCGAAGAGGGAACGGGACAGGGTTCTTCTTATATGCGACGGCAGTCATGTAATGTACGTCGTAGGACACAGAATAAGCGAGCATTACAAGATAGATGATAATACAAGGAGAGTTCTCAGAATCGAGGTTAATGTAAATGGGTGAACATGTTGTCAAGATGATTGAAGAAGAAGAGGTTGGCAGGCGAATTGTTGAGATTGCCGAGATGATTAATAAAGAATTCGAAGGGGAGAGCGTATTTATAGTATGCGTCCTTCGAGGAGCCGTGTTCTTCGCTACCGAGCTTGCGAAAAGGATAACTGTTCCGGTAACCATCGATTTCATGCAGCTTTCAAGCTATGGCGCTAAGACAGTGTCATCCGGCGACGTCAGAATGCTTCATGATATAAGCCTAAGCGTCAAGGGTGAAAATGTCATTATCGTCGAAGATATCATAGATACGGGATATACAATGGATTCTCTCAGGAAGCTGTTCAGTCAGAGGCATGCGAAATGTGTGAAGCTATGCTGTCTTCTTGACAAGCCCGACAGACGAGAGATGGAAGTGGATGTAGACTATACGGGATTCACAATTCCAGATAAGTTCGTTGTGGGCTACGGCCTCGACTATGATCAGAGATACAGGAACCTTCCCTATATAGGGGTTGTTGAGTTTGACTAGAATTCAGAGATAAAAACCGGAAAGGACTACTTATGAACGAGAATAAACCGAGAGGTTTCTTAGGAGGCTTCGGTCTCTACATACTTATAATACTGCTTATCGTGGTGGGCTGGTATTTCCTCTCAAGACAGAGTCCCGTAAGCTATACGAAGGACCAGCTTTTTAAGGCCATCGATGAGAATACGGTGTCTTCCATAATGATTAAGCAGAACAGCACGGTGCCTACGGGTACGGCTACTATTTCGTTTACGGACGGTAAGGATAAGGGACAGACTTTATACGTATCCGACGTAAATGATTTCCAGAAGGAGCTTGACGCTAAGCATTTTACTGATTACAAGGTGTCGGATGTGCCGAGAGATGAATGGCTGGGTATGATTGTTCCGATCCTTGCGGTTGTAGCCATAATTATACTGATGTTCATGATGTTCCGCGGACAGGGAGGAGCCACCGGCGGTAATAATGCCAAGATGATGAATTTCGGTAAAAGCAAAGCCAGGATGACGAATCATGAGGATATAGATATCGGATTCGACGAGGTTGCCGGTCTTATAGAAGAGAAGGAAGAACTGGCGGAAGTAGTTGACTTTCTTAAGAGTCCCGGTAAATATACGGATCTCGGCGCCAGAATCCCCAAGGGTATTCTTCTCGAGGGACCTCCCGGAACAGGTAAGACGCTTCTTGCCAAGGCTATTGCAGGTGAAGCGGGAGTGCCGTTCTTCAGTATATCCGGTTCCGATTTCGTGGAAATGTTCGTAGGTGTGGGAGCTTCACGTGTAAGAGACCTCTTTGAGGATGCCAAGAAGCATTCCCCATGTATCGTATTTATCGACGAGATTGACGCTGTTGCGAGACGCCGTGGAACAGGTATGGGAGGCGGACACGACGAGAGAGAGCAGACACTTAATCAGATGCTTGTGGAAATGGACGGCTTCAAGGTTAACCAAGGCATTATCGTTATGGCCGCAACCAACAGAGTTGATATATTAGACCCCGCAATCCTTCGCCCCGGTCGTTTTGACAGAAAGGTTGTTGTGGGACTTCCCGACGTTCGCGGAAGAGAAGAGATTCTTGAAGTTCACTGTAAGAATAAGCCACTGGGCGATGATGTGGATCTTAAGCAGATTGCACAGACTACGGCGGGCTTTACGGGAGCAGACCTTGAGAACCTTATTAATGAAGCCGCAATCAGGGCGGCTAAGGATGATAGGAAGTTCATAACACAGGAGGATATTCGTAAGTCCTTTGTTAAGGTTGGTCTCGGTACAGAGAAGAAGAGTAAGATTATATCGGACGAAGATAAGAAGATAACAGCATATCACGAGGCGGGACATGCAATTTTATTCCATGTGCTTCCCGATATTGGCCCTGTGTATACAATTTCCGTTATTCCTACGGGAATAGGTGCTGCGGGCTATACAATGCCTCTTCCCGAGAAAGATAGGATGCACGTTACAAAAGGGCGCCTTCTTCAGGAGATTACGGCGGCTCTCGGCGGAAGAATTGCGGAATCCATTATATTTGATGATATAACAACGGGTGCTTCTCAGGACATCAAGCAGGCAACCGCCATGGCTAAGAATATGGTTGTAAAATACGGTATGTCCGATAAAATCGGTATGATTAACCTAGACGACGACCAGAACGAAGTGTTCATAGGAAGGGATCTGGCTCATCAGAAGGGATATTCCGATAAGACCGCTGCACTTATAGACGAAGAGGTTCACGGAATCGTTGATTCTTGCTATAAGAGAGCGGAGAAGATTCTTAAGGAAAATGAGAATATACTCCATTCCTGCGCAGATCTTCTTATAGAAAAGGAGAAGATTACAAGAGATGAGTTCGAGGAACTCTTCGAGGCATAGTAATAGTTAAGCTGTTTGAGGGAGAAATGTATTAAAAAGGGTTAAATAGTTGATAAAAAGGGTGTTTTATAGCGGTTTTTGCCTATGCTTTGTCGATATTGCATAAAAAGTATTAACTGTTTTTGTTATATTTGTGAACACTTATATATGCTCAGCCGATATAATAACACTCGTAAAAACCCCCAATACATTATATTTATTTTTACTAACCCCATAGTAAAAATACCTTCTCCTAAAAAGGCAGCGGAAGCTGTCTTTTTTACTTTAAAGCGTTACTGCGAACAGATAATTTCGTAAAACTATTCGAGCGTCATACTTGTATGTAAGCAGAGAATAGTTGTACGAAATTAATCCTGTGGAACAGGAACCTTCCCCTAATGAGCAGAATTTTGATTTCCTTATGGAATTATACTAATATTCAAAATTCTGCGAATTATAGGAAGAGGTCTGCTCGCAGTAGTAGCGAAACAGCGTAGCGAATTAACACCGCGAGGTGAAAGAGAGAGGTGCGAAATGAACAGAGAAGCCATTTTCAGCGACGGAACAATAGAATACAGAACTCCTTGGGAGCCTAAGGAGAACGAAAGAGTTAAGCTTCGTGTCCGTGTTGCCCACGGCAAATCCGCGGAGGTTGTGCTTTGTACGCCCCATTATAAGCTTCCCATGGACTTAGACGAGGCGGGAGATGTGTTCGACTACTATCGTGTAATGGTTCATGTGGGAACAGAGCCCTTCTCTTACATTTTCCAGGTGCATCAGGGAGGCGAGACGGCTTACTGTGACAGATACGGTGTGTCCGACGACTTACGATGGGAATACGCATTTTCCATAATGCCGGGCTTCGTAACCCCGGATTGGGCCAAGGGCGCTGTGATGTACCAGATACTTGTAGAGCGCTTCAATAACGGCGACCCCACCAATGATGTTCTTACTAATGAATACTATTATATATCTATGCCTTCAACCAAGGTCGATGACTGGAGTAAGAATCCGGATAGCTTCGATGTCGGTAAATTCTACGGCGGAGACTTGGAGGGCGTAAGACAGAAGCTATACTATCTTAAGAGCCTGGGCGTTGAGGTAATATACTTTAATCCGATTTTCGTGTCACCATCCAATCATAAGTATGATACACAGGACTACGACCACATCGATCCTCACTACGGCAAAATCGTGTATGACGAGGGTACACTCTTAGAAGAGGGCGAGACGGATAACAGTAAGGCCGAGAGATACAGGAACAGAGTTGTCAATAAGATTAATCTGGACGCTTCTAACGAGTTCTTCGCGAAATTCGTGTCGGAAGCTCATGAGAGAGGAATAAGGGTAATTCTTGACGGCGTATTTAACCACTGCGGTTCATTTAATAAATGGATGGACAGGGAACGCATTTACGAGAATCATCCCGGATATGAAAAGGGCGCTTATATCGACGAGGACAGCCCCTATAACAGCTTCTTTGACTTCTATTCTGACGGAAAGTGGCCCTATAATGAGAAATACGACGGCTGGTGGGGTCATGATACGCTTCCGAAGCTTAACTATGAGAGATCGGGTAAGCTTTGTAATTACATTTACGATATAGGTAAGAAATGGGTTAGTGCGCCTTATTATTGCGACGGTTGGAGGCTTGATGTTGCAGCGGATCTCGGCCACAGCGAGGGCTTTAATCATGATTTCTGGCGAGGATTCAGGGATGCCGTTAAGGAAGCCAATCCCAACGCCGTAATCTTGGCTGAGCACTACGGTGATGCATCAAGCTGGCTGTCCGGTGATCAGTGGGATACGATAATGAATTATGATGCGTTCATGGAGCCTGTATCATATTTCCTTACGGGAATGGAGAAGCATTCCGACGGATTCGACGAAGGCGCAATCGGCGACGGAGCGAGATTCGAGGGAAGTATGAGGCATTTTATGTCGAAATTCAAGACGCCGTCACTTTATTGCGCGATGAATCAGCTGTCTAATCACGACCACTCAAGGTTCTTAACAAGAACTAACCATAAAGTCGGAAGAGTTGACGCATTGGGAAGTCAAGCCGCATCGGAAGGTGTAAGCAAGGGAATACTTAAGGCGGCTGTTCTTATTCAGATGACATGGCCCGGTGCACCGACGCTTTACTACGGCGATGAGGCGGGACTGTGCGGTTTTACCGATCCCGACAACAGGCGTACATATCCTTGGGGAGAAGCAGACTATGCACTTATTGATTTTCACCGTGATATGATATGCGAGCATAAGATGTCTCCTGCACTTAAGAAGGGGGCGTTCATATTCCTTCGTTGTGACAGAGATTACATTTCCTACGGAAGATTCAATAAGGAGCAGAAATGCGTTGTGGTTGTTAACGGAAGTAACCATGATATTGATGTCGCTATTCCGGTGTGGAAAGCGGAAGTTCCTATGGAATGTGAGATGACAATGGCGATGATGACAACGGAGAGCGGCTATTCGATTATGCCGATCAGAATGCCCGTACATGACGGTAATCTTCAAGTGCATCTGGGCGCGGGGCAGGGAGTGCTTTACAAGAAAAACCTATACTAGCGCCTCCTTGCTATAAAGAAGCTCTCCGTTCCTTCGTACTCCGGTCTCTTGAACTCCTTTATTATCATTATTCCGCAGACTATGAATGCGAGAAGGTCTGCCGTGGGCTGTGCGAATAATATTCCGTCGAGTCCGAATAGTGCGGGGAGAATCAGCATAAGCGGAATAAGGAATATAAATTGTCTGGTCAAGCTCAAGAATACACCTTTCTTGGGCTTTCCTATTGCCGTGAAGAAGTTAGAGGTAATGGGTTGCATGAAAAGCAAGAATATCATGAACACATTATATCGATAGAACTTAACACCGAATTCGATATAGAGGTCTGACCCTTTTCCGAAGAGACCTATAATCTCTGCGGGAAAGAGCTGGAACAGGGCGAATCCGATAAAGGAAATTATAATACCGCTCTTTAGTGCTATTGTATATCCTCTCTTGACCCTGTCGAATTGCTCGGCGCCGTAGTTGAAGCTTGCGATAGGCTGTAACCCTTGGGCAATACCGATGATAATTCCCAGAAGAAGCTGGACAGTCTTAAGAACAATTCCCGCAACGGCAATTGGAATTGCGTCGCCGTATATGCTTTCGGCACCGTAGTGACGAAGACTGTTATTAAATACAATCTGAGTTGTCATCATAGCAAGCTGATTAAAGCAGGGCGCTGTTCCCAGGGATGCGTCCTCCTTCATTGCGAATCCTCTTGGGACAAAATGTTGGAGCTTAAGATGTGAGGACCTAAAGTGGAATAGATATATAATAACAATAAGTCCCGATATGGACTGTCCTATTACGGTGGCAATCGCGGCACCGGTCATTCCCATACCCATTCCCATAATGAATATAGCGTCAAGTATTATATTAATTATGGCGCCAACCATGTTAACAACCATTGATATTCTGGGGCTTCCGTCAGCTCTTATAAGGTGTCCGCCACCTGCTGACAGTATGAGAGCGGGGAAGCCGATTGCCGTAATGCTAAGATACGTGTTGGCGGGGTCGATTACCGATTCCGGTGAGCCTAAGAATCTGAGGATGGGGTTGGTAAATGCGAAGCAGGCAACGCCAAGTATTATTCCGAGAAGCACCATCATTGTTATGGCAGTTCCCACAAAGAAGGGAGCTCTCTCATTGTCTCCCTGACCTTGAGCAAGGTTATAAGCTGATGAGCCTCCAATTCCGAATAGAAGTGCAATACTAATACAAAGCATTGTTAAGGGAAATACGATATTGGTAGCCGCATTTCCCAGTTCTCCCACATATTGACCGATGAAGAGCTGGTCTACGATATTGTATAGGGATGTTACAAGCATTGCGATTATGCTTGGGATGGCGAACTTTCGAAGAAGTGTGCCCACACCCTCATAACCCAGAGGGTTAGAACTTACTGTATCTCGTGAATTATTCATAAATATTACTCTCTTGATTTGTACAATTTTTCCTTATATTTATTATAGTATCGAAATTTGATAAAAATGTAACAAATATTATGGTTTCAAGCCTTTTATTTGTTGCTTTTTGATAATTCTTTTCGTATAATTGAAATATGTATGGGTACAATTAGCATTAATTAAGTACTAAGTAATTATTTACAAGTTTATATCGAACATAAGGGGGAAACATTATGGCAAAGGCAAAAGCACAAGGAACAAATCCAAATTATCCGCTCCGTCCGGAATGCGCTGACGTTAGCGGACCTATGAAGCCCAATATTGCGCGTCTCGGTAAGATTATTACGGACCGCGCCAAGATTAAGCTGGGACTTCAGAAGGTTACAAAAGACGATCCGGAGTACTGGGCTGTTAAGGTACTTGTTAATGATGACGATGAATTGGCAGGCTGGGTTGCAGATAATTTCAAAGAGATTCGTCATCCCAGAACGTTTGCGGAGCTTAAAGCAAGTTCGGGATTATCAGACGAGGAATTAGAGAAGAAGTTAGAGTATATCTCTTATACAGGTATTGTTGAGTGGAACTATGAGGACTTAGATCCCAAGTGGCCTAATCCCAATCATGAGAAGAGATGGGTTCTTCCTATGTTCGTTCCCGGTTCTGCAGAGTTCTCTAACATGAACCTTAAGATGATTGATGAGCATCCTGAACTTGGTATGTTCTTCGAGCATATGACAAGACTTCCTCTTGAGGGACTTACACATATGGTTCCTCCCGGAGGTGCCGGTGTAGGAATGCACGTAATCGCGGTTGAGAAAGAAGTTAATATGAACGAGGATTCAATTGACCTCGAGCATATCTCACACTGGATGGATAAGTACGAAGGAAGATATGCTGCAAGTCCTTGCTCATGTCGTCGTTCAAGACAGACATTTGATGAAGGTTGTGCAGATGACCATCATGATTGGTGTATCGCTATCGGCGATATGGCTGAGTACGTTGTAGAGACACAGAAGGGCGGTCGCTACATCACTAAGGAAGAAGCATACGAGATATTTAAGAAGGGTGAAGAGAACGGTTTCGTACATCAGATTACGAATATCGACGGTGAAGACAAGATATTTGCTATTTGTAACTGTAACGTAAATGTATGTTACGCACTTCGTACCTCACAATATTTCAATACGCCTAACATGTCAAGATCTGCATATGTGGCACACGTTGAGAAAGAGAAGTGTGTTGCTTGTGCTCGTTGCGTAGAGGTATGTCCCGCAGGTGCCGTTACTCTCGGACAGAAGCTCTGCAAGAAGGACGGATCAGAGGTTCAGTATCCGAAGCAACCTCTTCCTTCAGAGAAGAAATGGTCAGAGGCTGACTGGAACTGGGATTACAGAGATGATAACCGTATCGAGACACATGAGACCGGTACAGCACCTTGTAAGACAGCTTGCCCCGCACATATTGCTATTCAGGGTTATCTGAAGCTTGCGGCGCAGGGCGAGTATACCAAGGCTTTAGAGTTAATTAAGAAGAATAATCCGCTTCCCGCAGTCTGCGGTCACGTATGTAACCGTCGTTGCGAGGATGCTTGTACAAGAGGAACTGTTGACGAAGCTATTGCAATTGATGAAGTTAAGAAATTCATTGCAATGAGAGATCTTAATGCGGAGACTCGTTTTGTACCTAAGAAGGTTGTACCTAAGGTTGTGGGTGAATTTGATGAGAAGATTGCCGTTATCGGAGCAGGTCCCGCAGGAATATCTTGTGCATATTACTTAGCAGAGAAGGGTTATAAGCCCACACTGTTCGAGAAGAATAAGAAGCCCGGCGGAATGGTTACATACGGTATTCCTTCATTCGTTATGGAGAGTGACGTAGTTGAAGCCGAAGTTGATGTACTCCGTGAGATGGGCGTTGACATTAAGCTTGGAGTTGAAGTTGGTAAGGACATTTCCCTTGCAGAGCTTAGAAAGCAAGGCTATAAAGCATTCTACATCGCAATCGGTTGCCAGGGCGGACGCGGAATCAACGTTCCCGGCGAGGATGCTGAAGGCGTAATGAAGGGCGTTGACCTTCTTCATGAAGTAACAGATGATGAATCATTCAAGATAAGTGGCGACACAGTAGTTATCGGTGGTGGTAACGTTGCCATTGACGTATCAAGAACAGCAGTACGTTGCGGCGCTTCTAAGGTAACACAGGTATCGTTAGAGACACGTGACATTATGCCGGCACTTCCGGAAGAAATCGAGATTGCCGAGTCAGAAGGCATTGTTCTTGAAGGCGGCTGGGGACCTAAGGAAATTCTTACAGAGAATGGCAAGGTTACAGGAATTGTATTCAAGAAGTGTACACAGGTTAAGAATGCAGAAGGTCGTTTCGATCCTAAGTATGATGAGAATGATACAATGGAGATTAAGTGCTCTAACGTACTCCTTTCAGTAGGTCAGTGCACAGAGTGGGGCAACCTCCTTGAAGGAGAAGATGTTGAATTCAGAGGACCGGCACCTGTTGCCGACAAGATTACTTTCCAGACTACGGTTCCCGATATCTTCGTAGGCGGAGATATGTTCTACGGACCGAGATTCGCAATCGATGCTATCGCTTGCGGTAAGGAAGGTGCTATCTCAATTCACAGATTCGTACAGCCTCATTCAAGCCTTACAATCGGACGTAATCCTAATCATTACATTGAGCTTGATAAGGATGATATTACTCTTCCCGAAGGCTACGATCAGGGCGGAAGAAATGTTCCCGGTGTTAAGGCCAATGTTGATAAGATGTCATTCAGAGACGCTAAGGAAGTGTTCACGGAAGAGCAGGTTAAGAAAGAGACAGCTCGTTGTCTTTCATGCGGTGCTTCAATCGTTGATGAGAATCAATGTATCGGCTGCGGTCTCTGTACAACACGTTGTGAATTCGATGCAATTCACTTACATAGAGACAGACCGGAGTGCTCTGTAATGAGAAAGTCTGAGGATAAGCTTGGAATAATCCTTAAGAACGGCTTCAAGCAGAGAATTAAGGTTATGTTCAAATAGAATTGTTTGTTCGAGTAGGATGTAATGTATTAAGAGGTATTACTCTATGGATCTACAGACAAAGCATTTGTATCAGAAGAACAAAGTGGGGTTTATAATTGATATTATCATTGCGATAACGATTCTTGTCATGGGCATATTAGCCCCTGACAAGAGCAACTTCTGGATAAGAGTCGGCGGTGGAATCGGATGTATAATTATCCTGATTGTTCTTAACATTATAATGGGTAAGAAGGAAAAGGTTATGTCCTTCTATCTATATACCCTTGTTCTTGACACGTTATTCGTTACATTGACAGCTCCGGGCAATTATTACTTATATGCTATATGCTTCCTTGACTGCTTCGCTCTTATATTCTTTATGGACTTTAAGATGAGCGTTCGCGGAGTTATCGTAAGTATTGTGGCTATGACTATATTAACGGTTCTTAACGTAATATATGTCGATGACGACAATAAGCTTGTTAACTTTGCTTGCTTCGGAATGTATGTAGTTGGTACAATCATCATACTTCTTATTACGAAGATTATATTCAATCAGAACAAAGAAGATGTGGACTTTATGAAGGATGCCGCGGATCAGCAAGCGAATATAGCGAGTCAGGTAATGGATAGTTCTGACGATATAGCCAAGCAACTTGATAGCGCACAGCATCTTGTGGTAACCCTTACAGAGAGTATTGAGAACAGTAATTCAAGCGTTAAGGGAATTGCGGAGTCAACTAAGATTACATCAGATTCCATTGAGCGTCAGTCTGAGATGACGGTAGATATTCAAGAGAATCTTAAGAGCGCTCAGAACAGAACAAAAGATATGTCAGAAGCATCTAAGCATACCGTTGAAGTGGTAGACGAAGGTGCAAGACTTCTTGAAGAGCTGAAGAAGCAGGCGGAGAAGACAGCGGAGGTTAATGAGACCTCTCAGGCAACAACGGTTAAGCTTAATAAGTTTATAGAAGAGGTTGAGAAGATTATCGTTACAATTGTGAGTATATCGGATCAGACCAATCTTCTTGCTCTTAATGCTTCTATTGAGGCGGCTCGTGCAGGTGAAGCCGGTAAAGGTTTCGCGGTAGTTGCAGATGAGATTCGTAATCTTGCGGAAGACACCAAGAATTCCACGGAGCAGATATCAAGTATTATCGGAGAACTTACACAGAACGCGTCTGAAGCTACGAAGAGTATGTCTGAATCTGTAGAATACTCCGAGAAGCAGAATGCTATGATTGTTACGACAGGTGAGAAGTTCGACGAGATCAGAGAACAGATGTCTGTTCTTTCTAATGACATCAACGGTATAACCGAAGAGGTTGACAGTATTGTCGATGCCAATAACAGAATTATGGAAGCTATCAGTAACCTGTCTGCTACAGGTGAAGAGGTTAGGGCTTCTTCTGAGGAAAGCATCGTAGTATCAGAGACAAGTATGCAGTACATGGATGAGATGAATGAGAAGCTTGATGGAATATTCAAGTCATCTAAGGAAATGTCAAGTCTTGTCGAGAATAATAAATAAGAACTGAGAATCCGAAAGGAAGGTGAAGCGAAAGCTTTATATACTATGGCGAGGTAGCAAAGTGGTTAAAATATATAAGACGGAAGATAACGTTATCAGCGAGCTTCAAAACCACGAAGAAGGTTCATGGATCAATATGGTTGCACCTTCATTAGAAGAATGCGTTGATATAAGCGAACAATTTAATATTGATATTGACGACCTTCGAGCCGCGCTGGATGATGAGGAGAGTTCACGTATTGACTTAGAGGATACCTATACCCTTATCTTAGTGGATATTCCTTCGGCGGAAATGCGTAATAACAGGCATTCCTACACGACAATTCCTTTAGGAATCATTCTTCTTGAAGGTACAATTATTACGGTCTGTGCGGAAGAGACGGCTGTCCTTAAGATATTCGTTGAACAGAGAGTGAGAGAATTCTCTACGAAGAAGCAGATGCGATTTACATATCAGATTCTGTATAACACATGTATCGTGTATCAGAGCTTGCTTCGTAATATCGACAGGAAACGTACGGAGATAGAGGAGAGAATCAATGAGACGACGCAGGATGTGGATCTTGTAGATCTCCATGAACTTGAATCCAATCTCGTGTATTTCGCCACATCACTTCGAGCCAACAGCATGGTGCTTGACCGTCTTACGAGATATGCCAAGCTCCGTCAGTATCCGGAAGACAGAGAGCTTCTTGACGATGTAATAATTGAGAATAAGCAGGCTATCGAGATGACGCAGATATATCACGATATAATTAACGGTACAAGAGAGCTTATGTCGGCCGTTATCAATAACAGGCTTAATAACGTCATGAAGTACTTGGCGGCGATAACGATTGTTATGTCAATTCCGACGATTATATCAGGACTCTACGGTATGAACGTAGTTCCTGAGGGTATGCCCTTTGCCAACTCCTATTGGGGATTCGCGATTGTATGTATTATAACCCTTGTTGCAAGTATAATTGCGCTGATTATACTTAAGCGACGGAAGATGTTATAAGAATACGTGTATTACAACAATAATTAACTCCGAGAAATGCGTAATGCAATTCTCGGAGCTTTTTTATATCTTGCCGGTGAAGCGACCACTCGCCCCGCAGGGAAGGTACAGCCCCGTCTCCGTAACAGGGAGTCCTATCTCATCTGATTCTATCTCTCCTTGGAAATGTGATAAAGCTACTTCCATCATGTATTTAAGCACGGCGGGCTGTAAGCCGGTTGTATACGAATTAATAAGGAAAAACAGTGGCTTTTCGCTTAAGATTTCACAGCACTTACATATGAGAGGAAAGACCGATTCCTCTATCTTCCAGACTTCGCCCTTGGGTCCGCGTCCGTAAGACGGCGGGTCCATTATTATGCCGTCGTATTTATTCCCACGTCTTATTTCCCGTTCAACGAACTTAAGGCAATCATCAATTAGCCATCGTATAGGCGCGTCTGCCAGGCCGGAGCTTTTGGCGTTCTCCTTCGCCCAGTTAACAATGCCCTTGGATGAATCCACATGTGTGACATGCGCGCCGCTTGCGGCGGCGGCAAGCGTCGCGCCGCCTGTATAGGCGAAGAGATTAAGCACCTTAACGGGCTTATCCGGATTATTATATTTTTTCTTAAGAATCAACTTCGACATCCAATCCCAGTTAACGGCTTGCTCCGGGAAGAGCCCGGTATGCTTGAATGAGAAGGGCTTAAGATGGAATACAAGTTCTTTGGATATGGGTTCTGCCACATTGTTTCTTTTTAAGAACTCGTCGCCTTCTTCGGAAGTAAAAAGCGGGTATGATATTTCCCATTCTTCGGGAAGATTATAAAAGTCCCACTCGCCTCCGCCTTTTTTGCTTCTGTGGTAGTGACCGTTTTTCTTTCGCCAGATCTCGGAATCTCTCTTTGTGTCCCATATAACCTGAGGATCCGGACGAACGAGGCGGTAGTCGCCCCAGCGTTCTATCTTCTCGCCCTTAGATGTATCGATTACTTCATAATCTTTCCAATTATTACAAGTCCACATGGTACTGCCTTTCGTTTGAGTAACTACTCAGAACCTATTCGAAAATGCTACGCATTTTCTCATATTGGCTTTCGCCAAATAAATTTTCGCACAAATACCCATACGAATGCAAGCACTCGACGTGTATTTGTTTGAAAAATTGCTTGGTTCTGAGTGATAATTATACTATAATATATTTAATTTTGAAAAGGGAAGGAGAACTTCAATGGGAAAAAGCACAAATAGCTCAACCGGCAAGAGAACGCTCGGCTATCTTATAATTCTTTTTGTATTACTTACATTAATATATATAGTGGATGAGATCTCGTCTAACATTACGACGACGATGCAACCCTATGTAATACTTGATCTGTTCAAGATTCCCGGTGGTTCGGTACTTTCGGATGAGTATGCATCGGCTGTTGGACTTTTCACGGCAATCTCCATGGTGTCATATGTATTTATGCTGATTGCACCCTTCTACAAGGCGCTTGCCGATAAGTTCGGCAGGAAGCCGTTCCTTATTCTTAATACGCTTCTTATGGGAATAGGAATGTTTATCTGTATGATATCACCTAATTATATAATTTATATAATCGGTGTTCTTGTTATAACATTTGTAAAGTCGAATGATATGCAGGTTATGTATATTATAGAGACTGCTCCCGATAAGCACAGGGCTAAGCTTTGTAACCTTACGAAGGCAATAGGTCTTATAAGCGTGGCACTTATCGGAGTATTTCGTCAAATGTTCTATACAGATGAGGACCTAAGCTCATGGAGAATGGTATTCTTAATACCTGCAATCATGGGAGTTGCCGTTGCGGTTATCTGTATCCCCATCGTTAAGGAGACGCCTGTCTTCTTAAAGAAGAAAAGAGACAAAGAAGAAGCCTTGGCGAAGGCAACTGCAACAGAAGTCAACTCGAAATCCAACACAGAATCAATAATCGAAGAAAAAGCAGTCACAGCCGAAGCGACCGATAAGAAGAAAGAAAAATCCCGTGGCGGTGTTAAGAATGCTTTTATATACATTTTCAAGGATCCGGAAGTAAGAAAGATTATGATTGCGGCATTCGCGTTTGCCCTTGTTACCGGTATTACATCGTATTATTCGACTGTACTCGAGGTATCTGAGAGCAGAGGAATGATAACAGATAATATGATATCTGTTGTCCTTGTGGTGTTCCCTTTTGTCAACGGAATATTTACGCTTATATGCGGATTTATAAGCGATGCCCTTGGCAGGAAGAAGGCATGCTACGTATTCTCGGCTATTGCTATGGCGGGACTTATTATATTTGTTCTCGGAACGCAGATGGGCTGGAATGATATTGTGATAGGAATCGGATGGGGAATGTTCATTGGAACGCTCTGGTCTATAACCGATACCCTTGTCCTTGTTATGCCGTCAGAGGCGACGCCGACGGATATGAGAGCATCGGTTCTCGGCGTTATGAGTCTTCTCTTGTCGGTGGGAATGGCGCTTTCCATAATAATATTTACGGTAGCAATGAATGTAATAGGCACGGAATCTCTCGGTATTGTATCACTTTGTATATGTATACCTCTGACGGTGATATCATGTCTCCTGCTTACGAAGGTTAAGGAGACAAGAGGTAACGATCTTAATGCGGGATAACTAAGGCTGCTTTGTTTTTGTGATACGTTTTACTTCCTTTTTTACGTTTGAATAATTAACATGCGTGTATACATTAAGTGTAACGGTGATATTGGCATGCCCCATAAGATATTGCAGGATCTTGGGATTCATTCCCGATTCTGCCATAAGGGTGCAGTAGGTGTGCCTGCATATATGGGGAGTGATGGGTGGAAGATGCACTTTGTGTGTGCGGTTATATTTTCCAACGGCATTTCTGAAGTATCGCTCCCAGTTGGTATGGCACATAATGTTGCCCCGTGAATCGAAGAATAGGAAACCCTTTCTTCCGTCCACAGTGGGTTCGGGCTTTCGTATGGTTCTTTTTTCTAAAATGTTTCTAAAGCAGTCTTCCACATCAGGAGTCATCGGAATATCACGAAGACCGCTTTTGGTCTTGGTTTTTTCAATGTAGAAACCCGTATTTCCTATATAGCGCAGCTGGTGAGTGACGTGGATGGTGTGTTCCTTAAAGCTTATGTCTTTTACTGTAAGTCCGCAGAACTCCGATATGCGAAGACCGGTATGGAATAAGATGTACATGCCTTCATAGTACTTGGAATAATGCTCGTCATTTTCGATAAATTCAAGAAAACGATTCATTTGCTTTACTGTCAGTGCTTCTCTCGAGTGGACGTCGTTAATAATAACATCGGATAAAGGGAAGGCAAAAGGATTCTTAATAAGAATGTCGTCATCAATAGCCATTTGAAAAGCAGGCTTAAGAACACTTTTTATAGAGTTTATTGTACTATAGCTCTTGCCTTTTTCTTGTTGAAGATAGATTAACCAAAGCTTGGCGTCCGATACACGAACGTCTTCTATTTGAACGGCACCCATATCTTCTGTTTTCAAGTAATTTATAACGGTAACATAACTGTTTTTTGTCGTTCTTCTTACATTAATTCTTGTTGCGATATAGCGTTTTGCCAATTCCAAAACTGTCATATAGACCTCCTTTCTGAATGTACGACACAATTCTGACACATATGTCCGAATATATTTATTATAACAGAGGTTTTTTGTCCGATATATAGTACTAGAAATGGTATATGTAGTTTCACATATAGCATTTTTTTACAAAATATGGTATAATACACAAGATTGTGACGAAAAAATCAATATATCTAGTGAGGTAATAATTGATGAATAAGAGAATATCCCGTACAGTTATATCGCTTGTGATGGTTCTTGTTATGGTGCTTGGCATAACAGTTACCGCGATGGCCGATGAGAATAGAGAAGGAGCAGAGGCTTTAAGTGAAGCGGTCTTGGAGAAGCTTCCCGAAGATTTAATCAACTATGTTGTGGTTTCGTCTCCAAATCAGAGCCTTGGAGATACGCAGGAAGTGCTTATAGGCATAGGTAACGGTGAGAAGGAACTTGAAGACGGTATACTTACATATGAGAATACCAATACCGGTGACAGATATCAGGCGAAGAGAGATGATAAGTCTGACGAAGCATTATCATTTAAAATAGACTATGACGGTAAGTCGGAAGGTGTATATAAGCTTATATCACTTTCATATACAATCAACGGCGAAGAAGTATTTATCAACCTGTCGGATATAGATGTATCTGCCACATGGAATGTGGACTCTGAAAGTGAAGCTGACACTGTGGAGGTAGCAGATAAAAAGGTTAAAATGTCGTCAAATAATAAAGCCGAGAATGTTGACTTAGGTAATAAGGCCGCCAACGGAAAAGTTGTTATTATGCTAGATCCCGGACACGGTGGTTCCGAGACGGGAGCCGCATACGGCAGACTTCTTGAGAAGGATCTTAATCTGACTGCGGCATATTACTGTAAGCAAGAGCTAGAGACGTATGCTAACGTAGATGTATATATGACAAGATACGGTGATGATTACGTGGGGCTCGAAGAGCGTACGGAGATGGCCAGGAATGTAGGTGCCAACGCTTTCGTAAGTATCCATATGAATTCCGGCGGAGGAAATGGCGCTGAGGTATGGTATCCCAACTACAATTATAATCCCACTGTTGGTGAGATAGGATATAACTTGGCTAATTGCATTCAGAATAATCTTGTGGCGCTGGGGTTAAGAGACAGAGGCCTTAAGATAAGGAATTCTGCTAATGGAAGTACTTATCCCGATGGCTCAATAGCCGATTACTACAGTGTAATCCATAACAGTAAGAGAAGAGGCATCCCCGGAATAATAGTGGAGCACGCATTCATAGACGGAGATTATTCAAGGCTTTGCGATGATAACTTCCTAAGAGAGCTTGGCATTGCGGACGCAACCGGAATAGCTCAGTACTACGGACTGAATCAAGGGGAGGACTTGAGTCAATATGAGGGAGCGTTTGATGCTAATTGCTACAGATATTTTAATCAAGATCTCTGGGGCTTTACCGATCAACAGTGCTTTGCACATTGGATGAATTTCGGAATATGGGAAGGAAGAGCCGGCTCTCCGGTTTTCAGAATGAGCGATTATATTAACTATAACCCCGATCTTGTCGATGTTTTCGGATATGACTTCAGATCCTATGCCAGACATTTTAATTATAACGGAATGAGTGAAGGAAGACGTGCTATTGATTCCTTCAATGTAGAGTCATACAAGAATAGATACAGAGACCTTCGCAATGCATTTGGTAATGATTTAAGAAGCTACGACATGCATTATATTAAGAATGGTATAGGCGAAGGTAGAGAGACATTGGGCTATGAGAATGAGCTTGTAGGTGGCGGAGTCACCAATTTATGGATATTTGATTTCAGTGACGTCTATGACTATGATTATTACAGAACGGTTTATCCCGATCTTCAGGCAGCTTTCGGCATCAATGATACAGCGCTTTTGGAGCATTTCGTGAACTTTGGAATGTCAGAAGCTCGTCAAGCAAGTCCTAATTTCAATGTCCGGGCATACGCTAGTCGTTATGAGGATCTTCGGAATGCATTCGGCCAGGATGTGAAGGCATATTACATTCACTATATCACTCATGGTAAAGCAGAGGGAAGAATCGCGGTTTAATATGGGAAATGTGGTAGTTTAGTTGGTTAGTATAGAAAAGGAAATCTAAAGGCATGATAAAGAAGAGGAACAAACTAATTGCAGCGTCATTAATGATAGCGGTTCTTATGGTGACTGCTTTGGTACCGCTTTTCGGTTCGCAAGTTAAGGCAGAGGATAAGTATCCCATAATGGGACCTTCGAATGTTACACTTGGACAGCTTATGAATTACTATAACAGCGTAACAAGGTATCCGTCGGAATATGCGTTCTCCGATGCGCCGACACTTGATTCTTTCTGCCAGATATATCTTGAAGAATGTGCCGCTGAGGGCGTAAGAGTAGAAGTGGCATTCTGCCAGGCGATGAACGAGACCAATTATCTTCGCTTTACAGGTCGCGTTCCGCTTTGGGCATATAATTTTGCCGGAATAGGAGCAACGGATTCGACACAGGATTATAACGTATTCCCAAGTGTAAGAGAGGGAGTAAGAGCTCAGGTACAGCATCTTAAGGCATATGCGTCGACGGCACCCCTTAATCAGGCATGTGTCGATCCCAGATTTCACTATGTGAGTAGAGGTTGCGCTCCGTACCTGCAAGATTTAAGCGGAAGATGGGCATCTTCTCCGACTTACGGAAATGATATATATTATAATTTTATGAAAAAGCTGGGAGACTTTAACGGATTCTGCACCATGTATAACGGTGTGGAGTATAATATGGTATATGACCCCGAATACTATCTTGAGCGTTATCCCGATTTAGCAGCTGCCTTTGCAAATGATGGTTATCAGCTCATCGCACATTATGTTAATAACGGTATGAATGAGGGAAGACAGGCCATCGAATTCTTCAATCCGGAGGTATACAAAGGTAATTATGTAGACCTTCGTAATGAGTATGGACTTAATATAGGAGATTATATAAGACACTATGTATTCGCCGGTAACGCTGAGGGAAGACAGGGCTGGATTCCCAACGGCTCTACCGATAAAGCTTGGAAGTTTTACGGAATAGACTTATCCGGCATCTATAACTATGATTATTATACAGCTAATAATCCTGATGTATATGCCGCATTTAATGGCGATGATGTATGGATGATCCAACATTTCGTTTCCAATGGAATGAGTGAAGGAAGAAGAGCGTCGGAGAACTTTGACTATAATTCGTACAAGAACGAATACCCGGATCTCAGATCGGCATTCGGAACCGACAAGTCACAGTATTATATACATTATTTGACCAATGGTATGGCGGAAGGACGTCATGGTACCGGCTGTAATGAACTTGTAGGTCGTATCACCGCAATTGGCGGAAGAGACTATTCGGCTGTATATGATTTTAATTATTATGTAGCCAATAATCCCGATGTATATGCCGCATACGGTGATGATGATATAATGGTTCTTATACACTTTATTTGGTGTGGAATGAACGAGGGAAGACAGGCAAGTCCTGAGTTTAATGTATTCTCCTATGCCGGCAGGTATCCGGAGCTATTTAACATATTCTGGTTCGATCTGCCCGCATATTATAACCACTATATTGACTATGGAAAAAATGAGGGAAGAATAGGCGCCTAAATAATATGAGTAATAAACTGGTTATTATACCGGCCTTTAACGAGGCCGGTTGTATCGTTGATACAGTAAATGATATAATAGAGAATGCACCGGGCTTCGACTATGTTGTGATTAATGATTGCTCAAGGGATGAGACCTTGGCCCTCTGTGAGGAGAACGGATTCAATGTAGTAAGCCTCCCGATTAACAGTGGGATAGGCGCAGCGGTGCAGACGGGATATCTGTATGCTAAAAGGTACGGATATGAATATGCCATTCAGGTTGACGGAGACGGTCAGCATGATGCGGCATTTCTTGAGGTAATGGCTGATTACATGCAGGAAAATAATACCGGTATGCTTATTGGCTCTCGTTATATCGAGAAGCAGGGCTTTCAGTCATCAGGACTTCGAAGATTCGGTATAAGGTATTTTACGGTACTTATTAAGCTGCTTACAGGCAAGAAGATTACCGATCCTACTTCCGGTATGAGAATGGTAGGTCGCGATATTATTGAATATTTTGCAGAGGAGTATCCCAAGGATTATCCGGAACCGGAGACGGCCGTCACCATTGTTAAGAAGGGCTGGAGTGTTGAGGAGATACCTGTCGTCATGAAGGAGAGACAGGGCGGTGTGTCATCTATATCGCCGAAGCGCTCCGTGTATTATATGATTAAGGTGTCGCTTGCGTGTATTATTGCGGCAATGTCAGCTTAATAGGATTAATAAGATATGTCAATTAAGATTCAAGTAATAATAATTATCCTGGCAGCGCTGGGAATTCTGTATATAGGTAATCTCGTAAGAGTAAGAAGACTGGAGCTTAAATATGCTCTTGTCTGGTTTTTCGTTGGCGTTCTCGTCATAATATTTGCGGCGAATAAGGATTGGCTTCAGGGACTGTCCAATCTCCTCGGAATTGAGCTTCCTATCAATATGCTTTTCTTCGTGGGATTCTTATTCGTACTTATGATTATATTCACACAGACAATTGTAATAAGTAACCTGACACGTAAGTCCAAGAGGCTGACGCAGGAGGTTGCCATGCTGAATAAAAGGATAGATGATATTCTGGGTGAGAGCGAGACAGAAGAAGGTACGTCAGATGAGACGGATATTAAAGCAAGCGACCAAGGAGCAAAGAGCCACTAAGAGATACTAGGAAAACGGCGAATCAGCCGCGACCTGCTAAGCGATTTTCTGTATGAGCGTGCAGGTACTCGGTGATGAGACGTAAGAAGAGGTACTTGGTCCGAGGGCGCAAGAAATGAATGAAAGGAACAATCATGGACAAAATAGCAGTACTTATTCCATGCTACAATGAATCACAGACAATAGAAAAGGTTGTTAAGGATTTTAAGACTGTCCTTCCCGAAGCGGCAATCTATGTATATGACAACAATTCCTCCGACGATACGGCAACTATTGCCGAGAAAGCGGGAGCCGTTGTGAGGCATGAGTATCAACAGGGTAAGGGAAATGTTATTAGGAGAATGTTTCGCGATATCGACGCCGAGTGTTATATTATGACGGACGGTGATGATACATATCCTGCCGACAATGCAAGAGAGATGGCTGACGCCGTACTTGAGAGAAATGTGGATATGGTTGTCGGGGACAGACTGTCGAGTACATATTTTGAGGAGAATAAGAGACCGTTCCATAACTTCGGCAATTCGGTTGTAAGGTGGTCTATCAATACACTTTTTAAGTCTGATATCAAGGATATTATGACGGGATACAGAGCGTTTTCTTATCAGTTCGTGAAATCCTTCCCGGTACTTTCCCGGGGCTTCGAGATTGAGACGGAGATGTCTATTCACGCTGTCGACAAGAATATGTTCCTTGAAAATGTTGTTATAGAATACAGAGACAGACCTGAAGGATCGGAATCTAAGCTTAATACATATTCTGACGGATTCAAAGTTATATTTACAATTATTAAGCTACTGAGAACATATAAGCCGTTGTTTTTCTTCGGAATGATTGCCTTAATATTCATTGCGCTGGGCGTTGGCTTTATGATTCCAATTATAGTTGAATTCGTGAATACAGGACTTGTTCCCAAGATACCGACGCTTATTGTATGTTGTATATCAATTCTGATCGGAATACTATCCTTCTTCTCGGGTATGATACTTCATACGATTACATGGAAGAACAGACAGGATTTCGAGATGAGACTTGTTGAGATTGCTAATAGAGTAAAGGGATTATAATATGTTTAGAGATGAATTCGAGGCACTTTCAAGTGCCTCAATTGCTAAGAAAAAGCTTCTTAAGAATAATTTTATCGGATACTTCCTGTTATCAATGCTGGCGGGAATGTTCATTGGATTCGGCGTACTTCTTGCATTTACCATAGGAGGGCTGATGGACGGCTCCCCGGTAACCAGGGTTCTTATGGGCGTGTCCTTCGGTATTGCACTTTCTCTTGTTGTAATGTGCGGTGCGGAACTTTTTACCGGGAATAATCTCGTTATGACTGCGGGAGCGATGCTTAAGAAGGTGAAGATATCTGACTGTGTAGTTCTCTGGGTTGTATGCTGGATTGGGAACTTGCTCGGAGGGATTCTCCTTGGAGTTATATATCACCTTACGGGCCTTGGTGGCGGTAAGGTGGGCGAGTTCATGGCAAGCGCGGCCTATGCCAAGATGTCAGCAGAGCCGGTAGAGCTTTTCGCAAGAGGTATACTTTGTAATGTTCTTGTGTGTCTTGCAGTGTGGGCTTCTTTTAAATGTAAGACAGAGGCCGGCAAGCTTATCATGATATTCTGGTGTCTGTTCGCATTTATTACAACGGGATTCGAGCATAGCGTTGCTAATATGACACTCTTCACCGTGTCAATACTTCGTCCTATGGATGAGGCTGTAAGTGTAGGTGCAGGGTTCTATAATCTATTGCTTGTAACTCTTGGAAATATGGTTGGAGCGATAGTACTTGTCGCTGTGCCGTACTTTGTGGCGCAACGTAAGACTACAGCGTCTTAAGGTGCGCCTTAATGGCATCAAAAGTCGCATCACTAATGTAATGCTCAATACGACATGCATCTTCGTCGGCGGTTTCGCAATCAACCCCTATCTTCTTAAGGAATTCCGACAACACAGTATGCCTCTCGTATATACTCTTCCCTTTGATCTTGCCGGCTTCCGTAAGCTCAATATGTCCGTTGTCGTCAATTCGAATAAGCCCTTCCTTTTTAAGGACGCGAATCGCGCGACTCACCGAGGGCTTAGAGTATCCCATTTCTTCACTTATATCAATGGAGCGCACAACAGAAGATTTCTTAGACAGTACATATATTGTCTCTATATACATTTCACCTGATTCTTTAAGAGCCATATCGTAATTCTCCCTACATTATTGTTAGAAATATTGTAACGTTAGTTTATCATAACCGCCATAGAAATTCAATTTTTATGAAAAAAACCCTTGACATGTTAGCAGGGGCTAACTATAATAATAAAGGATGTAAGTTAGTGGTTGCTAACTGTCCGTGTTGCCCCAATGCTATTTACAGGTTAGCAATCACTAATTCATAATCTTATTTTAGGAGGAATATCATGATGCCCCTTGCATATGCAGACATAGGAGAAAAACAGATAATTAAGAAGATTGGTGGTAATCCGGAGACCAAGAAGCACCTTGCCAATCTGGGCTTTAACGTTGGCGGTGAGATAAGTGTAGTCAACACTCTTAATGGCAATGTAATAGTTAACGTTAAAGAGAGTCGCGTTGCGCTTAGCGACGAATTGGCGAAGAAGATAATGATCTAGTTATCGCTTAAGAGTATAGGGGGCTATGGACGTATAACATTTCACATAGGAGGAAAATGTTGTGAAGACACTTAGAGATGTAGCAATCGGAGATACGGTTAAGGTTAAGAAGTTGCACGGTGAAGGTGCAATAAAGCGCCGTATTATGGATATGGGAATCACGAAGGGTGCGGAGATCTATGTAAGAAAAGTTGCACCGCTTGGTGACCCGATTGAAGTTACAGTGAGAAATTACGAATTATCGCTTCGTAAGGCTGATGCCGAGATGATCGAAGTTGAATAATAGTATAGAGATAATCGAAGAGAAAGAATGA
The DNA here is from genome assembly GCA_905233695.1 of uncultured Lachnospiraceae bacterium. GTDB lineage: Bacteria > Bacillota > Clostridia > Lachnospirales > Lachnospiraceae > RUG191. The sequence goes on along the minus strand of CAJODN010000001.1, from coordinate 25,711 downwards.
TGCATGAAAGGAAGGACAGAAGATGAGTATCAGAATTGCCCTTGCCGGTAACCCTAACTGCGGTAAGACCACACTTTTTAATGCGCTTACCGGTTCTAATCAGTTTGTCGGTAACTGGCCCGGCGTAACAGTAGAGAAGAAGGAAGGAAAATTAAAATCAGATAAGGACGTAACTATTACCGACCTTCCGGGTATATATTCATTATCACCCTATACATTAGAGGAAGTAGTTGCAAGAAATTACCTCATTGAAGAACGTCCCGATGTAATACTTAATATTATTGACGGAAGTAACTTAGAGAGAAATCTTTATCTTACAACACAGCTTATTGAGATTGGAATCCCTGTTGTTCTGGCTGTAAATATGATGGATATAGTCGAGAAGAACGGAGATAAGATTAATACAGAGGAGCTTTCTCGTCAACTTGGCTGTACCGCCGTTGAGATATCGGCTCTTAAGAAAAGGGGTATAGACAAGGCGGCAGAGGTGGCAGTTGAACTTGCGAAGAATCCGAAGAAGGTTCCCTATCACACATTTTCGGGACCTGTTGAACATGCCCTCGCTCATATTGAGGAAGCCATTGTTCACGATATGCCTGAGGAACAGCAGAGATGGTACTCGATTAAGATATTCGAGAGAGACGAGAAGGTCTTAGAGAAGATGAGTATCGAACCTGATAAGAGGGACCATATCGAGAAGGATATTGTTGCCGCTGAGGAAGAGATGGATGATGATTCAGAGAGTATCATCACGAATGAGAGATATATCTATATAGCTGAGGTAATTAAGGCAAGCTATAAGAAGAGAAACAGAGGTTCGCAGACCACATCAGATAAGATTGACAGGATTGTCACCAATAGATTCCTGGGACTTCCGATATTCATAGCAATCATGTTCGTAGTATATTGGCTGTCCATGGTTGCCGTTGGTTCGTTCTTAACGGACTGGGTTAACGACGGAGTGTTCGGAGACGGATTCCACCTCTTCGGAATGGACGGCGGATATGAGAAGATAGCGGAAGAGTGGACAGAGAGTTCCGCAATTGTAGAAGGATACGATACATATGTTAAGGAGCATAACGGACAGGCTCCCACAGGCGACTTCAAGTACACCATGGAAGACGAAGAGACACTTGAAGTAAAGGAAGAGACAGCGTCTCTTAAGGATTATGAGAAGGCGAAGGAGTTCCTTAAGGAATATCCGGAGGAGCCGGATCCCGCCGACTACGGAGTATGGGTTCCGGGAATACCGGTTCTCGTAGAGAATGCTCTTGATTCGGTAAATGCGGCTGCTTGGCTTAAGGGATTAATCCTTGACGGTATTATAGCCGGAGTCGGAGCGGTGCTCGGATTCGTTCCGCAGATGCTTGTATTATTCCTGCTCCTTGCATTCCTTGAGTCCTGCGGATATATGGCGCGTATTGCGTTCGTGCTTGATCGAATCTTCAGGAAGTTCGGGCTCTCAGGTAAGTCATTCATACCGATTCTGATTGGTACCGGATGTGGTGTTCCGGGAGTTATGGCATCAAGAACTATTGAGAATGAGAGAGATCGTCGTATGACGATTATGACAACAACATTTATCCCCTGCGGAGCCAAGGTTCCCTTTATAGCAATGATTGCAGGTGCTATATTTGGTGGCTCCGCCTGGATTGCAACATCAGCATACTTCATCGGACTTTTTGCAATTATCGTATCCGGTATTATGCTTAAGAAGACGAAGATGTTTGCGGGCGACCCTGCTCCGTTCGTAATGGAACTTCCACAATACCACTGGCCGACACTGGGAAATGTACTTCGTTCAATGTGGGAGCGCGGATGGTCGTTCATCAAGAAGGCAGGAACAATTATTCTTCTGTCAACAATTATTATCTGGTTCCTCACATACTTCGGATTTACGGACGAAGGATTCAGGATGCTTGAGGCAGATGAGATTAATGATTCGCTCCTCGCAACAATCGGTGGCGCAATATCATGGATATTCGCACCGCTCGGCTGGGGCAATTGGCAGGCAACCGTGGCGTCAATCACAGGACTTGTTGCCAAGGAAAATATCGTTGGTACAATGGGAGTTCTCTACGGAGGCGGAGATGCGACTGTGTGGGAGACGCTACATGAAGCGTTTACGGGTATTACAGCATACTCATTCCTCGTATTCAACTTGCTCTGTGCACCTTGCTTCGCAGCAATCGGAGCTATTAAGAGAGAGATGAACAGCGCTAAGTGGACATGGTTCGCAATCGGATATCAGTGTATATTCGCTTATGTGATTGCGCTTATGATTAATCAGTTTGGTGGAATATTTACAGGCAACATAAGTATAATCGGACTTATATTCGCGATAGCGTTCCTGGTACTTATAGTTTATATGTTGTTCTTTAAGAAGTATAAAGAGGCTACGAAGCTTACTGAAGTGTAATGAGTAAGAACTAAGCCGACCAAGTAATAAAAACACAGAAAGGAGGAGACGCATATGCTAGCATGGTTAGCTGCTAATACAGGAACGATAGTTGTTGCCCTTATTGTCGCTGTAATTGTGGGGCTGGTTGTCTTCTCCATGGTTAGAGATAAGAAGAAAGGGAAGCACCTCTGCGGTGGTTGCGGTGGCGATTGTGCTCACTGTGCAGCAGGCTGTTCCCATTCTGTGGCAGGAAAGAATACATCCCCTCATTAGCATATACCCATATATTAACCTTTTTACAGGAAATTCCTCATACAGCGTATGAGGAATTTTTCTACATTTTTATGTTAGCATTTACATTGACAAACTTGTTTTGTCATAATACGCGACAAATGACAACATTTTGTGTAATTGATTTCCATAAACGCTTATTGACATTATGTTTAATAAGCGTTATTTTTATTTATAGTTCAAGCAAGAATATTCAAGATTCTTTGGAGTGATTTATGGGGTTTCTAATCTTTGCAGCAATTATTATTATCATTATCCTAATTGCCATAATTGTAGCAAAAAAGGATAGAAGGATATGTGTTCTTTGTACAAGGGAACAGTCCTATTCAAAGCGACTACATCATGAAAATAAGTGATGTGCCAAGGTGGAAGAAGATATAGGAGAACAAAAGGGGGAAGAAAAGAATGATAATAGCATTAATAATCATAGCAATAGTACTTATTATTATAATCGCACTTTCAATAAGAATCGTACCGCAGACCACGGTGTATATTATTGAGAGACTGGGTAAATTCCATACAAGCTGGGACGCAGGAATACATATTAAGGTTCCCATTATTGACAAGGTGGTAAGTAGGGTGTCACTGAAAGAAAGAGTTCTTGACTTCCCACCACAGGGAGTTATTACGAAGGATAACGTTGCCATGTCAATTGATTCGGTTGTATATATGTGCGTTCTTGATCCTAAGCTTTTTACATATGGTGTAGAGAATCCTCTTGCCGGAGTTGAGAATCTCTGCGCTACAACTCTTCGTAACATTATCGGTACTATGGATCTTGATACTACACTTTCGGGACGTGATCAAATTAATGCTCAACTGGAAGCAGAGCTTGATGCGGCCACTGATAAATGGGGTATTAAGGTTAACAGAGTTGAAGTTAAGACAATTCAACCACCTCAGGATATCTTGGATGTTATGTCTAAGCAGATGAGAGCAGAGCGTGAGAGAAGGCAGACGGTACTTGAAGCTGAAGCACATAAGGAATCGGCAGTAAAGAGAGCAGAAGGTGATAAGGAAGCAAAGGTTCTTGCGGCCCAGGCTGAGAGAGATGCGCAGATAGCCCTTGCAGAAGGTAAAGCAAGGTCAATCGAGCTTGTATACGAAGCTGAAGCACAAGGATTAGAACGACTGAATAAGGCACAACCGACAGACCAGATTCTTCGTATGAAATCAATAGAAGCCATGAAGGATATTGCTAATGGTAATTCAACGAAGGTCTTTATTCCAAGTTCTATTATGGATTCGGTTGGTGACAATATCGGCAATATGTCTGTAATGGCAGAAGCATTTGACCTTAAGAATCAGCAAGAGATTAATAAAAAGCCTAAAGAGGTTAAGATTGATAAGGATCCATGCATCAAGCCCGATAGTTCTAAGACAACAAAGGAAGTACATGTAACGCAAGCAATTCAACATGATGAAGTGGAAACAGAATACGACAATATGGATTTTAAGTATTAGGAGTGATTTTTCGGCGGTTTTGGTACTCGATAATAAAGGTTTACATTGGACGGATCCTTCCGGTACAGAGCATATTGGCATGTGGGATGTGGCTAAGCATTATAATGATAAGAACAAAAAGGTTACGATGGTAACATTAACTATTAAAAAGAGGAACCGATAAAGGTTCCTCTTTCTTTATGACTTGTGTCGTAAATATGCAATTTACTGATTGCCGTACTTCTCGTTGTAGTCTGCAATCTCTGCGGCAGCGTCGAGAATTGCGGCCTCTGTCTCAAGCGCCATAGCAAGTGTAAGATCCTGGCAACTGTCGGCATAGTCAAGGAGTTCAACGATTCTCTTCTCCTGAGAAGCCTTGTCTCTTGCTTCCTTCTTAGCTGTAATCTTCTCTTGCTTTGCTTCCTTGTTCATCTGAGCTTGTAAGCGAGCACTGTTAAGCTTCTGATCACGCTTCTCTTTAGCAATACGAGCACGCTCCTCTGCAGCTGCAACATCACCGTTTACGTTTTCTTCAACTGTATCAGCGAAGTCATTAACTGCTTGACCTGTAGAAGCAACGGACTTGTTAACGGCAGCTTCGGCCTTGTCAGCGAAGTCGTTTACTGCCTTACCGCTCTTGTCAAGGCTGTTGTTAACAATTTCTTCGACTCTGTCGGCGAAATCATTAATAGACTGATCAACGGAAGCCATATCGCTTTTGATTTCTTCCTTCTTGAGAGCGCGAGCGTTCTTGTGTCTCTCGCTGGACTGGTTGATCCTGTCCTTTAATTCATCCATTTTTGCTTGTGACTTATTAAGTCTTTCGTTAAAATCCATTTTAACTCTCCTTTCGTGATGAAATATGTGGTATTATAACATAAGGACAACTTATTAACAAGTGTGTGGAAACCCGCATTTTGAATTGTATTGGGGATTTTTTGTTATGACAGGTGTAAGTGAGAATCAATTTGACAGAACCGGATTGCTATTAGGTGACGAGGGTCTTGGCAAATTATCGAGTGCGCGGGTTGCCGTATTCGGGATAGGCGGAGTTGGCGGGTACGTCTGCGAAGCTTTGGTACGAAGCGGGGTTAAGACATTTGACATAATAGACAGAGATAAAGTCAGCCCTTCTAACATTAACCGGCAGATTATTGCGACGCACTCTACCATAGGGAGGCTTAAGGTTGATGTTATGAAGGAGCGGATGCTTTCGATTAATCCCGAGGCTTCGGTCAATGCCTATGAATGCTTCTTCATCCCGGAAAATGCTTCTTCCTTTCCTTTCGGAGACTATGATTATGTTGTTGATGCCGTCGACACGGTTACGGCGAAGATTGCACTTGTTATGGAATGTAAGGAGCGTGGCGTTCCAATTATAAGCTCCATGGGTGCGGGGAATAAGCTCGACCCCACAGCATTTAAGGTGGCTGACATATATGATACGAAGGTGTGCCCCCTGGCTAAGGTTATGAGAAAGGAGCTTAAGGCTCGCGGAGTGGATTCGCTTAAGGTGGTGTACTCTGAGGAGAAGCCGATTATCAACACTAGACCGCCCGGCTCCGTAGCCTTCGTTCCTTCTGTGGTAGGACTTATAATTGCAGGCGAGGTTATAAAGGATATTATTATATGAAGTTAGATCTTGACAAAATAAATGCCTTCAGTGATGAAGAGCTTAAGGAATTAATAGAATATGATAATAATATAAAGTCAGATTTTTCGGAGGAGCTTCGAATTCGGGCGGACAAGGTAAGGCGCGAGCATTACGGTACGGATGTGTACCTTCGCGGTCTTATTGAGATTTCGAGTTATTGCAAGAACGATTGTTATTATTGCGGTATAAGATGCTCTAACAGGAATGCGGACAGATATCGTCTTACGAAGGATGAGATTCTCTCGGCGTGCGAGAACGGCTACGAGCTTGGATACCGGACATTTGTGATGCAAGGGGGAGAGGATCCGAATTTTACAGATGATATAATATGTGATATCGTATCTACGTCTCGGGTGCGGTTCGAAGACTGTGCCATCACTCTGTCAATAGGTGAGAAATCCTATGAGAGTTACAAGAGATATTACGACGCGGGAGCAAACAGGTTCCTTCTTCGTCACGAGACGGCTGATGACGCACATTACAGGAAGCTTCATCCCGACAGTATGAGTCTTGAGAATAGGAAGAGATGTCTCTTCGACCTTAAGGAAATAGGCTACCAGGTTGGAAGCGGATTCATGGTGGGCTCGCCATATCAGACCACGGATAATCTTGTAAGCGATATAAGATTCTTGCAGGAGCTGGAGCCGGATATGATTGGAATCGGTCCATATATATGTCACAAGGATACGCCCTTTGCAGATTGTGATAACGGAACAATGGAGCGTACGGTTCGGATGATATCGATACTAAGACTTCTGTTCCCGTATGCGCTTATTCCGTCAACGACAGCGCTTGGAACAATAAGTCCCGTCGGAAGAGAGTTGGGGCTTAAGGCAGGAGCCAATGTGGTGATGCCGAACCTGACACCGGCTGAATATCGAAGTAGCTACGCAATATATGAGGGCAAGGCATACGCCGGCAAAGAGGCTGCAGAGAACAGGGATTTGCTGGTCGCTGAAGTTGAGGCAGCAGGCTATAATGTGGTGACATCAAGGGGCGATGTTAAGTCCGAACAGTGCACTTAGGTTCGGAGTTAAGAGTAAAAAGGCGAATAAGAAGGAGATTTAATCATAACGAAATCAGATAAGTATTTTGTGAATGAGTTCGGTTATGAAATAGTAAGGAGGTACACTATGGAGATTAAGGCAATCTTAGGAGACATCACTAAGCAAACAGACGTTGATGCAATTGTTAATGCAGCCAACAAGACGCTTCTCGGCGGAGGCGGTGTGGACGGTGCAATCCACCGCGCAGCAGGACCGAAGCTTCTTGATGAATGCATTTCCCTTAACGGCTGTGACACCGGCGAAGCGAAGATAACGGGAGCGTATGATTTACCCTGCGAATATGTGATTCACACGGTAGGTCCCGTGTGGCACGGCGGCAAGAATAAGGAGCCGGAACTGCTTAAGAATTGCTACATTAATTCCCTTGCCATTGCTAAGGAAAAGGGGATAAGAAGGATAGCATTTCCCTCAATATCAACGGGAGTATACCATTATCCCTTATCTCAGGCCGCGATTGTTGCGGTAGATGCCGTAAAAGAGTATACAGAGAAAAACAAGGATGCTTTCGACTTGGTGGAGTGGGTCTGCATCGACGATAATACTCTAAAGTATTATAGTGCGGCAATCGACTAGACAACACATTTCCCATATAAAAGAGGTAAATATGAGCATAAGAGGAATATACACTTCATGGGCACATCCTGCTGTCCCGCCTGGGCATCAATGGCGAAGAGGGAATTCCCCGAGCAGGCGGATTGTATATCAATGGCGCTTACCCTTATGGTTCTTACGGGAAGAATGATTAAAGAGAAGCATCCGGATTGCAAGGTGGCATTTATAGGACCTTGCGCAGCGAAAAATTTGGTATATTATGCAGTGTAAAAAAGATTACTAAGTGGGAGAGAAAGAATATGTATTACGCAAGTTTTGGTATATTAGCAGTAATACTTCATATTATCATTAATAATAAAATCCTTAGGAAGCGGATAGACAGAACCACAGAAGCATCGTATTATCGGTACAAACAGTTTCTAATCTCTATATTGGTATTCTATATAGCAGATATTTTGTGGGGTTTTTTTGATGATGCAAAAAATCAAATGCTTTTATATGCTGATACCTGGCTGTTTTTTGCGGTCATGGCGTTGTCAGTTCTTTTATGGACAAGATTTGTAATTGCATATCTCGGCAAAAGCGGAATTCTCTCCAAAGCCTTTGGTACTGCGGGCTGGGTCATTTTTGGATTTGTAATACTTCTCCTTATTATTAATTTCTTCAATCCTGTTATATTTAACGTTACGGAAGAAGCTGAATATATCCCGGGATTCGGAAGATATATTATTCTCGTTGTCCAGTTTTTGCTATTTATATTAATATCAGTATATTCGCTTTTTGTTTCAACAAAATCAACCGGCACCGACAGGATACATTACGGTGCTATATGTGTATCGGGCGGTGTGATGGCTATACTTATTGTGCTTCAGACATTTAATCCCTTTGCGCCGTTTTATACAATCGGATGCCTTGTTGCCAACTGCATCGTACATGTCTTTATCGAAGAAGACCAGAAAAAAGAGCTTTTCAAAATGACGGCTGAGGCGAGACGGGAGAAGGAACACTACAGTCAGATATCCTACAGCCTTGCCAAAGATTACGAGGCCATATACTATATTAATATTGAGACCGGGAAATATATGGTGGTGTCCGCAAGCGAAGCGTATAAGTCTGCGAATGTTCCTCTTGATGGCGATGACTTCTACAAGGAGTCCCTTGAGAATGTCTCAAGGCTCGCTCATCCGGATGACAGAAGCTTTGCCGAAAGCATGTGTCACAGAGAAACCATAGAAGAGAACCTTAAAGACCGCAAATCCTTTACATATAAGTACCGTATAATGACGGAGGGCGAAGTAAGATATTTCCAATTCGATGCAATGCTTTCCGATGATGAAAAACATATTGTTGTATGCTTTAAGGATATACAAGATATTATTACAGCCGAGACCGAGCGAATAAAAAAGCAAAAGACTCAGATAACATTTAGCCGGATAGCCGAAAGTCTCGCTTCCAACTATGATGTTATCTACTATATTGATGTTGAAACGGATGAATATTCCGGCTACACCGCCAGGGACATTTACGGAGGAATTAAGGTTGAGGACTCCGGTAAGGACTTCTTCACGGAAGCCGCCAAAAATGTTGAACTTATCATTCATCCCAAGGACAGGGAGCGTGTAAGAGACTCTCTTTCAAAAGATACTCTTATCGAGCGTCTGGAAGAGAAAAAACAATTCTCCATCGAGTACCGCCAGATGCTTCTCGACGGCACTGTGCATAACTTAAGGTTTACTGCCAGAAAATCAAGCGACGAAAGACATCTTATAATCTGCGTTGAGAATATCGATGATGAGGTTGAAAAGGAAAAAGAACATGAGAAGGAACTCAACACGGTAAAAGAGCTTGCAAGACGAGATGAACTTACGGGAACGCGAAATAAAACAGCATTTGCCGAATTAGAAGAGTCCGTTCAGGAGAATATCGACAAAGGCATGGATTGTCTGCCTTTTGCCATAGTAGTCTGTGATCTTAACAACTTAAAAAAGATTAACGATACTATGGGACACAATGCAGGCGACGAGTATATCAAAGAATCTGCGAAGTTACTGTGTGATGAATTTAAACACAGTCCGGTATATCGTATCGGAGGAGATGAATTCGCCGTATTCCTACGTGGTCAGGACTTTACAAAAAGGAAAGATCTCGTAGATGATTTACATAAAAAAGTAATAGAGAATCTTAACAAGCATGAAGGACCTGTAATAGCTGTCGGAATGGCTGACTTTGATCCCGGAAAAGACTTGAGCGTAGATGAGATATTCGAGCGTGCCGATCATTTGATGTACGAGAATAAACAGGAGCTTAAGAGCCGTTCGTAAAGGAGTATTATCATCATCGTTTCGTGCGGTAATATTAACAGCCGTAGGTAGTAATAGGGAGAAGACGGCTTATGAAGAAGAAAAGGCTATTGGGGATTCTACTAAGTATCACACTGATTCTTGGTCTTACGCCGGGGGTATGTATGACTGTGCGGGCGGATAACGAATACGCTATCTGGGTTAAAGGCATACAGGTTACGGATGCTAATAAAGGTGACGTGCTTGGAGACGGTACGGTGAGCTTTACTCCTGCGGTTGGTGAAACGCCTGCTACATTGACTTTAAACGGAGCAAATCTCATTACGTATATAAGGCATCATCGACGAAAGGCACTCCGCAATACAGACTTTATAATCCCAACAGTCCAAGCGGCGAACACATCTGGCTATCAGATGAATCGGGGATAAATGCGTATTTCATATATATGTCGTCGTGCATAATATTGGCACTTCTTAAGATACCCAAGACCAACGAACTGGATAGATCCGGCTGGCGCAGATTAAAAAGAAAGATGGTTAGGAATACGATACTTGTACTTCTGCCTATGATATTAATATTTATACATATGATAATCGTGCAATCAGAATGATAAAAGGGTAAGACCATACGAATAACCTATGATAGCAGATCACAGTAAAGGAGGAAAATCATTATGGGATTATTTGATTCATTTAAGAAAAAGGATTCGGGTGCTTCTGAACAAAACGTTGCAACTCAGAAAATATGTGCAGTGTGCTTCGGACAGCTTCCGGAACTTCCGAAACAGCTTATCAGTGGTGATAAGATATGTCAAAACTGCGAACGCAAGATGAGGATTACTTATTACAAGGGATTTGACGGATATGATGATGAACTTGATATTCTTACTGTGCTTGATATAAGGCAGGACATTGAGAGAGATAAAAAGGACATTAGTGATACAGTCGCTATGTTCCCGAACTGCACGGCTGCCGGCTATCTTAGTGAACTTGATGAATATGGTGATATCGGAGAGACATGGATTACGGTTCTATGCTGTAAAGGAACATTTTCGGTTGGTGACACTATAACGAGAATACAGGGCGATAATAAGTACGAACACCAAGTCTCTGCTATCGTTGCGCCTAACGGTTTTTCTCTGGAGGACTCTGTTAATAAGGGTGGATTTGAGGTACAACAGTTGAATGAGGGTGAATGGGGATGGATCAAGATTGTCGGAGAGTATCTTGATAATCCCGATTATTCAGGCAAGACATATGTAGTGAAAGAATAAAAGGTGCTTTAACAATATGCCGGTGACACCAACGTAAGTGCCGGGAGCGTCTGATGTGCTTAATGAGTGGCTTGATATGGGACATGATATAAATGTTATTCTGTTCGATAGACCGTGGAATCGGGTTTTGAACCGACGAACATGAATCATATACGTTGCGCTAATTGGGAAGAAATACGGAGGACTGAGTAATGAAAGGCAATAAAAATGTTAAAAGAACAATCATTTTAATATTGGCTCTGATAATTGTAATTGTTGTAGCTGTGATAGCAATGAAAATAATAACAGGATTATATGGAGTGTATACTACCATTTGTACGGCTGTCGCATTGATTATAGGTGTGGCAATTGGCATTGGCATTGGTTTTATCATAGGCTACAGTAAAGGGAGAAAGCATGATGCTTAACACAATTATATTATTCATGTGAGCGGACCGTGGTGGCAAAGCGGGGATAAAAACGCCGCCCTCGGTGGATTGTAACTCTATTATAAATTGTATAAAAGAAAAAGCATCTGTGTATGACTTGAGTACTGAGGTAACACTTAACCTAGCACCGCTTATCAAAGATAAAGATTCCCCGGAAGTTAAGAAATTATCGGCAATATGGGAGAGACATATAGATAAATTTGTGGGATATAAAGAAGAGTATAGGGATATTCATTTAGCGCCAAAAGCTGTTGGAGTCGGAACATACGCCAGACATATCCCCAATACAATTGCTTTTGGTATACAAGCTCCGTGGCAGATTGATCAGTGTCATCAAGCTAATGAACATGTTGCTGTCAGCGATTTTATAGAGTGGATAGAGATAATAAAAGAATACATAAAAACAATGGGGGAGAACTTATGAAGAAGATATTAAAGATACCGCTTGCAATACAGATATTTATAGCACTTGTACTTGGAATAATAGTGGGTGCATTATTGCAGGGGCATACGGAAATTGCGGAGGAGTATATCAAGCCTTTTGGTACAATCTTCCTTAATTTACTTAGGTTTATTGTTGTTCCGATAGTGCTTTTCTCAATAATGTCCGGTATTATCTCGATGAGAGATGTTAGGAAGGTTGGGGCAATTGGAGTTAAGGCCGTTATCTATTATTTTTGCACAACTGCAATCGCCATTGTAATTGGTCTTGTCGGCGGTAATCTGTTCAAAGGATTTTTCCCTGTGCTTGAGACATCAGATCTGAGTTATACCGCAACTGAAAGCACTCCTATTATGGATACAATTGTCAGTATTTTTCCATCCAACTTTTTCACACCGCTTGTTGAAGCTAATATGCTTCAAGTTATTGTTATGGCCGTGCTCATGGGATTTGCTGTAGTACTTGTGGGTGAAAAGGCTCAACCTGCGATAAAGGGAATAGAATCACTTAACGCAATTTTCATGAAAATCATGGAAATGATTCTTAGATTATCTCCAATCGGTGTGTTCTGCCTGATATGTCCTGTTGTTGCAGTAAATGGTCCGGCAATTATCGGATCCCTTGCAATCGTACTGGGGTGCGCTTATTTATGCTTTATAGTACATATGGTGGTAGTGTACTCGACTGCTGTTAAGACATTGGGAGGGATGAGCCCAATTAAATTTTTCAAAGAAAATCTACCGGCAATGATATTCGCATTTTCCAGTTCGTCCAGCGTAGGAACACTTCCTATTAACATGGAGGGCTGTATCAAGATGGGTGCGGATAAAGATGTGGCATCATTCGTTCTTCCTCTGGGTGCTACAATTAATATGGATGGAACTGCGATTCATCAGGGTGTGTGCGCTATATTTATTGCTACGTGTTATGGTATTGATCTGGATCTTAACGCAATGCTTACCATTGTATTCACGGCAATTCTTGCATCTATAGGAACAGCCGGTGTGCCGGGCGCAAGTATGGTAATGCTCACCATGGTTCTTGCATCAGTAGGCTTGCCGCTTGACGGTATAGCACTCGTAGCCGGAGTGGACAGAGTGTTCGATATGGGAAGAACAGTTGTTAATATTACAGGTGATGCTTCTTGTACGATTGTTGTAAGCAATTCAGAAAAGAAAAAGGCTGCCAGGAATTTGAAAAAGGAAAAACAATAGAAAGGCTGGAATTTTACATCAAAATGTGATTCCGAGAATTTCTGTTGACAAATGAATAATAGTATGATTTAATATTTAACAATTAAATACGTTAGAAACCGATGAGAAAGAGTAAGTAGTCAACTTCCCTGTTCTAAGAGAGAGTTGTAGATGGTGGGATTACAGCAGAGCATATTTTGATGAATGGACTTTCGAGGGCAAGCTGAAAATGCTTTATAGAGTAGGCGAGACGGAGCAGACACTTCGTTAACAATGTCAGCATATGATGGTATGCGTTAAGTGGTCGATAGAGAGAAACTATCGTCAAGCCGGGTGGCACCGCAGGAATAAGATTACCTGTCCCAGCAATCGTAAGATTGTTGGGATTTTTTATTTGATATTTTTGGTAACAGGAGGCATAAGAAATGATACTGGATAAAATCGTAGAGGATAAAAGAAATAGACTTAGAGAACAAAAGGATAGAGTTCCGGCAGAGTATATGAGTGATAAAGCCTACTCTGTGCTTAAGGATAAGACGAGAGATACGACATTGTTCTATCATAACTTGGCAAAGGAAGGGATTAGTATCATAGGTGAGTTCAAGAAGGCATCGCCCTCTGCAGGAGACATTAATTCATCAATAGACTTACTGACAAGGATAGATGAATACAATGATTCGGTTGATGCCATATCATGCCTTACAGAAGAAGATCACTTCAAGGGAAGCGTAGAATACTTAGAGAAAATAAGAGAAAAGTCATCCCTTCCGATTCTCAGAAAAGACTTTATGATAGATGAATATCAATTCTATGAAGCGAAGGTTATAGGCGCTGATGCGGTTCTTCTTATATGCACAATACTTGATGATTATATGCTTAAGTCCTTCTATCAGCTGTCACAAGAATTGGAATTGGATGTATTGGTTGAATGTCATGATGAGGATGAGATAGAGAGAGCATTAGAGATAGAAGCACCGGTTATTGGAATTAACAATCGTAACCTTAATGATTTTACAATCAGTCTTGATACGACTAAGAGACTTAAGAAGTATATACCGGAAGAAATAATTGTTGTATCGGAATCGGGTATTAAGACTGATGATGATGTGAAGTTTCTTAAGGAATTAGGTGTTGATGCATTCTTAATAGGTCAATCCTTTATGGAGTCGGAGAGTCCGAGAGAGCTTGCAAGAAGATGGAAGGAGCTTTAATCATTTGACATAAGAATAAGGAGCAAGATATGAAGATTAAGATATGCGGAATCACAAGCGTGGCGGAAGCAGATTACCTTAATGATAATAAAGTAGATTACGCCGGATTTGTGTTTTATGAAAAAAGCAAGAGGAATGTTAGTCTTGAACAAGCGAGATTAATATTCGAAAGATTGGAACCGGATATGAAAAAGGTCGCTGTTATGGTATCGCCTACACTAGAAGAATTCATAGAAAAAGAGAATGAGAGTTTCGACATAATTCAGATTCACGGAAAGCTGGACCCCGGGATTCTTGATATGGCAAGAAAGGATGTCTGGTGTGCCATTAATCTTTCAGAGGATGAATTCAGAGAGAAGATAGCTTACGTAGAATCTTTAAGTGATAAGCAATTAGACAGGATAAAAGGAGTCGTAATTGATTCTAAGAATTTTGGCTCGGGAGAAGCATTTGACTGGCAGAAAAACAAGGACAAATTATCGACCGAGATTATCAAGGATAAAACATTTATCCTTGCGGGAGGTCTTAATAAAGACAATGTGGGAGAGGCCACTTCGATATTAAAGCCTGATATCATAGATGTAAGCTCCGGAGTTGAGATTAGTAAGGACAAGACAGGAAAAGATAAAAGGTTGATAGAGCAATTTGTTGAAGCAGCAAGAATGTGACATATCACAGGAAAGGAAGCATTATGAACGAGAAAGCATATTACGGAAAGTTCGGCGGACAGTATGTGGCAGAGACACTTATGAATGTACTGGACGAAATTGACAGAGAATTCGAGAAGGCAATAAGGGATGAAGAATTTATTAATGAATATAATTATTATCTGAAAGAATATGTGGGAAGAGAGACTCCGCTCTATCTTGCAGAGAATTTATCTAAGAAATACGGTACCAAGATATATCTTAAGAGAGAAGACTTGAATCATACAGGTGCTCATAAGATTAATAATGTATTAGGTCAAATCCTACTTGCCAAGAGAATGGGTAAGACCAAGATTATTGCGGAAACAGGTGCCGGACAGCACGGGGTTGCAACAGCAACAGGGTGTGCATTATTCAATATGGAGTGCACGGTATTCATGGGAAGTGAAGATGTTAAGAGACAATCTCTCAATGTTATGAGAATGGAGATGCTTGGGGCAAAGGTTGTGTCCGTTGAATCCGGCTCTAATACCCTTAAGGATGCAACTAATGAAGCTATCAGGACATGGGCTAAGACGGCAGAAGACACATTTTACATAATAGGTTCCGCAATCGGACCTTATCCCTATCCTAAGATGGTTAAGAAGTTCCAATCTTGTATCTCTATTGAAGCGAAAAAGCAACATTTTGAGAAGGAAGGAAGATTACCTGATGTTGTGATGGCATGTGTTGGAGGCGGTTCGAATTCCATCGGGATGTTCGCTGACTTTATTGATGAAGAGAGTGTTAAGTTAATCGGAGTTGAGGCAGCAGGTAAAGGAATTGATACTGATGAACACGCGGCATCAATGGCAAGAGGCCATGTGGGCGTACTTCATGGAACCAAGTCATACCTGTTAAGTGATGAGGACGGTAATGTTAAGCTTGCCCATTCAATATCAGCGGGGCTTGATTATCCTGGAGTCGGACCGGAGCATGCATACTTAAGGGACTCAGGTAGAGCCACATACGAACCTATTACGGATGCGGAGGCTATGGATGCTCTTATGGAGCTTACCAAGGAAGAAGGCATAATACCTGCGATTGAGAGTGCGCACGCAGTTGCCTACGCTATTAAGTATGCGAAGAATATGAATGAGAATCAGTCCATGATTATATGTCTTTCGGGCAGAGGAGATAAGGACGTTAATACCATATCTGATTATATTGCCGGCAAAGGCTATCTTAACTAAGGGGGTGATTAATATGGGTAACAGAATTGAAGAACATTTGACGAAATTAAGTGAAAAAGGCGAGAAAGCTTTTATAACATATTATACTGTGGGGCTTGGCGGAATGGAGGCCACAAGAAAAATAATAGAAGCCCAGACAGGATATACGGATGTAATTGAACTCGGGATACCGTTTTCCGATCCCATTGCTGACGGAAGCGTGATACAACAAGCGAGTTACGAGGCAATTAAGGAGGGCTCAAGCCTTAGGAAGACATTTGAACTTATGAAGGATATAAGAGATGGAGGTAGCGAGCAGCCAATACTTTTCATGATGTATTATAACACCATAGTTAACTTCGGAGTGGAGGCCTTCGCAGAGAAATGTGATGAGTGTGGCGTAGATGGTCTCATTGTTCCGGATCTTCCGTTAGAAGAACAGGAGGAATTAAGAGAAGCTCTGGAAAAATTCGATACAACAATTCTTATACAGCTTGTATCACCTATAAGTGATAAGAGAATACCTACAATTCTAAGTAATGCGAGAGGCTTTGTATATTGCGTATCATCCATGGGCGTTACCGGAGGGAATAAAGCATTTCACAGTAAGGTAAAAGAATATCTTCAGAGCGTTAAGAAGCAATCGAAGATTCCCGTAATGATGGGATTCGGAATAAGAGAAGCAAAGGACGTATCGCCTATGATAGATACAATTGACGGAGCGATTGTAGGATCACACTTTATTAATCTTATGAGAGAAGGAGATTATAATCCTGATATCGCAAGAGAGTATGTATCTAAGTTCAAGAATGATCTGAACAATATGTAAAAAGATGTAATACGCATATGAAAGGAGCAACAAAATGATTAAAGAAGCTATTGAGAAGATTGTAATGAAGGAAGACCTTACTTATGATGAGGCATACACGGTAATGAATGAGATAATGTCGGGTGAGACATCCCAGACACAGAATGCGGCATTCCTAGCCGCACTATCAACCAAGAGCACAAAGAAAGAGACAGAAGCTGAGATACTTGGTTGTGCTAAGGCAATGAGAGAGCATGCAACAAAATGCGATCTGGGTAATATAGATGCAATGGAAATAGTAGGAACAGGAGGAGATAAAGCGGGAAGCTTCAATATCTCAACAACAACGGCGTTTGTTGCGGCAGCAGCAGGAATTAAGGTAGCAAAGCACGGTAATCGTGCAGCATCATCCTTAAGCGGTACGGCGGATTGTCTTGAAGCTCTCGGAGCTAATATTGATAAGGATCCTAAGGAGTGTAAGAAGCTTCTTACGGATACTAACTTCTGCTTCTTCTTTGCTCAGAAATATCATACATCAATGAAGTATGTGGGCGCTGTAAGAAAGGAACTCGGTATTCGTACAGTATTCAATATCTTAGGTCCCCTAACCAATCCGGGATGTCCTACAAGACAGCTTCTGGGAGTATATGATGAATGTCTGGTTGAGCCCCTTGCAAGAGTTCTGTCAGATATGGGAGTTAAACGTGGTATGGTTGTATATGGTCGTGATAGGCTTGATGAGATATCTGCCGTAGGTCCCACATTTGTATGTGAGGTTAACAATGGATACTATAAGTCATATGACATTTCACCGGAGGTATTCGGCTTCGACAGATGTGATAAGGAAGAGTTAGTAGGAGGCACGCCCGAGGAAAATGCTGATATAACACGGGGTATTCTTAAGGGCGAGATCAAGGGTGGCAAGAGAAGTACCGTTCTTATGAATGCCGGCGCAGCGTTATACATCGGTGAAAAGGCAGATTCAATTGCAAGAGGCGTATTGCTGGCGGAGGAGATATTGGATTCCGGCAAAGCATACGAGGCATTAGAGAGATACGTTAAAGCATCCAATTCCTAGGTTGGTGCGACAAAGTGAGAGGTAGCACTATGAATGATTATGATACACTGAAAGAATATACAAGTGATTACAACTACATTCCCGTTAAGAAGGAGATTCTGTCTGACATCACAACACCGATTGAGCTTCTTCGAATCCTAAGAGGCGTAAGTCCACATGTGTTCATATTGGAGAGCGTAATGGAACAGGAAAACTGGGGAAGATATACGTTCCTCGGATATAATCCCAAGCTATGTATAACATGCTTTAACAATCACCTTAAGATATATGATGCCGATGGGTCGCTGGTCTTAGAGGAGACATCAAGAGAACCTAAGGCGCACCTTAATGATATATTGGATAAATATAAAAGTCCTAAGTTAGAAGGCTATCCTTCATTTACAGGAGGACTTGTTGGATATTTCTCTTTTGACTATATCAAGTATGCAGAGCCAAAGCTTGATCTTGATGCTGAGGATACAGAGGGCTTTAAGGATTTCGACTTGATGTTATTCGACAAGGTGATTGCCTTTGACAATCTGAAGCAGAAGATAGTAATTATTGCCAACGCATCGACTGATGACTTTGAAAAAAGCTACGAAAAAGCGTTGTCTGACATCGATGAGATTATTAATCTTATAAGAACCGGGGATAAGGCGGATATTCCCAAGGGTAAGCTTCTGTCTGAATACAGAGAGCTCTTTAGCGAAGACGAATTCTGTGACAAGGTTAACAGGGCTAAGGACTATATATACGAAGGAGATATATTCCAGGTTGTATTATCCAATAGGTTAGAAGCTGATTTCGAGGGAAGTCTCTTCGATACGTACAGAATCTTAAGGACACTTAATCCGTCTCCGTATATGTTCTACTTCAGCGGAGATGATATGGAGGTTGCGGGTGCAAGTCCCGAGACTCTTGTGAAGTTAGAGGATGGGGTTCTCCACACATTTCCACTGGCAGGGACAAGACCAAGGGGCGAGGATGAAAATGAGGATAAGAGATTGGAAGAAGAGCTTCTTGGAGATGAGAAGGAACTTAGCGAACACAATATGCTTGTTGACCTTGGAAGGAACGACATCGGAAGGATAGCTGAGTTCGGTTCCGTTTTGGTAGAGAAATATATGGAGGTCCAGAGGTTCTCTCACGTGATGCATATAGGCTCAACGGTAAGGGGGAAGCTCAGAGATAAAAAGAGTCCCGTTGATGTAATGGACTCAATTCTTCCGGCAGGCACATTATCGGGAGCACCGAAGATTCGAGCCTGTGAGATTATTAATGAATTAGAGAATAATAAGCGCGGTATATACGGCGGTGCCATAGGTTATATTGATTTTGCGGGTAATCTTGATACGGCCATTGCCATTAGGATTGCATACAAGAAGAACGATAAGGTATTCGTACGCTCGGGAGCGGGAATTGTTGCGGATTCCGATCCGGTAAGTGAGTACAATGAGTGCATTAACAAGGCGAAAGCCGTAATGCTTTCCATTGAGAAAGCATCTAACATGGAGGACTAGCTATGATTTTACTAATAGATAATTACGATAGCTTCTCATATAATCTCTACCAGATGTTGGGAAGTATCAACCCTGATATCAGAGTTGTAAGAAATGATGATATAAGCCTTGCCGAGATAAGAAGAATGGCACCAAGCCATATAATACTAAGTCCCGGTCCGGGACGCCCGGGTGATGCAGGCATATGCGAAGATGTTGTAAGAGAGTATGCATCCAAGATACCGATTCTCGGAGTATGCCTCGGACATCAAGCTATATGCGAAGCATTTGGGGGAAATGTTGGTCATGCCGCTCGTCTTATGCATGGTAAGAAGTCAGTTGCAAGTATTGATAATTCATGTAAGATATTCGAGGGATTAGATGACAATATAGAAGTTGCAAGGTATCATTCTCTTAGTGTATCTTCAGACTTGCCCGATACCTTCAAGATAATAGCTAAGGCTAATGACGATGATGAGATTATGGGAGTTAAGCATACTGAATATGAAGTGTATGGCTTACAATTCCATCCGGAATCAATACTAACGGAAGATGGTAAGAAGATCCTTGAGAATTTTATTAATGTATAATAGCATATAGCTACACTTTGCCTATATAACTTAACTAAATACGACTGATACTCCTTCTTCATCCTGAAGGCGGATTTTTAATGGAATAATACTTCCGTCCTTCTTATGTTGGCATATAACATCAAGTGATTGTTGATGGTTGAAATGTGCTGACATGGCGACCTCCTTCCTAAAGTGTATCCCTATTATAAAACCGTAAATCGAACATGTCAAGAACGAATGTTCGAGGGCGTTTAAGCATTTGTTATGGTATAATAAAGAAGTATTATCTGAATAAAGTATGATGTTTTATATTGGTTTCGGAGTAAGGATAGAATATGTTTAAAGTAATTGAAGGGGATTTTAAAAACAATAAATATAGTAACGAGGAATACAGTTTTGATGTTGATGAAATTGTCAACAGGAAGATGGATCAGAACGAGAAAAAATATCCGATTAATAAGGCAAAGGGTAAGGCGGATAAGTACAATGAATTGTGAACTCAAACTAATCAGAAGCAAACGCAAATCTATTGCTCTATTGCCATAGAGATAGATATTTATTCGTTATGTCAGGACTGTTCCAGGCTGGCGAGCTTGACTTGGAGTTCTTCGATGAGAGCGTCCTTTTCCTGAATGATGGCGTCCTTTTCCTGAATGATGCCGTCCTTTTCTTGAAGCATGGCGTGTTGTTCATTGAATTTTTGTTTGACATACTCCTCGTGTACCTTAGCCTCACGGCGTGCTTCACATATTTCTCGTATACGTGCATCGGTATTCTGAATATACATTGAATCAGCCATTTCGGAGTATACTTCATTGTTCTTTGCAATCATTTTGAGATCCTCCCAAGTTTTTGCTTTGAAGAGCCTTGTCCACTCGTTGATATGCCACTTCTTATCTTCGTCAGTTGCGTTGTTTACTCGTCTTAATGATAACACATTCAGACGGAATTTGTCATTATAAATCCTGTGAGTTTTGACATTAAGAAGCATATATTTGCTATAGAATTCGTCGTCATCTGGAAACAAATCGAAGTCTAAGAAGCCTATGTGTGTAACTTCGCTAGTTGAATTATAGTCCATACCTTTTTGTATATTGTCAAATGCACGGCATAGATAGCTTAGGGAGCGGTTTTCCCAGTTGCCTTCGTTAAGAACCTGCATTTCGAGATTGATAAGGGAAGAGTCATTCAACTTGATGTTGATATCAAGAACGTGCGTTTTATCGTCTAATGATGCACCTAGAATTATTGGATTGAGTACTTCTACAGTATCAATATCCTTTTTAGGAATATGCATCATAGAGCTTATCAATCCTCTAAGAACCTTTTCATTCGATTGGAGAACCATTCGGAACATCACATCGTTGGTCATCGTGTAGTCAATAGGACCGGTGGCGTTCCTCCAATCAGTGTTATCAAGTTGTGTGTTGTTTGCCATAAGCATTGCCTCCTCATATAAATATATTATTAGTAATTCCTACAATGTGGGAATAGCATAAGCGATTACTTATGCATGAATCAGAATGGTTCATTGGAGATATTATAACATATGTTATAATGAATACAATCGAACAAATTATAAAGTTTTGTTAATAATTATTAATACTTTATTAACAGAAGACAGAAAGAGTAAATCGTAGAAGTGCTAAGTGTAATAAGAGCCAAGCAGTAGGATTATTGAATGGAATACAAACTAGTCAGAAGCAAACGCAAATCTATTGCCATAGAGATTGACAGAGCCTTTAACAGAAGAATAACAATTCGCTGTCAGAAGACTCGTTGGGGAAGCTGTAGTTCAAAAGGTAATCTTAACTTTAACTGCCTTCTGATGCTTGCACCGAGTGATGTCAGGGATTATGTGGTAGTACATGAACTCGCTCATAGAAAGCATATGAATCATTCCAGACTTTTGGAAAGAGGTAGAGATAATGATTCCTGACTATAAAGAGAAGCGTAAGTGGCTTAATACATACGGCGAAGATATTATGCAGAGAATGCGAAAATCGGAATAAAACAAATGATGACATGGAGATGTTATGCTAGGTAGAAGAAAAGGACAAATGATTAATAAATATGTTCTGGATTACGTAGTGTTTGATTTGGAGACTACAGGTGTTTCATGGAAGAAGGATCGCATTATTGAGATATCAGCTGTTAAGGTATTAGACAGCAAAGTTGTGGATGAGTTTTCAGAGCTTGTCAATCCGGAATGTAGCATTCCATATTACGCAAGTCGGGTTAATGGAATATTTGATGATATGGTATGTGACGCAAGGACATTTGATGAAGTGTTGCCGGATTTTATTGATTTTGTGGGCGACAGCATTCTTGTAGGTCATAATATTCATGCATTTGATATGAAATTTCTTTATAGAGAGTGCAGAGATGTCTACGGCGAGACACTAACTAACAATTATGTGGATACGCTTTATCTTTCAAGAAAGTGTGTCCCTAAGTTACCTCATCATAAGTTAGTGGACATGGCAGAATACTTTAACATTTCAACAGAGGGAGCTCACCGAGCCCTAAATGATTGTCGCATGAACCAAGAAGTGTTTGAGAGATTGGGGAATAGTATAAAAGAACCGTTGGAAATAGAAAGAAAATTACTGATATAACAAGAATAGAACAAGAGAAGGAGATTTCTAAAGAGGAGTATGAGAATCTCACTAAGGAAAAGCTTCCGAACTCAAATACAATTTATAAGAACAGATACTGTATTCCATCCGGGAAGCATGTTGTCGAGATTGATGGTTTTCGAGAGTGGACAGAATGGGCATTTGCTGAGGTGGAGCTTACAAGTGAGGAAGAATCCTATGTGTTTCCAAAGTGTATTTCTGTAATTAAGGAAGTTACACATGATAAGAGATATACGAATCGCTCATTAGCTGTTAATGGTTTTGAAATATAAGAGAAAAGATAGGAGGACAGACATGGGAAGATTAAAAGAACTACGTAATTATGTTAACAATGAACTGAATCAGCTAGAAGACGAGGATAAGAGAAACAGTGCCATCATACACCTCTACGGCGTATCACTTGCAGCTACAATTCTTGCAGAGAAGAGAGGTCTTGATTCGGAGCTTTCATCTATGGCAGCCATGCTTCATGACCTGTATGCGTATAAGAGTGGTTCCTATGATGACCATGCTCATAAAGGAGCTGAGCTGGCAAGATCAATACTTGAAGAATTACAGTTAACTGACGAAGAAGAGACAGACATCATCTGTTCTGCAATATATCATCATGATGATAAGCATGTTGTCGATGGTCCGATGGATGAAGTATTAAAAGATGCGGACGTCATTCATCATTGTATGAACGACTTGTCTAAGACGGTAAAAGATAAAGAGAAATCTAGGTATGAATGCCTTCGAAAAGAGTTGGGAATTGAATAGGGGAGAAAGCAAGATGCTTAACACAATTATATGGGATATGGATGGAACCGTGCTTAATACGCTCTATGATCTTAAGACATCTATGAATTATACATTGGAAATGTTTAATCTTAAGTCTCACACCATAGAGGAATATAGGCATGCATTCGGTAATGGAGTAAGATACGCATTTGAAGAGGTTGTAGATAATGACACGCCGGCAGAACTTATCGATAAGATGCTGCCCGTATTTAAAGAGCATTATGACAAGCATTGTATGGATAAAACAAGACCATACGAAGGTATTATAGATGTGATGATGACACTTAAGAATCGTGGCTACAAGCAGGCGATAGTATCTAATAAAATTGACTCGGCAGTTCAGGAACTGTATGAGAAGTTCTTTAAAGAATGCGTAGATGTTGTCGTAGGCGAAAAGGATGGTGTCAGAAGAAAGCCGGCGCCGGACATGGTTGATGAAGCGTTGAAGGAGCTAGATAGCTCGAAGGATATGGCAATTTATATAGGAGATTCCGAAGTGGATCTTGCTACAGCTAGGAACTCTAATCTTACTTGCATATCTGTTTTGTGGGGCTTCAGGGATAAGGATTTTCTGGTAGAATCCGGTGCGACAGAGTTTGCTGATTCGCCGAACGATATATTGAAGATTATCGATAGGCTATGACAATCATAAATGGGGCACAGATTATCCAACATGAAATCCAGCATTTCAGCGGAGAATTGATATGATTATGAAAAGACTTTACAGTTTTCTTTTAATTACAATTGTTGTCTTCTCGTTACTAGTATCCGGCTGTGGATGTGGTAAAAGCGATACTACAACTCAGCTTAACACCACTGAAGCTGTCAACAAAACAGTAGCTGATAACACCACCAAGGAAGAAACATCAAAACCGGACAATAAGAAAAGCGTCATAGATCTTGCATCTGTTCCGGCATATTCCGGCATGCCTTATGTTGAGATTAACGGAAATGTGCCATTCTTTGACGAAGACGACAGAAGGAACACAGGAGCATTTGAAATATACAGTAACCTTGATGCTTACGGTCGTTGCGGTATGGCATATGCAAATATATGTAAAGACCTTATGCCAACCGAAGAAAGAGGCAAGATAGGACAGATAAGACCATCCGGCTGGCATACAGCCAATTACCACGAATTAGTGGATGGAAATTATTTGTATAACAGGTGCCATCTTATTGCATATCAGCTTGCAGGTGAAAATGCAAATGAGAAGAACTTAATAACCGGCACAAGATATATGAATGTAGAAGGTATGCTGCCTTTTGAAAACAAGGTATGCGATTACGCAGAACGCACCAACAATCATGTGCTGTATCGCGTAACACCAATATTCGAGGGTGAGAACCTCGTGGCATCCGGAGTCCTTATGGAAGCACATTCCGTTGAGGATAATGGCAAAGGTATAAACTTCTGCGTGTATTGAATAGACATAGACTATGCTACCGGTGACAGCAAAGTCTCTGAGACTAATCCTGTAACCAATAACGCTAATTCGGCTGAAAACGTAACATCAGACTATGTCCTTAACACAAATACCAAGAAATTCCACAAGCCTGATTGTGACTCAGTAAACAAAATGAAAGAAAAGAACAGACAATTCTTCTCCGGAAGTCGAGAGGAGTTAATAAATCAAGGCTATGAGCCATGCGGTAATTGTAAGCCATAAAAAGGTTATAAGGATCTCTCCAATACCTTCCATAATCCATCCGTATAATTATAGCTGATGCCAATAATCTTATCCTGTCCGAATGCATTAATCTTACATTCAAACATAACCGTCGAATAGTGTGGAGGCTTCGCTGATGCCGACATACCATTTTGCCTATATGACTTAACTAAATACGACTGATATTCTCCGTCTTCATCTTGAAGGCGGATTTTTAATGGAATAATAGTCCCGTCCTTCTTGTGTTGGCATATAACATAAGCAGGGGTTATTGATTTAGGCATAGTGGCTCCTGCAATAGAGAAAGGAGACGATGCCTATGAATAGTAATGAAACAAAAGTAACAATCCTTTACAAATCTCTTTATTTCGCGGAATCCTTAAGATTTCAATCTGATATATCATCACATATTTTCACATAGTTTAACAGCAATTGGTGTAGAATTGGTGTCACGATTGGTGTCAAAACTGTAGTTATTATTATTATTATTCCCAGACAGAGTCTTGATAATTCAAAGAATATTGACTATTTGCAGAAAATATGTTATATATAACATAAACGAAGGAGACTATT